>NZ_JAKIKY010000011.1 GCF_023349185.1 Shewanella aquimarina | reverse complement strand
CGTCCGAGACTAGGACGTTGATAGGCAGGGTGTGTAAGCGTTGTGAGGCGTTGAGCTAACCTGTACTAATGACTCGTGAGGCTTAACCATACAACCCAAAAGGGTTTCGTAAGATGGTTACTGAATCAAAAGAATACAAAGTACTTGATTGAAGTGCGAACTCAAACAGCTTTCTAAATTTATTATTTCGGTTAATTACGCAGGTAATTGTTTGGCTGACAAAGCCGTAACGAAGCGAAGCGCGGAGTGTACTAGAGTACATGAGCACTGCAGCGAGGAAACAATGCCGTCAGACGAAGAATTAACCAGTAAGAATTTGTCTGGAAACCATAGCATTGTGGCCCCACCTGATCCCATCCCGAACTCAGAAGTGAAACGCAATCGCGCCGATGGTAGTGTGGGGTCTCCCCATGTGAGAGTAGGTCATTTCCAGACGCCTAATAAAGCAAAAAGCCCTAGCCTAAAACGCTAGGGCTTTTTGCTTTCTACGCTCTGCGAAAGTGCTACTTCACACGCAGCACACAGCCACTTACGCAGTGTGGCAGTTTATTGTTCCATTCATAAACTGCATTTCCGCCATCCATGGCGGTCAGGCCCTCAGCTCGCAGCCATCCATCAAGCTTCGCATGATAAGCGGATGCCTTTCGACCCCATGTGAGATTGGGTGAGCTAGTATTTGGCCATGACAGACGCCTTTTCTCTTTATTCATTAGACCCTCGGTTCGCAGCATAGCTGCTTCGCGCTCCAGTCATCCATCAAGCTTCGCTTGATAAACGGATGTCTTACGCTCCTATGTGAGGTAAGTATTGTAGCAATATCTGATTTTTCCGCGAAACTGGTCATGATAGGTGCTACTTTGGGTTTGGCTTTTAGAAGAGTGAAGACTAAACAACTGTGAAAAGCCACCTTATTCAGGTGGCTTTCTTGCGTTTAGGTGTACTCGCTTAGACCTGAGCTGATAGTTAACGGGTGGTTAGATCAGGTCAGGTTGGGGCAGCTTAGCTTTCAGTTAGCATATCTGAAGATTAACACGTTAAGTTCAATCTGCTATTGCTGTGAGGTTAGTGGCCATTTCTCTGTTCTTTTTCAATCAGACCTAAACGCTTTTTAAAAGCTTCTCTGGTGGCTTCATCTGCTTGTTCGTACCAAAAGTCTAACATCTGGCCCACATTGATCTGATCGCGGCGTGACGTGCCTGTTTGAGTTACAGGCTGAGTGCTTGGTTGACTAGTTGCCTGGCCAACAGGCTGAGCGCCCTGTGGCGCAGTGGTTTGCTGCGCTGTCAAGGTCGTGGAGGCCGCCGCAGGACTTGCCGTGCCGCTTGAGGTACTGGTCGAGGCTCTGGTTGAGGTGTTAGGTGCCATCTGGACCAGCTGATTGACCGCTATGGCCGCAACGCCTTGGCCCATGTTGTAGGCCTTTATCTCTTCGCTGTAATCGCGGCCTATCTGAATTCCATCCTTGAGCAACTTATCTATCTTGTAAGCGACCTTATTGCCTTGAGTATCCGTGATACTGACTTGGGGGGCGTCATTAAATTTTTCAGCTGATCTAGGTGAGTTGATTTTAGGTAGGGTGACGCGGTAGTGATTGTTCTCGCCCAAGAAGGTGACGATGAGGGTCTCTGAGGTGAAGCGCTTCTGTTGGCCAAATTCGCGGTAGCTGGCGCGGGCATTAAAGGCCAGCTGCTGTTGACCATTTTGTGAGATCAGCCGATGGCTGCTGATATCCTTACCGTTAAGAAGCAGTGGCTCGGCGCTATCGGGTAGGGTGATGGTGACTTCGGCGTGCGCTTGTACAAATAATAGCGGGATCAGGAATAGGCAATGGATTAAAGATTTCATGGTAAACCGAGAAAAGAGTAATTTACCTGTGTTATAGCACCTCGCAGCCCAGTTGGACAACTTTACAGGTGGCCGTTAGGCTTTTTGAGCATCCTGGGGGATGGGTTACAGTAATTTGCAAACTAAGGCCCTACAATGGTGGGAATTAATTCCAGGAGCGTAGCGTGTTAACTAAAATTTTAGTGACTCTGTTAGTGATTGCCGGCGCAATCGCCTATCTTCGTAAGCCCAAGGTGGCAAGTCAACCCACTGCCAGTCAGTTGGGGCAACGAATCGTGTTTAAGTATCTCTCCTTTGGTATTGCGGCCCTGGCGCTCCTGGGAAGTGGCGCCTATTGGTATTGGTCCTGGCAAGAGGGGAATCAGGTGGTTTATGTCACCATTATCTCGCCAGCCGCGGCTTCGAAGGAGGTCTATCAGGTGCGTAAACGCGAATTAGAGACTGATGCCTTTACTACAGTAGATGGCCTAAAGGTGCGATTGTCGACTCAAGAGCGAATTGTGATTGCCGATACCCCGCCAAATATGAGGTAGGCTCTCTTTTTGACGGCTAAACTTTTATTTTGGTTATATTCCCTTCATTAGCAGTCAATTAGGCTGTTCAATGGCGTGTTATTCGGTAGAATAACGCCAAATTATACCCTGCGCTTGGATGTGGTAAGTTTTCATCTAAGTGTCTTTTTCAGGAGGTCCTATGATCACGGCTTATGTCTTTCAAGCGAATAAGTTATCCATTGTCGAGTTGAATATTCGAGACAGTGTTCCCGAGGGGACCTTATGGCTAGATCTCTACAAACCTGAAGATGACGAACGTGAATGGCTGAGGGGCTATTCGGCAGAGGAACTGCCGGACGAGGAAGATATTAACGAAATTGAGGCCTCGGCACGTTTCTATCAAAACAAGGACGGCTTGCACATCAACTCCCTGTTCCCCCAGCGTGTGGGGCAGGACGTAAAAGGGGTGAACGTTTCCTTTAACCTGCGCCCCCAGTTTCTGGTGACCCTCAGGGAAGACGATGTAGGGCTGATCCGACTACTGCGTAACTATTTGCGTCTAGGCCGCTTAGAGGTGCAGACGCCGCAGGCGCTCTTCCTAGAACTGTTCAACCTCAAGGTGGATTATCTCTCGGATCTCATCGAAGATGTCTATTCAGTGCTCGACAACGTGGGCGAGCAGGTGTTTCAGAGTGACGAGCTGGACGATGTCTTTAAGCTTATCACCTTGCAGGAAGACTCTAACGGTAAGATCCGCCTGAGTTTGCTCGATACCCAGCGCTCTCTTCGTTATATGCAGCGTTATTATCGTGGCAAGTTGACCGAGGAAGATCTTAAAGATCTACGGGAGATGTTGTCGGATATCGAGTCTCTGATGCCGCACAGTCAGTTTATTTTCGATAAGTTAAACTTCTTGCTCGATGCGGCCATGGGTTTCAGTGGCCTGCAGCAAAACAAGATCATCAAGATCTTCTCGGTTGCGGCGGTGATCTTCCTGCCTCCTACTGTGATTGCCAGCGCCTACGGGATGAACTTTACCAATATGCCTGAGCTCGAATGGCAATGGGGTTATCCGATGGCGATCATGATGATGATTGGTAGTGCGGCCTCGACCTATTTCTTCTTTAAACGCAAAGGCTGGCTCTAAGTTTAGGCTAGTTGTTACGGCTTAGCTTGGACTAAGTCTCACGCCTCATACTTCAAGCCTCATGCTCTAGGCTATTTACCTGGATAACAGAGCACCTTGGCTCTGTTTTCCGTGTAAAGGTCGGGCTGATTGATCACCTGGTTTAAGGCGATGAATTTATCGTTCATCAGCTGCAGCGCCATATAGCTGCGGGCGTAAGGCGTGGCGCAGCGCGATAGCTTGAACTCGAGGTGATGGCGAATGGTTTCCAGCTGGGCTCGGTTGTTGGCATTGGCCTCGTTGATCAAGGCCTTGTTGAGGTTTTTCTGCAGGGTAGCCAGTTGCTGCGGCGCGTGCTGCGCCAGCCATTTCAGGCTGTCGAAATCGGGTAGCTCTACCATACTCTTTCCCCTTAGCGCATAAACACCATAATGCAAGGCCAGTATTCTAATTTTAGTCTGGCCTGCGGAGAAAGACAGTCAGGCGTGCTTTAAGCCTTCTTATCGCCACCGAAGAAATAACTGACGCGCTCTCTGGGGCTCAGATATTTGAAGATCTTTTCAGGTAGAGCCGAGGGGGCGATACACCTGACGATAGTGAGTCCTTCGCTCTCCAGATCCACGATAGGCGCCTGCTCTTTAGGCACTAAGGCATCGTATACCAAGATCCGTGGGAAGAGGATTTTCTCGAGGTTCACCGCCATCACCATGGCATATTGTCCGCTGGAAAGCTCCACCACACTGCCAGGCGGATAGACGCCGAGCATCTTGATGAGCTTACCTATTGCCTCCTGATTGAGCCGCTCCTTGTAGTTTTTATACAGGTAGCCCAGCGCTGCATAGGGAGTTCGAGCCTTCACCTGTCCCTCTGGGTGGCAGAGCTGATCGTAGAGATTTACCGCGGCAACCAGCTGGGTCGGCAGGCTGATCTGTTCCGCCTTCAAGCCCCTAGGATAGCCGCTACCATCGAGAAATTCGTGATGATCTCTGACGATTGGCGCCGCATCTTCGGGGAAGTTATTGGCCAGCTTCAACAGTTCTATCCCCATGGCCGGGTGTTGCCTGATGAAGTTAAGTTCGGGCTGGGTGAGCGGCGTCTTCTTGCGTAGCAGCTGGGGTGGGATCTTGAGCTTGCCCGTGTCATGGAACAGGGCGCCCATACCGACCGCCTCGATATCCTCTCTTGGCCAATCCAGCTCCTTGGCGATCATCATGGAGAGCACCGCCACGTTGAGGGAGTGATAGTAGATCCCGTCGCTGTCTTTGGCGTCGCTCATCAGGTGCAGTACAAGGTTGTCAGAGTTGAGCAGCTCTTCGGTGATGCTGTTGATCAGCTCCTTGGCGTCGGAAATGGCGTTAAGCGGGCGATTTCTCAGCTTGGCTACTAGGTTACGCATCATGGCGACCGAGCGGTCAAATTCCTGCTCGGTTTTCTTGAGATCGCGCCTGAGTTTCTTGAGGTGCTCGATACGCTCTTGCTTATTTTGATTCATCTGCTGACTGAGCTGTGTCAGGTCGTTTTCATCTCGAAAGCTGGGGGCATCGTAGGCATCTTCTTTGCCCAGTGGCGGCGCGCTGCTCTTGTCCAGGTCGACAAACACATACTCGATACCGAGTTTTTTGATCAGTTCGATCTGAGCTTCTTGCTTGAGTCTAAAGGAATTAAATAGAAAGGGATGGTCTTTCCAGGAGACAGGTAATCTAACAAAGTTGCCGATTTGTAGTTGGTTTGTTTTTACCTTACAGCTTCTGCTCATGTGTCTTTACGTTTGCCTTGAGTTGCGCGTTATTTTATCTGAACCAGCTGGCTTTACAATTACTTAAGCTATGTGTCAGCATAGTTACATCACAAATTTATCTAAATTAGCGAGTTGTACATGGATTTCATCGAAGTCTACCCCAATGCCATCCCGGATGAACTGTGCGATCGTCTCATGGAGACCGTCAACACACATCCTGGTGTCATTGATGGTATTACGGGTCATGGTGTTGACCTGGAAAAGAAAATTAGCCGGGACATAACCATGGATAACTTTCAGGAGTTACTGCCACTGAGAAACGAACTCCTTAATTATACGCTAAAACACAGCGCGCAATATTTTGAAAAATATGCCCTGGGGTTGATGGGAGCTGTGGCGGTCACTCTGGCGGACGAACAGGGTAAGCCACAGACGCTGACCCCAGACAACTTCGATACCCTGGGAAGGCACAGGGTACAGCCTTTGGTGCAGTACCTGTATCGCAGCGGCACCATTAATATTCAACACTACCAGCAGGGCAAGGGGGGCTATCCCCATTGGCACTCTGAGCAATTCCCCCAGATGGGACACAATGAGGCGCTGCACAGGGTCGTGCTTTATATGTTTTATCTAAACGATGTGGAAGAGGGCGGTGAAACCGAGTTCTTCTATCAGCAGCGTAAGATTAAGCCGAAGAAGGGCACCATGGTGATTGCGCCGGCAGGCTTCACTCACAGTCACAGGGGCAATATGCCCATCAGTGGCGATAAGTATATCGCCACCTCCTGGGTGATGTTTAACCGCGCCGAGAAGCTTTACGCCCCTGTGGGTTAAAGCGGGATCTTGATGGTGAACCTCGCCCCTTCGAGGGATGAGGTATCTATGCTGAGGCTGCCGTTGTAACTGGAGACGATTTCGTTACAGACGGCAAGTCCTATGCCTTGGCCAGCCTTCTGAGTGTCGGCGCGCACGCCGCGCTCAATGATACGTTGACGAATGGCCTCGGGTACCCCCGGGCCGTCATCTTCCACGATCAAGATAAACTCGCTGTTATCGCCGTAATGGGCGGTGACCGCTACCTTGCTGATACATAGCTTGAAGGCGTTCTCCATCAGGTTACCACACAGCTCCATCAGATCCCCTTTGTCGCCGGGGAACACCTGATCATCCGGAATATCGGCGCTAAATTGGATCTGCTTGTCACGGTAGACCTTAAACAACATCTGCGATAGCTGGTCGATCAGCGGCGCGACCAGGGTCTGTTCTTGCTTAAGTCCCTTGCGCCCCAGCATGGCGCGCTTGAGCTGATACTTGACCAAGTGATCCATTTGGCTGACCTGCTCCATGATCTTCTCGCTGGCGCCCGCCTTACTCAAACTCTGGTCGTCTGTAATGGCGTGCACCGCCGCCAGGCGCGTCTTCAGGCTGTGGGCCAGGTCATTCATGGCATTTTGGTATCGCTCTTGCTGCGCGCTCGACTGCACCAGCAGCTGGTTAAGTGCCTGGGTGACACCTTCGAGCTCTACTGGATAATCCTCCGAGAGCGCCTTGGCCTTACCGCTGCTGACCTGTTGTAGTTCGTTACGCATACGAACCAGAGGTCGCATCCCCCAGTAACCTGCGCTGATCAATAGCACCAGGGCCAGGGCCAAGATCATGCCTAAACGCCAGTAGGTGCGGCGGCTGAACTTGTCGAACTCCTGTTCCAGCTTCTGGGCATCCTTCATCACCAAGAGGTTGTATTTGTGCTTGGCGATCTCCACCGACAGCAGATAGACGAAGTAGTTTTTACTGTCTGCGAGGTTGAGGTAGTAGGGCGGTGAGTCGAAGCGTATCTCGTTGAAGCGCTCACAAGTGTCGAACAGGCCGCGATCCACGGCTAGGGAGGAGGTCCACACCTGTTTGAACTCCTCATCACAGCTGGCGATGATATATTTTTGGGGGGTGTTGTTCTCCTCCAGCCACTCAGAGGTTTCGGGGATCAGGTCGTGCTCCCTCAGTTCGGCGGCCACCTTGGGAATCTCGGCGATAAGCTCGGCGGTCTCCTCGTTATAGCTATTTTGGGCGTATAACAAATTGACCAGCCAGGCCAGGCCGAAGCCCACCAGGGCGATGATGGAGAGTGAGGTGAGAAACATCCGCGTGAGCAAACGTTGCTTGGGCTTAAACCTTATTTGCATGGCAGATTAAACTTGTAGCCTTGACCACGAATGGTGGCGATGGGGTTTTCCAGGCCACCCTTGGAGAGTTTCTTGCGTAGGCGGCTCACCATCACCTCTATGGTGTTGGGATCACCCTCCTTATCGCCATAGATCACGTCCAGTAGTCGCTGTTTGGCGACCACCTCGTGACAGTGGCGCATCAGGTATTCCAGAATCTGATATTCGAAGGCCGTAACTTCCATCGGGCTCTGATCCAGTGTGACCTGCTTAGCGGCCAGATCCAGCTCCAGGGGGCCACTGGTGATCTGCGGTTTGACGAAGCCTGCACTGCGGCGCACCAAGGCGTCTAGTCTAGCGACCAGTTCCTCTTTCTGGAAGGGCTTTACCAGGTAGTCGTCGGCGCCGGCGTTTAGCCCCTCGACCTTATCCTGCCAGTTGACCCGGGCGGTCAGGATGAGGATGGGTGCCTTGAGATCTGCCTTACGTAGCGATTGGATCAGGGCAATACCATCCTGATCCGGCAGACCCAGGTCGATGATGGCGATGTCTATGGGGTAGTTAGTCGCCTGATAAAAGCCCTCTTTGGCGGTCAGGGCAACCTGAACCTGGTTGCCTAATTCACTCAGCTGTACCTTGAGGTGGTGGGACAGGAGGGGATCATCTTCAACGACCAAAATTCTCATATGTTTTGCCTATCGTTTATTTGTGTTCTCGCTTAGTTAGCCGGTTGGGCAATTGTTAACCAAGCGGAGGACGTTTTATAAAACATTACTTTATAATAGGTTAGCTTAACAGGGACTGACTCATCTTCAAACAGGCTTTAGTCGTTAGCATTTTGTGAGCAATAGGGGCTTCTTGTACCTGTTAATTTGCCTGTCAAATGGTTAGAATCCGGTTAATTTTATACTCTATTAGGCCTGGATATGTCCTTCGCTAAAATTTTACCCCTGATCTTTACCTGTCTGTTTGTGCCGGCGACCTTGGCCGAGACCTTTACCTTTACCGCGATTCCGGATGAAAACGAGAGTCAGCTCAAGACACGCTTTAACAAGGTGGCTAAGTACCTGGAGGCCGAGCTAGGCGTTGAGGTGAACTATGTGCCGGTGAAATCATACGCCGCAGCCGTAACGGCATTTCGTAATAATCAGGTGCAGTTGGCCTGGTTTGGCGGCCTATCTGGGGTGCAGGCAAGACGCCTGGTACCAGGCTCACAGGCCATCGCTCAGGGCTATGAAGATCAATATTTTAAGAGCTTCTTTATCGCCAATGCCTCGACGCCGCTCGAGCAATCAAGCAACTTTCCTAACCTGAACGGTTATACCTTTACCTTTGGTTCGAAAGGTTCTACCTCTGGTCGCCTGATGCCGCAGTTTTATATTGAGCGTAATATGGGCAAACAGGTGAAGGATATCTTTACCCGAATCGGTTTCTCTGGCGATCATAGCCGCACCATAGCCCAGGTAGAGGCCGGTGCCTATCAGGTGGGCGCGGTAAACTATAAGGTGTGGGAAACGGCTGTAGCCAACGGCACTGTCGATACCAGCAAGGTAAAGGTTATCTGGGAAACACCTGCCTATCCAGACTATCAGTGGACGGTACGTGCCGATGCCGATCAGCGCTTCGGTGATGGCTTTACCGAGAAGTTGACCAAGGCCCTGCTAGAGATGAAAGATCCAGATCTACTGGCCAGCTTCCCGCGTCAGTCGTTTGTTGAGGCCGATAACGCAGACTACGAGCCAATCGAGTCTGTGGCGACGGCGATCGGCCTGTTAGACTAATTCTGTGCTTCACATAGCATCACTCTCCCTGAGTTATCGCGAGACTCGGGTCATCGACGATCTCGACTTGTCGATTAAGCAGGGAGAGTCTTTAGCCATAGTCGGCCCCTCGGGAGCGGGTAAGTCGACGCTGCTCGGCTATATCTATCAGCAGCTTAAACAAGATGCTGCCCTGTGCAGTCAGTCCCAAGGTTTGGTCGATGCCCTGAGCGTGTTTCATAACGTCTATATGGGCGCTTTGGCCAGGCACTCTTCTGCCTATAACCTATTGAATCTCGCCTGGCCAATGGCGGCGAGACGTGAAGAGGTGGCCAGGCTGTGTGCTGAGCTGTACCTCGAGGCGCCGCTGCAAAAAACTGTCTCTTCACTATCCGGTGGCCAGCGCCAACGGGTTGCCCTGGCACGGGCACTCTATCAGGAAAAACCGACCTTCATCGGCGATGAGTCATTCTCCGCCCTGGACCCAGTGATGGCTCAGCGCCTGCTTAGCCTGGTCAAGGCGCGCCATGAGACGGTTATCATGGTGCTGCACGATAGTGAGCTGGCACTGAAACATTTCGATCGCATAATAGGGCTTAGCGAGGGCAAGTTAGTGCTCGATAAGCCTGCGAGTGAACTCGATGGTGAGCAACTGTCCCACTTCTTCGATACCCAAATGGCGACCACTCAAGATGTTTAAGTTTGTCGGTCCCTGGCAGCGGCTGACATTAGGCCTCTGGCTGCTGGTTGGTGTCAGCCTGTTGTTTGTCGATATCGAGATCATTAGCCTGGATCCCTGGGGCGAGTTGCTGCGCATGGGGCAGGGGCTGCTGAGGCCAGATTTCTTCGCGACCGAATCACTGGTTAATGCCCTTTGGCAGACGGTGAGTTTCGCCTTACTCGGTGTGACCTTGGGTTTACTGCTTGGATCGCCTTTGGCGCTGGTTTATCGCTCGCCTTTGGTGGCGGGCGTCTGCGCCATGGTGCGGGGGATCCATGAGATCTTCTGGGCACTGCTCTTCCTGCAAGTCTTTGGCCTGTCGCCGTTAACTGGCGTGCTGGCGATCGCCTTACCCTATGGCGCGACCTTTGCCCGGGTCTTCCATGACATATTGCAACAGGCGCCGGGAACCACCAGGGAAACGCTGCCCTTTGGCTGTGACAGGTTGAGCGCTTATTGTTACGGTAAGCTAGGCCACGTGCTGCCTTTGATGCTGGCCTACGTACGTTATCGTTTCGAGTGTGCCCTGCGCAGCAGCGCCGTATTGGGCTTTATTGGTATGCCGACGCTCGGCTTCTACCTAGAGACTGCATTTCGCCAGGGCAAGTATCATGAGGGGGCGGCGCTGCTCATCCTCTTCGTGGTTTTGATTGGCACCATCCCGCTCTGGTCGCGTCGCCGTCTGCTGCCGCTCTATCTGTTGGCTGCGCTGTTGACCTTGCCTAAGATGACAGGCGTCGATCTGCAGCTGGTCTGGCAGTTCTTAACCTTCGATATTCTCCCCCCAGGTATCCGCGAGCTGCTCCATGGTCAGCAGAACCTGACACAAGGGCTTACCCGATTTGCCAGCTGGTGGCAGCGCCTGACCTTTGAGCAGGCTTTACCCGGTGTGGGGGCGACCTTGGTACTGGCGGTAAGCGCATTGGGACTGACTCATCTGCTTGCACTGCTTGGGCATCGTTTCACCAGCATGCATAGCCGCAGTAAGTATTCTATGCCCTTAGGACAGCTCTTGCTGCTGATCATGCGCTCCATGCCTGAGTATATTCTGGCATTTATCTTCATGATGCTGTGCGGCCCCTCGATGTTGCCTGCAATGCTAGCCTTGGGGCTGCACAACGGCGCCCTGATCGCCTACTTGCTGACGCGCCAGGATAGGCTGATCACACCAAGCGCCCTGTATCAGCGCCGCAGCGATCACTATGGTTATGAGGTGTTGCCGCGAATCTATCCGAACCTGATGTCGCTGCTCTTCTATCGCTTCGAGGTGATCTTGCGGGAAACCGCGATCTTTGGGGTGCTGGGGATAATGACCCTAGGCTTCTATATAGATAGTGCCTTTAGTGAGATACGCTACAACAACGCCTTCTACCTGCTTTTGGTGACGGCACTGCTTAACGTCTTGGTCGATGCGCTGGCGCGGCAAACGCTGGCCAAGCGCCTGTCTCAAGGGATGGCGGTCGGCCAGGTATCCTGTGTGGTCTAGCGCTTCGCCTGTCGCAGGCGTTGTACGCCCTGACAGCAGTAAGAGGCCAAGAGGGTAAACAGGGTCACCGCTGACATGATAAAGGCAAGCCTTACCCAAGGGGCATCCATCGAGATGCGCATCTGTACATAATCAAAACCGCTCAAACCCCAGACGAAGATGGCGCTTAAGATAAGCACCAGCTGTAGGCTGCGGGTGATGGCCACATGGCGAATAAATAGGAGTAGTGGCGCCGCGATGAAAGCTGCGCTGATCAGCGTTTGGCCGAAGCGCATAAAATGGGCCCCCAGAAGTGCAAAAGCGAGAAAGATGATAAGAATGCGCCACCACATGATAATTGCCTCGAATTGTAGAGTGAATAAACAGCTTGGTGGCAGATTACCTTGGGGCGGTGGCGTATTCTATCGCGTTGTTCACATTTTCATTTATTTGCGATCATCATTGTTTAGGGCCTGTTGAAGTTTGCGTTTTTGGGCGTCACTTAACTTGCCGCTTTCGATCAGATGGAGCAGCTCTTCGACGTCAGCCTCGTCACCGTCACTTCTGATCACGATGAACTCTCGCTCGCCGTCTCCATGATATTTCATTTCGATCTCCGCTATCTCGGTGGCGATTTCGGCGATATCGTCCGATAGCAGCTCGATGTCGTGATTAAATTCGCCATCATGGGCGTCGATGATCACCTCAAAGTCTCGGGCTTTCGCCTCAAGTTCAGCGGCTTTGCGTTCCATTTCGGCTCTTTTTGCCGCCATTTCTGCACTTTTGGCTGCTACTTTAACTTCTATCTTGGCGATATGTTTGGCCAGTTCAGCCTCTTTCTTGGCCATCTTCTTGGAGAGCGCGTCCATCCTCGCCTGATCGGCCTCAGACAGTTTATCGTGTCGCAGGTAATGGTAGTGGTGTTCGTCACCGTTGATCTGTTTGAGCAGGCGTACCATCTTATCTTGGGTCTCTCGAGGGAGCTTGGCGAGCTTCTGATGGATGAGTTGCTCGTCTTTCATCTCCTCTTGACTGAAGCTGTAGTTGTGCTGTTTCCCTTCGAGCTCCAAGGTCAGCTTAGTGGCGTCACCGCCATCCTGAATCAATTTGGCATTGATTTGGCTATCATTAAAATCGATTTGGCGTAGGTCGGTGGGCACCGCAGCCAAGGTAAATGACAGTAGCGCAGAGCAGGCGATGAGCGAAGTTAGTTTATTGAGTTTCATGGTTTTTCCTTCCATAGTGATGAATGATTTCCCTATGCCTTGCTAAGGCCGTGCCAAATTGACGAAATCCAGGCTAGATAAGGAGTTGCGAAACTTTAGCCATGAAGACAGAGATATTGTTCCCTAGCGGTTTACCCTCAAATGGGTCATGGCATTCCTGATATGGGGAAATCTATCGAGCGATACTGTTACCTCGGTGCTAACTATACTGCTACTTCGGTGCTAAGGAAGGTGCGAACAAGTCCCATTTGTGCTCTGCATCGGCTTTACAGACCCGTAAGCCTTGCGCTACTAAAGAGAAGGCCACGAGGACTTATTGGCAACTTGCCTAATAGAGTGATCCACAAGGGGTTTCATCTTGGTACTGTTTTTGTATAACCTGAGGGGCAGGCACGCGACGATTTATCTTCGATGGTGCCAATGCGGCGTTTTCACCGAAACTTGAGGGCTCTATGTCGATTAAAGGTTATCTGTTTGTGCTGTTTGGCGCGCTTATTCTGATATTGGGTGGCAGCCAGCTGCTGATCTCCCATTTCTATAAGGCGCAGCTACAGAGCGAGTTGAGTGAGCGCTCGAGGGACCTGTCGCAAAACCTGGTAAAGGTGCTGATCGATAACGTGGGCAGCGAACAGGAGTTCGTGGTGCAGTTCGATGAGGCGGCGATGCAGGCGTCAGTCGAGGATGCAGAGGCGCTCAGGCAGGAGTTTGAGCAGGATATCGAATCGGTTTCCGAGGCGATCGCGCAGCTCAGCGAAGAGGTGGTGCAAATGGAGATGGAGGCGGACGAGGCCTCTGCCGAGCAGAAAGCCTTCTTCCGTGCCAAACTAGCCGCCAAGCAGCAGGAGCTGAGGGACCATCTCAATGCCATGATGGCCTACGAAAGAGAGCTTAAGCAGCGCCAGAAAGCGAGTATTGCCGAGGCGAAGAGAGAGGCCGCCGATGAGTATCGTCGACGTTTACATGAAGCGGTGAGTCAGATAGAGATAGACGCCAATAGCTGGCTGGATAAGGGCAACGTGGCCATCATAGACGCACCTATCTCGCCTACCACACCGGAGAAGGGCAGAGTCGCCGTGGAGTTTGCCCACGATATCAATCTCCCCAATCAGGAGACTAACGAGCAGTTGGAACGCTTCAGCGAGTCCATGATAGGGGCGATTTTGATGAGCTCCTTGGTCGGGTTGTTGCTGGTTTATATGCTCAGTCATGTGATCAGTGCGCCGCTGTCGGCCCTCGCGCAGGGGCACAAGAAGTTGGGACAGGGGGATCTTGGTTATCAGGTGGATGAGCGTGGCGTCAAAGAGCTGAAGAGCATACTCAATGGCTTTAATAAGATGAGTCACCAGCTTGCCTCATTAAGCGAGCAGAAGAAACAGATGGCGCAGCAAAAACAGCTGGCCGAACTGGGTGAGGTGACCCGGGGAATAGCCCACAGCCTGCGTAATCCCCTGCATACCCTGGGGCTCTTGTCTGAGGCCGCCGCTCAGTCGGCATCTATGGATGATGCCAACAAGTTGCTTAGCCAGATGCAGCAGAAGATCGCCATGATGGATAAGAGCATTCAATCTTTGCTGACACTGTCGAGCACCCAGGTGAATCGCCAGTCATGGGTGCCATTGGCGGCGACGGTTCAAGATATCTTGCTGGAACTGTCGATCAACGGTAGCAAGCCCAGCATCGCCTTTCACTGTGACAATGTCGCTCTCAAGGTGCAGGGAGCCGAGTCTGAGATCCGTAGCATCTTGCATGCCGTGGTAATAAATGCGGTGGAGGCGACCCCGGACACGGGCCGTATCGATCTGACTCTGGCGGAAGATGATGAGAGTTATATCTTAAAGGTGGCCGATACAGGTAAGGGAATTAGCCCCGAGGTGCGTGATAAGCTGGCGCAGCCCCATGTGACCACCAAGGCTGAGGGGACCGGCATGGGGATCTATATCGCCGAGCGGTTGCTCCAAGGCCATTATGGTGGACGCATCACCTTTGCGGATAATCCAGGGGGAGGCGCCCTGGTGACCCTCTATTTCGCCAAACCTATTTCAGATGAATCTAAGCCCCAGACAGAGGAAGTATGATGGAGCAGCCTAAGTTGCATATTTTGGTGGTTGAGGATGAGCCGGATCAAAGAGCCTTAATCGTGCAGATGTTAGCGGCAAACCAGTATCAGGTGGAGAGCGCCGATAGCGTCGAGCAGGCGATTGTGATGATTAAGGCGTCCGCGCCGGATCTGGTGTTCTCCGACTGGAAGCTGGGACAATTGACCGGCATGGACCTGCTCAACTATGTGCGCCGTGAACACCCCGACATGGGCTTTATCATCGCTACCGCCTACGGCACCATCACCCATGCGGTGGACGCCATGCAGGCGGGCGCCGACGATTATCTGGCTAAGCCCTATCAGCGTCAGAGCCTCTTGCTGGCCATAGAGAAAGTAGCCAAGTCTATCGCCCTGAAGCGGCAGAACCGCCGCCTCTCCTCTGAGCTATCGCAGCAGCAGGAGCTGGTGGGGCTGGTGGGGCGCTCCGCCCAGATGCAGAAGGTGTATCAGAGGGTGCAGCGGGTGAGTGCCACCGACGCGACCGTGCTCATCGGCGGCGAGAGTGGCACGGGCAAGGAGCTGGCGGCGCGGGCGCTGTATCAGCTGTCGGGCCGCAGCCATAAGCCCTTTATCGCCATCAACTGTGGTGCCATTCCCGAATCTTTGGCCGAGGCTGAGTTATTCGGGGCCGAGAAGGGAGCCTATACGGGCGCTAATACCCAGAAGATAGGCAAGCTAGAGGCGGCCGATGGCGGCACTGTCTTTCTCGATGAGATAGGCGAACTGCCTCTACTGCAGCAGACCAAGCTGCTGCGTTTTCTACAGGAGGGGGTGATCTCTCGCCTCGGGCAGAACAGTGAGATAAAGCTAGATGTCAGGGTGATCGCCGCGACCCATAGAGATCTGCAGCAGGAGGTGGCCGAGGGGCGTTTTCGTGAGGATCTCTATTATCGCCTCAATGTCGTCCCCATTCATATGCCGGCCCTGCGGGAGCGTCAAGAGGATATCGGCCGTCTGGTGGAACATTTTCTTAAGCTGCATGCCAATCAATACGGTGTGGACGTGCCCAAGCTGAGCCGGGATACCCTCAAGGCGCTGCTTGATTACAGCTGGCCGGGCAATGTGCGTGAGTTGGCTAACCGTATCGAGCGTTTCGTCTTGCTCACAGATGAAGAGGAGATGGTGCATGAGCTTAACGCGGCGCCGCGGCCGCTTGATACGGCTCGCTTTGTCTTGCCTGACGAGGGTATCGAGTGGGAGAGCTTCGAGAAGGATTGTCTGCGCCAGGCCTTGAGCCGCTTCGAGGGCAATCGTACCAAGGCGGCGAAATGTTTGGGCCTGAGCTACAAGGCGTTTCTCTATCGCCTGGAGAAATACCAGCTGGTTTAGCTTATCTATGCCCCGTCGGCCTTGGCGGCAGGTCACCAGCTGGCGAGCAACAGCCTGAGTCTCATGCCCCAGCTGCTGGTGGCACCAGAGGTCTTAAAGCGGATCTGCCCCTGTCTGTCGATGATATAGATGGCGGGAAATACGCTGGCACCCCAGTCCTGGTGTAGTGCTTCTCTATCACTTATGACGGCAAACTGATAGCCATGCTCTGCCATGAATTGGTTGATCTCGTTATCTGAGCCTGAGGCGACGGCAATGCTGATCACCCTGTGTTCATTGGCCACGCTATTGACCATGGGGGAGGTGACACGGCATATCGGGCACCAGGTGCCCCAGAAATAGACCAGGGTAACCTCACCTTGCTCGAGTGTGACCGGATGGCCTTGGGTGGTGATGCCGCGTAGGGGGGGCGCCTCGCCCGATATCATATTACGCTGCTGGTAGCTGAGCAGGGCAAAGGCAAATAGTGCCACAAGGGCTGCGTCTCTGAGATAGCGGTATCTTTTGCGCCTGGGGTTCAGGTAAGGCGCCAGGTGGCTTAACGGGCGGCTTACCACTCTTTTGAATAGCGAAGACACAGTTACTGGCCTTTAGTTTGGCATTGAGCCTGTGAACTAGACATGGCGGACTAGAGATATTCGGGTGGTGTCTGGCGAGTCCAGATGCGGCTATAGGCCATCAGCTGCGGATAGAAGGTGCGAAAGGCTATTTCTATCTCGGTATCCATCCGCTTCACAGTGTCGATGGCGCCATCAAAAATTTCCGGCTTGGAGACGCGGCGGCTCACCGCCTTGATGGTCTGATTCAGTCCTTCACGGCTCTCATAGGCGATAAGCCAGTTTTCCTGCTGCATGCGCATTATGATATCGCTCAGTTTGCCCGGTAGTTCCTCGGCGCTGCTGAGCGCCTGATAGGCCTGCTGGGCAAAGTCGGGCAGCGGCAGGTGATGATACTCTTCCCAATATTTTGCCAACATATGGTCAAAAGACAGATCGATCAGTATCGGCGCGGCGCGTTGCAGCGTCTTAGGAAATGCGGCCTTGAGTTCCTTGGTGAGTTCGTGGCTATCGGTAAGTGTATCTATCTGCCTGTGCAGCCAGATCCCCTGTTGCAGGGCTTTGGGATGATCGGCGATATTACCCTTGGCAAAATCACCGGCGAGATTAGCGGCGAGATTGGTTTTACTGTTATCTGCCAGGTGCAGATGAGCCAAAAAGTTCATTAGATAAAGTTTAATTGCTTTGTTAATTCACGCTTTTCACGTTATCATGCCCAAAGGTGTGATGAAACCTTTATCTGACGCGGCGTTATCTTTAACGGACCGTATGCCTGGATACTGGGATCAACAGGATGTGCACCTAGCACCCTTCATATTAATTATCGGTTTAAAGGATCATGGATGATGTGGAACTGGTTAATGAAACGTCTAGGCAAAAAATCTTCCTCTCAACGGCGTCGGGTCGAGGTCGATATTCCCTTCGAACAGCACAGTTACCGTAAAGCCAGCTTCGATCTGCAAGCCAATATTGCCGTGGCTGACAAGGAGAAGAAGGCCAGCTAAGCCCTGTGTCTTGATCTTATCATCATCAGCCAATAGACTAGCGGCCGATTTATGCTAAGCAGAGACAGACTATGCGCGTTGCCGATTTTTCTTTCGATCTTCCCGATGAGTTGATCGCCCGTTATCCCATGCCTAATCGCACGGCGTCCCGACTATTGACACTCGATGGTAATAGCGGCGCGGTAGCAGACAGGCAATTTACCGATATCCTAGAGATGGTTAACCCCGGCGATCTCATGGTGTTCAACAACACCAGAGTGATCCCGGCGCGCGTCTTCGGTCAGAAACAAACCGGCGGTAAGCTGGAGATCTTGGTCGAGCGTATGCTGGACGACAAGCGTATTCTGGCCCATGTGCGCAGCTCCAAGTCACCTAAGCCCGGCACCATCATCTGCTTAGATGGCGGCTATGAGATGACCATGCTCGCCCGTCATGATACTTTGTTTGAACTTGAGCTCAATAGCGAGTCCATCATACTCGAGGTGCTCGAAGAGGTCGGCCATATGCCACTGCCACCCTATATCGACCGTCCCGATGAGGATGCCGATAAGGAGCGCTACCAGACAGTCTATAACCAGAACCCTGGCGCGGTGGCTGCACCGACGGCGGGTCTGCACTTTGACGATGCCCTGCTCGCCGCGCTGAAAGAGAAAGGAGTAAATGTTGCCTTCGTGACCCTGCATGTGGGCGCGGGCACCTTCCAGCCGGTCAGAGTCGACAGTATCTTAGATCACAAGATGCACTCTGAGTGGGCCGAGGTGCCTCAGGACGTGGTGGACCAGATCAAAGCCACTAAGGCGGCGGGTAATCGTGTCATCGCCGTGGGCACAACCTCGGTACGCTCGCTTGAAAGCGCGGCCAAGGCCAGCGAAGGGGAGCTTAAGGCCTACAGCAGCGACACAGACATCTTTATCTACCCAGGCTATGAGTTTCAGATTGTCGACGCCATGGTGACTAACTTCCACCTGCCGGAATCGACCCTCATCATGTTGATCAGTGCCTTTGCTGGCTTCGATGAGGTGAAAAACGCCTATCAGCACGCGATTGCACAAAAATACCGCTTTTTCAGCTATGGCGATGCCATGTTTGTGACTAAAAAAGCGATCTAAGCGATGATTTTGCTTTAAAATACCCACCCACACTTGAGGTGGGTATTTTTTTAGAGATTTTTGCTGATGAGGGTTGATACTCAGTTGTTTGCCCTTATCTCTATTGTTCAGCTGTGTCTGTTTTAATGGCACGAAGAGAGTCAGACTGTTTCTCTGGCGAGGTTAAAAATGAAATTTGAATTAGATACAACCGATGGCCGCGCGCGTCGTGGTCGCTTAGTGTTCGAACGCGGTACGGTAGAGACCCCGGCATTCATGCCTGTGGGCACCTACGGTACGGTTAAAGGGATGACGCCAGAAGAAGTGCGCGCCACGGGCGCCGATATTCTGCTGGGGAACACCTTTCACCTTTGGTTACGTCCTGGTGAAGAGATCATGCGCAAGCATGGCGATCTGCATGACTTCATGAATTGGCAGCGTCCAATTCTGACCGATTCGGGTGGATTCCAGGTATTTAGTCTCGGCGATATTCGTAAAATCACTGAAGAGGGCGTGCACTTCCGCTCGCCAATTAACGGCGAAAAGATCTTCATGGACGCGGAAAAGTCGATGCAGATCCAATACTCGCTGGGCTCAGATGTCGTGATGATCTTCGACGAATGTACGCCATACCCGGCGACCCACGACGAGGCACGTAAATCGATGCAGATGTCGCTGCGTTGGGCACAGCGTTCACGCGATGAGTTCGACCGTCTGGAAAACCCTAACTCGCTGTTCGGGATTATTCAGGGCAGCGTGTATGAAGACCTGCGCGATGAGAGCCTTAAAGGCTTGTTAGAGATAGGATTCGACGGTTATGCCGTCGGCGGCCTGGCGGTTGGTGAGCCTAAGGAAGATATGCACCGCATTCTGGAGCATGTCTGCCCGCAGATCCCGGCCGATAAGCCGCGTTACTTGATGGGGGTAGGTAAACCGGAGGATCTCGTTGAGGGGGTACGTAGAGGGGTCGATATGTTCGATTGCGTCATGCCGACTCGTAACGCGCGCAACGGTCACCTGTTTACCAGTGAAGGGGTTATCAAGATCCGCAATGCGCGTCATCGTGATGATACTTCACCACTCGATGCTAAGTGTGATTGCTACACCTGTAAGAACTACTCACGGGCGTATCTGTACCACTTAGATCGTTGTAATGAAATTTTAGGAGCACGTTTAAACACCATTCACAACTTGCGTTATTACCAAATGTTGATGGAAGGTTTGCGTGGCGCTATCGAGACAGGTACATTAGACGCCTTTGTTGAGGAGTTCTATACCAGTCAAGGTCGCGAAGTTCCTAAGTTATCCGATTAATTTTACTGCTAATAAGAAGAGAGAAATATGTTCATTTCAAATGCATACGCAGCCGATGCGCCGGTAAATGGTGCGGGTGGTACCATGGAACTGGTTTTCATGCTGGTCATTTTTGGTTTGATCTTTTACTTCATGATTTTCCGTCCGCAATCTAAGCGTGTAAAGGAACATAAGAACCTGATGAGCTCGCTGAGCAAGGGTGATGAAGTGCTCACTAGTGGTGGGATCCTGGGTAAGATCGCCAAGATCAGCGATGACAACGATTACGTGTTGCTGACGATCAACGAAACCTCAGAAATCACAATCAAGAAGGATTACATAGCGGCTGTTTTGCCTAAAGGGTCTATTAAGTCACTTTAAGTTGAAAGTTAAGTCACTTTAAGCCAAGAGGGCGATGGTGTGTTAAATAAATACCCAATGTGGAAGAACCTGATGGTGGCGTTGATCATCACCGTCGGTGCCTTCTACGCAATACCAAATTTATTTGGTGAAGATCACGCGGTGCAGGTCGTGGCCACACGTGGCGCGGAAGTTAATGCTTCGACTCAGAGTGAAGTCACTGACATCCTGTCGGCGAAAGGCATCGCGGTGAAGCGTTCAGAGTTGGAAAACGGTCAGCTATTGGTACGTGTAGCCGATGCGGACCAGCAACTGCTGGCGAAAGAAGCAATTGCCGAGGTACTCGGCGACAAATATATCGTGGCGCTTAACCTGGCACCGGCTACGCCTCAGTGGCTGGAGTCTATGGGTGGTAGCCCGATGAAGCTGGGTCTGGACCTTCGTGGTGGTGTGCACTTCCTGATGGAAGTGGACATGAGCGAGGCGATCCGCAAGATGACAGAAGCAAAAATTGCCGACTTCAGAACCGATCTTCGTGGTGAAAAAATTCGTTATGCGGGTATTCGCAATACCCCTAAAGGGATTGAGATCAAGTTTCGTGATGCCGAGAATTTAGCCAAGGCGGAACGATTCCTCAAGAGCCGCACTAACGAGATGGTGTTCGTCGATGCGTCGTCAGGCAGCGATTTCATGCTGCTGGCGAACATGAGCGAGATCTACCTCAAGCAAGTGAAAGAGGAAGCGCTGCAGCAGAACATCACCACTTTGCGTAACCGTGTGAACGAGTTGGGTGTTGCCGAGCCTGTGGTTCAGCGCCAAGGTGCGGAGCGCATCATCGTCGAATTGCCGGGTGTTCAAGACACGGCCCGTGCCAAGGATATCCTGGGTGCGACTGCATCTATCGAATTCCACATGGTTGATGAGAAGGCCGATGCGGCGGCGATTGCAGCTGGTCGCGTGTCTCCAGGTTCGCAGATCTATGATCGCCGCGAGGGCGGTAAAGTGGCCCTGCATAAAGAGGTGATGCTCACCGGTGACCATATCCAGGGCGCACAGCCAAGTTTCGACGAGTACAGCCGTCCTCAGGTGTCTATTAACCTAGACTCTAAGGGGGGCTCTATCTTCTCGAACGTGACCAAGGACAACATCGGTAAGCCGATGGCGACCCTGTTCATCGAGTATAAGGATAACGGCGCCAAGAACCCTGACGGCAGCGTGAAGATGGATAAGATCGAAGAGGTGATTTCGGTCGCGACCATCCAGGCGCGTCTGGGCCGCAACTTCGTGATCACCGGGCTTGACCACTCTGAAGCGCAAAACCTGGCTCTCTTGCTACGTGCGGGAGCCCTGATCGCGCCTGTCTCTATTGTTGAAGAGCGCACCATTGGTCCTAGCCTGGGTGCCGAGAACATCGATAACGGTCTGCAGGCGATGATCTGGGGTATGGCGGTCGTGTTGATCTTCATGCTGGTCTACTACCGTGGCTTTGGTCTTATCGCTAACCTGGCGCTGACGGCTAACCTAGTGATGGTGGTTGGGGTGATGTCAATGATCCCTGGCGCCGTGCTAACGTTGCCGGGTATCGCAGGTATGGTATTGACAGTCGGTATGGCGGTTGATGGTAACGTACTGATTTACGAGCGTATTCGTGAGGAACTTCGAGCGGGACGCAGCGTACAACAGGCGATTCATGAAGGTTATGGCAACGCGTTTTCAACCATTGCCGATGCCAACATCACCACCTTTATGACGGCCTTGATCCTGTTTGCCGTGGGTACGGGCGCCGTGAAAGGCTTCGCCGTGACCCTGATGATAGGTATCGCGACCTCTATGTTCACCGCCATCGTGGGTACTCGCTCGATAGTTAACGCTATCTGGGGCGGTAAGCGCGTGAAGAAACTGTCTATTTAAGGGGAAGTTGACCATGTTCCAGATTTTATCAATTAAAGGCACGATCAACTTCCTGCGTCACGCCGTGGCCATTAGTGCGCTATCACTTGTCTTGGTGGTCGGCTCACTAGCTTCTCTGGCCGTGAATGGGATTAACTGGGGACTTGATTTCACCGGCGGTACCGTCGTTGAGATGGAGTTTAAAAACCCTGTCGATCTTAATAAGCTGCGCGGCGCCCTGACCTCTGATGAGACTGACGGTGCCGTGGTGCAGAACTTCGGTTCGAGCCGTGACGTGCTGATCCGTCTGCCAGTGAAAGAGGGCGTGAAGAGCGACCTGCAAGTCGAGCATGTGATGCAGGCTGCGTCTCAGGTTGATCCTAGCGTGACCCAGAAGCGTGTCGAGTTTGTTGGTCCTCAGGTGGGTAAAGAGCTTGCTGAGCAGGGCGGCCTGGCCGTCTTGGTGGCGCTGATCTGTATCCTTATCTACGTCTCTTTCCGTTTCGAATGGCGCCTGGCGCTGGGTTCGGTAGCGGCGTTGGCGCACGACGTGATCATCACCCTAGGTGTGTTCTCTCTGTTCCAGCTGGAGTTTGACCTGACCGTCCTGGCCGGTGTGCTGACGGTGGTGGGTTACTCACTCAACGATACTATCGTTGTGTTTGACCGTATCCGTGAGAACTTCCTCAAGATGCGTAAGGGCACTCCAGAAGATGTGGTGAACAACTCTATCACCCAAACCATGAGCCGTACCATCATTACCACGGGCACGACCCTGGTGGTGGTTGTGGCCCTGTTCCTCAAGGGCGGTACCATGATCCACGGCTTCGCAACAGCCTTGCTGATGGGTATTTTCGTGGGTACTTTCTCTTCTATCTATGTGGCGAGTTTCCTGGCGGTTAAGCTGGGGATCAATCGCGAGCATATGATGCCAGTAGAGATCGAGAAAGAGGGCGCGGATCAGGAAGCGCTGATGCCATAGGGCACAGATTGCCTGATATGTGTTATGAAAAAGCCACGGTTACGTGGCTTTTTTATTGCCAAATTGGCCGGATCCCGACTCGACAATTGGTCAGTTTTAAGGCTAGGATGTTGAGCGAATATACCAATCACAGTAAATATGTGATCAGAAATAGCGCAGGAAAAACGCTTGAGAACAAAGCAGGATTTTTAGATAAGTAGTTATTCTACAATTAAAAATACTAATACAGTTATCGAGCGTTGTAACAAGCTAGAACGATTAATTATTTATTACGATTGGTATTAATCAATACACCTGATAATTTGCCAAAAAGAGCAAGCGTTGTAGGGGATAAAGATGGAAGAGCGCAGTAAGTTGGTGGCCGGTGGTAACTTGTTACAGGCCCATGCTTGGAAAGGGATGTTGGAGGCCTGCGGTATTGGGGTCGAACTGCGAGGCGAGGCCTTGCTAGGTGGTATCGGTGAGTTGCCGGTTGACTTACAGGATGTCGAGCTGTGGGTCGCAGAGTCTCAGTATGAGGCGGCCAGGGCGCAGCTTGAGACCCTAAATAGCGAGAGTCCCAAGTGGCAGTGCGTTAAGTGTCACGAGATAAACGAAGGTAACTTTGAACTCTGCTGGCATTGCAGCGCCGAGCGCAGCGAGCAGCTCAGCTAGTAGTGCTTGCCGCTGACTTAGGCTTACTTTACTCTTGTCTTATTCTTAGTCGAGACAAGTCATTTAGATAATGCAATATTTTCCCATTTTCGCTCAGGCCGATGGGCTGAAGATCCTGATGATAGGCGCAGGCATTGTCGCCAGCCGTAAACTTGAGTTGCTGAGCCGCACTCAGGCCCACATTCGGGTGATCGCCCCGGATGTCTGCGACGCCGTGATGGCCATGGCTAATCAGGGGCTGATCGCCCTGGAACAGAGATTCGCCGAACTCGACGATCTTGAAGGGATAGATCTGCTCTACATGGCGACCAGTGACGAGCCTCTCAATCGTCAGTTTGCCCTGCAGGCCAAGGCGCAGGGGCTCTGGGTCAATGTGGTCGATGCCCCCAAACTCTGTAACTTCATCACCCCCGCCATCGTCGACAGGGGCCGCTTACAGGTCGCCATCAGCACCAGTGGCGCCGCCCCCGTGTTTGCCCGCGAGCTTAGGGCGCGTTTGGAGACCTGGCTGCCAGCATCCCTGAGCGGGCTGTTTGATTTCATCGCCGAGAAACGCACCGAAGTTCAAGACCGTCTGCCGGCGTTTGAACAGCGCAAGCTGTTCTGGGAGCAGTTTTTCCGCCTCAATGGCGACAGGTTCGATGAGCGTACTGACAATTATTTCGAGCAGGCGTTCGATACCCTATCGACCAGTGGCGAACTCTTGCTGCTCGATGCCCACACCTCAATCGATCTGCTGCCTCTGGCCGCCGTGCCTATGATGCAGCGTCTCGACTGGCTCTGTAGTGACTTAGCGCTGCCAGAGCGTCTGTCTGAGTTGGTGCGCCGCGACGCCGGACGTCAGCCCGTGTTACCGCTCAGTGAGTTGGCAGCCAGATTAGACAAGGGCGAGCGGGTGATGGTCTACGCCGAAGCCGAGACCATAGCCCAGCTGGTGGCCCATTTCCCCATGGCGAAACACCTGCGCCCGGGTGCACTATAACGCTTCTCTTGCTCAAAGGGCGCCTAATTAGGGTAAACTAGGCGCTTTATTCTTAACGACTGAGCATTATGGCGCCCAAAGCAACCGTTTATAAAGTGCAGCTGCAGATTGCCGACATGGATCGTGGCTACTACCAGGATCATTCCCTCACTATTTCACAACACCCGTCTGAAACCGATGCCCGCATGATGGTCAGGCTGCTCGCCTTTGCCCTGAATGCCAGCGACACCCTGGCCTTTAGCAAGGGACTGTGCGTCGAAGGCGAGCCCGAGCTGTGGCAGAAATCCTTAAGCGACGAGATAGAGCTGTGGATCGAGTTTGGTCAGAGCGATGAGAAGTGGCTGAGAAAGGCCAGCAGCCGCGCCGATAGGGTGTTGCTCTATACCTATGGCGGCCGCGCCGTGCCTATCTGGTGGCAGCAAAATGAGCAGGCGCTCAGCCGTTATCAGAACCTTGCGGTGTGGAACCTGCCCGAAGAGCAGGTGAAGGCGATGGGCGAGATGGTCAGTCGCAACATGAGCCTGCAATATAATATCAGCGAGGGCGAGGTGTGGCTCTCCAACGATAGCGGCAGTGTACATATTATCCCTGAGCAGCTAAAGGGATAAAACGCTCAGGCGTATAGCGCTAAAACGATTGGTGTTGTGAGCGTCACAGATACCGGCATAAAAAAACCAGTCTTGCGACTGGTTTTTTACTTTGGGGGTTGTTACCGGAGTATTTTAGGCTTCTTCGGGTAACTCTTCTTCGCCGCGGCCCTTAGTCTTCACTATGATGAGTGCGGTAATGACCAAGGTTGATACCACACCGGCAATGGTCGATACCGTCATAGGTAGGCCTGCACCTAAGGTGGCCGAGTTCAGCAGGAAGCTGATGACCACAGTGGTCATGAACATGGCCGGTACGGTACAGATCCAGTGCAGCTTGTTATGACGCAGCAGATAAGCGGAAGCGGTCCAAAGCATCATTACAGCGGTGGTTTGGTTAGCCACACCGAAGTAACGCCAGATCACACCGAAGTCAACCTGAGTCAGAATCGCACCAACCACAAACAGTGGAATGGCCAGCATTAGACGCTTAGGCAGCGCTGTCTGTGGCATCTTGAAGAACTCTGACAGGATAAGACGTGCAGAGCGGAAAGCGGTATCGCCAGAGGTGATAGGCAGAACAATCACACCTAGGATAGCCATGAATCCGCCGACTGCGCCCAGCAGGCCGGTAGAGGCTTCGTATACGACATTTGCAGGGTTACCCGCCATGCCGGCGTTGAGGCCTTCTACACCGCCGAAGAATGACAGGGCGATAGCACACCAGATAAGGGCGATGATACCTTCACCAATCATGGCACCGTAGAATACGAAGCGGCCGTTAGATTCATTTTCGACGCAACGGGCCATCAGCGGAGACTGAGTGGCGTGGAAGCCAGATACGGCACCACAGGCGATGGTGATGAATAGCGCAGGCCAGAGTGGCATGTCGTTCGGGTTTAGGTTAGTCAGGAAGTCACCGGCGCTGAAACCTGGCAGCAGCGTGTGCTCGCTAGAGACGATCAGGGCGATGGTCAGACCCACAGACATAAAGAGCAGCAGGGCGCCGAAGAAGGGGTAGAGGCGACCTATGATCTTATCGACCGGCACGATAGTGGCGATCAGGTAGTAGGTAAAGATGATGCCAAGGAACAGGCTAACATCCCAACCGGTCAATTTGCCTAGCAGGCCTGCCGGCGCCGAGATGAAGACCACACCCACGAGCAGTAGGAGTATGATGGCGAACACGTTCATGAAGTGCTTGGCGCTCTTGCCCAGATACTTACCGGCAAGGTTTGGCACTGACTGACCGTTGTTGCGCACCGACAGCATGCCCGAGAAGTAGTCGTGCACCGCACCAGCGAAGATACAACCTATGACGATCCATAGCATGGCGGCAGGACCATAGAGGGCACCTAAGATAGGGCCGAAGATGGGGCCAACACCTGCAATGTTTAACAGTTGAATGAGGTAGACCTTACCTTTCGACATAGGTACATAGTCGACGCCGTCTGTCTTGGTAAAGGCGGGGGTTTGGCGAGCGGTATTGATACCGAACACCTTCTCAACAAACTTACCGTAGATGAAGTATCCGCCGAGGAGCAGGCCGACACAGATTAGAAACCACATCATAATTAGTACTCCCATTAAAAGTTAACAAGAGTGTAACCTGTCGGCAATTTTAGGAAACCGACATTTAGCTGAGTGGTCGAATAAGCGGATTAAGCGGTAAAATCGAGGCGGTAACTGTATTAATGAAAGCCGAAGATCTGTTTCAGCGGCTTGAGGAAACGCCGCGACACAGGGATGGTTTTACCCGAGTGGGTGACCACCTCGGCGCCATTTTCCAGGATGAGGATCTCGCTGATCGCCTGCGGCGAGACCAGATACTGCTTATGGCAGCGTACCAGATCTGTCTTCTCCTCTAACACCTTGAGGGTCAGGTGAGTGTGCACCTGCTCCTGCGCCGTGGTGACATGGATGCCGCTGAGATCGCTAAAGGCAAACTCCACTTCATCGACATTGATCACCTTGAGACGATTGCCGCAGTAACAGGGAACATGCTCGAGCTGAGTCGGCAGCACGGCATCCAGCGGCTTTTGGTGTAGATCGCGGCGCACCCTTTCAATAGTGGTGGCCAGGCGCGCCTCATCGACGGGTTTGAGCAGATAATCGAAGGCATGATTGTCGAAGGCCTTGATGGCGTACTCGTCGAAGGCGGTAACAAACACCACCCTGGGCATGTTGTCGGGATCTAACATGGCGACCATCTCGAGTCCATTTACCTTGGGCATCTGAATATCGACGAAGATCAGCTGAGGCTTGAGCTTGCCAATGGCTTGCATCCCCTCTATGGCATTACTGCACTGGCCTATTACCTCAAGATCAGGATAGATCTTGAGTTGGTCATAGAGAGCTTCGCGGGCAAAGGGTTCATCGTCGATTATTAAGCAAGTGATCACGCCGTGGATTCCGTTTGTGCCGCATCGTTAAGCGGCAGAGTAATAATAACTTGGGTAAAACGGTCCTTCTCGCAGTTGATCTTAACGCCATAATTAGGGCCAAACAGGCTCTGGATCCGCTTATGGACGATGGACATACCTAATCCTGAGGTGTCTGTATTGAGCTCTTCTCGATACAGACCTGCATTGTCTTTAACTTCCAATATTAATAAATCTTGCTCGGCTCTGCCACTGACCCAGATCTCGCCGGGCTCAAGCAGGTGTGATGTACCGTGCTTCACCGCATTTTCTATGATGGGCTGCAGGGTAAAGGCCGGCAGGCGGTACTGGTGCAACGCGGACGGAATATCGATATGCACGCTGAGTTTGTCGATAAACCTTGCCTTCTCTATGGTGAGGTAGGCGTCGATATGTTCTAGCTCGTCGCTGAGGGTCACCAGGCCCGTGGTGCGCTTGAGGTTGATGCGCAGAAACTGCGACAGATGTTGCAGCAGCTGTCTCGCCATCAGGGGATCTTTGCCTATGATGGCGGCGATGGTATTGAGGGCGTTAAACAGGAAGTGAGGATTTACCTGAGCCTGCAACAGCTTTAGTTCGGCCTGGGTGAGCAGGCTCTGTTGCAGCTCATAGCGGCCATAGAGGATCTGGTTACTCATCAGCCTGGCGATCCCTTCACCCAGGGTGCGGTTGATGTTGAGAAACAGCTTGTTCTTCGGCTCATAGAGCTTGATGGTACCAATCACCTCAGACTCACACCGCAGGGGGATAACCAGGCTGGAGCCGAGACGACACTGGGGCGAGATGGAGCAGGCATAGGGAGTTTCCACGCCGTCGGCGAACATGACGCAGTTCTGCTCTATGGCATCTTGGGTGATCTTAGATGAGATAGGCGTCCCGGGAATATGATGGTCATCGCCGATGCCGATGAAGGCCAGCAGCTTCTCCCTGTCGGTAATTGCCACCGCGCCGACGTTGGTCTCCTCCAGTATGATCTGCGCCACCTTAGTGCTGCCCTCTTGATCGAACCCCTTAGAAAGAATGCCTACGCTGCGCTCGGCAATTTTCAGCGCCTTGGTGGAGAAGGCGGAGGAGAGCTTGTCGAACATGGTCTTCTGATCTCGCACCATGCTCATGAAGAGAGCGGCGCCGATGGAGTTGACCGTTAGCATGGGCAGCGCAATCTGTTTGACCAGGGTCAAGGCCTCGCCATAGGGTTTGGCGATGGCCAGGATAAGTGCCATCTGTAGCATCTCGGCCGAGAAGGTGACCAGGGCGACCAGCAGTGGTGCATAGACCATCTCACTGCGGTTTTGTTTGCGCAGATAAAAGCCGACTATGCCCGCCGATAGCCCCTCTAGGGTGGTGGAGATGGCACAGGCCAGATCGGTAAAGCCACCCATGCTGTATCTGTGCAGACCGCCGGTTAAGCCGACCAGGAAACCGGTTACCGGTCCGCCTAACAGGCCTCCGAGTACGGCGCCCATGGCACGGGTGTTGGCGATAGCATCGTTGGTCTGCTCGCCAAAATAGGTGGCCATGATGCAAAAGCCCGAGAAGATAAGATAGATGTAGATCTTATGGGGCAGGCGAGTGGCCGTTTCGGCAAACAACTTAAACAGCGGCGTCTTACTCAGCAGGTACACTATCACCAGATAGAGACACATCTGTTGGGTGAGCAGGAGGATCAGCGGCATAGCAACTTGGGTACTCGTGTAGGAGAGGCCTGAGTGATCTTCAGCATAGCATTGGCGCTGGTTTTAGGACAAGGGCGGGCTTTGCGTACGGGATCAAAGTTTCTGTCAGTGAGATAGGTTATAAAGACATATCTTTTTTATATCTTTTGGGAAGAGTATGTCAGATTCAATTCACGGCCATCAGGTGATGGAACTTATGTTGTCCTTGGGCCGCGCAGTATCAAAGAGGGAGCTGACTCAGCTCATGCATAACGAGTTTGGTGAGCATGCGCGCTATCATACCTGTTCGGCCAGCGAGATGGACGCCCAGGAGCTGATTGCGTTTCTCGAGCGTAAGGGCAAGTTTACCGAGTCGGCCGAGGGGATCGCCACCGCAGCCGATCGTATCTGCAATCACTAACGCAGCGCTAGTCCTGGCTGAGCTCTATCAGGGCTTGTAGCTCGGCCTTAGATTTACCGGCGAATTCGGTGATCATCATACGGATCAGGCGAGACTTGGCCACCTTGCTCTCCTTCGCCAGCGAATTGAGCTGAGCTATGCTGGTCTCGGTCAGGGTAAAGGTGGCATGGCGAAAGATACGGCTCGCCTGCTTCTTCTGGTTGACCGTGGTATTGGTTTTGCGTTGTTTCTTGACGCGATTAGAGAGGCTAGGCTGACCAAACGCATAGTTGTTGGCATCCTCGATAAAATCTTCAACCGACAACTTTTTGCGTGGCTTAGATTTACGGCGTTTAAGATCAGTTAAGCTCATAAGAATTTTCTGGTGGTATCGCAAACAGTTCATCGGCGATAGCACGTATCTCGGCGGCGGCTTTTCCTTCCGGTTCGATTTCGATGACCGACGATCCTTGTTCTTCACTGTCATCATAGATGTTGCGGCTAAAGGTCACAGCGTCCAACACCCTGAGTCCGAATGATTCAACCACCTCCTTGGCCTCCAGTATGCGTTTATATTGGCTGGGCAGCGCAGGGCACTGGGTCATCACCACGGTAGCCACCATCTTAGGGTTGACCATCTTACAGGTGCTGAGCATATCTTCCATATGGGGGAGAGTCTTTAGATCCCGCCGCTTGGGCCTCAGAGGCAGAACCACATAGGTGGCTACCGACATGGCCGCACGCATGGCTAGGTTGTCCTGGCCACCACAGTCGACGATCACATAGTCGAATCTTTGGTCTAACCCAAGAAGATCATTACGAATTTTACCGTAGAGTTGAATGCAATTAATCGCGGGTAGGCTGGTATCCTCATTACGGGCCTGGATCCAGTCTGAGGTGGTGCGCTGGGGATCACAGTCGACCATCAATACGTTGGCTTTGTATTTTTGAGTGATATGTACGGCGATATTTTGGGCCAGGCAACTCTTGCCCGCGCCACCTTTCTCACCCCCAACAAGCAGAATCATAGCGTGTCTCCCTCAAGCATTGGCACTGGTTTATGTCGCAGAACTTGTGCTGTTTAGTATAGAACAGAGTTATGGATACTGCCCGAACTCCTGTTTTTAGTTCACTGAAAAGGCTAAATAATTTGCATCGCAACCTGGAAACGATGTGGTGCACATTCGGTGCATCGACACACCTGGGCCTTGATACTGTTTTGCTTATCTGTGTTGGGATTGAAGGTGACAGTGAGCAGGTCGCCCAAAGTAAAAGCCTGCTTGTATTCAATCAGCACACCACGACGCGCCAGATCCATACAGATGGCATCATCTGTGTGCACCACGTCTAAGCCATCCGTCCATGAGATCAGGATACGTTCGGCTTCCATGTCAACCCGCAGGGATTGACGGCGTTCTTCAAAATCTTCGTGGTTTTGATCCATCAGAGTTTTCCTTGCTGTTAGATATAGGGGGAAAGCCTTTTAAACGTAGCACAGTTTATGTGGGAAATAATAGTTATAACAACATGAATAACGGTTAGTTATTTACAGCTGATGTCGAGTTGATGCTTGGTAGCCAAATGTAAAAAGGGGCGGCGCTTGCCGCCCCACAAACAGGCTAGTGATCGTCCTCTTTTCGAGGATAGGGGAGTTTTAGCTGTCCCCAGCGGATCACGATAACCGTACTGGCAAGCACCAGGGTAGATACTGAGATCGCCAGAATACGCCAGTCTTCCATCCCCTTCATATCCAGGATCAGATAACGGGCCAGGGCGACGATGGCGATATAGAGCGGCATCCGAACCGGTAACTTACCCGATTCTGCGTAGTTGGCCACCATGGCCAGCACCTCGAGATAGATGAATAGCAGCAGTAGATCCGCCAGCGCAACCTCTCCCATCTTGATGATGTGCGCTATCTCTTGCCCTATGGCCACTATGGTGGCGATGGCGATGATAATTAAAACAAAATGTTCTATTGCTTTGAGGCTTTTAGAGCCATATTGCGTGTAGAGTTTTCCCATGAATAGCGCTCAGTAATGTTTTTATAGATGGTAACAAGTATTGAGCGCTATGCCAGAGCCTGGATGTGATGCTTTTCACAAACTGACGTTTTGGCCTCTGTTAGGGGCTTAGCCGGGTCTGCCATCAACCCTTGGGGTAAGCAGAATGGGGGCGTAGCAGACAACAAAGGTGCCAAAGGCGAAGATCCAGGCCACCAGGGCAACCGTGAGCCAAAGCATAAACTGCTCTGGGAACAGGCTTGCCAAGACTCGGGTGATTGTCGAGATAAGGATAAGGGCGAAGGCGCCAGTCATTACCTTAGGTGGTAGCAGGTTGCGACCAGTATGGCCCAAGGAGACCCTGGCCATCATTGCTAGTATCATGCCGCCCAGTCCGCCTACCGTCATGGCGTGCAGACCGGCCGAGACGCTAGCGCCCATCGCGATCAGCAGCAGGCCAATCGGGATGCAGAGATAACTTAGATGCAGCGACCAGAGTAGTGGTACGCTAAAGGTAGATTGCACGCCCCAACGAGACCAGCGTACCAAGAGGGTGATCCCGGCCACGGCGGCGCACAGCATTACAGCAAGGTGCTGACCCACAAGCATGGCGATAAAGAGTGCCATCAGACTGATGAAGGTGAGCTTTTCCAGCCAGGAGATGTTGTCCGGGCGCTGCCACTGTGTGGCTCTATCGGTAAAGAAGGGAATTACCCGCCCACCGATGAGGGCCACTAAGGTCACCATCAAGATGGTGGCACCGTGAAAGGCATGGGATACCAGCAGGCTGTTCTGGCTGCTCACGCCGTAGTAGCTCAGGGCATTGGCCATGGTGAGCAGCAGCAAGATGGGGATGAAGGCAAAGTTGCGCCATTGCCTGACGGCGATCACCTGGCGGGCCAGGACCAGTGCCGCTGCCGGCGCGAATAGTAGATCCAGCATGGCCACGACCTCGAAGCTGCCCCACTGATTATTCGCGAGCAAGATGCGCGGCGTCAGCCAAAGCAGGAAGAGGGCTCCCAGTGGCCAGCCTTTGATGCTCTTCTGACCTGTCCAGGTTTGCGATGCGGTTAACAGGAAGCCGGCGACAATCGCCATCACGAAGCCGAATAGCATCTCATGGCCGTGCCACCATAGTGGATTTCCATGGGGGGTAAAGCCGAGACGACCGGTGAGAAAGCTGCCCCACAGAGTCAGGGCAACCAGGCTGAACAGGGCGCCAAACAGGAAGAAGGGACGAAATCCCAAACGCAGCAGGGCGAGTTTGGGTTGGAGATGGGCGGGTTCGTCTATGTTAAGCATACGCGTCTCATTAAATATCCGAGTAAATATGTCGGATATTATAAGGTGTAATTTATATGCATGTAAATAAGCGCAGCTCGTTTTTAATTAACCAGGATTGAATCAGGGCACCGGCTTTGAATGGAGGCGGCTTCTTCATCTAGCATTTTTCGTGTAGCGGTTTTTAACTTGATATGCGCTTGATGAAACCGTGCAACGGCCTATGGCTGAAATCATGATATGAAGTGGAGAAAAGCGTTATTCAAAGTCTCTAAAAAAAGACCATATAGATAGGTTATAAACAACAGGCATAAAAAAACCGCCATGAAGGCGGTCTTTAGCGTGCGATGCTGTTTAATCCGGGATTAACGCTTAAGGGCATCGCTCAGCAGAGGGCGGAAGCTCTTCACCATAGCGACGGTTGCCTTAGGGCTACCTGCGATGATGTTGCCTGAACCCATGTAGCCGTGGTTACCGGTAAAGTCGGTGACGGTACCGCCAGCTTCACGAACCAGCAGATCGCCAGCGGCGATGTCCCATGGCTTAAGACCGATTTCGAAGAAGGCGTCCATACGACCGGCTGCTACGTAAGCCAGATCCAGGGCGGCAGAACCTGCACGGCGCAGATCGGCACACTGGCTGAAAGTAGAGGCCAGCAGCTTCATGTAAGTTTCTGAGTGTTGCTTTGCCTTGAATGGGAAGCCGGTACCTACGATGGCGTCGCTAAGATCGTTTGCTTTGCTCACGCGGATACGGAAATCGTTTAGCTTGGCGCCTTTACCGCGCACGGCAGTGAACAGCTCGTCACGAACAGGATCGTAGACGACGGCAACTTCGGTTTTGCCTTTGTGTTGTACGGCGATAGAAACCGCAAAATGAGGGATGCCTCTAACAAAGTTGTTAGTGCCATCCAAGGGATCGACAATCCACATGTAGTCGCTGTTTTGACCCTTATTCTCACCATTTTCTTCACCGACAATGGTGTGGTCCGGGTACGACTTGCGGATTTGATATGTAATGGCAGCTTCAGCTTCTTTATCTACGTTAGTCACGTAGTCATTGATACCTTTTGCGCTAACTTCTACACGGTCGAGTTCGGTATAGGCACGCATAATTGTTTGGCCGGCAGCGCGAGCGGCGCGCACAGCGATGGTCTGCATCGGATGCATTACAATCCCCTGGATGTTAAAGAACAGATATAAATAATCGGCGCGTATTATACGCTTTTCAAGCGTTATATCAAATATAGATTTTTATATTAAGGGATCCCCTTACGCTGTGATACCATCAATCCACTGTTCTATAGAAAGAAATCAAACTTGTTTCATGCTTAGCAATATTCGTGTCGTTCTCGTAGGAACCACTCATCCAGGTAATATAGGTTCAACCGCCCGTGCCATGAAAACCATGGGGCTTTCCACACTTTATCTCGCCGAGCCCAAGGTGGCACCCGATGGCCAGTCTGTCGCGCTCGCCGCCGGGGCGTCGGATATCCTTAAGCATGCGGTGACCGTCGACTGTTTGGAAGACGCTATTGCCGATTGCAGCCTGGTGATCGCCACCAGTGCCCGCAGCCGTACTCTGGACTGGCCCATGCTGGATCCTCGTCAGGCGGGTGAAAAACTCGCTGGCGCCGCCGTTAATGGCCCTGTGGCCATCGTCTTTGGTCGTGAAAGCAATGGCCTGAGCAATGATGAGCTGCAAAAATGCAACTATCATGTGAGCATACCCGCTAATCCAGAATATACCTCGCTGAACCTGGCCCAGGCGGTGCAAATCATCTGTTATGAGGCGCGTGTGGCGCATCTCAACATGGATCCCGAGACGGTGGAAGAGCAGGCGTATCCGCTGGCCAAGGAGCAGGAAAACTTCTTCGTTCATCTGGAGAAGACACTGCTTTCGACCGGATTTATCATCAAGCAGCATCCGGGGCAGGTGATGACTAAGCTGAGACGCCTCTTTAGCCGGGCGAGAATCGAGAGCCAGGAGATGAACATCCTACGAGGTATCCTGACCTCGGTAGATAAGAAGGTCGCATTGGCCCAGCAGGCCACAAAAGACGTGCAGTCAACGAAGGAAGAATAGAGCCATGGGCGTGATTTCCAGAATTAAAGATGACATAGCCTCCATCTACCATAGAGATCCGGCGGCGAACGGTACCCTAGAGATCCTGCTTAACTATCCAGGGATGCAGGCGATTTGGATCCACCGTGTCAGCCATAAGCTTTGGAAGGCCAAGTGGTGTCTGACGGCGCGCATGATCTCTACCTTCTCACGCTGGTTGACCGGCGTGGAAATTCATCCGGGTGCCACCATAGGCGACCGTTTCTTTATCGACCATGGCATGGGCGTGGTGATCGGTGAGACAGCCGAAATCGGCAACGACTGTACCCTATACCATGGCGTTACCCTTGGGGGCACGACCTGGCAGGCGGGCAAACGTCACCCGACCCTTGGCAACAATGTGGTCGTGGGCGCCGGCGCCAAGATCCTCGGTCCCATCACCATGCACGATGGGGCACGTGTGGGCTCTAATTCAGTGGTGGTCAAAGAGGTGCCAAAAGACACCACTGTGGTGGGGATCCCCGCCCGAGAAGTGGCCAGGCCTAGCGATGAGGCTAAGGAGCATGCTCAGCGCCGCTCAGAGATGGCCAAGAAATATGGCTTCGATGCCTATGCGGTCTCTCCCGATAATCCCGATCCAGTGGCCAATGCTATCGGCAAGATGCTCGACCATATGCACCTGATGGACTCTAAGGTGCAAGAGGTGTGTCAGGCCGTGCAGAGCATGGGCGGCAGCGTTTGTACCGAAAGGCTTCCCGAGCTCGAAGTGGGTGAATTTAGCGACGCCGAGCAGGCCGCCGCCGAGAAACGCCAGCAGGCGATAGATGAGTTTGATCCCATTATTTAATAAAGAGTGAGATTTATTGCCCTCTGAGCGTTGAATCTTTGCCTTGAAACAGGTTAAATACCCCAGCAACGAAGCAGGGTATTTCCTGTTTCCGATAACGCCCTTAATACCTGACCAAAATACTAGGCTTTATACTTGACTAAAATAGTCGGGTATGATTGAATTGACCTAAGCATTTTAGAGAGCAGTGGTAGCTATGAAACTAACTTCAAAAGGTCGGTATGCGGTAACGGCAATGTTAGACGTTGCAATGCATTCTACTTCTGGCCCGGTCCCATTAGCTGACATCTCCGAGCGTCAGGGAATCTCTCTTTCCTATCTTGAACAACTCTTCGCTAAATTACGTAAGCATGGATTAGTCTCCAGCGTCAGAGGACCTGGCGGCGGTTATCGTCTCGGTTTCGACGCCAGTGATATCTCCGTGGGCATGGTGGTTCGGGCGGTAGATGAGTCGGTCGACGCCACACGTTGTCAAGGTTTGGGAAATTGTCAGAGCGGTACAAGATGTTTAACCCATTCGCTCTGGGGCGATTTGAGCAAACAGATTTCAGATTTTTTAAATGGCATTAGCCTTGCGGGTCTGATGAACAAGCGAGATGTGCAATTTATCTCAATCAAGCAAGACAAGATGCAACAGGAACAAAGAGTAACCCTATAAGTTAACTTTGTTATTAATTATTACTATATGTACGTGGTTAAGTGGTCGCGCCATGACTACTCAGTACGGAGTGTGAGATGAAGCTTCCTATTTATTTAGATTATGCTGCGACGACGCCGGTCGATCCGCGCGTAGCAGAGAAAATGATGCAATACATGACGATGGACGGGATTTTTGGTAACCCCGCTTCACGTTCTCACCGTTACGGCTGGCAGGCCGAAGAGGCGGTGGATATCGCCCGTAACCAGGTGGCCGAGTTGATCAACGCCGATCCTCGTGAGATCGTCTTTACCTCGGGCGCTACCGAGTCTGACAACCTGGCCATCAAGGGTGTTGCGCATTTTTATCATAAGAAAGGCAAGCACATCATCACCAGCAAGACAGAACATAAGGCTGTGCTGGACACCTGTCGCCAGCTAGAGCGTGAAGGCTTCGAGGTAACCTACCTTGAGCCTGAGTCAAACGGCATCATCCCTATCGAGAAGCTCGAGGCGGCGATGCGTGAAGACACCATACTGCTCAGCCTGATGCATGTAAATAACGAGATCGGCGTGATTCATGATATCGACGCCATCGGCGAGCTTTGCCGTGCCAAGAAGGTGATCTTCCATGTAGACGCGGCGCAAAGCGCGGGCAAATTGCCTATCGACCTGCAGAAGACCAAGGTCGACCTGATGTCTATCTCGGCCCATAAGATGTATGGCCCTAAGGGCATCGGCGCCCTGTATGTGCGTCGTAAGCCACGTATTCGTCTGGAAGCGACCATGCACGGTGGCGGACACGAGCGCGGCATGCGTAGCGGAACCCTGGCGACTCACCAGATTGTGGGCATGGGTGAAGCGGCAGCCATTGCCAAGGCCGACATGGAAAGCGACAACGCCCGTATCCGTCGTCTGCGCGACAGACTGTGGGACGGCATCAAGCATATCGAAGAAACCTATATCAACGGTGATGCAGAGCAGAGATACTGCGGCAGCCTGAACGTCAGCTTTAACTTCGTCGAAGGTGAGTCTTTGATGATGGCGCTGAAAGATCTGGCTGTTTCATCAGGTTCTGCCTGTACCTCAGCAAGTTTAGAGCCTAGCTATGTGCTTCGTGCATTAGGATTAGACGATGAAATGGCGCACAGCTCAATCCGTTTCTCTATCGGTCGTTTCACGACGGAAGAGGAGATTGACCATGCGATCGAGACCATTACCAAGTCTATCGGTCAGTTGAGAGAGATGTCTCCATTGTGGGAGATGTTCAAAGATGGTGTAGACCTGTCAAAAGTGCAGTGGGCACACCATTAATCCGGCCGATAAACGAATAGAGATTGGAGCAGAATCATGGCTTACAGTGAAAAAGTAATAGATCATTATGAAAACCCGCGTAACGTAGGTTCATTCGACAAGAACGACCCTTCAGTCGTGACCGGCATGGTAGGCGCGCCTGCCTGTGGTGACGTCATGAAGCTTCAGCTGAAGATCGACGAGCAAGGCATCATCGAAGACGCCAAGTTTAAGACTTACGGCTGTGGTAGCGCTATCGCGTCTAGCTCGCTGGTCACCGAATGGGTGAAGGGCAAGACGATTGAAGAAGCACAAGCGATTAAGAATACGGATATTGCTGAAGAGCTTGCCTTACCGCCTGTAAAAATCCACTGCTCAATCTTGGCTGAAGACGCCATCAAGGCAGCGTTAGACGAATACAAGGCTAAGCACGAAAAGTAATAGTCGGAGTAATAATGGCAATAACGATGACACCGGCGGCGGCCGAGCGAGTAAGAAGTTTCTTGGCTAATCGCGGTAAAGGTATCGGATTACGTTTGGGACTGAAGACGTCCGGCTGCTCCGGCATGGCATACGTGCTGGAGTTCGTCGACGAACTCAATGACGACGATGAAGTTTATGAGATCGAAGGGGTGAAAATCATCATCGATGCCAAGAGTTTCATCTACCTGCAAGGGATCGAGTTAGATTTCGTCAAAGAGGGACTCAACGAGGGCTTCCAGTTCAACAACCCCAATGCGAAAGGGGAGTGTGGCTGCGGCGAGAGCTTCACCGTTTAGCGAGCGAATCGAGATACATGAACTATTTTGAGTTGTTTAGTTTATCGCCATCGTTTGAGCTAGATACCGCTTTACTTTCAGAGCGGTATCGCGAGCTGCAGCGTGCGGTGCACCCTGATAAGTTTGCCAATGCCAGCGAGCAGGACAAGCGTCTGGCCGTGCAGCATACCGCCCAGGTTAACGATGGCTATAACACCCTGAAACATCCCATCTCGCGCGCCGAGCACATGCTCAGCCTCAAGGGAATCGACCTCAGCCACGAATCCACCACGGTTAAAGACACAATGTTTTTAATGCAGCAGATGGAGTGGCGTGAGGCGCTGGAGGAGATCAGCGATTGCGATGATCCCGACGAGGCTATCGAGCACCTGCATCAATCCTTTGGCGAGTATCGCGGTGAGATCACTTCGCAGCTGGCGCAAAAGATAGGCAGTGAAGAGGCTTCAGTCTTGGAGCAGGCCGCCGACCTGGTGCGTAAACTCAAGTTTATGGAGAAGCTGCAGGCGGAACTCGAGCGAACCGAAGACGCTCTCTTTTAAGCCCGAACGTTTTTTTATGGCTCTGTCGTCGATTGCGGTCGACTGAGCCTTTATTTTTTTAAGTTGGAAAGATATGGCACTTTTGCAGATCGCTGAACCCGGACAGAGCGCCGCGCCGCACCAGCACAGGCTGGCGGTGGGCATTGACTTAGGTACTACCAACTCCCTAGTGGCTGCCGTGCGCAGTGGTGTTGCCGATACCCTGGCCGATGAATCAGGCCGTCACGCCCTGGCTTCCGTGGTGCGCTACAGCGAAGATGGGGTGCAGGTCGGCGTGGATGCCGAGCGTTTCTCCGCCCAAGACCCACTCAATACCGTGGTCTCGGTGAAGCGTTTCATGGGGCGCAGCCTGAGTGATATCCAGGCCAAGGATGCCTCGCTACCCTATAATTTCTCTGCCAGCGAAAACGGCTTGCCGCTCTTTAATACCCAGGCCGGTCAGTTCAACCCTATTCAGATCTCTGCCGATATCCTAAGACCCTTAGTGGATCGCGCCGAGAAGACCCTAGGGGGGGCCTTAGAAGGTGTAGTGATCACAGTGCCGGCCTACTTCGATGACGCTCAGCGTCAGGGCACCAAAGAGGCGGCCAGCCTGCTTGGGGTCAAGGTGCTGCGTCTGCTCAACGAGCCGACGGCGGCAGCCATCGCCTATGGCCTAGACTCGGGGCAGGAAGGGGTGATCGCCATCTATGACTTGGGCGGCGGCACCTTCGATATCTCGATTCTGCGTCTTAACAAAGGGGTGTTCGAGGTACTGGCTACCGGCGGTGATTCAGCCCTTGGCGGCGACGATTTCGACCATGCCTTGGCGGATCATCTGCAGCAGAGCTGGCAACTGGCCAGCCTCAGCGCCAGCGAACGCCGCGCACTGCTCATCGAGAGTCGCCGGGTGAAAGAGGCGTTGACCGAGCAGGCAAGTGTTACCGCGAGCCTGACACTGGCGGCGGGAGAAGTATTTGAGCAAGTGGTCGATAAGGTGCAGTTCGATGCCCTGATCGAGCCCTTGGTGAAGAAGACCATCGCCAGCTGTCGCCGCGCGCTACGCGATGCCGGTATCGCTGCCGATGAAGTGCTGGAAACCGTGATGGTTGGCGGCTCGACCCGCGTGCCTCTGGTGCGTGAGCGCGTCGAAGGTTTCTTCGGTAAGGCGCCGCTGACTTCAATTGACCCTGACCGTGTGGTGGCCATCGGCGCCGCGATTCAGGCCGACATCTTGGTGGGTAACAAGCCAGAGTCTGATCTACTGCTGCTGGATGTGATCCCGCTGTCGCTGGGTATCGAAACCATGGGTGGCCTGGTTGAGAAGGTGGTGTCTCGTAACACCACGATTCCGGTTGCCCGCGCCCAGGAGTTTACCACCTTTAAGGATGGCCAAACTGCCATGGCATTTCATGTGGTGCAGGGCGAGCGTGAGCTGGTGGCCGATTGTCGCTCGCTAGCCCGTTTTACCCTCAAAGGCATTCCGCCTATGGCGGCCGGCGCGGCCCATATTCGTGTCACCTTCCAGGTCGATGCCGATGGTTTGCTTAGCGTGACCGCCATGGAGAAATCATCTGGCGTGCAGGCCAGCATTCAGGTTAAACCTTCCTTCGGTCTGACCGACGAAGAGATCGGCACCATGCTCAAAGATTCGATGGCCCATGCCAAAGAGGATATCGAACGTCGCATGTTGGCCGAGCAGCAAGTGGAGGCGGCCAGGGTACTAGAATCCCTGTCGGCGGCACTGGCTAAAGATGGCAACCTGCTCGACGAAGCAGAAGCGGCGACGATTCAGGCGGGAATGGCTAATCTGGCACAGGTGGCGAGCCAAGCCGATACGGACGCCATCGAAAAGGCAATTGCTGCGCTGGACGATGCCAGCCAAAGCTTTGCCGCGAAACGTATGGATAATTCCATTCGATTGGCGCTCAAGGGCCAGTCGGTTGACAATATATAGGTAACAATATGCCTCAAATAGTTTTTTTACCCAATGAAGAGTTATGTCCGGACGGCGCAGTAGTCGAGGCCCAGGTGGGCGAGACTGTGCTGGACGTGGCGCTGCGTAATGGCATCAGCATCGAACATGCCTGTGAGAAATCCTGTGCCTGTACCACTTGTCATGTGATCATCCGTGAAGGCTTCGATGAGCTGGAAGAGAGCGATGAGCTCGAAGATGATATGCTGGATAAGGCCTGGGGCCTGGAGCCTGAAAGCCGCCTGTCGTGCCAGTCTAAGGTGCCTGACAGCGATCTCGTGGTCGAGATCCCTAAATACACCATCAACATGGTGAGTGAAGGTTAAGCCTGACTAACAGTGCGCTGCACACGAAAGAAAGCCGGTTCATCAGACCGGCTTTTTTGATCCCGCCATTCGCCGAGGGACTAAACTTAAGGGAGAGTTTTCAGCGATAGAGGTAAGACAATGAAATGGATAGATTCTCTCGATGTCGCACTCAGTCTGCTTGAGGCCCATCCCGATGTGGATCCCGCCAAGATCCGCTTTACCGATCTGCGGGAGTGGGTGTTGGCACTCGATGAGTTTGACGACGACCCCAATCATTGCAATGAGCGGATCCTGGAGGCGATTCAGGCCTGTTGGATCAACGAGTATTGATGTTGCGTCGAGCTTCTTAGTATCGCCTTGACCCAAAGAGGTTCAGGTTTGTGTTTGCTACTTTGCAAGCAGGATCGCGCCCAGCCTAGATGACGGTTTGATGAATGTCTCATTCATCTCGTTATAAAGGTAGGTTTTTCGGTTTTAATTTCGTATAATCCGCGCGAATTTTTAAAAACCTGTTTAATGAAGGAAGCTAGACATGGCTATCGAACGTACTTTTTCTATCATCAAGCCTGATGCCGTTGCTAAAAACCACATCGGTGCTATCTACAACCGTTTTGAAACCGCTGGCCTGAAAATCATCGCTTCTAAAATGGTTCACCTAAGCAAAGAACAAGCTGAAGGCTTCTACGCCGAGCACAGCGAGCGTCCTTTCTTCGGTGCGCTGGTTGAGTTCATGACTTCTGGTCCTATCATGGTTCAAGTACTGGAAGGCGAAAACGCTGTTCTGGCTAACCGTGAGATCATGGGTGCAACTAACCCAGCAGAAGCGGCTCGTGGCACTCTGCGTGCTGACTACGCTGACAGCATCGACGAAAACGCCGTTCACGGTTCTGACGCACTGACTTCTGCAGAGCGTGAAATCGCTTACTTCTTCAGCGCTGAAGAACTTTGCCCACGTACTCGTTAATCCGAGTCTGATGCAAAACTCTCGAAAAGGAGCCTTAGGGCTCCTTTTTTGTGCCCGAAATTTACTGCAAAAAAATAGTGCGGCAAAATAGTACTGCGAAATAATACGATAAAGTAGCCCCAAGTAACTGTGAAGAGAAGTCGATGAAAATTGTAGCCGATGAAAATATGCCCTATGTCGAAGCCCTGTTTGCCGATCTTGGCGAGGTGGTGATGGTCGATGGCCGCACCCTGATCCAGGCTCAGGTGAAAGATGCCGATGTCCTGCTGGTGCGCTCAGTCACTAAGGTGAATAAGAGTCTGCTGGACGGCTGCGACAGGCTCTCCTTCGTGGGCAGTGCCACCATAGGCATGGACCATCTGGACCTGGATTATCTGAAGCGGCGAGGCATCTTCTGCACCAATGCGCCGGGCTGTAACGCGGTAGCCGTAGGCGAGTACGCCTTCAATGCCATGCTGGAGCTCGCCAGACGTTTTCATTCGCCGCTTAAGAATAAGACGGTCGGCATAGTCGGTGCCGGTAACACGGGCACAGCGCTGCAACATTGTCTGCAAGCCTATGGAGTGAAGACACTGCTCAACGATCCCTTGCTCGAAGCCAGTGGCGATGAGCGCGAGTTTGTCTCCCTAGAGGAACTCATCGAGCGCTGCGATGTGATCTCTTTGCATGTGCCACTGACTCGAGATGGCGAGCATCCGACTCACTATCTGTTTGACCAGGCGCGCCTGAACACACTCGCCGAAGGCACCTGGCTGCTGAACTGCTGTCGCGGCGAGGTGATAGATAACCACGCGCTCATTCAGGTGAAACAGGTGCGGGAGGATCTCAAGCTGGTGCTGGATGTATGGGAAGGGGAACCCGAGCCGATGGCCGAGCTGGTACCACTGGTTGAGATAGCCACCCCGCACATCGCAGGCTATAGCCTTGAGGGCAAGGCTCGCGGCACCTTCATGTTGTATCTGGCCTTGATGGCTCAGCTTGGAAGAGAGGTCGATAAGTCGCTTTCCAGCCTGTTACCGCCGCTGTGGAGTCATCAGTTGTCGCCCCTGTCAGTGCCTGATGAGAGGGCCTTGCTTAGCCTGGTTCGCCTGGTCTATGACCTGCGCGATGACGACGAACTGTTTCGCCAGCGATTCCAAAATAACAAAGGCTTCGACCTGATGAGAAAAAATCATAAGCATCGACGTGAATTTAGCGCGTTAATGCTAGCCAATGCCGCGGGTTCTGATGTAGATTGGTTGTTCGAATTAGGTTTTTCAGGAGTCGGTCTGTAATTATGTCGCAGGAATTTAACGTCGTCGTTTTAGGTGCATCGGGAGCCGTGGGTCAAACAATGATTGAGATCCTCGAAGAGCGCAACTTTCCCGTTGCCAATTTGTATCCTTTAGCCAGTAGTCGTAGTGCGGGCGACACGGTAACTTTCCATGGTAAACAGGTCGAAATTTTAGACGTGGAGACCTTCGATTGGTCTCAGGCGCAGATAGGTTTCTTCTCGGCGGGCGGTGACGTATCGGCCAAGTGGGCACCTATTGCAGCCGAGCAGGGCTGTGTGGTGATCGATAACACCTCACATTTCCGTTACGACATCGACATTCCGCTGGTGGTTCCGGAAGTGAACCCTCAGGCGATCGCCGATTTTCGTAACCGCAACATCATAGCCAACCCTAACTGCTCGACCATTCAGATGCTGGTCGCGCTTAAGCCTGTCTATGATGCCTTCGGGATCTCACGTATCAATGTGGCCACTTATCAGTCTGTATCAGGCTCGGGCAAACAGGCTATCGAAGAGCTGGCCAATCAGTGTGCCAAGTTATTGCAGGGGCTGCCGGTAGAGCCTAAGGCCTATCCTAAGCAGATCGCCTTTAACGTGCTGCCACAGATCGATAAGTTTATGGACAACGGCTACACCAAAGAAGAGATGAAGATGGTGTGGGAAACCCAGAAGATCTTCGGCGACGACCAGATAGTGGTTAACCCTACCGCGGTGCGTGTGCCGGTCTTCTATGGTCACTCCGAAGCTGTGCATATCGAAACCGTGCAGCCGGTGAGCGCAGAAGATGTTAAGGCCGTGTTGCGTGATGCGCCGGGCGTTGAGCTGTTCGAGTCTAACGAAGAGTACCCAACGGCGGTGACTGAGGCGGCGGGAACCGATCCTGTTTATGTGGGCCGTGTGCGTGAAGATATCTCGCATCCTAACGGTATCAATCTCTGGGTTGTGTCTGATAACATTAGAAAAGGCGCAGCGCTTAACAGCGTACAGATCGCCGAAGTCTTGGTCAGAGACTACTACTGAACGCTCGGCCTAACGGGCCAATAAGCGTCTAAGTGGAGAAAAAGCCTGCAGTTTGCAGGCTTTTTTTGTGTGATCACTTGTTTTTGAAATGTGAACAGTAGCAGGCCATCTAAAACTGGTTTATAGTAATCTCAATAAATACAATTGCCTAAAGCACGCTGCCAAATGGCAGTCCATCATCGCTTGAAAGGGAAGAATTGATGAACTTTCGCACATCGCATCTTGCTGGTTTGCTAGCCAGCGCACTGCTTGTTCTCTCGTCGACTTCGGGTCTTTTATCTGCCGCAGAACCCCTCAATATTACCGGTCCAGATGGTGAGAGTCGCCAGACACTGCGCCAATACGGTCCAACCACGGCGTCTGATACCTTCTGGAGTATTGCACAGAAAACCCGTCCCGATGCGAGTGTGACCATCTATCAGGTGATGGCGGCGATTTATGAAGCCAACCCCCATGCGTTTACCAGTGACAACTACAACAGCTTAGAGAAGGGGATGATCCTGCTGATCCCATCTAAAGAGGTGATGCTGGCTATTCCTAAGAGCCTGGCCAAACAGCAGGCCGAAAAAAACGATAGAGGCTGGCGTCAGAAGCCACAGACCGCGGCTAAGCCTAAGCCGGTAGCGACGGCACAAGCGCCGCAAACGAGTGAACCAGAGGCGAGTCAACCTGAGATGACTCAGGACAAAACGACTCCGGCTGATAAGCCTAGCGGCGAACAGCAAAAGCAGATTGAGGCATTAACGGCGCAGCTCGAAGCCGAGCAGGCCAAGAACCTGTCGCTCACCGATGAGCTCGCCAGGGCACAAGATAAGCTGAATCTGGGCAACAACGACAGCGAGATGTTGCAGGCCAAGATAGATGAGCAAAGCAGCCGTATCGCCGAGCTGGAAGAGGCACTACTGGTTCAGAAAGAGCAGAAGGCGCAACTTAACAGCGAGGTGGAACAGTTACGTCAGCAGCTCGCGGCCGCCACTCAGCCAGCCCAGCCTAAAGAGGTTGATGATAGCTGGCGCACCATGATGAGCAGCCCGCTCTATCTCGGTCTGTTCGCGGCTATTCCAGCGCTACTGCTGCTGGTATTGGTATGGTTGTTTATCAAGCGTCGCAACAATAAGAGTGAGGCGGGCGAGGAGAGCGCGCCTGTGACACAGCAGATGGATGATAAGCCTGTCGCACCTGCGCCTGAAGATAGCGAAGAGATGATGGCGGTGCACCTGGACAATGACGATGAGGCCGACTCGCTGGATTCCTTGATGAAGGTCGACGAAACCCAGTTAACGCCAGAGGCCGATCTTAGCGAGGAGTTGCCGCAAGAAGGCGCCGAGATGGTGGTCGATGCCGGTGATGAGCAGGTGATGTCACCGATCGATGATGAAGGGCAGTCACTCGATGATCTCTGGGCCGAGGCCATGGGCGAGCAGGAAGAGGAAGAGACGAAGGCGGCACCGGAAGATGACCTGGATAGCCTGCTGGCCGAATTGGACGCGCCGGTCGCGGCACCCGCTGAGGACGAGGCAGTCGAAGAGCCATTAGCCGAGGAAACTTCGTTCGAGGCGCCTGCAGCGCTTGAAGATGAGGCTGACACTAGCGAGACAGATCTCGATGAGCTGCTAGCCGAATTTGAGCAAGAGACACCAAGCGAAGAGACTAAAGAGGAAGATTTAGATGCGCTGCTGGCCGAGTTTAACCTGCCAGCAGAAGAAGCAGTAGAAGAAGCGGCCGTGGAAGAGACGGCTAAGGCTGAGGAAACCGCCGAGCCTGAAGTCTCCCCAGAGGATGCGCAGCAGGAAACCCTGGCCGATGAGATAGCGCAGGAACTTGAAGAGGCTATCGATGCTACGGGTGATGAAGCCGAGGTCGATGATACCGATCTCGACGCCTTGCTAGCCGGTTTTGATGCTGAAACAGCAGCCTCAGAAAACGAAGCGACAGAAGTCGAGGAGGCGCAGGCGGCCGATAGCGAGCAGGATGATGAGATAGCCCGTCAGATCGCCGCCGAATTTGAGGAAGAAAACGATGATGCCGATGAGGCGGATCTCGATGCCTTATTGGCCGAGTTCGAACCCGCTGCGCCAGCAAGCGAGCCAGAAGCCGCTGAAACTCAAGCGCCAGACACTGCGGCGAGCGATGAAGCGTCCGTCGATATCGAGCCTGAACTTGAGCCCGAACTTGAGCCGGAACTCGACCCTGCAGCCGAGCTAGAAGCGAGTAAGCCATCGATCGGCCATGAGCCGCTAGAATTTGATCTGGGTGAGGATGAGCCAAGCGCCCAAGATGAAACCAAGGCTGAGGATGACGGCGAGGTGGATCTCGATGCACTGCTGGCCGACCTCGAATCGGTCGAAGAGGCAGAACCTAAGGCTGAGAAAGGTGAGTCGGGTTTCTTCGGTGATCTCAAGGGCAATAAGCGCAGCAGCGATAATATGCTTGAGTGGGAGTCTGCATTGACTAGCGCTGCGCCGAGTGCACAGGATACGCCGGCAGAAGAAGATGACGACGAAGGTATCGATCTGCAGCTGGACGATGATGATAACCTGACCGTAGATCAGGCACTGGCAGCCCTGGATGCGGCAGAGAAGAAGGGCGCCGCTAGAGCCGTGCCTGAGCATGACCTGACCGCCTTCCAGCAAGATAACGGCTTTATCGATATTGACAGACTACTTAACGAGGCCGATGAGGAGCAGCTGGATGTCGACAAATATAAGGAGCTGGATGTCGACATGGGTGAACTCGATAACCTGATGGGCAATGCGGCCATGGTGGATGTCGACGACGAGGAGAATTCGGTCAATGCCAAGCTGGATCTGGCTCGCGCCTATATCGAGATCGATGACATGGATAGCGCCAAGGCACTGCTCAAAGAGGTCGAGCTCGATGGCAACGAGCGTCAGCAGCAGGAAGCCAAGAAGTTGCTAGACGAGCTTTAAACCAGAGAAGCTCTAAACCAGAGAAGCTCTAATCAAGATAAGTCATAACAAACGGTGCTTAGGCACCGTTTTTTTATGGCGGCAAGCCAATATTTTCTCAATTCATGCCGTTATACCAATCACAGTAAACATGTGATCAGAAATAGCGCAGGATAAACGCTTGAGAACAAGACAGGATTTTTAGATAAGTAGTTCTTCTACAATTAAAAATACTAATCGAGTTATCGAGCGTTTTAACAAGCTAGAATGATCAATTATTTATTACGATTGGTATTAAATCGAGGATGACCAATTATCGGGCCAGTTAACTATCCAGTTCATACCGAGCTTGTGCTAGAATCCGCCGCCTAGCGTACATATTTATAAAACATGAGGACAGGTATTTCATGCGCGTAGCATTAGGTATCGAATATGATGGCAGCCGTTATTTTGGCTGGCAACGTCAGGCCGAGGTCGACTCGGTACAAGCCCAGCTCGAGCGAGCCCTATCTTTTGTTGCCAACGAGCCAATTTCGATTCAATGCGCCGGGCGTACCGATGCCGGGGTGCATGCCACGGGCCAGGTGGTGCATTTCGAGACCAATGCCGTGCGTAAGGAAAGCGCCTGGACCCTAGGGGTCAATGTTAACCTGCCGGACGATATCGCCGTGCGCTGGGCCAAGGATGTGGACGATGAGTTTCATGCCCGTTTTACCGCCACCGCCCGCCGTTATCGTTACATGATTTATAACCATCAGTTCAGACCTGGTATCCTGCGCTCCGGCGTGAGTCATTATCCGGGGCAGATAGATGAGACCAAGATGCATGAGGCGGCTCAGTTTCTGTTAGGTGAGCAGGACTTCACCAGTTTCCGCGCCATTCAGTGCCAGTCAAACACGCCGTTTCGCTGCGTACATGAGGTCAATGTGACCCGTCAGGGCATGTATATCTGCGTCGACATCAAGGCCAATGCCTTCTTACACCACATGGTGCGTAATATTGTGGGCTCCCTGCTCGAGGTGGGCTACGGTCGTCAGCCCGTGACCTGGATTAAAGAGCTACTGGCACTAAAGGATCGCACTCAGGCGGCGGCAACGGCCAAGCCTAACGGTCTCTATCTGGTCGATGTCACCTATCCCGAGCATTATGATCTGCCCAAGTTGGCCCTGGGGCCGCTGTTTATGCTGGATTAATCCCGAATCAATATAATTAGAGCAATTCGCAATGACCTCGCTACCTAACGCACAATCTAGCCTTAATGACTGGCTAACGCATCTGATAGCCATCCATCCCACCGAGATCGATATGGGGCTTGGCCGCGTTTCGGCCGTCGCCAGGACCATGGGGCTGGATAGCCTTGCTGGCACTAAGGTAGTGACGGTTGCCGGCACCAATGGTAAGGGCACGACCTGCGCCATGATAGAAGCCATCATGAGGCAGGCTGGGCTAAGGGTGGGGGTCTACAGCTCGCCCCACATGCTCAAATACAATGAGCGGGTGCGTATCGATGGCCTTGATGCCAGCGATGAGGCGCTTATCGAGGCGTTTTGCGCGATAGATGCGGCTCGCGGTGACATTTCGCTGACCTTCTTCGAATATGCCACCCTGGCAGGGCTCTACCTGTTTAAGCAGGCGGGGCTGGATCTCGTGTTACTCGAGGTAGGCTTAGGGGGCCGCCTTGATGCCACCAATATTATCGATGCCGATATCGCGGTGATCACCGCGATTGATATCGACCATCAGGAATACCTGGGTGATACCCGTGAGCTGGTGGGCCGAGAGAAGGCTGGGATCATGCGCGCGGGGCGTCCCGTGGTGATTGGTGACGCCGACCTGCCAGCAAGTGTGGTGGATTACGCCGAGTCCATCGGCGCTAAGATGCTGCGGGTGGATCAGGAGTTTAGCTATCAGGCGAGCGAGACAGATTGGCGTTTTAAGGCGGCCGAACCGTCTCATTTATCACTCTCAGGGCTGCCGCTGCCTAGCTTGCCGCTGGCCAATGCCGCCACTGCGCTGGCGGTAGTGCAACAGCTTATGTGCCAGCAGTTTGAGACAGAGCAGGCCCGCATCGCCATCGCCACCGGGCTGAAAGAGGCTAAGTTGGCCGGGCGACTCGAGGTGGTTAGCGAGCAGCCCAAGATCATCTTAGATGTTGCCCATAACCCCCATGCGGCGAGTTATCTGGCCGATCGTCTAAGAGCCTATGAAGGCCGGCGAATCTTCGCCCTGTGCGGCATGTTGAAAGATAAGGACTGCCGCGCCGTGCTTAGCCTGCTCGACGATCAGGTACATGCCTGGTATCTGACGGACCTTAACTGTGAGCGCAGTGCCAAGGCGCAGGACTTGCTCAGCTATCTGAGTGGCGACAAAGCTGCCTATAGCTTTGCCTCGGTTGAGCAGGCATACCAAGCGTTAAAGCCAGAGATTGGCCAATCCGATGTGGTAATTGTGTTTGGCTCCTTTTACACTGTGGCAGAGTTTAAGCAATTGGACCTAAGTTAAATGCAGGTGGATGAAGTAGAAGTCAAACAAGAGAAGGTATCGAGCCAGTTTCAAAACCGTCTGGTGGGCATCATAGTCTTGGTGGCCCTGGGGGTGATCTTTTTGCCCGATATCTTAGATGGTAAGAAGCAGCATCAGGAAGAGCAGTTTGCCGAGATCCCACTGCGGCCACAGGCCGAGTCCCGTCTCGACGAGCAGGGTACCATCACGGCCATCGACCTGGGTGAGCAGCAAGCGCAGTTCGACCAACAGATGAGTGCGCGAGAAGCTAACGCTAGCCAACTGCCAGCCGAGCCGCAGAGCGAGAAAGAAACGGCTAAGGTCGAAGCTAAGCCCGAGACTAAGCCAAGTGTGACAAAAACCGATGTCGTGAAAACCGATACCGCTAAGACAAGTGCCTCTAACAAGAGTGAACCTGCGCCAGCGACGGCGAGCTCTGCCTATACTCTGCAGCTAGGTAGCTTTAAGAATGCCGACAATGTAAATGCCCTGGTTAAACGCCTTCGAAGCCAAGGCTACCGTGCCTATACCGTGCCGCAAAAGCCGGTGGATGGCCAACTGACCAAGGTGTTTGTGGGGCCTGATATCTCCAAGGCCAAGCTGCAGAAGCTGCAGACCAAGCTGGATAAGTTTACCGGCCTTAAATCGGCGGTGGTCGACTACAATCCGCTGCTCTGATCTTGAGTGACCACTCCCCGACGCCCAGGCTTTTCCCCTGGGCGTTTTTGTCTGCGGGGCCGGGGTAAGATGGTCCTGGTTCAGAACTCAGTGTCCGTAATTGCGGATAAACTAAATCACTTTTAAATCAGGCTAGGGGGTGAGAATGTCTTCAGTCTCTGGTAAAATCCCGCCGTCTTAATGCTAATGCTGGATCACCTTATTCAATGGTTTGGATCGATTATGCCATTATTGCGGTCATCGCAATTTCGACTTTAATTAGTCTACTTCGTGGTTTCGTTAAGGAAGCCATGTCACTCGTGGTCTGGTTTGCCGCCTTCTTCGTGGCGAGTCAGTTTTATCAAGATCTCGCCGTCTACCTGACCCAGATGAAAGATGAAATGGTGCGAAATGGCATCGCCATCGCCATCCTGTTTATCTCGACCCTTATTCTCGGTGCCCTGGTTAACTATCTTATCGGCCAATTAGTGGCCAAGACTGGCCTGTCTGGCACAGACAGGGTACTGGGGCTCTGTTTCGGCGCTCTGCGCGGGGCGCTTATCGTCAGCGCGATACTCTTTTTCCTGGATGCCTTTACCGGGGCGCCTAGGACAGACTGGTGGGCCAGCTCACAGCTGGTTCCCGAATTCGGAGTGGTTATCCAGTGGTTCTTTGACTACGTGGAAAACACCTCAAGCTTTGTACCTAAAATATAAAAATGCTTAAGCATAGGCGAGCCTAGCCATTGGTCCTGGCCGCAGATAATAATTATCAGAACATCTTAAAATGAGGAAACCTACCCATGTGTGGTATCGTCGGAATAGTTGGCCGAACATCGGTTAATCAGACAATCTATGATGCACTCACAGTGCTACAGCATCGTGGCCAAGACGCCGCGGGCATTGTCACCGTAGATGGCAATGCGTTTAGATTGCGTAAGGCCAATGGTCTGGTAAAAGACGTATTTGAACCTAAGCATATGCAGCGCCTGCAAGGCTCCGCTGGCATAGGTCACGTGCGTTACCCAACTGCGGGTAGCTCGAGCGCGTCTGAGGCGCAACCTTTCTATGTTAACTCACCTTTCGGTATCTCTCTGGCGCACAATGGTAACTTGACCAACACGGTCGAGCTGCACGAGCGTCTGGTTAAGCAGCGTCGTCATGTGAACACCACCTCAGACTCTGAAGTCCTGCTTAACCTGTTGGCCGACGAGCTACAACACACCAAGAGCCAGTATCTTACAGCCGACGAAGTCTTCGAGGCGGTGACTAAGGTGCATGAGCTGACCCGCGGCGCCTATGCCGTGGCGGCGATGATCATCGGCCAGGGCCTGGTAGCGTTTCGCGACCCTTACGGTATTCGTCCACTGGTACTGGGTAAGCATGAGACAGAGCAGGGCACCGAATATATGGTGGCCTCTGAGAGCGTGGCACTCGACGCCGTCGGTTTCGAGACGGTACGTGATGTTGCCCCAGGCGAAGCCATCTATATCTCCTTGGATGGTCAGCTCTACACACGTCAATGTGCCCAGTCGCCAACCTATTCGCCTTGTATCTTCGAATATGTATATTTTGCCCGTCCAGACTCGACCATCGACAAGGTATCTGTCTACGGTAGCCGCGTGAACATGGGCACCATGCTGGGTGAGAAGATCAAGAAGGAGTGGGAAGATCACGATATCGACGTGGTGATCCCAATTCCTGAGACCTCATGCGATATCGCTCTGGAGATCGCCCGTAACCTAGACCTGCCATACCGCCAGGGCTTCGTGAAGAACCGTTATATCGGTCGTACCTTCATCATGCCGGGTCAGCAGGAGCGTAAGAAATCGGTTCGTCGCAAGCTTAACGCCATCAATGCCGAGTTTAAGGGCAAGAACGTGCTGCTGGTGGATGACTCTATCGTGCGCGGTACCACCTCCGAGCAGATCATCGAGATGGCTCGTGAAGCCGGCGCCAAGAAGGTTTACTTCGCCTCTGCGGCCCCTGAGATCCGCTTCCCGAACGTCTATGGTATCGACATGCCAACCTCGAGCGAGCTGATCGCCCACGGCCGTGACGCCGAAGAGATCAATAAGCTGATCGGTGCCGACGGCATCATCTTCCAGGATCTAGAAGATCTGATCGAAGCCGTACGTCAGCAGAACCCGGATATCAAACGCTTCGAGACCTCGGTATTTGACGGTAACTATGTGACCAACGATGTGGATCAGGCCTATCTGGATCACCTGACCCAGCTACGTAACGACGATGCCAAGGCAAATCGCATCAAGGATATCGGTACCAACCTAGAGCTGCACAACGTCTGTCACCCTTAATCGGTAGCAGATGCATCAGTTAAAAGCCGACCCTTAGTGGTCGGTTTTTTTATGTAGGTGGTCGGTTTTTTTATGTAGGTGGTCGGTTTTTTTATGGGGCATTTTGCTACATCGCTTCCCCTGCAAGGTCAATTAAATACCTGATAGCATGGTGTTTTAATGCTTTAGTGCTATGTTTAATGAGTGAAAGAGCTCGGTCTCACGCCTTAATCCTCATCTCTACCGCCTTGCTTAGGAGTGATAAATGAAACACTTGTCCATCAGTACTAAGTTGCTTTGGATCACCTCAACGCTGTTTTTGATCATCGTTGCCATTCTCTCCTTTAGCCTCTGGTGGTCGCTCAGCGACAAAAATGCCCAACTGGCAAGCCAGGTGCAGAGTGCGCTGCATGATGAGACCCGCCAGCGTCTCAGTGCCCGGGCCGGTGAGTACGGCGAGCGTGTTGCGGGTTTCATCAACGAGGCTTACCGAATTCCCTTCTCCTTTGCGGGTATGATAGAACAAAGCGCCGCCACTCAGCCGCTATCTCGTGAAGGGGTTGAGGAATCTGTGGCAGGTATTTTGCGCAAGAATAGCCAGCTCTCTTCCATGTACGCCCAGTTCGAGCCCAATGGTTATGATGGTCGGGATAGCGAATATACCCAGAAGATTAGTCACAGCGTGCCAGAGGCGGGCACCCTGGAGATCTATTACACCCGCAACGACGATGGCAGCGTCGAACATCAGCAGGTGGACGATGCCAGTGAGAAATATGATGCCACCCTCAAGGAGTTTGGCGTGCGCGAGGCCGAATGGTATCTGTGCGCCAAGGATACCAAGCGCCCTTGCCTGATGGAGCCCTACCTGTATGAGATAAGCCCGGGCAACACGGCGCTGATGACCTCGCTGACCGTACCTGTGGTGGTGGGCGGCAGTTTTCGTGGCGTGATAGGTGTAGACGTCAACCTGCCTGTGTTTCAGAAGCTGATCGACGAGCTCTCGGCCAGCCTGTATCGAGGCAAGGCCAAGGTGACCCTGCTGAGCCAGAAGGGCTTAGTGGTGGCGGCCAGTCACTATGATAAGAAGGCAAGGCCCTTGGGCGAATCTATCGCACCCTCGCTCGCCAGTCAGTTAACCGGGCTGCATCGCCAGGGCGGCTACTTGGAGCAAGGAAGCCATATTATCGTCGCCTATCCTATCGATATTGGACTTGCCAAGGCGCAGTGGTCGCTGGTTATCGAGGTGGACAAGGTTGATGCCTATGAGGCCGCCAATGCCATGGATAAGGCGATGTCGGCGATGGCCAGCTCTCTGGGTAGCCTGCTGTTGATCGTCGGGGTTATCGTCTCCTTAATCGCCGTGGTCACCATTAGTTTAGTGATACGTTCCATCATAGCGCCGCTTAAGGTGATTCAGAATCGAGTGGAAAACCTTGCCAGCGCCGAGGGGGATCTGACTCAGGCGATCACGGTGGAATCCCACGCCGAGTTAATCGCCCTGGGAGGCGGCATCAATGGCTTTATTACCAAGCTGCGCCTGCTGATCGGCGAGCTTAAGGAGTTGGCGTCACGTTCTCAGGCGGAGAGTCAGGTGGCAGCCGGGATTGCCCAGCAGACCCACAACAGCGTCAATCGTCAGTACAGTGACATCGAGAGTGTGGTGACCGCGGTGAATCAGATGAGCGCCACCGCGCTGGAGGTGGCCAAGGCCTCTGAGCAAACCGCATCGGAAACCGAGGCGATGACCCTCAACGTCAAGGCCGGTGAAGACAGCCTGAGTCAGGCCATGGGCTATGTGACCCATATGTCGCAAGAATCTCTGCTGGCCAAGGAAGCCGTGGGCAAGGTGGCGGAAAGCAGCACCAACATCAGTAAGATCCTCGAGGTGATCAGCGCCATTGCCGAACAGACCAATCTGCTGGCGCTGAATGCCGCCATCGAGGCGGCCCGCGCCGGAGAGCAGGGGCGGGGCTTTGCCGTGGTTGCTGACGAGGTGCGGGCCCTGGCCTCCAAGACCCAGAGTTCTACCGATGAGATTGGCAAGTTGATCGAGACCTTACAGCGGGAGGTTACCAGCGCGTCGCAGATCATCGACCAAGGGGTGGATGGTGCCCAGCGCGCCGTGGCCCAGACCGAATCGGCCTTGAGTTCGCTTAACACTATAGTGAGCCAGATTCAGGAGGTCTCGGGGCAGGTGACCCATATCGCCACCGCTGCAGAGGAGCAGAGCGCCGTCACCGAAGAGGTCAATCGCAACATAACCGGCATCTCTGATTCGGCCTCAGAGCTGGCGAGACTGGCCGATGAGGCGCAGCAGAGCAGTGCCAGCCTAGCGGCATTGGTGGAGCAGCAGCACCTACAGCTAGGTAAGTTAAAAACATAGACTCAGCATGTTGTTAAAGCTGATTGAGGCGTCTCCTGGGAGGCGCCTTTTTAATGGTTTTTGCCGGATGAGGCCAAGACAAAGCTGGGGACAAGTCACTGCTAATCGAGCATAGCGAGAGTTCAGAAGGGGAGCAGCAAGCCTTGGCTTACCCACACCAACAGCCAGAGGCAGAACAGGAGTCCCATGGCCAGCCTATGATTTTTACCATGGCGGGCGAGCGCAAATAGAGTGCCTGCGCAGCTTAGCAACAGCAGCGCGCCAAACAGCATCAGGGGATCCAGTCGCCAGGGTAATGCTAAGTTAGGCATTAAGAGCAGAAGCAGCGCCGTCGTTGTCAGCGTGGCATAGAGTAGCAGGCGCTCGGGTCGGTAAGGGGTTTTGAGTCGTATGTGCATATCAACCTCCATAGAATGGCCTTAGACTACTCTTTAATGAGAATTATTCTCAACTAAATTTACATGTAAGCATAAGATTGCTTTTCCTATTTGCGCCAAGGCCACGAGTGGTTTAAAGTTACTGTTAATTTATACAGTAATTGATGTCAGTATGATCCTATACATAGCAGAGAAGCCCAGTCTCGGGCGGGCAATCGCCGATGTGTTACCTAAACCCCACAAGAAGGGCGAGGGCTATATCACGGCGGCCAATGGCGATACCGTCTCCTGGTGCATAGGGCACCTGCTGGAGCAGGCCGAGCCCGACAGCTATGATCCCGCCTTCAAGTCTTGGTCGTTCGACCATCTGCCCATAGTGCCGCAGCAGTGGAAGATGACCCCAAAGAGCAAAACACGGGGACAGCTCAGCGTACTGAGAAAACTGGTCAAGCAGGCCAGCCAGTTGGTGAACGCCGGGGATCCGGACCGTGAAGGTCAGCTGCTGGTGGATGAGGTGATCGCCTATTTGGGGGTCAAGGGCGACAAGCTAGAACAGACCCAGCGCCTACTGGTGAGCGACCTCAACCCCCAGGCAGTGAAACGCGCCCTAGGGCAGCTGCGTAGCAACCGAGAGTTTATCCCCCTGTCGACCTCGGCGCTGGCGCGCTCCCGCGCCGACTGGCTCTATGGCATGAACATGACTCGCGCCTATACGCTCCAAGGCCGTAAGGTGGGCTATCAGGGAGTGCTCTCCGTCGGTCGGGTGCAGACGCCACTATTAGGATTGGTGGTGCGTCGTGATGAGGCTATTGAGAATTTCGTCAGCAAGCCTTTCTATGAGGTGCAGGCCAATCTGTATACCCAAGAGCAGGCGCATTTTAAGGCCAAGTGGCAGCCCAGCGAGGCCTGTCAGCCCTATATGGATGAGGAGGGGCGGGTGCTGTCGCGCCGCCTGGCGGAAAACGTGGTGGGGCGGATCACAGAGCAGCCCGCCAAGGTGACGGATCTGCAGGCCAAAGATAAACAGCAGGGACAACCCTTACCCTATAACCTGTCGTCGCTGCAGATAGATGCGGCGAAACGATTTGGCATGAGTGCCAAGACGGTGCTCGATACCTGTCAGTCCTTGTATGAAAAACATAAGCTGATCACCTATCCACGCTCCGATAGTCGTTATCTGCCTAAGGAGCAGCTGGCTCTGGCGCCAAGGGTGATCGACGCCGTGCTTAAGGGGGCTGGCGAACTCACCGCCCAGTGCACCGCGCCGGATCCCAAGATAGTTTCTAAGGCCTGGAACGATGTTAAGGTGGATGCCCACCACGCCATAGTGCCTACCGAGAAAGTAGCTAATCTGAGTGCCCTGAGCCAGGCCGAGAAACAGATCTACCTGCAAGTGGCGCGTCAGTATCTGGCGCAGTTTTACCCTGTCTATCGCTACCATGAGACTCAGGTTGAGGTGGAGATCGCCGGCGGCCATTTTCATACCAAGGCTAAGCAGGAGATCGCCCCCGGATGGAAGCAACTGTTTCCCAAGCGCAGCGATGACAAGGCCGACGGCGAGGGCGACGAGGCCCTGGCCCTGCTGCCGCCGCTACATAAGGGGCAAGAACTGCACTCTGGTCAGGGAGAGCTTATCGAGAAGCAGACCCAGCCGCCCAAGGCCTTTACCGATGCCAGCCTGCTGAGCGCCATGACGGGGATCAGTCGTTACGTGAGCAACCCAGAGATCCGTAAGATCCTCAAGGAAACCGACGGCCTGGGGACAGAGGCGACCCGCGCCGGGATCATCGAGTTGCTGTTTAAAAGAGGCTTTCTGGCGCGCCAGGGAAAATCTATCGTCTCGACCCCTGTTGGTCGCGGCCTCATCAATAGCCTGCCTGAGTCGGCAACTACGCCGGATATGACGGCGCTGTGGGAGAGTCACCTGGATGCCATCAGTCGTAAAGAAGCCAAGTACCTGAGCTTCATGGCGCCGCTAGTCGAGTCGCTCAACGGGCTTATAATGCAGGCTGGTGCCCAGCTGCCCAAGGCCTTGCAAGGTGTCGAGGCGCCTAAGCGTTCGTTTAAGAAACGTGGCTATGGCAATCGACGCGGCGGTGCGACAGCTACCAAAGGCAAGGCTAGCGGATCAAAACGAGATTGAGCACGTCACCCTGATATTTATATCCTCGATACTGGATGGGAGACTTCCCAAAATAGTGGCTATGACTTCCAGAAAATACCCTAACGAATATTTAACATCAGTCGTTTTCATGCTAGCTACTTGAGTAAGTTTCACTCTGCACCTTCCTGAAAATAAGGTATAACTTCCCGAAAAATAACTTAAGTTTGTGAATCAAGTGTATGTGCGTTAGTTTCGCCTGAGGTGGGTTAACCGGGGTTATCCTTATGTTCGAATGGGTCGAGAAAATTTCGTTTAGTGAAGCCAGTCCGTTAACGGCGCAGGCGCAAGACAATAAGTTTGGCTTTCATCGCAAGCGGCCAGAGGTGATGGCCCACAGCCATTGGCATGGCCATATAGAGATTAACTACCTCTTTGATTGTTCGGCCGATTATTTGATTAACGGTCAGGAGATCTCTGTGCCCGAGGGGCGGATGATCATCTTCTGGGCTTCGATCCCCCATCAGATGACCGCCTGTCATGGTGACGGTGAGATAGTTAATATCTACATTCCGCTGCAGGCCTTCCTCACCTGGATGCTGCCGGGGGAGTTTGTCAGCCAGTTGCTCCATGGCGAGGTGATGGTGTCTGACAGCCTCTATGTGTGCGATCGCCAGCTGACGCAGATCTGGGAGGCGGATATCGCCAGCCAGGAGCCTCTGCTCGCCAGTCAGGTGATCAACGAGATCCGCAATCGTATCCGGCGCATGGCGATAGAGCACTACAGCACCTTTAATCTGGCTCATCGTAGCAGCCATGGGGTCGACAAGCCGGTGTTTGGCGGGCTTAACCATATTCAGACCATGCTGCGTTATATCGCCGACCATTATGATCAGAAGATCACCATAGAGAACGTGGCCATGTCCACCGGGCTGCACAAGAACTATGCGATGAAGCTCTTCAATCGCGTAATGAAAGTCTCAATAAAACAATATATTAACCAGCTACGACTGCAACATGCCCAGGCCTTGCTGATCGATACCGAGAATCCTGTGCTGAACATAGCGCTGGAGGCAGGATTTGGCTCGGTGAGCCGCTTCTATGACATCTTTCAGCGCGAGTTCAACATGTCGCCGCTGGAGTTTCGTCGCCGGGTGGGATGAAGCTATTCTTCCCAAAAGGAGCATTCTGTGCCGTTAGCGTCCCCTTAAAATAGGTAAATCCCTATTGAAAATCTGCTCTTGTTTAGCATGGTGGGTGTCACTCTTTAACCTTTCTTGCCTAGATCACAGAGGGGGAAGTGCTGGATACTCAGTAGTATGTAGGGTGGGCTAAGTACCCGAAGCGTTTAATTTTAGTTGACCACTATTAGTTGTCACTATAAGTGTGGCTTTCTTCTCGCTTGGGTGGTAAATGGGAAACAAAAGGCTCTTTTCAGGAATGACTGTAAAGGGCAACTGGCCGAGCATAGCGATCACTTAAGAACCAAGGATGTAGATCGCTATTATGTTTCAAAAGACCCAGGCTAAGCCGAAGTTTTCAACCGATGAACACCCCCATCGCCGTTTCAATCCTCTCACCGGCGAGTGGGTGTTACTGTCACCACATAGAAGTAAGCGGCCCTGGCAGGGACAGACCGAGGCGCTGGATCTGACCACGGCGCCCAGTTACGACAGCGAGTGCTTCCTCTGCCCTGGCAATAAACGCATCAATGGCGAGCAAAACCCCAAGTACGACACCACCTTCGTGTTTCAAAACGACTTCGCCGCCCTCAATAGTGAAGGCCCCAAGGCTCAGGGGGAGGATCCGCTGTTTCGCTTCGAGACGGTAGAGGGGGAGAGTCGGGTGCTCTGCTTCTCGCCGGATCACAGCCTGACGCTGGCGCAGCTCGACCCCGAGGCGATGCAGGCGGTGATCGCCGTCTGGCAAAGCCAGAGCGAGCTATTGGGGAAGAAGTATCTCTGGGTGCAGGTATTTGAAAACAAGGGCGCCGCCATGGGCTGCTCTAATCCCCATCCCCATGGGCAGCTCTGGGCCCATAACCACCTTCCCACATTGGTGGCGACGAAACAGCAGCGCCTTGCGGATTACTACCTGCAGCATCATGGCAATCTCCTGGGCGACTATGTCGAGCGCGAGCTACAGCAAGAAGTGCGCATTGTGGTGAGCAACCATGATTGGGTGGCGCTTGTGCCTTACTGGGCCAGCTGGCCCTTCGAGACCCTGCTTTTGCCAAGGTTCAACATTAGGCGCATGCCGGAGCTGACCGCCGAGACCCGTGAAAGCCTGGGGGAGATCATAGGCGCGCTCACCGTGCGTTACGATAACCTGTTCCAGTGCGCCTTTCCCTATTCCATGGGCTGGCACGGCGCGCCGTTTGATGGCCAGGACCACCCCGAGTGGTGCCTGCACGCTCACTTTTATCCGCCACTGCTGCGTAGCGCCAGCGTGAAGAAATTTATGGTGGGGTACGAGCTGCTGGCCGAGATCCAGCGGGATATCACCCCTGAGCAGGCCGCCGCGCGTTTGAGGGAACAATCCCCAATCCACTACAAGAGTAGCCACTACAAGAACAGCCACAACAAAAATAGCTAAGGCAAGCAGAGCCAATAAAAACACAGATAAAGCCAGGCTAAAAAAAGGACAGAAAGATGAGAAATGGCGAGCTAACTCAAGCCCTTATCCATGCCTTCACCCAGGCCTTCAACCAGGCGTTCGGCCAAGAACCTAGGTTAGTGGCCTACGCCCCGGGGCGGGTCAATTTGATAGGCGATCATACAGACTACAACCTGGGCTGGGTATTACCAGTGGCGCTCGACAGGGGCACCTGGGTGGCTGCATCACAGCGCGATGATAGCCAGATCCAAGTGGTGGCGAGAGACATGGACAACGAGAAGGTTAGCTTTTCGCTCGATGACCAAGCAATGGCGCAGATGCCACTGGATAGCGTCTCGCCATGGAGCAACTATGTGCGCGGCATGGTGAAGATGCTCAGCGCCTATCTGGCCGAGACGGATCAGCCTCCTCTCAGGGGCGCTAGCCTGATGATTAGCGGCAATCTGCCTAAAGGAGCGGGGCTGAGCTCATCGGCCTCTCTTGAGATGGCGCTTATCAAGGCCTTCGCCGGGCTGTTCGATCTCAAGGTCGACGGCATAAAAGCCGCGCAGCTGGGCCAGCAGGCGGAGAACGATTTTGTCGGCTGTAACTGCGGCATCATGGATCAGCTGATCTCGGCCATGGGAGAGGCGGAGCGCGCCATGCTGCTCGATTGCAGCGATCTCGATATCAAACAGGTGCCGCTGCCAGCAGGGCTAGGGCTGATGATCATCAACTCTAACGTGAAGCGGGCGTTGGTAGGCAGCGAATATAACCTGAGGCGCGAGCAGTGCCAGCAGGTGGCGCAGCATTTCGGTGTGAACTCCCTGCGGCAGGTGAGCTATGAGCAGCTGTGTCAGGCTGAGGCCTCGCTCGAGCCGACCCTGTTTCGGCGTGCCCGCCATGTGGTGAGTGAAAACGCCCGGGTGCTTGAGATGGCTGAGGCGCTAAGCGCAGGCGATAGCGCCCGCATCGGCCGTCTGATGGCCGCCTCTCATCGCTCGCTGCGAGATGATTTTGCCGTGAGCACCCCTGAGGTGGACTGTCTGGTGGCACTGGTGAGCGAGGTGCTGGGCATGGATGGCGGCGCGCGCATGACTGGCGGCGGCTTCGGTGGCTGCGTGGTCGCCCTGCTGCCAGAGCACAAGATAGCCCTGGTGCACGAGACAATCGCCGCCGAGTATCAGGCAAGGACAGGGCTGACGGCGGATATCTATCTGTGCCATAGCGGGGCGGGGGCCTTCGCCTAAGCGTCTAAGCCTTCCCTGAAAAGGCGGCCCGGGAACTCGACTGGCGGGTGGCGAGAGATCTTACGCAGATGATGCAAGACAGCTGGTGCTGGCAGTGTCGTAATCCCCAGGGATATAGCTAAATAGCTTCTTAACTCGCTGGCAGGTTAATCGCTATTTGCAGGCCTTGTATTGGTTGCTGATGGGGTCATATTCGAACCCTGATGCCGCCAGTTTCTGCTCCAGCTGAGCGCTGGGAATGTCCAGCTGGTAGAAGAGGTCCTGCTTATCATTACAGTTCAGCCTGAGCTGCTCGTTGACTATGCCCACCAGAATATCGCCGCTTAGTTGGGTTAAGTGGTAGTCCATCTCGTTCTCCTGAGTCTGAGTATGCATCTGTTATAGGTTTAGCCCAGTTTTTATTGGCTGACAACGGTGCGTACGACCTCTGCTGATTGAATTTTTACCCTTAGATTATCTTCAAAAGTTCCATTAAATAGACTATTTTGTCTTTGATTATCAACATCTGATGACTAATTTGGCGACTAATTAAGAACGAATAGGGGAGCTTATCTTGGATAGAATCGATACCATGAAAGCCTTTACGGCCGTGGTGCAGGAGGGTTCCTTCACCAAGGCGGCGGACAGGCTAGGGCTCTCCTCACAGCTGGTCAGCAAGTATGTGTCTCAGCTCGAGGAGCATCTCAAGGTGCGCCTGCTCAATCGCACCACGCGGCGGGTCAATGTGACCGAGGCGGGCAGGGCCTACTTCGAGCGATGTCAGCAGGTGCTTATCGATATCGAGGAGATGGACAACGCCCTGACCAACCTTAGCGAGACCGCCTCGGGTCTGCTTAAGGTCAGCGCCCCCATGTCTTTCGGTATTCATCATCTGCCGAGCGCCCTGGTGCAGTTTCAGCAGCAACACCCGGATGTCAGGCTGGATATCACCCTGACGGACAAGAAGGTGGATCTACTGGAGGATGGCGTCGATGTGGCGCTGCGCATCGGTCAGCTCTCAAGCTCTTCGCTTATCGCCAAGAAGCTCACCCCGATCAAGCTGGTTGTCTGCGCCTCCCCCGAGTATCTGGCCGAGCGCGGCGAGCCCAAGACCCCGGCGGATCTTATCCATCACAACTATCTGCACTTTAGCTACTCGGATCTGGGCGCGGCCTTCGGTCGTTTCGGCGAGCACTTCTCGGCGCTGAAGATCCCAAGCGACCTGGCCTGTAATAACGGTGACATGCTGGTGGAGGCCGCCATCGCCGGTCGCGGCATAGTGGTGCAGCCCACCTTTCTGGTGAGCAAGGCCCTGCGTAGTGGTAAGCTCAAAGCGATCCTCACCGAGTATACGCCAGAGCCCTTTGGCCTGTACGCCGTCTATGTGCACCGTAAGTTTCTCGCCAGCAAGGTGCGCTGTTTCGTCGATGCCCTGAGCCAATACTATGGCAAGACCCCTTACTGGGATGCGCTAGACGACTAGCTGGTTTTGGCTAGCTTTATAGTTTTAGCCAGCTTTCTCGCTCTAGCTAGCTTTCTCGCATTAGCCAGCTTTCTCGTCCTCAAGCTTTCCGCGCCCGAGCGCAAAGCCTTAAGCCCTAAGCTTCAAGACTAATGCCTCAAGACTAATGCTCCAAGACGTAAGCCCATCTTCCGCCCAGGCTTATTATCGTCAATTTGTTGCTAATCATTAAATGATAGCGGTGTTTATCAATTTGACGTTGAGAGCTACATTTACCTCATCGGCAGCGAATGGCTAATGACTTATACCTAATCAAAGTCAAAGGCCAAAGGCTGCAAACCAAACATCTTTGAGGAGATCACTATGAACAAGCAAACATTAATCAAACTACTTAACAGCGATGCTGGACTGGCCCCCTTGGTACTGCGTCTACCCCTAGGACTTATCTTCGCCGCTCACGGCGCCCAGAAGCTGTTCGGCTGGTTCGGCGGCTATGGCCTGGAAGGCACTGGGCAATGGATGGCCAGCGTCGGATTCGAACCCGGTTACCTGATGGCCCTGCTGGCCGGTAGCGCCGAGTTCTTCGGTGGTCTGGCACTGGTGCTGGGTCTGCTGACTCGTCCCGCCGCCGCGCTGACCGCCTTCACCATGGCGGTGGCCATGACGCTGCACGTGGGCAACGGCCTGTTTGTCTCTAACAACGGCTACGAGTTTGCCTTGATATTGCTGGCGGCCTCGCTATCTCTGGCGGTGCAGGGCGGTGGACGCTACTCAATCGACAAGCTACTGAGCGGTCGTCTCTAAGGTTAGCCAATTTTGCGGTAGGGGCGGGTGTAGGAGACTATGCCCGGCATCCTGTTACGGGTTTAGAAGGAGAAGCAGATGTTAGTCGATGGTCGTTGGAATGGAGATTGGCAGCCGGTGCAGGCTAAGGATGATGAGGGGCGTTTCGTGCGTCAGATCTCTAGCTTTCGCAACTGGATAACGCCGACAGGCGAGGCTGGTCCTACGGGTGAGGGCGGCTTTAAGGCGGAGTCTGGCCGCTATCATCTCTATGTCGCCTATATCTGCCCCTGGGCCTCACGTACCCTGATGGTGCGGGCGCTCAAGGGCCTTAGCGAGCATATCAGTGTCAGCGTGGTCAACCCCGTGCTTTCGGATCAGGGCTGGCAGTTTGGCGGCGCGCAGGGTAGCAAGGTAGCTGGAGACAGCGACAGCCTCAATGGCCACAAGTATCTACATCAGCTCTATACCCAGGTGGATCCTCACTTTACCGGCAGGGCGACCGTGCCTGTGCTCTGGGATAAGCAGCGCCAGGTGATAGTGAATAACGAATCGGCAGACATCATACGCATGTTAAACACCGCCTTCGATCACCTTACCGACTCGGCACTAAATCCGGCATTGGACCTCTATCCTGAGAGGCTGCATCAAGCTATCGATAGTTTGAATGAGCGTCTTTATCACGAGTTAAACAATGGCGTCTACAAGGCGGGCTTTGCCACCAGTCAGTTTGCCTACGAAGAGGCCTATCAGGGCGTCTTTAGCCTGCTCGATGAATTAGAGTTGACCCTGAGCGATGGTCGATCCTACCTGCTCGGCGAGCAACTGACCGAGTCGGATATTCGCGCCTTCGTGACCCTGGTGCGCTTCGATGTCGCCTACTATGGCCTGTTCAAGTGCAACCGTGAGCTGATCGCCCAGAAGCCGCAGCTACAGGCCTATCTGCAGCGCATCTATGCCCTCGATGGCATCGCAGCCACGGTCAATATCGAGCATATCAAGCAGGGTTACTATTCGATCAAGGCCCTTAACCCAACAGGCATAGTGCCTGTCGGCCCACAGGTTAGCTTATGAGTTCAGTAAAGAGTTTAAAAGTGAGCACAAATATGAGTTCAAGACAGATTTCCGTTGAAGTGAGTGAGCAGCTAAAGGCTGCAACCAGTACCGGGCTAATGCCGAGCCTGTTCGTCTCCCACGGCTCGCCCATGTTGGCCCTGGATGACAGCGACAACGCCGCGTTTCTCGCCGAGCTGGGTCAGGTGCTGCCAAGACCCAAGGCGATATTGGTGTTCTCGGCCCACACAGATATGGGCGGCAAGGTGCGTATCGCATCTAGCGAGGCCCCGCGCACAGTGCACGACTTCTACGGCTTTCCCGACGCCCTCTACCAAGTTAACTATCCGGCCCCTGGCGCGCCTAAGCTGGCCGCCGAGGTCGCGGATCTTCTGCAAACCGCCGGGTTTGACGCCGAGTTAGATGAGCAGCTTGGCTGGGATCACGGCCTCTGGACGCCGCTGTGCCGTCTCTATCCCGCGGCGGATATCCCTCTGGTGCTGGTCTCAATCGACAGCCGCCAGGGCGCCAGCTATCACTATCGTCTGGGACAAGCGGTAAAATCCCTGCGCACTGACGGCGTATTGGTGCTGGGCTCGGGTGGCATCAGCCACAACCTGGGCGAGCTGTTTCGCCGCCCCGGCGACCCGCAAAAGGTAGAGAAGATGCAGAGTTTCGTGAATTGGATCGCCGATAAGCTTTCCCAAGGAGATCTGCCAGCGCTGCTGGATGTCGAGCGCCAGGCCCCACACGCCAGCTTTAACCACCCCAGCATAGAACACCTGATGCCCTTCTACGTCGCCCTAGGCGCAGGGCAGGGTGAAGGGTTTAATGAGGCCACCAAGCCGCCACTGCGACTACACCAAAGCGTCGAACTACAAATCCTCGCCCTAGACACCTACGCCTGGCTAGAGTGATTTCCGGGCATATACCTGCCGTAAGTTGTTATTAAATAGAAAAAGCCTTCGAATGAAGGCTTTTGCTTTTTGGCTTGAAACATCTAGCCGTAAAGATTTTTACTTCGCTGATGCTAGCCTTGACCTTCATAGTGTTGAATTGCCTGCGGCAGGCCCCATGTGCAAACACATTTGTGACACGGTAAGTGAAGCCTAGCTTCGTGCATACGAACGAGAGGCATGGATGCCGAACCGGCCATGAGGCTTGGATGGTATCCATAATTTATGCGACTTATTTCTTATGCCAAAAAAAAAATGAGGGATCGGATGACCATGTTCCACTTTTAATATCCAGAGTTCCCCAAAATGATTCTCTAACATACACTGCAAATCGCCCATGCTTTTCTGAATCCCAAGAATCATCAGTTTCTACTTCACTGGGAAATTTATTATTGGCGTAAACACTAATAGTCCAATAATGAGGTCTAAATGGATCAAACAAGCTTCTAGTCCGTGCAACTACACTAAAATCGCTATATAAGACATTGTTGTCATCCAAATACTGTTTCGCCGCGGCAACTATCTTGCTTGGGGGCTGATAGACTCTTTTTTCAACAGGAGATAACACGACAATAGACAACATGCCTATGGCCCCAAAAATCAACATATTCGGCCATTTAGCAGGCCCGAAATACCAAGCGATAAGACCGGATAATATTAGCCAGATAGCAAAGCATATGTAGAGCGGCTCTAAATCCAGCAACATAGGGAAAAAAGAGACACCAGTATCCCCGGGCGCTGCACTGTAAAACAGTGCGGCGCCGAATAATAGCGAACACAACGCCTCTAACATTCTTAACTTAATCAAAATGAATGCTCCACTGTGTTAATGTGCCAAAATTATCTTTCTTTTGATCGCTAACCTTGAGCAAATCACCGTCATAGTCATTTGGGGCTACATGTATATACATGGCTTTTCCAGTAGAAGTGACCTCATCGCCCACCGCAACGGGAATGGCATTCTCGGCCGTTGAACAGCCTCGAAAGTCCCAGCAGGAATATAATTCACTGGTTGCCACATTCCTTTTAGATATAACATTGCCACCCTTTATCAAGGGATACATGGTTAATTGGTTTATTTTCAATGCCGTGTTTGATTGTAGTTTTGCAAAATCAGCTGCAGGGATGGAGAATGTAATTCTGTTGATCCCTTTCTTCAGTTCGATGTCAGGATTGCCATAGACTCCGACATGCTCATTACCGACAGTGGTTATTGTGGCCGAATAGCCAAACTTTGCTGCTGCGGGAAGCGTATCGACCTCAAAGGATACGTCAATCATTTCGATGAAACGCCCATCCACGCTGTCAATGGGCTCGAATGTCACATTACCTAAATAAAGTAAATCGTCTCGTTCCCAGGAATCTTGTTCAAAATATGAAGTAGTGTAAAAATTATCTTTATCTTGAATCCTCAAATAACCATAATCAAGCCAGAAATCTGAAACTGTAAATTTACCTGAATATCCTAGGCTCCTTAGTTTCTCCCCCTTAAACGTTACAAAAATTTTATTATTTGTAGCATCAATTTTGTTCCCTGCAAAAATTTTAGTACCATCTTCGGTCTCTAACGTAACCCTATTGTAATAAAATCCTGTCGATTGAAATGGGCCTGCAGTCTCAAACTCCAATCTGAGTTCATCAATATAACCATCTTTATCTAAGTCGACCAATATCTCATTAACACTGCCGGTAACATATACTTGTTGGAGTATAGATTTAAAGCTTTGGTCAACACTGACTTCAAACCTCTCACCGTTTAAATTAGTACCATTAATTCTGACAAGCACAGTGTACTCCCCCTCAACCTCAGGGATGAAAAAAGCATGATAACTCCCATCACTGGCTTTGAAGTCCATTCCAGAGCCATCATCTACAGCTATAATCTTGCTGACTACAACACCATCTTTCACAAACTCAAAAGAGGCTTTGGCTGTAGCCAGTGGAACGCCATCATCATACAGTTGCACATCGACAGGAAACATATTTCCTACGCTAATTGGCTTTTTATTTGGACCAACCTCGCCAACTGTTAATGCGACATTTATCTTTGATGTAGGGAATTTTATACTGATTGGAATAAGAGTTTGAGAGCCACTCGCCTTTCCTGTAATGGCATAGTTACCTGAGGTAACATTATTGAGCTCTATGATAAGGCTCTTTTCTAACGAAATTAAGTGTTCTTGCGGAGTCAATGGGGTAAAGAATAGAAAGTTACAATTGTAATTTGAAGCATTCTCAGAATTAATGACAACTCCACTCGGCATAATTAACTGAATATTGCTAATATTCGTATCATCAACCATAGAGAACGAAATGACAAACTTTTCAAGAGCAGGTGACATAAATGATGTTGAAAACTCACCATTTATAATCTCGCCAGACTTATTAATCTGTATGCTTTGTGGTATTGAACTAGCACTAAAAGTATTGAGTGCAGCCAAGATACCTAAAAATATACTTAAAATCAGCTTGTTCATTTCAAATTACTCCACCCAACATTCCACCAAGCACATCGTTTATGACTTGTCCATCTGTCCAGACCTGGTGCCAAGATTTCTATAAAGTACGATCGCGTGATTCCGGCTGTTTTCCCAATTAAATAGGGTCAGAGTTAACTTATTGAGGGATTTGATTGGTGCTTGTTGGTTTTTTCATTCCCTGTATGGCGTAGTCGATGTTTGAATCGAGTTGGCCTAGCTCTGTCCTTGACTGGTGATATTTTAGTCTACCTTGTAGTTGGTATTCAACATGCCTCGTCATACTTTAATGCACTTTTTCTTTAAAAATAATAGCTTGTATCTACGAGTAACAGATGAAGCTAAATCGAAGAGACGTTAGATACTGAGTGCAGATACGCAAGTGACCTTCGGTTTCAGGGATGAAACCGTAGAGCGGCCAAGGCCAAAAATGTTCCCTACATTTTTTGGCATTCCCTACATCCATGTAGGTCAGAAGGCGCACAGCGTGTCACAGGCGTATCTGCACATACGTCGTTCTTTCACATCCATGTGATCACGACATTGGTACGTCCTTGTACAGCACCCGCCGGAGCAGGCGTTAGATTGCCATGAAGGTACAACTCCCAACTCACTTAACAGATGAACAGTTACAATTACTTCTCGTAACAAATGAAGCCAAATCGAAGAGACGTTAGATACTTAGTGAAGATACGCCGGTGAGCTTCCGAAACAGGGATGTTTCGGTAGAGCCTAAAGGGATTTATTCACGGCGTCTCACAGGCGTATCTGCACATACGTCGTTCTTTCACATCCATGTGATCACGACATTGGTACGTCCTTGTACAGCACCCGCCGGGCAGGCGTTAGATAGCCATGAAGGTACGACTTTCAAATCATCTCAACAAACGCCATCACCGCCAACGGCTAAAATAATTATGCTAGAAATGCGAAATAGCCTCGATGGACGAATCGCTGGAACGAAACAGGAAATGAGCAAGAGATAGAGCAGGGAAAACGGGGCGAGCGATACGCCCCCGAGAAGATTTACCTAAGTTGTTCCCCTCGATTAATCCCAATCAACCTATCCAAAATATGCTCACCATCCATACGGATGCCATTATGCTCATATTCTGAGGTTAGCCAGTATTTCAGATTACCCACCTGAGCCGCTGTCTCCAGGCTGTAATTCATCTCCACGAACATATCTTCGCTGTAGATGGCCGCGGCGACTGGTACCTGGTTGTCGGCCAGCTTGGCGGGATCGTACAGCATGGGCCAGTCGGCCTTGTCGGCCAGCAGGTGCGCCGCGTGTTTCAGCGGCTTGAGGTTGGTGAACTGGTCGAAGAACCAGGGGTAGACCATCTCGCCGGTAAACAGGAAGGGCTTGTCGGCTTGATAGTTAAACTCGTTATAAGTCTGTCTTACCCTATGGGCCGCCCAGCTCGAGGCGTCTTGCTGGCAATAGATGCTCTCGTGCAGTAGGGCGAAGATGGGGTTGGTGTTAAAGTCCAGCAGCTGGCAGAAGTGAGCCAAAAACAGTGGGTTGACCTGAGTGCCCTGGGTCGTCTCTATCAGGGCCTGTTCCAGCAGGTAATAGACAGGCTCGCCGCCTTGCTCCATGCCTATGTTGATCCCAAGTAGTTGCAGCATCTCCACCGTGAGACGCTCGCCAGTGGCGATGCGCACCTCGTTCTGTTGCAGGTAGGCGGCCAGGCGTTTAACCAGTGCTTGCGCGTCTGGGAAACGGGCGAAGAAGTCCTGGTTCTTGGCCAGCACTCGCTTGTAGGTGGCCTGATAGACCTCATCGGCGCTGCGGGTCAGCGAAGGGATGCCGCCCGTGATATAGGCTTCATGCAGGCCATGGGGCGTATCGTTTAGGTATTTCAGCACGCAGAAGCCGCCGAAGCTTTGACCGAGTATGCTCCACTTTTCATCACCTATCAGCTGCGCGCGAATAAGCTCGGCATCCTGGATGATGCTGTCGGCGCGAAAATGGCTGAGGTAGTCGGCCTGGGCTTGTGAGTCCAGATGGGCCAGTGAGGCATAGTTGATCGGGCTCGACAGGCCGGTGCCGCGCTGATCCAGCAGCAAGACGCGATATTCCTGCAGGGCGCGCTTTATCCAGCCGCCGTTGGCCGCGGGTCTGATGGCGCCAAAGCCCGGACCACCCTGGAAGTAGACCAGATAAGGCAGATTGCTATCTGTGTGTTCAGGCGCCACTAACTCCCGGGCGAAGACTGTGATGCACTCGCCATCTGGGGCTTGGTGATCCAATGGCAGCGAAAAAAAGTGTTTGCGGCAATGGATGCCGGCGAGGCGTTGTAGATCGGACATGATGAGCCTTTAATTGATTCTTGTTGGTAATGCTTTTTGATGAATAAATGTGCGCTAATGTCAGGCAATAGGGTACTAAATGACGCGGATAGGTTATCCTAGATCAATCTTTTTGTCAGTGCCGTTAGAGAATCCCAACCCGATGATTTAACCTATGCCGGGGTGGATGAAAGTGGAAAGAATAAGATGAAGTATCAAATTGTGCCTGTGACGCCATTTCAGCAAAATTGCAGCATCATCTGGTGTGAAAAAACCAAACAGGCGGCCGTGGTCGACCCGGGTGGCGACATAGAGCGGATCCAGCAGCAGCTGACGCACCATGGCCTGACCCTGGAGAAAATACTGCTGACCCATGGGCATATCGACCATGTGGGTGGCGCCAAGGCGCTGGCGGATGCCGCGGGCGTGCCCATTATTGGCCCCCATAAGGATGATGCATTTTGGCTCGAGACCCTGCCGCAACAGAGCAAGCACTTTGGTTTCATGCCGGTCGCCGCTTTTGCGCCTGCTCAGTATCTTTGCTCGGGCGATCGCGTCACCGTGGGCGAGCAGACCTTAGAGGTGCTGCATTGCCCCGGCCATACGCCGGGCCATATCGTGTTTTATAGTGCGGCCGACAAGTTGGCCTGGGTGGGTGATGTGCTGTTTAAGGGCTCTATCGGCCGCACCGATTTCCCCCAGTCGAGTCATACGGATCTGATAAACTCTATCACCCAGGTGCTCTGGCCTTTGGGGCGTGAGGTGAGCTTTATTCCCGGTCATGGGCCTATCTCGACCTTCGGCGCCGAGCGTCAGCAAAACCCCTTCGTGGCGGATCAACTGTTGAACTGATCTCACTAACTGATCTTGATAATCAGGATTCTAAATACTTGTTTTAAGACGGCGGTTCATTCGAATCGCCGTTTTTTCATTGTGAAATCTTTTGCAACGCTTTGAGTCTGTTTTTTATTTCTGTGTCTGCTAGGTTAAGGCATTAGTCCTTAATTTTGCCTAAGAGACACAGGGATATGTCACATCACATCGAAGATCTGCTCAACGCCTGGTCGGCGGCGCCCCAAGATGATTGGGTGCTGGCCGTGGTGACCCATGTGGAGGGGTCGGCCTATCGCAAGGTGGGCGCCATGATGCTGATCCACGGTATGGGTAAAAGTGTCGGCCTGGTGAGCGGCGGCTGCCTGGAGGCCGACCTGCGCCGCCGGGCCCAGAAGGTGATCCAGACGGGGCAGGCCGCCAGCGTCTGTTACGATGCGACCGACGAGGCCGATGCCAGCTATCAGCTGGGCTGTGGCGGACTCGTTCATCTCATGCTGGTGCCCCTGTGCGCCGCCAATCACTATCTGCACTTTCAGGCGCTCAAGGCCGCGCTCGCCAGCCAGGGGCGATGCCATTATCAGCTAGATCTTGTCGATGCTTCGCTGTCGCTCGATTCGACTAGCGTCGCTGGCTCCTCTGATTCAGTTGGTGCCATGGTGTGGTGCAGCCAGCAGGCCCTGGATGATGCCAAGGCGGGCTGGCAACTGAGCGACTTTCCCCGCCCGGGCATCATACAGGGCCAGTCAGTGCCAGGTGAGTCGGTGCAAGGTAAGTCTGCGAGTTTAGTCGTTCCCCTGCGCGAACGGCATCGTATCGCCATCTTCGGCGGCGGCCTGGATGCCCAGCCCGTGTGTCAAATTGCCCAGCAGCTGGGTTGGCGAGTGGATGTGGTCGACCGTCGCACCAGTTATGCCAGGGAGTATGACTTTGTCGGCGCCAACATCATCAAGCTGCCGGTTAATGAGCTGCCACAGAATTTCTGGACCCGCCTTGATGGCGCCATCGTTATGCAACATAACCTGGAGCTGGACGCCCAGGCCCTGGCGGCAATTCATCAACACGCCCGGGAGCTTAGCTACCTGGCACTGCTGGGCCCTGGCCATAGGCGTGACAGGGTGCTGGCCCTTGCCGGGCTAGAGGTCGCAAGCTTTGGCGCCTATTTCTCGGCGCCGGCCGGCCTGGCGTTAGGGGGCGAGCTGCCATCCTCGATAGCCCTCTCCATATTGTCCGAATGTCACGGCGTGCTGCACGGCGCCAAGCGGGTCGCCCTCAAAGAGGTGATGGCATGAAGCCTGATACCTGCATCGAAGGCAAGGTGATGATCGCCCTGCTGGCCGCCGGTGAGAGTCGTCGTTTCGGCGGGGTGAAGCTGGCGCAATCTCTGTCTAGTGAAGCCAATGAACTGGCATGCGAACAGGCGGGTGCCAGTTTAATCAGCCAGCCCACTGAGACACTTATCGGCCATCAGTACCAAGCACTGCATGAGGTTGCAAACAGGCTTGGCGCCACTCTGGTAGTGGTCACCGGCGCCCATCATCAAGCGATCGCTAGCTGCCTGCCGCCCTCGGCAACCTTGCTGCATAACCCAGACTGGCAAGGGGGGCTTGGACACTCGATTGCCGCCGCAGCCCGGGAGGCCAAGGCGCGCCGGGCCGAGACGCTGCTGATCGCCCTTGGGGATCAGGTGAAGCTAGGTACTGAGGATTACCTCGGGCTGTTTCGCGCCCGCGCCCGGGCAAACACCCGGGTTTGTGCCTATTATGAGTTAACTCTGGGGGCGCCGGCACTGTTTCATTATGACGATTTTGAGGCGCTGTCGAGTCTTAGCGGCGATCGCGGCGCCAAGGCCCTCTTGTCCCGGCGCTACCAGGAGGGCAACCTCATCGCCATGGCGATGGAGAATGCCAGCGTCGATATCGATACCCGATCTCAGCTAATGGCGTATTTGGCGAGGAGCAAGGCGGGCGCCCAATGACACAACCGACTCGAATTAATTAGATACTCGCTAAGTCGATTAAAGTTAAACCAAGCAAAGCTAAATCAAATAAAAGCGAAAACAAAACAAGCTGTTCAAATTAAAACTATTCAAATTAAAGCAAGGCCGTTAACCATAGCCTATTGGTCAACAAGGAGAAACTGATGTCCCAATCGAAACTCGGACTCAAGATAAACGGAAAAGATTACACCTTAGATGCCGATCCCAATATGCCAGTGCTCTGGGCCATCAGAGATCTCCTGGGGCTGACTGGCACCAAATATGGCTGCGGGGCCGGCCTCTGTGGCGCCTGTACCATACATGTCGATGGTGAGCCCGCCAGGGCCTGTCTGACCAGCCTAAAGCAGGTGCAGGGCAAGCAGGTGACCACTATCGAGGGGCTCAAGGCCGATGGCCTCAAGCAGGCCTGGCGCGACAATAATGTGCCCCAGTGCGGCTACTGTCAGGCGGGGCAGTTGATGTCGGCGGCGGCGCTGCTGAGTCAATATCCTCAGCCAAACGATGCTCAGATAGAGGAGGCCATGGTGGGCAACCTGTGTCGCTGCGGCACCTATACCCGCATCAAGGCGGCGATCAAACAGGCGAGTGGCGCCGCGGCTCAACTTGACCTGAGCGAAAGGGAGCTGAGTGCAAGGGATCTGAGTGCAAGGGAGGTCGAGGCATGAGTCAGTTCAGCGCGGTACAAAATTTCAGTCGCCGGGATGTGTTAAAGCTGTTCGGCGCGGCCGGTGGCGGTCTGGCCCTGGGAGCCAGTGGCCTAGCCTGGAGCCCGATGGCGCTGGCGCAAAACGGCGAGGCGCGCCTTAACCTGTTTATCGCCATCGGCGAGGATGACAGGGTCTACCTTACCTGTCACCGCTCCGAGATGGGGCAGGGGATCCGCACCGGCATCCCTCAGGTGCTGGCGGACGAGCTGGGCGCCGATTGGGACAAGGTCGTGGTGGTGCAGGGGCTGGCCGACAAACGTTACGGCAGTCAGAACACCGATGGTTCCCGCAGTATACGCAAGGGGTTCGACAAGATGCGCGAGATGGGCGCCATGGCCCGTACCATGCTGGAGCAGGCCGCGGCCGAGCGGCTCAAGGTGCCGGTAGCCGAACTGAGCACGGCCAACAACAAGGTCACTCACTCGGCCTCTGGCCGCAGCCTCAGCTTCGGTGAGCTGGCCATGGCGGCGGCCAAGTTGCCGCTGCCCGAGGTGACCGGCCTTAAACTCAAGTCCGCCAAGGCCTTTACCCATATCGGCAAGGGCCACACCATAGTGGATATGGAGGCGATTTTAGACGGCAGCGCCGAGTATGGTTACGACATTCAACTGGAAAACATGCTCTATGCCAGCATAGTGCGCCCGCCGGTGCTCGGTAGCAAGGTGAACAAGCTCGATGATAAGGCGGCACGCGCCGTCGCCGGTGTGGTGGATGTTATTACCCTGCCGGGACATCAGGGCGCGCCAAGCTTTCAGCCGCTGGGCGGCGTGGCCGTGCTGGCCACTAACTCCTGGAGTGCGGCCCAGGGGCGTAAGGCGCTTAAGATTAGCTGGAGTGACTCGCCAAACCATGGGCACGATTCCAGCGCCTATCTGGCGCAGCTGAAGCGCGCGGTGCAGAAGAGTGGCAAGCCCGTCAGGCAGCTCGGCGAGCAGAGCCAGAGCTGGCCGGCGGATAAGACCATAGAGGCGGTCTACAGCGTGCCCTATCTGGCCCACGCCATGATGGAGCCACCAGTGGCGGCCGCCAGTGTGACCGATGGCGGCGCCGAGATCTGGGCCTCGACCCAGACGCCTCAGAGTGCCCAGGGAAATGTGGCTGCAGCTTTGGGACTGAAGGCCGAACAGGTGACTGTGCATGTGACCCTGCTGGGGGGCGGCTTTGGTCGTAAGTCTAAGCCAGATTTCTGCGTCGAGGCGGCGCTGCTGTCTCGCCAAGCGGGCCAGCCGATCAAGGTGTGCTGGAGCCGGGAAGATGAGCTGCAAAATGGTTACCTGCACGCCATCAGTGCCCAGTATTTCAAGGCCAGGATGGGCGACAAGGGGGTCGAGGCCATGTTGCAGCGCACCGGCTTCCCCAGTATCAGTTCGACCTTCGCCGAGGGGGTAGATGAACCCAGCGCCTCCGAGCTGGATCTGGGTTTCGTCGATGTGCCACTGGCGATCGACAGCCTGCGCTGCGAGTCGGTGAAGGCCAGCGCCCATACCCGTATCGGCTGGATGCGCTCGGTGTGCAACATTCAACATGGCTTCGGCATCGGGGTGTTTGTCGATGAGCTGGCGAGCAAACGCGGCCTGGATACCTTTACCATGTGGCGCGAGCTATTAGGCAAGGACAGACAAGAGACCTTTAGCGATCAAAAGTTTAACTACGGCAACTATGGTGAGACCCTGGCCCGTCACCCAGTGGACACCGCCCGTTATAAAGGGGTGATCTCAGCGGTGGAGCAGAAGGTGAAGCAGCTGCCTAAGCCCAAGGCGGGACAAGGCTGGGGCTTCGCGGTGCATCGCAGCTTTACCGCCTATGTGGCGGCTGCAAGCCTGGTGGAGGTGAGCGAGGATAAGCAGCTTAAGGTGCTCAAGACGATTATCGCCATCGACGCCGGTACCCTGGTCAATCCCGACCGGGTGGCCTCTCAGCTCGAAGGCGCCGTGATGTTTGGCCTCAGTATCGCCCTGATGGGGCGCATTAGCTTTAAGGATGGCCGGGTGGAGCAGTCTAATTTTCATGACTATCCGCTGCTGCGACTGAGTCAATGCCCCGAGATAGAGACCATCTTAGTGCCATCTATGGCGCCGCCCGCCGGGGTGGGCGAGCCGGGTGTGCCGCCCATCGCGCCCAGTATCGTCAACGCTATCTTTGCGGCCAGTGGCACGCGCATTCGCGATCTGCCTCTGAGCGATTATTTCAAGATCTAGTCGCTACCTTTAGATACGCTTTAAACCATTAGAGCCAGTCGTTATATCGACTGGCTTTTTTATCACCACGCTCATGCCTTTGCTATTTTTATTCCATTACTAAGCATTATTTTGTTCTTTTACTACAAATATTGGCGGTGTTTCAATTTAATAACATTTAATCCGGTTTATTTGGCCTAGATCCTGTTTTTGTCATTCGTTTTGGAGTAATTTAACCAAAAATAATATTCCAATGTAATGAGGGGTCATACATGGAAAATCGTATGCAGGTCGCATTATCTGCAGGGCTGCTTGCTGCCGTTTGGGCAGGGGTCGCCGATGCATTTCACTTAGTCACTTGGGTTGGCTTTCTCGCATGTAGCACCTTCTTCGCTCAGCCAAAGGCGGGTTTTCAAGGGGTGTTAATGACTTGGTTCACTAATCTCTCCGGCGTGTTCTGGGCCTGGGTGGTGATCTCAGGTGGTAGCTATTTCGATACGCCGCTCGTGGGTTATCTGCTGACGGGTATCGTCACCAGCCTGATGTGTCTGCAAGCCAGCTATCAGCGACTCGCCTTTATTCCTGGCGCCTTCATCGGCTGCTGCATCACCTTCGCCCTGGGCGGCGATCTGGCGGCCATCCTGCCGCCGCTGGTTATCGGCGCGCTCCTGGGTTATGCCATGACGCTACTGACGGGGCAGATGGTGGCCTTTACCGCTAAGACCATACCCGCCATAAAGTTACGTCTAATCAAGGCTCAACAATAAAAATTGTGCTTAACTTGATTCTGTAGGTCGAAAGAAATTGTCAATTTAGCCTGATAAACAAGTGGGTTTCCATGAAAGCTATCCAGTTTAGAAAGATAGATGCCTTGCTGATCAAACTCAGCCTTAACGGTAAATTTTGGGTGGTCTGCTCTATGGTGACGGCCATTACCCTGACCATCGCCTTGCTGAACCTTAATGCCGCTAACAACCAACTTCACGCCGGTTCGGCGGCCCGGGTACAGGCGAGCGTCGATGCCTATGCCAAGGTGGCGAGCCAGATGGGCTTAAGTGGTGAGGCGCTGGTGCGTTTTGCCCAGGATAATGGCCTGACGCTGGCATCTCGCGATGAGCAGTCGCGCCGCGGTGACAACGTGACCGCCAGCGCGCCGGTTGCGGGTCAATATCTGCAGCTGAGCCAGGATGTCACCGCCTGGGAGGCCGAAGGCAAGAGCGATGCCTGGTGGATGCTGTGGGTCGCCCTTATCGCCCTCTATCCGCTATATCAGCTAAGTTACTGGATCTCCACCTCCCTGGGCGGCGGCCTGTGGGACATGTATATCGCCATCAAGCGCTTAGCCGATGGCGATCTCTCCTTCAGGCTCAATTTCTTCGGTAAGGATGACTTTAGCCTTATCGCCAGGGAGATCGACCGAAACGCCGACAACATGAGCGAGATGGTCAAGGCCATAGGCAACAACGCCAGAACGCTCGCCAACGCCTCCGATGAATTTAATCTGCAGGCGAAACAGAACGATGAGCTGGCGCAGTTCCAGCATCAGTTCCTCGATACCGTCGCCGTGGCGATGGATCAGATGACCGCCGCGATCGAAGAGGTGTCCCATAACGCGGCCAACACCTCAGATCACACCAAGCATAATGCGACGGCCGCTGCCGACAGTAAGCAGCGTATCGCCGAGGCGGTGCGCCGTATCGGCCAGTTGACTGGCCAGATAGATGCGGCCTCCAGCGCGGTGGATCAGCTGTCGGGCAACGCCACAGAGATTGGCGCCGTGGTGACCACCATCAACGGTATTTCCGAGCAGACCAACCTGCTGGCGCTGAATGCGGCCATCGAGGCGGCGCGTGCCGGTGAGCAGGGCCGTGGCTTTGCCGTGGTGGCCGACGAGGTTCGTACCCTGGCGGGACGCACCCAGCAGGCGACGGTGGAGATACAGTCGATGATCGAGGGGCTGCAGTCGGGCTCGGGTCAGCTGGCGGATATTACCCATGAGATCGTCGAGCAGGCCGAGCTTGGTCGTGCGGCCATAGAGTCTGTGGGCAGCGATGTGGATACCATGGCCGATTCTATCGATCAGGTGTTCGACATGAGCTCGCAGATCGCCGCCTCGGCTGAGGAGCAGAGCGTGTCGGCGCGGGATATCGCCTCGCAGCTCAATGAGATCCGCGATCAGTCGCAAACCATCAAGGAGACCGCCGAGCGTTCTGTGGTCTTGGCGAGCGAGCTGCAGCAATCTTCCACTGAGCTGGATGGCATTCTGTCGCAATACCGCTTGCAGTAGTTAAAGGCTGCGATACCCAATAAAAAAGGCGCTCGTGGCGCCTTTTTTATTGCTGACTGAATTAGTCTTGGAAGCTGCTCCAGATGGGCGCATGATCCGACGGTTTCTCGATACCGCGCAGATCATAGTCTACATCAGATTCGGTCAGGCGCTCCGCCAGAGAGGGGGTCGCCAGGATCACGTCGATGCGCAGGCCACGGTTGTCATCGAAGCCCTTGCTGCGATAGTCGAACCAGGAGTAGCGCTCGCTGCGTGCCGGATGCAGCTGACGGAAGGTGTCAATCAGCCCCCAGTCCAGCAGGGTTTGCAGCCACTCACGCTCTTCGGGCTGGAAGCTGCACTTGCCTGTTTTCAACCAACGCTTGGCGTTGGCCTCGCCGATGCCGATATCCAGATCGATAGGCGAGATGTTGATGTCGCCTATGATGGCGATATCTTCATCCGGGCTGTGATGCTGCTGCAGATACTGCATCAGATCCTGGTAGAACTTGCGCTTGGCCGGGTACTTGGTCTCATGGCTGATGTTCTCGCCCTGGGGAAAGTAGCCGTTAAGTACCGTCAGTTGACGGCCGTTGGCCTGGGTAAAGGTGCCCATGATCATTCGGCGCTGCGCCTCCTCATCATCTGTGGGGAAACCTTTTTGAATCTTGACCGGGGCCTGCTTAGAGAGCATGGCGACGCCATAGTGGGCCTTGCCGCCATGGTAGTGCACCTGATAGCCCATGGCCTCCACTTCGGCCAGCGGAAAGGCCTCGTCGTGCACCTTGGTCTCCTGCAGGCCAATGATATCCGGGCTGTGAGTGTCGATCAGCGCCTGTAGCTGATGCAGTCTGGCCCTGAGACCATTGATGTTAAATGAAACAATTTTCAAGAGCTTGCTTCCTAATATTGATGTTAAGGGAGTACGCGCTTAAAGGGTTTTACGATGACGCTCTGGTAGACGCCAGCAGCCACGTATGGGTCTTGGTCTGCCCAGGCCTGGGCCGCTTCCAGTGAGTCGAACTCGGCAACGACTAGTGAGCCGGTGAAGCCCGCTTCACCCGGGTTGTCGCTGTCGATGGCTGGGTGTGGACCGGCGATCATCAGACGACCCTCGTCAGAGAGCTCCTGCAGGCGTGCCAGGTGGTCAGGACGGGCTTGAAGGCGTTTTTCTAAGCTGTTTTCAACATCTTGAGATGAGATCATGTACCACATTATTTGAGTTCCTTTTTATGTTCTTCAGGCATATGTTTGTAGAGGTAAACCACAGTGACTACTGTGTTGATCAGTGTCAGAGCCGTCAGGCCAAACACCTTGAAATTGACCCAGGTTTCCTGAGACAGGTTAAAGGCGACATAGATGTTCACCAGACCGCAGGCAAGGAAGAAGGTGACCCAGTACCAGGTGACCCGAGACCAGATCTTGTCGTCGACAATCAGTTCCTTACCCAACATCCCCTTGAGGATAGGCTTATTCAGATATTGACTCACGGCCAGCGCGGTGGCGAACAGGGCATAGACCACTGTCACTTTCCATTTGATAAAGGCGTCGTCATGCAAGACTAAGGTGAGGGTGCCGAAGAAGCTCACCATGGCAAAGGTGATCAGGTGCATCTTCTCTATCTTCTTATAGAGGAGATAGGTGACGATCAACTGCAGTGCGGTGGCAGCTATCAGGGCGCCGCTGGCGATATAGATGTCGAAAAACTTATAGACGGCGAAAAAGATCACCAGAGGGAGAAAGTCGAGCAGTTGTTTCATGTAGGCAAGTTCACCAAACAAGGAAGAAAGATGGCTGGCAGTGTAACATGCCTCTTGGGTAGGGCAAACGGTGCTGCGAGGTGAAACCGGCGCAAATGCGATGAAATTCCCTTAATCTGGGTTAGCGCACACACAGCTTTTATTGTCGCTGTTGCTCTTTTGGGCAATCACGCTGCTGGGATATTGTGGTTGTTTACTCTATGTTAATGATTATTGGTGAGATTTTTGATATACCTCAAATCTTGATGATTTTGAGGCGCAGTTTTTTGTTAAAGCTTGTGTTACATTTTTGCAGATGATGCCAAGCTGTTTGTGTGGGCCTTGGTGCATCACAGCAAGCAGTGAATTTCCTCCTGGGGGCGGGCGTACAGCATATGATAGTGGAACTGGATGTTTCGGAATTGACCGTTGGTATGTATGTGGTTGAGATCACTCAGCCCAAGGGCAAGTTTCAACTGGCGGAGCAGGGATGGATCACTAAACAACAGGTGATAGACGGATTTAAGCACAAAGGCATCGAAAAGTTATTGGTCGATGCCAGTAAGCGACGTGTGCCGCAAACCGCCCCCGCTCAGGAAAAACAAGCTAGGCAGATAGCACCTTCAGGGGCAGCAAAGCAGACTCCAGGGCTTTTTAAACGGCGATTGACCGAGGCCAAGCAGTTGTTTAATGAGTCGAAGGCGATACAGAGACGCCTGTTCGATGATGCGCAAAACGGCGTGCCCCTCACCCTTGAACCGGTAAAACGGGTCACTGAGCAGTCTATCGAGGCGATATTTGATAATCCCGATGCGCTGGCCTGCGTGATCAACATACGCCATAAGGATCAGTACCTGCTGGAGCACTCGGTGGCCGTGTCTGTGTTGATGACGATTTTTGCCTGCTACCTCAAGATAGATAAGGAGATAGTGCGTGAGCTGGCGATCGGTGCCTTCTTACACGATGTGGGTAAGATCATGATCTCCCCCAGCATACTCGACAAGCCGGGTCGGTTAACGGCCGAGGAGTTCGAGGTGATGAAGACCCATGCCAATCACTCCATCAGTATCATAGAGAAGACCCCCAACATCAGCCCCCTCAGCCTGGAGGTGGCCAGACTTCACCATGAGAAGCTAAACGGTAAGGGGTATCCGTTTGGCGTCTCTGCCGAGGCGATCTCCCGTTATGGGCGGATGATTGCCATCTGTGACATCTTCGACGCACTAACCGCCAATCGCTGTTACAAGGCGGGTTATCCTCAGGTGAAAGCCTTTAGCATCCTAAGGGCGCTAGGGGAAAATAATGAGCTGGATAGTGAATTGGTGGATCATTTCATCAAGTGCATGGGAGTCTATCCCGTGGGTTCTCTGGTGCAGCTGGAATCTAATCGTCTGGCGATCGTCGAGAGTCATAACCATCAAGACCCTATCCGCCCCAAGGTGAAGCCCTTCTACAGCTTGAATCCCAATCATTTCGAGATCTCCGCCAATATCGATCTGGCGGCGATGCGTGACGACATCATAGTCAAGAATGTCCGCGCCGATGATTTCGACCTCGACATGGACGAGATCATCGAGTTTCTCTCCCACGAGGGCTAGCGATTTTTTGGTCAAGCGCTAGCTTATTAACGCCTTAGCTTTTTTAGCCCTTAGCTCATTTAACCCCTAGCCCTTTAACGGCCTGAGTTAATTGGGCTTTCCTGGATCATTGAGAGGCCGGTGTGTATTGAATGGCCAGCTCGGCGAGTTGCAGCTCAAAATCTCCCGCCTGACCATTGCCAATCAATAGACCAACGGCGACCAGTTGCGTCAGGTCTGGGTAGGGGCGCGTTGGATAATCCGCGCCGCGAAAGGTCTCGATAAACTCCCCTGGGGCAAAGGTCCACTGCTCGAGTCTGCCCGCCTGGGTATCGAAGTTTGCCTTGTAGTTGACCAGCTCGCCCTGTTTAAGCACTTTGAGTCTGAGCTGGTAGTGCTTGCCATCGCCTAAGGTGGTGAGGCGAATGCCGCCTGGATGAGCCTGTTGCAAAATCTGCTGCTCTTCCTGGCTTAGGGTGCGCGACACTGAGGCGAAGCCGCCGTTGTTCTCGAGGGAGACATTGCCGCTAAAGCGCAGTCGATATTGCTGATTGGCGTTGAGGAACTCACTCAGCTCACTCTGGGAGCGGCCTCCCATTACCCCATCGTTGACGATTTGCCAGTGACCTGGGTGAGTCAGTAAGGCTAATGTTTCCATCTTAGTATCGACTCCTTGGACAGTGAGAAGGTAAGGGCCTAGTAAGGTCAAGCCAAGTAGCATCTTCATGTGCGCTGCTTATTATTTGCAAGCTCAGGCGCACAGAGAGATGGAGGGCAAGGCCCTGTGCAGCGCCATGAGATCCCTGAAGATGTAGCTGGCGCCATGCTGCTCGCCGTAGGCTCTCTGCTCGCTGAGCAGCACAGATGGCATGCCCGCTCGTTTGGCGGCCTGGATATCATAGTGATGGTCACCTACATAGGCTATCTGCGATGGTGGCTGCTGCCACAACTTTGCTAGCGCTAGCAGACAGCAGGGATCGGGCTTGGCCGGGCCATCGTCGCGGCTGAGAATGAGATCGATCGGCAGGGCGCAGCGCTCTATCTTTAATTCGGCCGCCTGGCGGCTGTTGCGAGTGACGATTGCCGTGGGGATCTGTTGCAGCAGCAGAAAGTCCAGCAGAGCTAAGGCGCCACTCATCGCTTTGGCGCTCATAGCGTCCAGGTGCTCGGCCTGGGTGATGATGCTATGGGCCTTCTTCGCACGCTCTGTTGGCAGCTGCTGCACGAAGGCGAGAATATCCTGGTCTAACGGGCAGCCGACCGCCTGCTTGAGGGCCTTAAAGTCGAGGGAGCTGCTTACTAAGGTGCCGTCGAGGTCGAAGATCACTCCCTTAAACAAGTTATTAAAGCTCTGCATGGCGTGTCCTTATCTAGATTGAAGGTGAAATCTGTCGTTAAGAAGGCTGCTGTTAAGAAGGCTGTTGTTAAAAAAGTCGCTAGCTTAATAGCTATAAGTATAGCCAGTAGCTGCCTGTCACTCCTGTCAGGGTTGACATTAGCGAGCGTTTCAAGCGCCAGCTCCCTTGGGGTTTGCCTGAGGAGATACGGCGCCCGGCGACTAATGGATCAGTACCTGGGAGTAGCGGATAAAAAAAATCCCCGCTGGTGCGGGGATCTTAGATTAGATGAAGATGCTAGCGCTTAGGTCGCCGCCTTCATCTCACGGGTAAACTGGCCCAGGGCGCTGAGCAGGGCCTGCTCGTCGTCTTGATGGGCCTCGATGATCTTCACCACGGCAGAACCCGAGATGGCGCCTGCCGCACCCGAAGCTATAGCAGCCTTGACCTGAGCAGGCTCTGCGATACCAAAGCCCAGTAGGGGCGGCGGCGCGTCGAAGGCTTTAAGCTGGGCCAGGATGTCATCCAGCGGCATGCCTGCCTTCGAATCTGTGCCCGTGACGCCGGCGCGTGATAGCAGGTAGGTGTAGCCCTGGCCCTGCTCGGCCACCTGGCGCAGCGTCTCGGCATCGCCATTGGGCGGCGCGATAAAGATAGGCGCTACGCTGTGAGCTTTGGCGGCGGCGATAAAGGGGGCGGCCTCTTCAACCGGCACGTCGGCGATCAGCACAGAATCCACGCCGGCGGCCTTGGCCTTGGCGTAGAAGGCTTCGACGCCGTTAGCATACACCAGGTTGGCATACAGCAGCAGGCCGATGGGCAGATCAGGGTACTTGGCGCGCACCGCAGCGATGATCTCGAAACAGCCACCCGGCGTGGTGCCCGCGGCTAAGGCGCGCAGGTTTGCGCCCTGGATCACCGGGCCGTCGGCGAGAGGATCGGAGAAGGGAAAGCCAAGCTCCAAGGCATCGGCGCCGTTTTCCACTAAGGTCTCGATGATCTTCAGCGACAATTCTCTGTTGGGATCGCCTATGGTGACGAAAGGCACGAAGGCGCCGCGCCCACTTGCGTTAAGTGCGGCAAATGCTGCCTGATAACGGTTACTCATTGCCGCTCTCCTCGTTGTTTGCTTGTTGTTTCTCTAAGATATCGGCGACGGTGAAGATATCCTTGTCGCCTCGTCCAGAGAGGTTTACCACCAATAGGGTCTCCTCGGTGGCGGCCTCGGCCAGCTTGATGGCATAGGCCAGGGCATGGGCCGATTCAAGCGCCGGGATGATCCCCTCGCTACGGGCCAGCAACTGGAAGGACGCTAAGGCCTCATCATCCGTGGCCGACTCATAGGTGGCGCGACCGGTCGCCGCCAGGTGGGCGTGCTGTGGGCCCACAGACGGGAAGTCTAAGCCTGCCGAGATGGAGTAAGACTCCTCAATTTGGCCCTCTTTATCTTGCATCAGCGGCGCCTTCATGCCGAAGAAGATCCCCGTCTTGCCGTGCTTGAGTGGTGCACCATGTTTAGGGGTGTCTATGCCGAGTCCTGCGGGCTCGACACCGATTAATTTCACCGAAGGCTCGTCGATAAAGTCGGCAAACATGCCGATGGCGTTTGAACCGCCGCCGACACAGGCGATCACCGCATCGGGCAGACGACCCTCACGGTCAAGTATTTGCGCCTTGGTCTCTTCGCCTATCATGCGCTGGAATTCGCGCACTATGGTGGGGAAGGGATGGGGGCCAGCGGCGGTACCTAGCAGGTAGTGAGCCTTGTCGTAGCTGGCAGACCAGTCGCGCATCGCCTCGTTGCAGGCATCTTTCAAGGTGGCAGAACCTGAGGTGACCGGAATCACCTCGGCGCCCATCAGGCGCATGCGGAACACGTTGGGCGATTGACGTTCGACATCTTTGGCGCCCATGTAGACCTTACACTTGAGCCCCAATAGCGCGCAGGCCAGGGCCGTGGCGACGCCGTGCTGTCCGGCGCCGGTTTCGGCGATGATCTCTTTCTTACCCATACGCTTGGCCAGCAGGGCCTGACCCAATACCTGGTTGGTCTTGTGGGCGCCGCCATGGAGCAGATCTTCACGCTTGAGGTAGATCTTCACCAGAGGATTAGGGCTGAGGTTACGGGTTAGCGTCAAGGCGGTCGGTCTGCCGGCATAGTTTTTCAGCAGATCGGTAAATTCGGCTTGAAAGCTCGGATCGTTCTGCGCATCGACGAAGGCGGCTTCGAGCTGCTTGAGGGCGGGCATCAAAATCTGCGGCACAAACATACCGCCATATTCGCCGAAATAAGGGTCCAGCTTAGTCATCATAAAGCTCTCTCTGTATGGGGCGGCGCCGTTAAGGTGCGCCGCAAAACGTTAATATTCTCTAAGGGCGGTAAAGGCTTGCTTGATAAGCTCTGCATCCTTGATGCCGGGAGCCGACTCGAGGCCCGAGTTAAAGTCCAGGCCGAAGAAGTCCTGCCGGGCGGCGTCGAAGGCATTGCCTGCGTTGAGCCCTCCGGCCAACATGGCATCAGCCTTGTTCGGCAGTTGCTGCTGCCAGTTAAAGGCATGGCCCGTGCCGCCAAACTGCACGCCGTCTGTCGCCTTTGTCTTGCTGTCGTAGAGCAGGCGATCGGCATTGGCTGGCGTGGAGGGGGCCTGGCAATCGTCGCTATCGACGCTGACGGCTACCGCCTTCCAGATCTGGGTCTGGCAATCAAGTTCATTTAGCTTAAGTCTGAGCTGATCGATATCGTATTCGCTCTCCTTGCCGTGAAGCTGCACGGCGAAGAGATTGAGGCGCTTGGCCAGTTCGGCAATGGTGCCCGGCGTTTCGTTTACGAATACGCCGACGAAGTTGAGCGCCTTACCTGTGTTTCGCTGCTGCTCGACCAGGCTTAGCGCCTGCTCTGGGCTGACATAGCGGGGTGATTTTTCGGCGAAGATCAGGCCGCCATAAATGGCGCCTGCTTCGGCAACGGCGCGCATATCTTCGATGCGGGTCAGGCCGCAGACCTTGTTGTGACCCAGGGTGAGCGTGCGACAGGCGAGATCCAGATCTGGCTCGGCCATCAAGGAGCTGCCCACCAGGAAGCCATCGACCAGCGGGCTCAGGCGTCTCACCTGCTGCTGAGTGTAGATGCCTGATTCGCTGACAACCACGCGGTCAGCCGGGATATGCGGTGCGAGCGCCTCAGTGGTCGCCAGATCTGTGGTGAGATCCCTCAGGTTGCGATTGTTAATCCCTATGATGGCGGCGTCCAGGGCGATGGCGCGCTTGAGCTCCTCCTCGTTACTGACCTCTGTCAGCACATCCAGTTGGTACTGGGCAGCCAGGTTCGCGAGCTGTTGATAGCGCTCATCATCGAGCACAGATAGCATCAGCAGTATGGCATCGGCGCCTTGGTGGGCCGCCAGTTTTACCTGGTAGGGATCGACGAAGAAATCTTTACATAAGATGGGCTGAGTCACCCGTGCACGCACCTTTGGCAGGTAATCCATGTCGCCCTGAAAAAATTGCTCGTCGGTCAGTACCGAGATGGCGGCGGCGTAATGCAGGTAGACATCGGCAATGGCTTCAACATTAAAGTCTTGTCTGATAAGCCCTTTTGAAGGGCTGGCCTTCTTGCACTCGAAGATGAAGCCGGCGTTGGGCGCCTTGAGGGCCTGATACAGGCTGCGGTTCGACACCTTAGGTGCTAGCGAGGCCTCGGGGAAGCGCTGTTTCAGGGCGGCAATATGGGCCGGTTTAGTGTCGACGATACGGGTCAGCACATTGCTGCTTGTCTTGGATCCGCCTGTTTGACTGTTTACACTTGCTTGCATCAGTTTGTTCCTAGGTTGTCACTTTGGCTCGCGCTAGCAAGCTGCTCGAGTAGGGTGTATGCCTTGCCGCTGGCGAGGGTGTCGAGTGCCAGCGCCGTGCCTTGCTGTGGGCTGTCACAGCAGCCAGCCACATAGAGGGCGCAGCCTGCATTGGCGGCTACCGCCTCAGTGTGCGCTAACTCGCCATGGCCTTGCAATATGGCGCGGGTGATTTCGGCGTTTTCTGCAGGGCCGGCGCCGGCGAGATCGCTTATCTCGGCGGGGCTTAGCCCCAGGGCCTCTGGTGAGAGGTAATATTCGACGATTTCGCCCTGTTTCAGCTCACAGACTAAGGTCTCGCCGTGTACCGCCACCTCATCCAGGCCGCTGCCGTGGACCACCATGGCGCGTTTGACGTCCAGCGCCTTAAGCACGTCGCAGATAGGACGCACCAGCATAGGATCATAGACCCCCAGTAGCATGTAGTCGGGCCTAGCTGGATTGATCAATGGACCTAAGACGTTAAACAGGGTGCGGGTCTTTAGTGCCTGACGCACAGGCACCGCGTGGCGCACGCCGCCGTGATAGTGGGGCGCGAACAGGAAACAGAGCCCCAAGTCGTCGAGACAGTCTCTTGCGGTCTCGGGCGCCATGGTGAGATCGATACCAAACTGCGCCAGCAGATCAGACGAGCCAGACTTGCTCGATACGCTGCGATTGCCGTGCTTGGCCACCTTAGCGCCCGCCGCGGCGGCCACGAAGGCTGAGGTGGTCGAGATGTTGATGGTGTTGTGACCGTCACCGCCCGTACCCACGATATCCACTATGCCCTGGGTGCGTGTCGCCTCACTGGGGGCGGGAAAGGCCTTGGCGGCTTGCAGCAGGGCGTCGGCGGCGCCGGAGATCTCATCTATGGTCTCGCCGCGCATCTTCATCGCGACCAACATGCCGGCCATGGCTACGGGATCCATCTTGCCCTCGACTATCTCGCTAAACAGCGCCTTGGTCTCCTCGCGACTGATGGTTTGCCCCTGATAAAGCCTGTCGAAAATCGGCTGTAGTTCACTCATTACTATACTCCTTGGCCGCTGCTAAATTGGGCATCTTGGGTCAGGTAGGTCAATGTCTGGGTCAGCAACTGGCTGCCGAGTGTGGTCAAGATAGACTCGGGATGGAACTGAAAGCCTACCGCCTTGACGCTCTTGTGGGAGATGGCCATGGGCATCTCCTCTGTGGTGGCGATCACCTCGAGGCAGTCGGGCACCTGTGTCGCTACCAGGCTGTGGTATCGGGCTACCGGCAGCGGCGAGGGTAGGCCGGCAAATATCCCCTGGCCGTTATGTTCGGTTGGGCTAGCCTTGCCATGAACCACCTGCTTGGCGCGCTCCACCTTACCGCCGAAGTGTTCGATCATCGCCTGGTGGCCTAAACAGATCCCCAGCATGGGCACCTTGCCAGCTAACAAACCGATGAGTGCCATCAGGCAGCCCGCCTCATGGGGGGCTCCCGGGCCGGGGGATAATACCAGCGCTGCCTTGCCTTGCTCTTGCAGTAGCTTGTCTGCAATAAACTGGGCATCTAAGTCGTTGCGGTAGATCACCACCTCGAAGCCCAGGCTGCGGAACTGATCCACCAGGTTGTAGGTAAAAGAGTCGAAATTATCCAGTAGGTAGAGCTTCATTGTCCGCCTCCCATCTTGATGGCTGATATGACCGCCTGGGCCTTCTGACGGGTCTCGTCGGCTTCGGCCTGGGGATCTGAGTCATACACCACGCCTGCGCCGGCTTGAATATGGGCCGTGCCCTCTTTTACGAAGGCGGAGCGGATCACTATGCAGGTGTCCATGTCGCCAAGGCCATTGAGGTAGCCCACGGCTCCGCCATAGCTGCCACGGCGGGTCTTTTCGGCGCCGCGAATAAGCTGTGCCGCGCTAACCTTAGGGGCGCCGGTTAGGGTGCCCATGTTCATGCAGGCCTGATAGGCGTGCAGGGCATCGAGGTCGCTTCTAAGCTGGCCGGTGACCCGGCTGACCAGGTGCATCACGTGGGAGTAGCGATCCACTTTCAGCAGCTCGGCCACCTTGCGGGTGCCGCTCTGGCTGATGCGGGCCACATCGTTGCGGGCCAAGTCCACCAACATCAGGTGTTCAGACAGCTCTTTCTTATCCAGGCGCAGTTCCAGCTCGATGCGGCTGTCGAGATCGAAGTCGATGTCGCCGCTCGCCGTCTTGCCGCGTTTGCGGGTGCCGGCGATGGGGTAGATCTCCACCTGATTGGTGCTGGCCTCATATTTGAGGGCGCTCTCTGGCGAGGCGCCAAACAGGGTAAAGTCATCGCCTCTGAAGTAGAACATGTAGGGACTGGGATTGGTTTCTCTGAGGGCGCGGTAGGCGCCCAGTGAGCTCGGGCAGGGAAGGCTGAAGCTGCGCGATGGCACCACCTGAAAGATATCGCCGGCGACGATGTGGGACTTAAGATCTGTCACTATGCTCTTAAACTCATCATCGGAAACATTGACCTCGGCTTCGCAATCGACAGGAGATAGTGGCGCTACCTCAGGTAGCGAGCCGCAGGCTTGGCTGAGCTGGGCGCGCCGCTCGGCCAGTGTCGCCGCGACTGATGATGTCTTAACATCGGTCTGCTGGGTAAAATCATGGCTGATGATGTCGGCGCTGCGGGTTTGGTGATCCACCAGAATAAGGGTTTCCGCCAGATAGAAGAGATAGTCGGGGCAGGTATTGGCGCTTTGGCTCACCTTGGGCAGCGGCTCTACCGTGTCGATAAGATCGAACGCCAGCACGCCGCCGAGAAACAGGCTCTCAAACTGGGCATCATCGCCCATGTCGATATGTTTTATCAGGCTGCGCAGGCCATCTAGGGGCGAGGTCGACTTTAATCTGGCATCTTCATCCAGTAGGCCCGCATCCTTTTGCAGGGTAAGGGTTAAGGTCTTGCCTTCGAGTTGATGCTCGTCGCTGCCGAAGAAGCAGGCAATGGGGCCGAGTAGCGCCTGACCATTGTCGCTCAGCGCGGTGAAGCTGAGCTGATAACCTTCACAACGTATGGCCAGGGCTGCGTGGGTCATGATGATGCTTTTGAGGTGATCCTTACTGTCTATCTCAGCCGATTCCAGCAACATGGTGTGTGCCGCATCTTGCGTCAGGTGCTGATACAGCTGGAGAGGATCGTCATGATAGGTGATCCGCTCCTTTATGGTGTTGACGCTGGCCAGAAACTCTTGCCCCATATTTGCGCTCCTACTTGCCGGTAGTGGACTAACTCGATTGTTTGTTTGGGTTAGTCGTGTATAAATCTATTAATAAAATTAGGCGATTAAATGCAAAAAGCCCGCATCGAATGCGGGCTTTTTGTTTAAATCTTGTCTCTTTTACATGAGCACAGAAATTCACACCACCCGCTAAGTTGGGAAGTGCCACCACCAGTTGATGTTGTTGAATTGCTGTATCGTCATTTCAGTACTTAACTCATGTGAAAGTAAAATCTTTTTGATGGCTATATAAAAGCATCCCCTCTGTGGCCTTGTCAATTGAATATTTTTCTATTTGGCGTATTTATCATCTTGAGATCACAATCTGCATCAAATGCCGATAAGATTTAACGATTCCCATGCAATTTCGTCCAATTTCATCCAATTAGATGTTTCTAATAACAAAGTCGAGTAGAATAAAGGGATGACAGATGAAACGCGTTTAATCGATCTTCACAGCCACACCACGGCATCCGACGGCCAGTTAACCCCGTCTGAATTAGTGGCCAGAGCCCTGGATAATGGGGTGCAGATGTTGGCCATTACCGATCACGATACCTTAGCCGGCCTCAAGGAAGCCCATAGCTTCAACGAGGGTCAAGCCGAGCCTTTGACCCTGATTAACGGCTGCGAAATCTCCACTCGTTGGAATAACTTCGATATTCATATCGTTGCGCTCAATATCGACCCCGAACATCAGGGGCTGGATGCCTTCTTGACCGAGCAGCGAGCCTTGCGTGAGGCGCGGGCGATGGAGATTGGTGTGCGTCTTGAGAAGGCCGGGATCAGCGGTGCCTATGAGGGCGCCAAGGCGTTAGCCGAAGGCGCCGCCCTGAGTCGCGGCCATTATGCCCGCTGGTTAGCCGATAACGGCTATGCCCCCAATGCGGCCGCGGTATTCAAGAAGTATCTGGCGCGGGGCAAGACTGGCTATGTGCCCAACAATTGGTCCGATATGGAAACCGCTATCGCGATCATTCATGAGGCGGGCGGCGTTGCCGTATTGGCGCATCCCAGCGGTTACAAGCTGTCGGCCAAGTGGCTAAAGCGCCTGGTGCGTGAGTTTAAGGCCGCTGGTGGCGATGCCATGGAAGTGGTGTTGGGTCAGCAGACCCTGGACGATCGTAACAATTTAATTGCCTTGAGTCGGCTTAACGAACTATACGCCTCCCTGGGAAGCGATTTCCATTTCCCCGGCAGCTGGCTCGAGTTAGGTAAAAATATGTTCCAACCCCAAGGAGTCGATTGGGTGTGGCAAATGGATAATTGGATGGTAAACCCATGAGTCAATTTTTTTATGTACATGAGGAAAATCCTCAGGTTCGCCTGATTAATCAGGCGGTGAATGTGATCAAGCAGGGTGGGGTGGTGGTCTATCCCACAGACTCTGGCTATGCCTTAGGTTGCCTGCTGGGCGAGAAAGACGCGATGACCCGCATAGTGCGTATTCGTCAGATAGAGAACGATCATAACTTTTCCTTGATGGTGCGTGACCAGTCCGAGCTGGCGACCTATGCCAGGGTGGACAATCAGGCTTACCGCGTGCTGAAGCACAACACACCTGGGCCATACACCTTCATCTTCAAGGCGACCAAAGAGGTACCTAAGCGCCTGCAAAACCCGAAGAAGAAGACAATCGGTATTCGCGTGCCGGACAATGTGATTGCTTTGGCGCTTCTGGAAGCGCTCGATGCGCCGCTGATGTCCACCAGTCTTATCCTACCGGGTGAAGAGTTTGCCGAGTCAGATCCCGAGCACATTCGCGACATCCTTGAGCATCAGGTGGATGTGATTATTCATGGCGGTTATCTGGGTGAGAAACCTACCACGGTTATCGATCTGTCTGAGGGCGATATCGAGATTCTACGTGAAGGCGTCGGTGATGTTAGCCAGTTTGGCTAAAGCCCTGTCTATTGGCCAAATTTGCAGGTATAATCGCGCGTTTGGTGTCGATTAGCCTCGCCTTGGCTGGATGATTATCCGCCGTCGAACGGTGCAGGTCCTCACCATTTAAGTTACGGATTTAGTTAGTTATACCTTTAGCTTCCGGCAGGGTGATACCTGCCGGGTGACTTGGAGAGCGGATGCAGGGGACTCAGCAAAGTTTACCTTTGGCCCTGGTCAGGGGCGAACCCGTCAGAGAACTGCCGGCGGATCTCTTCATTCCGCCCGAGGCGCTGGAGGTATTTCTCGAGTCTTTCGAAGGGCCGCTGGATCTGCTGCTCTATCTTATCCGCAAGCAGAAGCTGGATATTGTTGAGATGGCCATTGCGCCGGTAACGGATCAATATCTTGAATACATTGAACTCTTGCAAGGCGCTCGGGTAGAACTGGCCGCCGACTATCTGGTGATGGCCGCGACCCTGGCCGAGATAAAGTCGCGTCTCTTGTTACCAAGGCCCGAGCTTGAAGAGGAAGATGAGGCGGACCCACGAGCCCAGCTGATCAGACAGCTTAAGGCCTACGAGGTGATTAAAGATGCGCAGCAAAGGCTAGATGCCTTGCCGCGACTCGAGCGGGATGTGTTTCAGGCCAAGGTGCTACCAGCGCCGGATATCAAGCCTGTGTTGGTGCCGCCGTCAGTGTCGTTGGTGGAGTTAGCCGGTGCCTTCGCGGCCGTGTTAAAACGGGTCGAGGCCACTGAGCATCACCATGTGAGACGCGAGCAGCTGTCGACACGGGAACGCATGACGCAAATATTGGCTATGCTAGAAGGCAAGTCCTATGTGCCTTTTGAGCAGCTATTTGATGTTTCTGAGGGGCGAGCTGGCGTGGTGGTGAGCTTTCTTGCGCTGATGGAGCTGGTGAAAGAGCTTTTGGTCGATCTGATCCAGGCGCAGCCGCTGTCGACCATACATGTTAGGGCCTATTGATTGTCGAGTAAGAAACTGCAAATAAATCCGGATCAGCTCAAACAGCTGATTGAAGCCAGTCTGTTTGTGATGGCTAGGACTGTCTCTATCAAGCACTTAAATGAAAGTGTGCTGGCAAACTTTAGCGTCTCCCGCGCCAAGGTTAAGGCCGCCATTGAGGAGTTGCAGCAAGATTATCAGGGGCGCGGCATAGAGTTAGTCAAGGTGGCGGGCGGCTATCGTTTTCAGTCCATCGAGACCTTGAGTCCCTATCTGCAGCCACTGTGGCAGGAGAAGGCGCCGCGCTATTCGCGAGCGACGCTGGAGACGCTGGCGGTGATCGCCTATCGTCAGCCGGTTACTCGTGCCGATATAGAGTTTGTTCGTGGTGTGGCGGTGGGAAGTCATATCATAAAGAGTCTATCCGATAGACACTGGATTAAGATAATCGGTCATAAAGAGGTGCCGGGCAGGCCCGCACTCTATGCGACCACAAATGAATTTTTAGCCTATTTTGGCTTGGACAGGATTGCGGACCTTCCTCCCTTATCCGATGCCGAGTCACTAGCGGCGCTGTTTGGACAAACACAGGTGGTCGAGTCGGCCCCTGACAATACAGCGCCTAAAACCGATGAAGAGTCTACTAATGAGTGAAAAATTGCAGAAAGTCTTGGCCCGTGCAGGCCATGGCTCCCGTCGTGAGATGGAGGCATGGATTGCTGCAGGTCGAGTTAGTATAGACGGTGAAATTGCCAAACTTGGCGATCGTATCGAGGCCGATGCCAAGGTGCGTATCGATGGCCGTACGGTATCGATCAAGTCTGAGGATGACTTGGTTTGCCGTGTGATCGCCTATCACAAGCCTGAAGGGGAGATCTGCAGCCGCAAAGATCCCGAAGGGCGCCCGACGGTATTCGACCGTTTACCTAAGACCCGCGACTCACGCTGGGTTGCGGTGGGACGTCTGGATATCAACACCTCAGGCCTGTTGCTGTTTACCTCTGACGGTGAACTGGCTAACCGCCTGATGCACCCGTCCCATGAGGTGGAGCGTGAATACGCTGTTCGTACCTTTGGTGAGGTGACCGACGCCTGTATTCAGCGTCTGCGCACCGGCGTGACCCTGGAAGATGGCCCGGCGCATTTCGATAAGATAAAGCCAGCCGGTGGCGAGGGCATGAACAAGTGGTGGCATGTGTCGCTGGCCGAAGGTCGTAATCGTGAGGTTCGTCGTCTGTGGGAATCTCAAGAAGTCCAGGTGAGCCGTCTGATTCGTATTCGCTACGGTATGATAGATCTGCCCAAGTCACTGCCTCGTGGCGGCTGGGTCGAGCTGCCGATAGAGCAGGTAAACTATCTGCGTAAGCTGGCCGGCCTAGATGAAGAAACCCGCACCCTGCTGGGCACAGACAAACACAGTGTGGCCCGCGCCAAGGTGAAGAGCGCTAAGATCCGCCGCGCCGTGCGTAAGCATAAGACTACAGCCGGTAAGACGCCGCGCCAGAGAAGCTAGGTTAAGCCGATTAGCCCATGTATCAAGAAAGCCTTACTCTTTTGAGAGTGAGGCTTTTTTATGTCTGTATCATTTTTCTGCTGCGTTATCGCTCATTGATGTAGTGCACTACATGACAATCGCTCTGCCTTGTATAAAAGCGATACAGAATGCAGCAAAAATGAACGCGAAAGATCAACAGACCTAGTCATGTTGGTAGTGGTGCTTGCGCAGAGCCAGACCTTAGCCATTGGTTATAGACTGTTTTTAACTGTGTCTTGGCTTGAGTCACGAACCTTATTCGGCCATCATTTTAGTCGGCCATCATTAATGCAATCAATGTGCGGAGAAACACATGAAACTAATCTCAGTAGCCAAGATTTGGGACGCTTCGCCCCACAACGCCTTTACGGATCTGGTGCGTTTTAAAAACAAGTTGTATTGCGTATTTCGTCAGGCCAGTGCCCATGTGTCGCCAGACGGTGCACTGCGGATCCTTAGATCCGATAACGAGGGGCAAAACTGGCAGAGTGTCGCCCTTGTCGATGTCGACTTTGCCGATCTAAGAGATGGTAAGTTGGTGGCCTACAATGACAGATTACTGCTGTTTGGTGGCGGCGCTATGCATGAGGGGAAGGGCGAGGGCATGCGCTCTTACTGCTGGCAATCCCACGATGGTGAGCATTGGTCCGCTCCCAAGGCGCTGGTGAAAGAGAAAGAGTGGTTATGGCGCATCACGCCGCACAAGGGGCACTTGTATGGCATCGCCTATTTGTGTCACGAACATGATGGCTATGCGGCGCTATATAAAAGTAATGCAGACAGGGATTTTCAGCCCCTGGTGGAAAAGCTGAGTCAGGCGGGTTATGTGAATGAGTCCGGCCTAGTGTTCGATGAGCATGATAAGGCCATCTGTCTGCTGCGCCGGGATCCGCTTTGGCAGACCGATGAGCGTGCATTACTGGGTGAGTCAGCGCCTCCTTATACCCAGTGGTGTTGGCAAGTGACAAATTGTCGCGTGGGGGGACCTGTTACTTTTCTCTATCAGGGTAAGCTCTATGGCGTGGTACGCCTGTATGACGACAGAGTGCGCACCTCTCTTGTAGCGATCGATCGGCAAACGGCTCAGATAGAGGAGCTATTGACTCTACCCTCGGGTGGCGATACCAGCTACGCAGGTGTCGTGCTGAAAGATGATACATTAATGCTGAGCAATTACTCCTCCCACGAAGGTACTTGCGCTATTTATTTCGCAAAAATTGCCCTTTAACATATTTAAGACCGAGTGAGACATCATTTGGTCTTTATCACTTCTGTATTTTCGCATTTTGTTTAGTCAAATATCCTGAATGTCAGTTCTTTCTAATTCTGTGACTTTTTAATTTATTTTTAAGATAAAGGTTAAGGTGTGTAATAGATAAGTTTTAATGTTTTTGTTGTTAAAATTGTTATTTACCCTTTCTTACCGTCCAGATACATTATTTTACATTGTTACTTTTGTAGTTGTTTTTTATATTTAATTGATCTTTCGCTAAGCTATTAAACATATTTGGCACAGACGTATTAATTTGTATCGTCTGATTGTTTTTTCATTTTTACATTTTCTGATAACCTTGGTTGTCATAATAACTCGTTGAAAATCAAATGTATGGTTCGTTTTTGGCAGGCAATGGTTATCGTTTTTTATTATCGAGTTGTATCAATGTTTATCATTGTGGTTATTTTCGTGTTAACTGCGTTGACTTATTTTATCTTTTTTCACAATATCTTCACTGAAGGGCATTCTTCTTATTTTAAAAATAAAAAATAAATTAATGATCGAAACTCAGATTGTCTGATTTCGTATTGTGAGGGAAACATATGAACTCTTTGACCTTAACAGCAAAAGCGGTTCGCGTAGGCTTATTTGCCGCCGCGACATCTAGCATTGCATTTTCTGGTATCGCAATTGCTGAAGAGCAAAGCGATAAAGTTGAACGCATCGAAGTCACTGGCTCGCGTATTAAAAGAACTGATATGGAAGGTTCTTCTCCGGTAACTACGATCAGTGTGGCCGATATTGAGAAGACAGGTGAGATGTCAATTGCTGACGTATTGCGCCGTAGTAACTTAAACACTTTCGGTTCGTTTTCTGAATCATCAGGTAGTACCTGGCAGAGTCAGGCCAACATCTCTCTTCGCGGTGCTGGAGCTGATCGCACCTTGGTGCTGCTAAACGGTAAACGTATGCCGGGTTCACCGACTATGGGGGGGACTGCTGTAAACCTTAATACAATCCCTACGGCAGCGATTGAACGTATTGAAGTGCTTACCGATGGAGCCTCCGCTGTTTATGGTTCGGACGCGGTTGCTGGCGTAGTCAATATTATTTTGAAAAAAGGCTTTGAAGGTCTCGAGGTTTCGGCAACAGGTACTAGTCCAGATCAACCTGGTGGTGAGGAATGGAAAGCACACGTTGTTGGTGGAACCACGAGCGACAAAGGAAGTTTAACGTTCTCATTTGAGCACCAAAATCGAGAGATTATCTATCAACGTGATCGTTGGTTTTCAAGCTCTACTAACGTGTTAGCCGATAAGTATGCCGATACTACAGGGGTATCAGCCTACGCTCGTAACTTCCTGGATATGACTACATTCCAGTTCAAGCCGATGGCTGCTTGTGACAACGAAAAAATGGTCGGTGGCGGTCATGTTTATGATTATGGTGATGGTGACTTTATCTGCGGTTATGACTATACCTCTGAAGCAGCAGATCACGCCGCTCGTCAGTATACCGCGGGTTATGTTACTGCAGATTACGAGATCTCTGATGAGATCCGTTTCGAAGGTCAAGGCCTATTTAGCCGCAACGAAACCTTTGGTCGTTACGCACCTGCTGCAGGTTGGTTTAACGTTGACGCAGGTCAGCTAGACGTTCAGAACTATGATGCCGATGGCAACTATATTAATACCACTAAAAATGAAAATGCCGGTCGAGTTTACTATCGTTTCACTGATGTGGGTACACGTGATTCTACGACGATTGACTACAGCACGGATATTCAGCTTGGTTTAGTTGGCGAACACAATAGCTTTGGTTGGGATTTTACCTATCACTATAACCTAGCGGAAAACAGCAACTATGGTACGGGTTATGTTCACCGTCCAACAGTGGAAGCGTTGGTGAAGAGCGGTGAGTTTAATTTTGGCCCTGAAGGCAATAGTGCCGATGTTGTAGCGGCTATTTCACACGATACACTAGCTCAAGATATCATGGAGTTTCAAAGCGTTAATGCAGGCATAAACTTTGAAGCGTTAGAGCTACCCGGTGGATTAGTGGGTTGGTACTTCGGTTCTGAATTTATGCAGTATAAGTACAAGTCTAAGGTAGATGCAGAATCAGCAGCTGGGGAGGTTATTGGTTCTTCAGGTAACGGTTCGGGTGGTGATCGTGATGTATTCGCGTTGTTTGGTGAATCTATTTTGCCTATTACCGATGATTTAGAGCTGAACCTTGCTTTCCGTTACGATAATTACTCAGACTTCGGTACCGCGACCACACCGAAAGTCGCACTACGTTATCAAGCATTAGATAACCTGGTTATACGTGGTTCTTGGGGACAAGGTTTTAGGGCGCCTGCACTATCAGATTTGTATGCAGCGGACTCTTTCAGTGCTGATTATGCGACAGACTATCATTATTGTGAGTTGCAGGGCACTGCACCTTCCGATTGTCGTTCGACTCAATATGACGTGACTCGCACAGCAAATGAAGATCTTGGCCCTGAGACGTCAGATTTTTACAACGTGGGTGTTATCTGGAACATCACAGACAGCTTAAGCACTAAAGTTGAGTACTACAGCTTATCAATTGATGATGTGATCACCTTCGTATCTCTAGATTCGCTGTTAAGAGAAGAAGCAAAAGTCGGTTACGGCAATCTATCTCGAGGTGAAATTATTCGTGCCGGTGACAGTCCAGACGGTAAGATTCTCGAAGCGACCACACCACTGGTTAACGGTAATGGCTTCGATACGTCGGGTATTGACTTCAACTTGTCCTTAGCCCCAATTGAAACGTCAATTGGTGACTTTGGCTCAAGTTTTGATTTGACCTATGTTCTTACCTATGAAGATGAAGAGTACTTTGATGGTCCTGTAAACAATATGGTTGGACGTAATGGTTTGCCTGATTATCGCTTCACATGGGTAATTGATTGGACCTATGGCGACCATGGGGTGTCATTATTGACCCAACATATTGCTGGTCAGGCGGAAACCACAGATCCTACAACGTTTGAAGAGATTGGTAGTCTACCTTCTCAAACTACCTTTGACCTAAGCTATAACTATATGGCGCCGTGGAGTGGTAAGTTTGCGTTGGGTATTCGCAACTTAACTAACGAAGATCCAGTATTGGATTCCAACTTAGCATACGATTCAGCGCTGTATAACTTGTATGGTCGAACTTACACAGCCTCTTATACACAGAAGTTCTAAATCGTTATTCACCCTCCCTGTGACTTAACGATAGAAGCCTCCTGATTCAGGAGGCTTTTTTTATGTTTGACGTAATGCTTTTGGTTTGGCCATCGATGACTGACGTGGCTAAGCGAGCTGCTCGATGACAAAGCAGGCCGCTAATAAAGGTGTGGCTAGTGGGTAAGCCTGAGCTCGTGTCTATGCTCGTGGGAGTAATCGGCGGCGCACTGGGTGCAGCGCTGTTCAAGCGGGTTGGCGTTGAGCCGCTCGGCTTCGATATCGGCCTCGCAGTCTGAACATAGGCCATAGAGTCCAAGGTCGAGCTGGCATAGGGCTGCATCGAGTTGGGTCAGCTTGATAAATAGCGGTTCGTCGGCCAATTTGGCTGAGGTCATCTCGTCTATTAATGAGGTCAGCGAAAGCTGCTGGGTATCGAGCGTTATTTGATGTAATGCCAGCAGGGTACCTAACTCTTTCCTGAGATTCGCTTCAAGCACCGACAGTTCATGTCTGATATGGGATCTGCTCACAAATCATTGCCTAGTTGATATTCTTAGATAATCAGTCTAAACCGCTTGGGCGTCTTAGCTATGACTAAGATCAAAAGTCGGTGACTTTTATGGTGAATCTCATTTAGGGATGTAAAGATCAGACCAGTTAAGGCGAGACTGGGCTAGTTTTTTGTCGCGCCTTACGTTAGGGAGGGTTAGCAGACGCGACAGAAGGGCATAAGGTGAGTGTTAGCTGCCGCGCAGCAGGGATAAGATACTCTGGGTATCTTTCAGTACACGCACCTGACGGAACAGGGCTTCGCCCTCCTCATAGTGACGGGCGATAAACCTGAGCCACTGTTTGATACGCGCCGGATAGTATTTCTCTTTCTCGCTGACGATCTCAAACTCCGAATACTGCAGCAGTAGCGCCAAAACCTCAGTCCAAGGCATGGGTGACTGATTACCTTTAACCACGTGGGCCAGGTTAGGAATGGTCAGGGCGCCGCGTCCTAGCATGACATCATCACAGCCGCTGGCCTCGCGGCATTTGAGGTAATCTTCTCTGCCCCAGATCTCACCATTGGCGATGATGGGCAGGGAGGTCACCGATTTGATCTGCGCTATATATTCCCAGTGGGCCGGTGGCCGATAGGCCTCCTCTTTAGTGCGGGCGTGTACCGTGAGCTCGGTGGCGCCGGCCGCTTCGATGGCCTGGGCGATTTCGGTGCAGCGGCTCTTGTCATCCCACCCCAGACGGATCTTGGCCGACACGGGTTTGTCCCTGGGCACCGCTTGCCTGACGGCCTGGGTCACCCGGTAGATGGTCTCCGGCTCCTTTAATAGTGCGGCGCCGCCTTTACTGCGATTAACCATAGGTGCCGGGCAGCCATAGTTAAGATCCACGCCGCGAGAACCCAGCTCGACGGCGCGAATGGCATTTTCGGCCATCCAGTTGGGTTCCTGTCCCAGCAGTTGCAGGCGTACCGGAGTGCCGGAGGCGGTTTTACATTGATATTTCAGTTCGGCGCAGAGTCGGTAGAAGACTTTTTCAGGCAGTAGCTGATCGACAACGCGAATAAATTCGCTGATCACCATGTCATAGCCGCCAACGCTGGTTAGCAGGGCTCGCATCGGGGCGTCGGCGACGCCTTCCATCGGGGCTAATATGACACGCATGATTCTCGTTTTCTCATTAATTCAAGGCGCGGGGCCTAAATGGTGAACCTGTTGGCCATGGTGTACGTACTGCTTCAGTACTGCATTGCCAGGCCGGGTAAAAGGGCGCTTATTCTACGTCAAGCGCCTGGCATATACAAAGCCTGTGTGCGTGCGGGAAGGGGTGGGGATAACGGCTGTGCCCAGCCAAACTTATGAGTCAGATGCGAGCATCTTTTGTTATCTATGACTGGCTTATCGATTTTTAGTCAATAAAGACGTGAGATCAATCGATTACTGCTGTTTAGATGCTTGCGCTAACACATAATTTGGGTCATAAATGTGATGCCTGATAAGTTTTTTGAAATAAAAAGCTAGGGGGCCGGGTCATATTATCCGAGCCAGCAACGCACTGATGTTGGCAAACCATTGCATATAAGAGATCAACAAAGGAAGAGATTATGAAATTAGTTAAGAATACTGCTGTTGCTGTAGCGTTAGGCACTGTGTTTGTTGGTAGCGCGTTTGCGGCGCAGGCTCAAGCTAATCCGTTTGGTTACAGTGAAATGCAAGCTGGTTACCAGATCGCCGATGGCGAAGGTAAGTGTGGCGAAGGCAAGTGCGGCGAGAACATGAAGAAAGGCGCCAAAGAAGGGAAGTGCGGCGAGAACATGAAAGCCAAAGAGGGTAAATGTGGCGAAGGTATGAAGAAAGGCGCCAAAGAAGGTAAGTGTGGTGAAGGTAAGTGCGGCGCTCAGATGAAGGCTCAGAAAGAGGGTAAGTGCGGCGAGAACATGAAAGCCAAAGAAGGTAAGTGTGGCGAGAACATGAAGGCCAAAGAGGGCAAGTGTGGCGAAGGAATGAAGAAAGGTAAAGAAGGCAAGTGTGGCGGCCATAAGTAATAGGCCTTAAGGGATTTTCCCATGTCGATTAGGCCAGTTTTTACTGGCCTAATTCTTTTTAGCCAGGGGCAAACGAGTCCATTTATTCACTAGAGGTAAGGTGATGATGACACAAGCAAAGGTGGGCCTGGGCCTGCGCCGAGAGATGCTCAATGAATTTTGCCAGTCGGTTCCAAGTGCCATCGATTTTTTCGAGGTGGCGCCTGAGAACTGGATGACACTTGGCGGTAAATTTGGCCGTCAATTTAGGCAGTTAACAGAGAAGCACAAGTTTTTCTGCCACGGGCTGTCGCTCTCTATCGGTAGTCCGGAGCCCCTAGATACGCGTTTCGTTAAGCAGGTTAAAACCTTTCTCGACCATCATGGTATCGATATCTATTCGGAGCACCTAAGTTACTGCTCGGGCAAGGGCCATCTGTATGACTTGATGCCTATCCCCTTTACCCATGAGGCGGTGCGTCATGTTGCTAAGCGAATTGAGCAGGTTCAGGACATTCTTGAGCGCCCCTTCATCTTGGAAAATGTCTCTTTCTACGCCGCGCCCGGTAGCGAGATGAGTGAATGCGAGTTTGTCAATGCCGTGCTGGAAGAGGCGGATTGTCGACTGCTGCTGGATGTGAATAACATCTATGTTAATTCGATTAATCATCAATATGATGCCGAGGCCTTCCTGAAGGCCATGCCCAGTGAACGCATCGCCTACCTGCATATTGCCGGTCATTACGATGAGGCGGAGGATCTTAAGGTTGATACCCATGGCAGCGATGTTATCGATCCCGTCTGGCGCTTGTTAGCGCTTTGCTATCAGACCCACGGCGTGTTTCCAACCTTGCTCGAGCGCGACTTTAATATTCCCGCCACCGCAGAGTTGCTAAAAGAGATCAATAGGATACACGACTATCAGGCCCAGGCATTGCAGCCCAGTCACCGGAGTGCCTAAATGAGTTTTACCCAAGTTCAACAGTCGTTCATCGATTACATCAAAGATCCCTCATCGCCCCTGCCGCAGGGGACAGATGCCAGACGCATGGGGATCTATCGCGAGCTGTTTTTTAACAATGTGAAGGGCTTTGTCGCCAGCGGCTTTCCCGTGCTCTGCTCCCTGTATGAGGAAGAGACCTGGCAGGCGCTCGTTCAGCGGTTTTTTGCCACACACGACTGCCAGACGCCGATTTTCATCGAGATTGCCCAGGAGTTTTTGCTGTTCTTGCAAAACGAATATCAGATGAGCGAGCAAGACCCGGCCTTCATGCTCGAGCTGGCTCACTACGAATGGTTGGAGCTGGTGGTTGCCACGGCACCCGATGATAGACAGTCCCAGCGCCTGGATGCACAAAGCATAGAAGCGCGTCCGCTGGCGTTAAGCCTGGCCGCCCGTGTGGCGCAATATCATTTTGAGGTGCAGCGCATCAGCCCAGACTATCGTCCCGAGCTGCCCAGTGAGCAGCCGAACTTTTTCTGCCTCTATCGGGATAGCAGTGATGAAGTGTGTTTCTTGCAGCTTAATCCGCTTACCGCTCAGGTACTTGCCTACATAGGTCAACAAGATGGTGTGGGCTTTACGGCCTTGTGTGACTGGTTAACCCAGCTCTACCAGCAGATGCCCAGGCAGCAGATTGTGGAAGGCTGTAGGCAGCTGCTAGCGGATATGGCCGAGCGGGGGATAGTGGTCGCCGCGAGATAAAATTTGTCCAAATTAGTCCTTTCTATCGTGCTGGCTTGTCTCTATAATGGCGGCGAAAATTGATCTAGATCAATAAAAGTTGTCAATCATGAGTGAGGAAAGTATGAGTCAGCCGTTTAAAGACCCGTTTAATTTTGTTTATTTTCTTGGTTTCTTGCTGGTAATGATGTTGCCTACGCTGCCAGCTACCCTGTCATGGTTGAAACACCTAAACCTGATCTCTTAAGCATCTAGCCTAACGAGCGAACTCAGGTATACTAACCACTCATTTATGAGTGGTTTTTTTATGCGAGGAATTCATGGTCATCAAGCGGGGCTTCTATTTACTCATAGGCCTTAGCAGTCTGTTTTTGGGCCTGCTAGGCATCGCCGTTCCGCTTTTGCCGACTGTGCCTTTTATTTTGCTAGCGGCCTTCTGTTTTGCCCGCTCGAGTGAACGTCTCCATGCCTGGCTGATGACCCACCCCTGGTTTGCCGATGCGCTGCAGAACTGGCACAACGAGCGTGCCATTCGCCGCGGCTTGAAGCGCAAGGCCTATATCGCCACCTGTTTAAGTTTTAGCGTGAGTATCATCTTGGTGCCGCTGCTGTGGGTGAAGTTGATGCTGCTGGCCATGCTGACAGGCTTGCTGCTTTACCTTAGGCAAATTCCCGAATTAGATGACTGATTGTGAACTTAGGTTGTGAACCTTGGCGGTGAGTTTGGTTAAGCTTTGTGACATTCGCTGTTGCAACCCATACCAAAGGAGCTTAAGCTTTAGCCGAAAATTCTAGTCAAAACTGGCCCTATGGCCAGTTTGTCCTTTTTAAGGGCTCAAACGAAAAAGATGGTAGTAATGAATACAGACAAGTTAGCCTTGATCAAGCAGAGCATTAAGACAATTCCAGATTATCCGAAACCAGGGATCATGTTTCGCGATGTAACCAGTTTAATGGAAGACCCAGCGGCCTATCAGGCGACGATTGCCCTGTTTGTTGAGCGCTATAAAGATCTTGGTGTGACCAAAGTGGTGGGCACCGAGGCACGTGGTTTCCTTTTCGGCGCGCCTCTGGCGTTAGAGCTTGGCGTCGGTTTCGTGCCTGTACGTAAGCCAGGTAAACTGCCGCGTGAAACTATCTCTGAGAGTTATGAGCTGGAATATGGCCATGACATGCTGGAGATCCACACGGATGCCATTAAGCCGGGCGATAAGGTTTTGGTGGTCGACGATCTGCTTGCCACTGGCGGCACTATCGAAGCGACAGTAAAGCTTATCCGTCAGCTAGGCGGCGAGGTTGAGCATGCGGCGTTTGTGATTTCTCTGCCAGAGCTTGGCGGCGAGCATCGTCTTGCCGAGATGGGCCTCTCATTGATGACACTATGTGAGTTCGAAGGCGAGTAATACCGTCTAATTGATCACTCATGTCGATCATATAAGTGCGGTGGCTATGCCGCGGCATTTTGCTATCAGGGCCTCTGTGATGTTAGGCCGATGAGATATGTGAACCTGCTGTCTACCCCATGGGATTGATGGCGTGGGAGAAGGCGAGCATTGCCCTGTTAACTCGCTAAAGACTGACTAAAGAGTGGCTCAAGATGGCTTAGAAATCGGCCTTTAAATGGCTGGCAAAGCGGGTGATAGGTTAAACATGAAGCAAGCTGGCTTAACAAAGATAAATTAAGGCGCGCTAAGCGCTTAGCTTGCTAGCGAGATGGACCTTGGCATGTTATTGTTTGCTGATTAATGAAGTGTGCTTCGTAATAGTTACCAACCTTGGGGAGTTTCATGTCATATCAGGTGTTAGCCAGAAAATGGCGCCCTGCAACATTTGAGCAAGTCGTCGGTCAGTCACATGTGCTACATGCCCTTACCAATGCTTTATCGCAAAATCGCCTACATCATGCTTACCTGTTTACCGGTACCCGAGGGGTGGGTAAGACGAGTCTGGCCAGGCTATTTGCCAAGGGACTGAACTGTGAGCAAGGGGTAACGGCCTCGCCCTGTGGCCAATGTGCCAGCTGTGTCGAGATCGCCCAGGGTCGTTTTGTGGATCTTATCGAGGTGGATGCGGCGTCGCGCACTAAGGTCGACGACACCCGCGAGTTACTGGACAACGTTCAGTATCGCCCCACACGCGGCCGCTTCAAGGTGTATCTGATCGATGAAGTGCACATGCTTTCCCGTAGCAGCTTCAATGCGCTGTTGAAGACGCTGGAAGAGCCGCCGGAACATGTTAAATTCCTGCTGGCGACCACAGACCCCCAGCGTCTGCCGGTAACTGTACTCTCACGCTGTCTGCAATTTAATCTTAAGAGCCTGACGCTCGATGAGATCTGTGTGCAGCTTGGTCACATCCTATCTCAGGAGCAGGTGGGGTATGACGATGGCGCGGTAAAACTACTCGCCAAGGCCGCCAACGGCAGTATGCGTGATGCCTTGAGCTTAACGGATCAGGCGATCGCCTTCGGGGCCGGTCAGGTGAGGCTTGCCCAGGTTCAGACCATGCTGGGGACCATAGATGAGCATCATGTGATCGTCTTGCTCAAGGCTCTGTGCGATGGTGATGTCGACAAGTTGCTGACGGTCACTGGGGAGGTGCTATCCTTTGGCGCCGATCCCCATGAGGTGCTGCGTAGCCTGCTGGAACTGCTGCATCAGATCACCTTGACCCAATTTGCGCCGAGTGCCGCTCAGCTATCTCAATATGCCGAGCAGATCAAGGTCTTCGCCAAACAGCTGAGATCCGAGCAGGTACAGCTCTATTATCAACTATTGCTAAATGGTCGCCAGGATTTGCCCCATGCGCCAGATCCTAAATCCGGTCTCGAGATGGCGCTGCTGCGCGCCATCGCCTTTGTGCCCGAGGCACCCGTGCAGCGCTGGATGGGCGAGGCAGGTAGCGAGATCCTCTTGCCAGACACTCTTTTACCAGAACAGGGCAAGGGTGAAGATGTTGCGCCAACCTCTGCTAGGCCAGATGGAACAGTTAAGTCGGTGAAACCTGCTGAGTCTGTGCCAAATAGTCAGATCGAAGTGGAAGCCGAGGTTGAAGAAAAAGCTAAGGTTGAGGCCAGCTGTGAAGCAAATGCGGCAATGTTGTCCCGAGACGATGCGCAAACGTCAACTGCAGAGCACACGAACAAGTTAAGCGATACTGACGGCCCATTTGAAGCGAATTTAGTTGCAGTGGATTTAGTTGAAGCTGATTCGACAGAAAAGGATGCGCTTGAAGAGGATGAGGGCGCACTCGAGCTGTTTGCCGAGCAGCAGCTGATCTTGAGCCAGGCCCAAAGCCAAGGGCACAGCCCTGAGCCTGAATCTAGTCCTGAGCCGAGCTCGCAAGAAACAAGCTCGGCAAATAAAAATCCCGTAAGCGAAGCATCTGCCGAGTCTAAAGTGGATGCGTCGACGAGTGCTGCGATAGCACAAGGCGATGAAGCGGCTCTGCCTAGCGAGATTCAAACGCCTGCAGAAAGCGTCGAGCAAACAGCTTCAATAGCCGAGCAAGCCAGTTCGTCAGCAGACGAGAGTGGCAGTTTTTACGATGATCTCTATTTCAGCTCAGATGAAGATGAGTCTGGCGACCCAAGCGACTATGAAGCCTATCTTGCCTATCAGCAGGGACAGGATAATCCGGCGTCTGGCGATATTTCTTCCTCTGAGGCGACAACGCAGGCTGACAACAGTGCCCAGACTATTAGCGCTCCGGTAAGTGAAAATGCCCCCCATGGCGGCATGGCCACCGGTACAGCATCGGCGAGTGAAGAAACCACGCCCAACCTGTTAGAAGATGATCTGCTCGACGCCGTGCTGAATGCGCGTCAGAGTCTGCTTAGCGATCTTGAGGAAGATGCGGCTAAGGAGGACGCGGCTAAGGAGAGCGCATCAAAAAAGCCCCTAGTCGGCGCTAAAAAGCCTGGGGCTAACCAGGCTCAGCCAAGTAGTGAGCAGCAGGCTGGCGAAGATAATCAGTTTGGCGCAGCGCCTTATGTGCCGCCCAAACGGCCAGAGCAAGCAGCCCTGAGCGTAGAAGCTGTCTCGAACACGGCTGTGACGACTGATGCAGGTATGACTGAGGCTGGGAAGACTGAGCATGGGACGAAAGCGCCTGAGACGAAAGCGCCTGAGACGCAGAATGATAATTCTGCGCAGAAACCTACTGCGTACCTAAATGATGAAGACAGGCCGCCTTGGGAATCACCTGAGCCAAGCCAGCAGGTGATGATCGCGCCAAGCAATGAAGCGCCTAATCTTGCTGGGCAAGTTGATACTCAATCTGAGTCACACGCCCGCGCTGATGCCGCTGCTCAGACTCAACAAGGCTTGGATGATCTCAGTTTGGAGGACCAAAGCTCGGATGACCAAGGTACAAATGAAAGCGCTGCTATCGGCAATCATCCCGTCCAGAGTCCTGCAGCGCAGGAATCTTCTGCATCTTCAGCGGTAACTCAGCCCGTCAGTCAGACGACCCGGGTGGCCTTTGTGGCCGATGAGATCACAGGGCACGATACGGATCTTAAGTGGTATCGTTTGATGTCGGCCCTGGAGATAGGCGGCCGGGTAAGGCAGCTGGCGGTCAATGCCGTGTGTAAGGCCTTTAATGAGCCGCTGCCTCTGGTGCTCAAACCCAATCAGAAGCACTTGGCGGCACCAGGCGCTATCAGTCAGCTGGAAGATGCGCTATCAAAGGCGCTGGGCGGCAGTTGCCAGGTTGAGTTTAGCGTCGGGGTCGAGCCTGAGCGCGAGACGCCGCTGGAGATCCGTCAGCGTTTTCATCGTGAACTGCTTGAGCAGGCTCATCAGGGGTTATTGCAGGATGAAAACATTCGGTGGTTGACCCAGATGATGCAGGCCGAGATGGAGCCAGACAGTTTAACTTATCTGCCCGAACTACTGGGTAAGCGGGGTCAGACGATTGCACTTATCGATAAGTCGAACTTTGTGGCTATTGAAGAGTCTTAACTCTCGTTAGTTGTCAGCTGAGTCTGTCGCTAGAACGAGTCATTAGTGTTGTGAGTTAGCTGTAATGCACTCTCACGGCGAGCCAGCTGTAATGAGCCTAGTGCGATGAGCCCGCTGAGTGCGACGAAAGGGCTCGCAGGTCATAAGTTTTAAGATTGGTGATCAGCTTTGATTGCTTATTGGTGCTAATTCAGTAAGATTAGCCAGTTTTTTTAATATTGAAGAGAACTCGATATGTTTGGAAAAGGCGGTATGGGCAACCTGATGAAACAGGCCCAGATGATGCAAGACAAGATGGCTAAGGTGCAAGAAGAGATCGCACGCATGGAAGTGACCGGTGAAGCCGGCGCAGGTCTTGTTAAAGTCACTATGACAGGCTCTCACAGTGTACGTAAGGTCGAGATCGACCCAAGCCTGCTAGAAGATGACAAAGAGATGCTTGAAGATCTGATCGCGGCAGCTTGCAACGATGCGGCGCGTCGTGTCGAAGAGAGTCAGAAAGAGAAGATGGCAGAAGTCACAGGCGGCATGCAGTTGCCACCTGGCATGAAGATGCCTTTCTAAATATGAAATTTAGTCCCCTGGTCGACGAGTTGATCCAGTCGCTACGCTGCTTGCCCGGGGTTGGCCCCAAGTCGGCACAGCGCATGGCGTTTCAATTGTTAGAGCGCGACCGTAAGGCGGGTCATAAGCTGGCCCAGGCGCTGTCGAGCGCCATGAGTGATGTGGGGCACTGCAGCAGCTGTCGTACCTTCACCGAAGAGAGCCTGTGTCCTATCTGCGCCAGTAGTCGTCGTGGTAACTCAGATTTGATCTGTGTGGTCGAGACGCCCGCCGATGTATTGGCGATCGAAGCCGGTGGTCATTTCTCGGGGCGTTATTTTGTGCTCTTAGGGCATCTGTCACCGCTCGATGGTGTGGGGCCGGACGAGCTGGGCTTGAGTCTGCTCGAGACTCACCTGGCCAGTGGTGAGGTAAGCGAACTTATCCTAGCCACCAACCCGACGGTGGAAGGGGACGCCACGGCGCACTTTATCGCCGATATGGCCAAGCAGCATGAGATCAAGGTGAGCCGTATCGCTCATGGTGTGCCAGTGGGCGGTGAGCTCGAGTATGTCGACAGCACCACGCTGGCGCTCTCCTTTAATGGACGCATCCCGTTATAGGGCTCATTAAGCTCAAAAAAAATCCAGTTCATCATGAACTGGATTTTTTTTGAGCAAATAAACGCCTTTGCTTGTTTTTGGCTTGAAAAGTCAAAATCCAGCCCCATCTCTATTGCCATAAGCGTTTTTGTGAAATAGAGAAGGAAACATCCATGTCACATCAAGAAACCCATGGCTTTCAAACAGAAGTCAAACAACTCCTAAATTTGATGATCCACTCTTTATATTCCAATAAAGAGATTTTCTTGCGTGAATTGGTCTCTAACGCCGCCGATGCGGCCGATAAACTTCGCTACGAAGCTCTGACAAAAGATGAGCTTTATGAAGGCGATGGTGAGCTGCGCGTGCGTGTCAGTGCCGATAGCGAGAAGGGCACAGTGACCATCGAAGATAATGGTATCGGTATGACACGCGATGGCGTGATCGAACACCTGGGTACCATTGCCAAATCGGGCACCGCGGAATTTTTTAAGAATCTATCGGGTGATGAGTCTAAAGACTCACAGCTGATCGGTCAGTTTGGTGTGGGCTTCTACTCGGCCTTCATCGTCGCCGACAAGGTCACGGTGCGCACTCGCGCCGCCGGTCACGCGGCCGATGAGGCGGTGCAGTGGGAATCGGCCGGTGAGGGCGAATTCACCGTCGAAAATATCGTCAAAGAGAGTCGCGGTACAGAGATCATCCTACACCTTCGTGAAGAAGAGAAAGAGTTTGCCAGCGATTATCGTCTGCGTTCTATCATCACCAAATACTCAGATCATATCTCGGTACCGGTAGAGATGTGGCAAGAAGGCACGCCAGCACAGGAAGCGAGTGAGGAGGGCGGTGAAGCCATTCCAGCGACCGAAGGTCACTGGCAGGCGATGAACAAGGCTACCGCGCTGTGGACCCGCAACAAGAGCGATGTCAGCGACGAAGAGTATCAAGAGTTCTATAAGCATATCTCTCACGATTTTACCGACCCGCTACTGTGGAGCCACAACCGTGTTGAGGGTAAGCAGGAGTACACCAGCCTGCTGTACATACCATCGAAGGCACCTTGGGATCTGTGGAACCGTGACCGTAAACATGGCCTCAAGCTCTTCGTTCAGCGTGTATTCGTGATGGATGACGCCGAGCAGTTTATGCCAAGCTACCTGCGTTTCGTGCAGGGTCTTATCGACTCTAACGATCTACCGCTAAACGTGTCGCGTGAGATCTTGCAAGATAACAAGATCACCACGGCGCTGCGCACAGCTGTGACCAAGCGCGTACTGGGCATGCTAGAGAAACTGGCTAAGAACGATCCCGAGAAGTATCAAACCTTCTGGGCCGAGTTTGGTCAGGTATTGAAAGAAGGTCCGGCGGAAGATTTCGCCAACAAGGAGAAGATCGCCGGTCTGCTGCGCTTTGCCTCGACTCACACCAATGAGGCGGCTCATACCGTATCATTGAGCGACTATGTTGAGCGCATGAAGGAAGGTCAGAGCAAGATCTACTACATCGTTGCCGATAGCCATGAAGCGGCGGCAAACAGCCCGCATCTCGAGTTGCTGCGTAAGAAAGGCATCGAGGTGCTCTTGATGTCAGAGCGTATCGACGAATGGTTGATCAACCATCTTACCGAGTTTGACGGCAAGCAGCTGCACTCAGTGACCCGTGGTGACCTGGAACTTGGCGAGCTGGAAGACGCCGCCGAGAAAGAGGCGCAGGAGAAGCTGGAGACTGAATCTGAAGGTTTAGTGAAGCGCGTTAAAGAGGTACTGGGTGATAAGGTGGCCGAGGTTAAGGTGACCAGTCGTCTCACCGATACCCCAGCCTGTGTGGTCGCTGGCGCCGGCGAAATGTCATCGCAGATGATCAAGCTGATGCAAGCCGCCGGTCAGGCCGTACCAGAAAGCAAGCCTGTGTTTGAGCTCAACCCCGAGCATCCACTGGTGAAGCGTCTGGATAGCGAGCAAGATGAAGCGCTATTTGGTCAGTGGGCCGAGCTCTTGCTGCAGCAGGCACAACTGTCTGAGAAAGGCAGCCTGGCCGACCCGTCTGCCTTCATCAAACTGATGAACAAGATGTTGTTAGCCAGCTTAAAATAAATCTAAGCTAGAGTAAGTAAGAGGCAGTTTGACTGCCTCTTATGTTATCTACTTATCGCTAACTCAGTAAATGAGGCATGCGCTCTCAGATAAAGAGACACTCTTAAAGTAAAGAGCACTCTCAGGTAAAGAGACATTATGGATTCGGTATTGGATTTAACTAAAGAAAACATTCAGCAGGTGGTCGACGCCTCCATGCAGCAGGTGGTTGTCATGGCCTTCTGGAGCCAGCAGAGCCCAGAGAGCCTGCAGCTGATGCAGACGCTGACCCAGATCGCGGCGGAGGGGCGTTTCGTACTGGCCAAGGTCAACTGCGATCAGGAGATGGAGATAGCCAACTATTTTCAGATCCAGAGCCTGCCGACCACTTTGGTATTAAAAGAGGGTAAACCGGTCGATGGCTTTGCCGGCCTGCAGGAGGCGGCGCAGATCGAGGCGTTACTCGACCAGCATCTGCCCAAGGCTTGGCAAGTCGCCCTTAATCAAGCCAAGGTACAACTTGCTCAGGGCGATGCCGAAGGGGCACTGCCACTGTTAAAACAAGCCTATCAGGAGTGTCAGACGGCAGAAGTCTCTTTGGTATATGCCGATGCGCTGCTCGCCGTTGCCGACATCAATCAGGCCAAGGTGCTGCTTGACGCTATAGGTCTCGCCGACCAAGACGCCTACTATCAGAGCCTCAAGGCGAAGCTTTCGCTGGCGCTGGACGCCGCCGATACGCCCGAGATAAGAGGCCTGCTGGAAGAGGTTGAACAAAATCCCAGCGATTATGCCAAGCTCTTGTCACTTGCCAAGGCGCTACACAGTGCCAAGCGTGACGAGGAGGCGCTCGAGCGACTGTATCTGGTATTAAAGACAGATCTGCAGGCTCACCAGGGTGAGATTAAGCAGCTTTTCATGGAGATCCTTACCGCACTGGGTCAAGGGCATGCCGTGGCCAATCAATATCGCCGCAAATTATACACCTTGCTCTACTAAGGCATCTCTGCACTGGGCCAGTATGTCAGTGATATATGCTGGCCTCTATGCTTTATAAGGTGGTATGTGTGGTATCAGCCTAAAGTCGAATTAAAACTGGCCATACAGCCCTTCAAATGGACGGCCATTTGTGCGAAGATCGCCGCCCAATGATAAAACTAATAATCAAATCTATGCGAAATAAGAGGACTCTCAGATGCGCATTATGCTATTAGGTGCCCCAGGTGCCGGTAAAGGTACTCAAGCCCAATTCATCATGGAAAAATACGGCGTGCCACAAATTTCTACGGGCGACATGCTCCGTGCAGCCGTTAAAGCGGGAACGCCTCTGGGTCTCGAAGCGAAGAAAGTGATGGATGCAGGACAGTTGGTTTCTGATGAGCTGATTATTGGACTGGTTAAAGAGCGTATCGCCCAGGACGATTGCGCCAAGGGTTTCCTGCTTGACGGTTTCCCTCGCACCATTCCTCAGGCCGATGCGATGGCGGCTAGCGGTATCGATATCGATCACGTGATTGAAATTGATGTGCCAGACGAAGAGATCGTTAAGCGTATGAGTGGTCGTCGTGTTCATCCAGGTTCTGGCCGTGTTTATCACATCGTTTATAACCCACCTAAAGTGGAGGGCAAAGATGATGTGACTGGCGAAGAACTGGCGATTCGTCCCGATGACGAAGAGAGCACAGTGCGTAAGCGTCTTGGCATCTACCATGAGCAGACTAAGCCTCTGGTTGAGTACTATGGTAAAGTTGCCGAGCAAGGCAAGCTGACCTACAACAAGTTCGACGGCACTCAGAGTGTTGGCGACGTGAGCGAGGCTATCGTTAAGGCGATTGGCTAAGCCGGCTTCTTTAATGAGCTGCTTCTCATATTTGAAAAAGCCCACCTAGGTGGGCTTTTTTTATGTCAGGGTGGGTGCTAGCCTATCGCTATCCTTGTCAGAGAATATGAGTAGAGTAATTCTTGAACAAAGTCCACAACTTATCTCCCGCCAAACTTGGTGTCTTGCTGGTTAATCTCGGCACGCCAGATACGCCAACCCCTAAAGATGTTAGGCAGTTCCTGAAACAGTTTCTCAGCGACCCGCGCGTGGTCGACTTAAGCCCCTGGATCTGGAAACCCATACTCAATGGCATCATCTTAAATACTCGTCCCAAGGCGGTGGCCAAGCTCTATGAGTCTATCTGGTGGCCAGAAGGCTCGCCGCTGATGGTGATCAGCGAGCGTCAACGTGAGGCGCTAAGCGAGATACTTAAAGCGCGTCATGGTCGTGATATTCCGGTTGAGTTGGGGATGAGTTATGGCAATCCTTCGTTGTCTGCGGGTATCGATAAGCTGCTGACCAAGGGCGTCGAGCGCCTGGTGGTGCTCCCTCTATATCCACAATATTCCTGCTCGACAGTGGCACCGGTATTTGATGCCATCGCCAGCGATTACAAGCAACGTCGTAACTATCCCGAGACGCGCTTTAGTAAAGAATATTTTAACCATCCAGCCTATATTGCGGCATTGGCTGACTCTGTGCGGCGTCATTGGCAAGAAAAGGGACAGGGCGATTGCCTATTAATGTCCTTTCATGGTGTGCCGCTGCGTTATGTGACCGAGGGTGACCCTTATCAGGCACAGTGCCAACAAACGGCCCAGCTATTGGCCGAGGCATTAGGATTATCTGAATCACAGTGGCGCCTCTGTTTCCAATCGAAATTTGGTAAAGAGGAGTGGCTGACGCCAGCAACCGACGCCCTGCTTGAGAGCCTGCCAAGCCAAGGGGTTAAACGAGTGGATATTCTCTGCCCGGCCTTCGCGGTAGATTGTTTAGAGACGCTTGAAGAGATCTCGATTGGCGGCAAAGAGAGCTTTATCGAGGCGGGCGGGGAGGCCTATCATTTCATCCCTTGTCTGAACGACGATGAGGCTCATATGCAATTGCTAGCAGACCTGGTTACCGAGCAGGCGGCGGGTTGGCTTAAATCTTAAGCAAAGAATCGTATGTTAACGGCATAAATCACTGCCCGATGCTATTTTATATGGTACGATCCGCCGCCGAATTTTTATGGCGAAGGTGCCCGCGTTGCATAAATCACCACGCGGCCTGATAGACAGCAGACTAAGGGGGTCTAGTGTGCTGTCTGTTCTTATTTGATTCTGCATGGATGCATTAGAGTGAGTTCCTTATGAAGTTTCCCGGTCAACGTAAGTCGAAACATTACTTTCCAGTTAAGAATCGCGATCCATTATTGGCGCAGTTAACGCTGCAACCGCAGCATATTTCTACCCACATCAGTGGAATCGATCAGACGCTTGTCGATATCGAGGCCAAAGTGGGTGACGAGTTGCTTAGTCGTTACGCTTTACCAAAAGGAAACTCGACACTTATTGATGACGAGAAGGCGCATCAGCTCTACACCGAACTGAAAACTTCTGAGCTGATCAGCGATGAATTTGCAGGCGGTACCATAGGTAACACGGTACACAACTATTCTATTCTGGCCGACGATCGCTCGGTATTGTTTGGCGTGATGAGTAACCACATCGAAGTGGGCAGCTACGCCTATCGCTATCTGTGTAACACTTCATCTAAAGTGGATCTCAATTTTCTGCAGCCGGTCGATGGGCCGATTGGCCGTTGCTTTACCTTGATATCTGAATGTGGCGAGCGCACCTTCGCTATCAGCAAGGGTTCGATGGATAAGCTGACGCCAGAATATATCGACCAGGAGATAGTGCAAACTTCTTCGGCGTTAGTGCTGACGGCCTACCTGATGCGCGCCAGTGGCGGCGACAAGATCACCGATGCGGCGTTAAAAGCCATTGAATATGCCAAGGCCGCTGAGGTTCCAGTGGTGCTGACGTTAGGCACACGTTTCCTCATCGAAGAAGATCCACAGTGGTGGATAGAGTTCATTAAGGAAAATGTCACTATCCTTGCGATGAACGAAGATGAAGGCGAAGCCCTGACCGGCTTTAAAGATCCCTTGAGCGCCAGCAATGCAGCGCTTGAGTGGTGTGATATGGTGCTCACCACCGCGGGGCCATTGGGGCTCTATACCTCAGGTTATACCGAGGATTCGGAGAAGCGTGAAACCAGCCATACTTTGCTGCCAGGTGCGATCCCAGAATTCAACCGTTATGAGTTCTCAAGGCCTAAGCTAAAGCGTGATTGCCAGACACCGATCAAGGTGTTCGCTCATATCTCGCCTTACATGGGCGGCCCGGAAATTATCCGTAACACTAATGGCGCGGGTGACGGGGCGCTGGCGGCGCTGCTGCACGACCTTGCCTCTAATACCTATCACAAGGCTAATGTGCCGGGCTCGAGCAAGCATAAGCGCGACGGCCTGTGTTATTCCTCTTTCTCACAGATCTGTAAGTATGCCAACCGCGTGGCCTATGAGGTGCTGGCTCAGCACAGTCCGCGCTTGTCTCGTGGACTGCCAGAGCGGGAAGACAGCTTAGAAGAAGCCTATTGGGAACGATAGGGCTAAGGTTGCATTTGATGAGGCTGTGTTAGCGAGGCTCTTGAAGTGCACAGATAACAAAAAGGCGTCCAATGGACGCCTTTTTTCGTTTTTAATGTGCCGGTTTAAAACCTGTATTAGCCTTTACTCTTTAAGCTCGGCATTCACCTGATCAACGAAGCTGCCTGCCGTCTTACCCGCCTGAGGATCATCGAAGGTATCCTGGTTAAAGGCATTTTCCGATTTAGCGATGATAACCGTTGCTACCGAATCGCCGGTAACGTTAACGGCAGTGCGCACCATATCCAGCAACCTGTCGACCCCCATGATAAGGGCGATACCTTCGACGGGTAGACCCACCTGATTGAGCACCATGGCTAACATGATAAGGCCGACACCAGGAACACCGGCCGTACCGATAGAGGCTAGGGTTGCGGTTACCACTACCATGGCGTAATCGGTGATGGTGAGATCGATACCAAATACCTGGGCGATAAACACTGTGGCGACACCTTGCATAATGGCCGTACCGTCCATGTTTATAGTCGCGCCGAGGGGCAGAGTAAATGAGGCGACCTTGTTATCGACCCCAAGGCGGTGCTCTGCTGTCTCCAGGGTAACCGGCAGCGTGGCATTTGAGCTTGCGGTACTAAAGGCGAACAGCTGCACATCTCGCAGTTTTCGAATAAAGGTGATGGGGCTTAATCCGGAGAAGAGTTTTAATAGTACGGGATAGCTCACAAAGGCGTGCACTAATAATACAGCCAACACCACTGCGAAATATTTAACCACACTCTCAAAGGTTTCCAGACCCAAGGTTAAGGCGAGTTTACCCATGAGGGCAAATATACCATAGGGGGCCAGTTGCATGATGAGGGTGACCACGCGCATGATCACTTCATTTAAGTCGTTAAATAATGCCGATACGCGTCTGCCGCGCTCGCCAATATGAGAGATAGCAAAGCCAAATATCACCGCAAAGATGATGATCTGCAGCATATTCCCCTCTGTCATCGCTTGAATCGGATTACGGGGAACGAGGTTGATCAATACATTGGAAAGGCTAGGGGCCTCTTTAACACTGTACTGCATGTTTTCTGCTGCAAGCGAGGCGTTTCCAGGATGGACGAGCAGGGCAACAAGAATGGCCATTGAGAGGGCGATAGCCGTGGTAAATAGATAAAAAGCGATGGTTTTTCCGCCGAGTCTGCCAAGGGATGATGGGTCGCTCAATGAACAGGTGCCGCATACCAAGGAGATGAAAACTAAAGGGACGACCAACATCTGTAAACTTGAGATAAAAATACTGCCGACGACGTTGAGTAGCCCGTCAGTAATATATTCTTGGATAAACTCACTTCCGGGAAAGAAACTGCGTAGCAGTAGCCCGATTAAAATGCCGCCAGCCATACCTATGAGTATTTTTCCGGTGAGGCCAATTTTTTTGTTTTGCGTGCCAGCCATAGTGTTTCCTGTATTATTTTTATGCTTTTCAATTTGCACCTAAAGCCTAGCAAGAAACCCTAGGTGATGAAATGGCTAAATAGTTAAAGTTTTTGTCACTTTTACGCGCTTAATTGCGATTAGTGATGGAAAAGTTATGGGAAAATTGTGTAATGTTAGCCTATAAGTAATAAGCAGATGCTTTCAATGATAATCTGAGTAACAGGGAGTCTGACAATGAAGTCAGCGTTTAAAGTTTTTACCTCATATTTATTTATGCTTTTTATTGTCGCCTGTAGCGGCGGGGGGAATGTCACAGACGATGGCTCGGGTGGTACGCCGACGCCGCCAACTATCTCTATTGAATTATCTATCGATAATACGCAGATCTCAGTCGCTGAACCTGCGATGATCACCGCTAAGGTGAAAGATTCGACCGGAGCAGCTGTTAGTACCTTGGTATCATTTAGTCTAAACAATGATACTTATGGTACTTTCTCTCCCGGTACGGGCGAGGTAGCTACCGATGCCAATGGTATTGCCAAGGTGCGCTTGGATACGGCTGCTATTAATACAGGCGCAACCATTACTGCAACCACTAGCTCTGGTGAGAGTGCTTCGCTCAACGTCACCATGGTGGGTGATGGCGGTGAAGCCGGCGGTGGAGCGCAAGTTTCAGTGTCCCTTACCGACGGTGCCGGTAACCCTATTCAATCTATCAGCATCCTTGAGCCAGGAAAAATCACTGCAACAGTAACGGGCATCACTAAGCCAACAATTGTGACGTTTGCGACGACTATTGGCGATCTCCCAATCAAGACGGCAGTGACCGATTCAGAAGGAAAGGCGACAGTTGATATCTACGCGGGCAGCTCCTTAGGGGCCGGTGAAGTCACCGCCAGTCTGTCAACTAATGAAGTCGGTAAGACTATCGTTGTTGTCGGTGCGACGAATGTGGTGATGGGTAGCGGTGATCCTTTTGTTCAGGGTAAGGCCGAGATCAGTACCGCAACCCTTTCGGCAGGTGGTACCGCAACGATTTCTGTTCTGATTCAAGATGATAAGGGAAATCCTTTTACTCAGCCTGTAGATGTTAATTTCTCCTCAACCTGTGCGACCAAGAGTCCTGCTCAAGCTGAGATTAGCTCGCCGGTTTCATCGAGCAATGGTGTAGCGACATCGACCTATAGAGCTCAGGGATGTGTGGGTGAAGATCAGATCAATGTTACGGCAAATGCTGGTGGTATTAGCCTGTCGGCTACAGGAACGCTCAGTGTGCTGCAAGCCGATGTCGGCAGTATCGTATTTGACTCGGCAACGCCACAGAATATCGCCATCTTAGGGACGGGCGGCGTAGAGTCTTCTGTGGTGAAATTCAAGGTGCTAGATAAGAACAGTAACCCTGTTCCTAACCAGAATGTATTGTTTTCACTTAATACTAAGGTTGGCGGCGTAGATATCTCACCTCTGCAGGCTACTACCAATAATGATGGTATTGTTCAGACGGTCGTCACTACAGGTACAGTGGCTACATCACTGCGTGTTACCGCGACCGTAGATAATGGTGCGGTGCCAGCTATTTCGAGCCAGTCGAGCCAGTTAATTGTCTCTACGGGGATTCCAGATCAGGATAGTTTCTCACTTTCTGCCTCTGTACTTAATGCCGAAGGCTGGGATGAAGAGGGAACTAAGGTTGTGGTGACGGCGCGTATGGCCGATGCCTTTAACAACCCAGTACCCGATGGCACAACCGTATCGTTTACCACCGAAGGTGGTTCAATCGAAGATGCTTGTCAGACGGTTAATGGTGCCTGTTCGGTGACCTGGACGAGTCAGTTACCGAGGCCAGAAGGTGAGACCATCATCTCTGGTGCCGGTGCTATGGTTCGTAATCCGAGTGCTGCATTAATCTATTATCCAACGCTTGGCGTATACGGTAACGTCTATGGTCAGAAGTATGGTGGCCGCGCCACAGTGACAGCGACGGCCATCGGTGAAGAATCTTTTCCAGACCTCAACGGTAATGGCCGCTTCGATGCTTCGGAAATGGACGAGTTTACCAATGGTAAAGATGTAACGGGTCAGTCGTTCGATCTGACCGATGCCTATAATGATTACAACGAAGATGGTCTGTTTAACCCACAGCAAGCAGGTGGGCAAATTGGTGGCTCACTAGAGGAGCTTATCGATTTTAACTCAAATGGTGTATTTGAGCCTAAAGACGGTAAATATAATGGCGTCTTATGTTCAGACCCTGTCCATGCAGGTTGCGCCGACGGTGTGAGTGATTCTAAGTCGCTGTATGTGCGTCGTAGCCTGGTGATTGTGATGTCGGGGAGCACTGCCTATGCGACTGCTGCCGATGATATTCTGATTAGCGATAAAGATGGTGACCATTATGGCGGCAGCATCAATATCGTAGGTAAAGGCGCTGCTAGCGTATCTTTCACCATATCAGATCTGCATAACCAGCAGATGCCTGCAGGTTCTAAGGTTCGCTTTAAGACAAGTGCAGGTTCAGTGGTGAGTACCGCCGAATATGTCTGGCCGAGCACTAATTACAATGGTGGCCGTGAATTTACTGTTACCTTGAAGGGTGAAGATGAACCTAACACAGGTGTGTTTATCGTCGAAGTGGAAACACCTGGTGGACTGATTACTCAGGTAGTCTCGATTGGAGTTAATATTCTCTAATATTCTTTGTTTAAAAAAGGCGCTTCAGGCGCCTTTTTTATTGAGTCGATGAGTCATCGACTTCTAAAGTAATTCGTTAGTTTTGGCATTAAAAAAGCCATCTTTACAGATGGCTTCTTCAATTCTAACTTAGTAATTAATACCTACTTCTGGAACTGATACACACTACCTAGCTTCATGATCTGCGTCAGTTCATCCAGCGCGGTGCGCGATTCGACGATGAGCTGTGGATCGGCAAGGTCTTCGATGGCGAGCTGATCGCGGTAGTGCTTGTCGACCCAGAGGTTGAGCCTGTTAAACAGTTCGTCTGTCATCAGGGTATTGGGGTTGACGGCGGCAAGCTCTGTCTCGTTCATGGCGACACGCAAACGCAGACAGGCGGGACCGCCACCGTTTTGCATGCTCTGTTTCACATCGAAATAGTGCACCTGCTTGATCGGTGTGCCCAAGGTGACCAGCTCATTAAGGTAGGCGTGGACGGCCTCATTTTCCTGACAGTTGGTGGGCGCTATGATAGCCATCTCGCCGTTTGGCAGGGTAACGATTTGGGTGTTGAACAGGTAGCTCTTCACCGCATCCTGAATGCCAACCTTGGCAGTAGGCACCTCAACGAAGTGCAGTTCGTGACCGTTGAACTTGTCTTGGATCTCCGCCAGTTTCTTTTGCGTATCGACAAAGGCCTGCTCGTGATAGAAGAGCACATTTTGGTTACCCACGGCGATCACATCGTTGTGGAATACGCCTTGGTCGATGACGTCAGGATTTTGCTGAATGAAGACGCTGCTTTCATCATCGAGTTGATGCAGGCGGGCGATGGCTTGTGAGGCCTCTAGTGTCTGTCTCGCCGGATATTTTTTGGGCTTAGGCGCACTCGGGTTAGTCGCTTCCTGGCCGTAGACGAAGAGTTCGATGCCGGCATGCCCATATTCGTTGCACAGGCGTGTGTGATTAGCCGCGCCTTCGTCACCGAAACTCACATGCTCAGGCAGGTGCTGGTGGTGATGGAAGTAGCGGGAATTGTTGAAGGTGGCAGCGAGTATGTTACCCGTTGTCTCCGGCTCTATGCTGCGATGCAGTTTGTCCACCAGGTTTGCCGGAGTGAAATGGATCTTACCATCATGGGTATCGGCACTCGGTGACACGGTCGCGGCATTGGCTGTCCACATGCTTGAGGCACTGCAGCAGGCTCTGAGAAGCGCAGGAGCCTGTTTCGCGGCTTTATTTAACACTTCGGCATCTGTACCAGAAAAACCGATTCGACGCAGTGTGTGGAGATCTGGGCGCTCCTGAGGGGCTAGCATCCCTTGGGCCAGGCCTAAGTCGGCGAGGGCCTTGGCCTTCTTGAGTCCTTGCTTCGCAGCCGCCTTAGGGCTGGATATTGCGGCGGCGTTATTTAAAGAAGCCACATTACCGTATGACAGGCCCGCATAATTATGTGTCGGTCCGACGAGTCCATCAAAGTTCGCTTCGTAATGCTTCATTGCATATCCTTCAAGTTATTATTGCTTTAATAGGCGCCAAAACAGGTTAGCGATGACGCCGTAATTCGTTGAATTTGTGCACCAGTATACTTGAGCTTTAGGGCATAACAAGCTAGGGGATTGGGGCCTTATCTGTGATATTGGCTCAGAAATGCATAAGTATTGCTTGCTAGTTGGGGAATAATGAAATATTAGTTTTTAATTACGCAATATTATTTTTCACATTTTTTTTCAAAAACGGTTAAAAATTGGCTCGCCGTAACAAATAAAACAGGGATTAGCTTGAAACTATTGATACAACCCTCTATATATGGAGCCAATTTACAGAATTTTGAGACTTTTTGGCGCAGATCATTCTATGGGTAAATCGCTAGTTATTGTCGAATCACCGGCCAAAGCCAAGACTATTAACAAATATCTCGGCAAAGATTACATCGTAAAATCGAGTGTAGGTCACATCCGTGATCTCCCGACTTCCTCCACCAGTGACGCCAGTTCGTCGACGAAATCGCCCGCCGAAGTGCGCAAGATGTCCCCCGAAGAGAAGGCTAAATATAAGGCAGACAAAGCGAAGAAAGCCTTGGTTGCCCGTATGGGGGTCGACCCTGAGCGAGGCTGGAAGGCAAAGTATCAGACCTTGCCGGGCAAAGAGAAAGTCGTCAAAGAGTTACAGTCACTTGCTGAAAATGCAGATCATATCTTCCTCGCAACCGATTTGGATAGAGAGGGGGAGGCAATTGCATGGCATCTTCAAGAGGTGATTGGTGGTAACCCAGAGCGTTATCAGCGCGTCGTCTTTAATGAGATCACCAAGAGTGCGATTCAAGAGGCATTCAGTCATCCGTCGCAGCTCAACACCAACATGGTGAATGCGCAGCAGGCGAGACGTTTCCTCGACCGTGTCGTAGGCTTTATGGTTTCGCCCCTGCTGTGGAAGAAAGTGGCCCGCGGCCTCTCTGCCGGGCGTGTGCAATCTGTTGCGACTCGCTTGGTGGTTGAGCGCGAAAGCGAGATTAAGGCGTTTGTACCAGAAGAGTTCTGGGACATTCATGCGCAGCTAACCACCCTAGGTAACGAAGGGCTTAAGATGCAGGTGGCCAAGTTTAATGGGGAAAACTTTAACCCTGTAAACGAAGCCCAGGCGATGGTTGCGGTTAACGCACTGACAGATAGCAAGTACCAGGTCAGTAGCCGCGAAGTCAAAGCGACCTCGAGCAAGCCTTCGGCGCCTTTTATTACTTCAACGCTACAGCAGGCGGCCAGTACTCGCCTAGGGTTTGGCGTTAAGAAGACCATGATGATGGCCCAGCGTCTCTACGAGGCGGGTCACATCACCTATATGCGTACCGATTCGACCAACTTGAGTCAGGAAGCGCTGGATAGTGTGCGTGAAATGATCGGCAAGGAATACGGTGATAAGTACCTGCCCGATGCGCCGATACGTTATGGCAGTAAAGAGGGGGCTCAGGAGGCGCACGAAGCGATCCGTCCGTCCAATGTCAACGTCAACGCAAGCAGCCTTACCGATATGGAAAGAGATGCTCAGCGTCTCTATGAGTTGATCTGGCGCCAATTCGTTGCCTGTCAGATGATGCCAGCTAAATATGATGCGACTCGCCTGACGGTGACCGCAGGGGATTACGAACTTAAGGCCAGTGGCCGTACCCTTAAGTTTGACGGTTGGACCCGAGTTCAGACCGCCCTTAAGAAGAAAAACGAGGAAGACAATACTCTGCCGCTGGTTGCCGAAGGCGACGTGTTGACTCTCGAGGAGTTGGCGCCCAAGCAGCACTTCACTAAGCCGCCGGCACGTTATAGCGAAGCATCACTGGTGAAAGAGCTAGAGAAGCGCGGCATCGGTCGTCCATCTACCTATGCGACTATCATCTCTACTATTCAAGATCGTGGTTATGTGAAGGTCGAAAATCGTCGTTTCTACGCCGAGAAGATGGGCGAGATCGTTAGCGAGAGCCTTATCGGCAGCTTCGAAGAGCTGATGAGTTACGATTTCACCGCCGGCATGGAACAGACACTGGATAATGTGGCCCAGGGCCAGCTTGAATGGAAGAAGGTGCTGGACAACTTCTACAAGGGCTTGACCGCGCAGCTTGAAAAGGCCGAGTTACCACCGGAAGAGGGCGGCATGCGCCCTAACGAGATGGTGTTGACCGATATCGCCTGTCCTACCTGTGGACGCCCAATGGGCATACGTACGGGCACAACCGGCGTGTTCCTAGGTTGCTCAGGCTATGCCCTGCCACCGAAAGAGCGCTGTAAGACCACTATGAACCTGACACCGGGTGAAGAGGCCGTCAGCGAAAACAGCGAAGATGCCGAGACAGATGCACTGCGGGCCAAACACAGATGTGGCGTTTGTGGCACGGCCATGGACAGTTATCTAATCGATGAGAAGCGCAAGCTGCATGTGTGTGGTAACAATCCTATCTGTAATGGCTACGAGGTCGAGCAGGGTCAGTTCAAGATTAAGGGCTACGAAGGGCCGATTATCGAATGCGACCGCTGTGGCAACGATATGGAGCTGAAGAATGGTCGTTTCGGTAAGTATTTTGGCTGCACCAACAGCGAGTGTAAGAATACTCGTAAACTCTTGAAAAACGGTGAAGTAGCGCCGCCAAAAGAGGATCCTATTCATCTACCAGAGCTTAAATGCACTAAGTCAGACGGCTATTTCGTGCTGAGAGACGGCGCCGCGGGGATCTTTATGGCCGCGAGCACCTTCCCTAAATCCCGCGAGACTCGGGCGCCACTGGTAGAGGAACTGGTGAAGTACCGTGAGCTACTATGGCCTAAGTATCAGTATCTGGCCGATGCGCCTGTGACCGATGATGACGGCAACAAGGCGGTTGTGCGCTTTAGCCGTAAGACGAAGGAGCAGTACGTGGCAACTGAGGTCGATGGCAAGGCGACCGGTTGGACGGCGAAATATATCGACGGTAAGTGGGTCAGCGAAGCCAAGGCTAAGCCTAAACCAAAGGCGAAGAAGAAGGCCTAGACGCTGTCTAACTGACAGGCTGTCATTCACTTGTTAAGAGCCCTAACCGAGTTAGGGCTTTTTTATTGGTGCAATATTAGTTGTTCATAATCTTTTGTATTAGGCTAATATAGATAAGATTACCTTGCTAATCATTAAACTAGCTGGGTTTTCTTCGCAGAGGTTTCGACGGACTTAAGGTTAAAAATGGAGCGTAAAATGAAGACACTGATCATGGCAGCAGGACTTGGGATGTTAAGCTTAAACGCCTATTCGGCCGATTGGCAGGTGAGTAACCAGGGCTCGCGGGTTAACTTTATCTCAATCAAGAAAGGCGATATCGCCGAGGTGCACCATTTTAGTCAAGTTTCCGGCACGCTTAGTGATGCCGGCGCCTTTAGTCTGTCAATTCCGCTCAATAGCGTGGTCACCAATGTGGAGATCCGTGATCAGCGCATGAAAGAGGTATTGTTCGACACCGCGCAGTACCCGAGTGTCGAGTTAAGTGCTAGTCTCGACGGCCAAGCGATCGATAAGGCGAGTGTGGGTAGCATCATGTCCATGAGTGTCGATGCCAAAGTGAGCCTGCATGGCAAGACGCAGACCATGCCGGTTATGGTCAGGGTGGCCAAGGTGGCCAGTGATAAGTTGATGGTGGCTAGTGAGGCGCCTTTGGTGGTGAATGCCGGTGACTTTGGCCTGACCCCAGGGGTGGAGAAGCTCAGAGAGCTTGCCGGTCTACCCGCTATTAGCAAGGCGGTACCAGTTTCTTTCGTTCTGACCTTAAAGCGATAGAAAAACGTGCACTAACAACGAGATCGAACACTCGATTTATATCATAATGGCGATAGAAACTGGATATTGAGCATGGGCTATACCATGCTCATATATAAGTCGTGTGTTTAGGGTTAAAAATGGTTACTGATAAAGACGGATACATACATCTAATACAATATCTTACCGAGCATCTAGGCCTGTTTGAGTCCTCCGAAGCCGGTGGGGTTGCGGGTGACACCGTCATGGAATTGTTTGAGGAGCAGCTGGCGGCACAGATCATCATGGTGTGTGGCCAAAATCCGTCCCTAACCTTCGCCGAGCGCAACATGGTGATTCGCGAAGTCGACGCCATCGTCTATGACTTAGAAGAGATCTTAGCCAAGGTGGCCAATCACAATGCCACTCAAGAACAGACCCTGTTTATTACCGAGTTTTCTGGACTGATCAAAAATCTGTTCGATCAGGAAATTGCCAAGATGCAAGCTTAGCTTTTGCAATCCGAAACAGGTGTTTACAACTCATTGCTTGAGAATGTCAGTCTTTATTCCTACTGTTAGCGTAAGAGCGAAATTGGGAATTTGTGTGCATGTCTGCAGCCTCTATCAGTAAACAACACTTTGTCATCTATGGGATACTGGTGTTGTTTTGGGTCGTTTTTCAGATCTTTAGTGCCAATGCCTTGGGGTTTGGTTGGGGGTTTATTCCGTTCGTCATCTCATTACCCTTTGTGCCCTTTATCCTGGTCTGGCTGGGCGTACAGTTTATGCGTCATTACAGGTACATTCGATTAGGGCCCAATTTCAGTGAGCATTTGGTGCACTGTATCTGTACCTGTACTCTGTTCTGTCTTTTCGTCTATCATTTTGTTTATTAAGTTATAAGGAGCGAGTGATGATCGAACTGCTTTCGGGTTTTCACCATGATATCGTGGCCGTTAAGGCGAGGGGCGTACTGTCTCGCGCCGACTACGACGAGACTCTGGTGCCGGCAATCGAGTCAAAGTTACAAGATCACTCAACCATTAAACTCTGGTATGAATTTAGTGAAGCATTTGAAGGAGTTTCTGTTGAGACCTTGTGGGATGATGCCAAATTAGGCTTCTTTCATTTGACTGACTTTTCCAGAGTCGCCATCATCACAGATAGCGAATGGGTGGCCAATACCGCTAAAGTGATGGCCTATATGGCACCGTGTCCGGTCAAGGTGTTTGCCCGTCAGGCGGCCGATGAGGCGCTGCGCTGGCTGGGGGAGAGTTCACCGGACTAACATATCAGAGAAGCCGACACTTAGTCGGCTTTGTTTCATAGGGATTAGGGTATTTTTTATGTTTAGAATGTTGACCTCTAAAGCGCTGGTGTTAGTGGCATTTTTTCTTCTGGCACCAGCCTATGGCGCAGATAAAGCCGTGATCGGCCAGACGGCTATGATGTCGGTCGATGAGGCCGGACTCGTCTTTCAGGCGCGTATCGATACCGGCGCCGGTAACACCTCTCTGCACGCCTTCGACCTCGAGATCCAGGGAGGGAGTGCAGCTAAGATGCAAGATAACGTGGGTAAGACGGTCTGGTTTACCACAGAAACTGCCGCCGGTGAGCGTAAGCGTCTAAGCGCTAAGATAGTCAAAACCTCTACCGTGAGTAATTCTCAGGGGACAGAAACCCGCTATATGGTAGAGATGCACGTCGGCTTTAATGGTGATAGTCGTAAGGTCAAGGTGAACCTTAGAGATAGAAGCCACATGGATTACAAGCTGCTGGTTGGCCGTAACTGGCTTAAAGGCAAGTATGTGGTGGATGTGGCCGAAAAGCGCCTGATTGGTGCCAGAGCCCCCATCAGCATCTTAGAGACCGGGCTCTTGTTTGATACCCGTATCGATACCGGCGCGGTGGAAAATTCGCTGCACGCGGTCGATCTCAAGGTGGAGAATGGCGTAGCGGACATGGAGCAAAACGTCGGTAAGATGCTCTCTTTCACCACAGAAAATGAGAAAGGTGAAACAAAACGTGTCCATGCCCGTATCGTCGAGACCTCCCTCATTCGCAACGCGCAGGGGAGTGAGGTGCGCTATATGGTCGAACTCAATGTGGGCGAGCCGGGTAGAGAATATAAGGTTAAGGTGAATCTCAGAGATCGTACCAAGATGACCAATAAGCTGTTAATCGGTCGTAACTGGTTGCAGGGCCATTATCTGGTCGATGTGGCTCGTTGAGCTATTAGCGTACTAATCGATAAGTCTAATCCCCGGATGTGAATACATGCGGGGATTTTTTTATGCCTTATCGAGCTCCAGCTCGCAGACCAGCTCGGTAAACTGCGCGCTCTGACTGCTGAGCGTGAGTCTGCCGTTGAATTGTGCCTTTAGCCAGTGATTGATATTGATGAGTGAGCCTTGTCCTTCACTATTGTTTGCGAGTGCTTGTGACAACTTCTCTAGCCGGTTTTGACTTATTCCTACGCCGTTATCCCTTAGGGTGAGGGTGAGTAGGCCCTCATGGTAGCGAATACCAATAACGAGCCGTTTCGGCCGATTAAGCGCCTGATTATCGGGAAAGGCATGTTGCAGGCTGTTGCCGAGCAATCTGTGACAAAGCACTAAGAAGTGCCAGGGCGAGATGGGAAGTGTCAAATGATGGGGGCAGTCGATCTGCACCTCAACCTCCTTGGCGATGAGCTGCGGGCTGAGCATAGCGACCAAGTCCTGAAGAAAGAGGTCGGCCACCGTGGCGCGAATATCAGTGATGTCTGCGCTGATCAAAGATTGTCCATGACGTATGATATCTATCTGGCTGGTCAGTGCCTCGGTAAACTTGGCGAGCTTCGCCTCATCGACATCGCCGGCATCCATTTGACGTAGCAATATAAAGATATGCTCGAGTGCCTGTAGCTCCTGCCTCAGCAACTGATGTAACACCTGCGGCAAGATGGCTTGCTGGGCAAGCTCTATCTGCTTTAGCTGCGCCAGCCCCTTGGGAGCAACGCCTTCTTTCGCTGCGGCCTGGGGCTTGGCGTCTAATGCCTGCCTTAACTCGGCGTTTCTCGCCGACTGCAACTTGATGGTCTGTTCAAGTTCTGCCTGCTTGGTCTTTAGGCTGCTGATGTCCACCGCCATGGCGCCCAGGGCGATGATGTTGCCATCCTTGTCTTTGATCGGGTATTTGGTGATCAGGTAGATGCGCTCACCCTGCACGGTCGGCATGGGCTGTTCGAAGCTCTGGGCCTGATCGCTATCTAAGATGATATGGTCGTGATGATTGATGATCTCGGCAATATGCGCCGGGTAGAGATCGCTGTCGCGCATGCCGATGACACGGGTTCTTTCTATGCCCATCACCTCACAGAACTTGTCGTTGACCAGGGAGTAGCAGCCATGGGTGTCCTTGATGCAGATAAGGTTCTGCGACGCATTGAGCAGGGAGTTAATCAGCTCCTTCTTATTCTCCAACTCCTGCTGCGCCAGCTGTTGCATCGCCAACTGCTGCTCCAGGGCGAGATTGCTGGCATCCAGGCTGGCGTAGGCTATTTCCAGCTGGTTACTGCGGGCGATAAAGGCCTTGGCCAGTTGGCCTACTTCATCCTGGCGCCTATTGGCGTCGAGTTCGAGCCTTCCAAGGTTACCGCTTTGCAGCGCCGAGACGATCTGAAAGATTGGCCGGATAAAGAGTTTATGTTGGAAGATAAACAAGATGAGCAGTGCAACTAGCTGCGCCAGTAACAGGAAGGCGCCTATTTTAAGCGCGATGGCGTTGGCCTGGGATGCGAGGCTCGATAATGGCGTCACCAGGATGATCTTCCACTGGGTCTGAGCCATGGTCAGAATCGATACCAGCACGGGCTCGTCGAACAGGGGATCGCTTTTCAGCTCCAGGGTCACTATGGGCGCCTTACCATGGCTCCCCTTAATCGAGGCATTGATCAGTGTCGTTAACCGCTCTCGCTCTGTTCTGGGCGTCTGTGCGAGTATTTTTTCGAGCTGTTCCGGGCGATAGGCAGGGCTGGCCATGATCTGTTGACTAAATGCCTGATCCATAGATGCTATGCGCTTGGCGATGGGGGCAAGTTGTGGGTAGCGCAGGATCAGTTGAGACAGTGGCTGACCGAGCATGGCGGATTGACCCGCATCTGTGTCGTCGAAAGGATCGGCCAGCAGATTGTTATAGCTGTCCAGCGCCAGAATATAGCCCTTGGAGAGGGGATTTTGGTCCGAGAAATTAAACCTTTTATCCAGGCCGCTAAGGGCAATGTCCACGGTGGCTACACCGATAAAGCTGTGGTCGGCGCGCATGGGTACAGAGGCGGTGATCATCACCTCCTTGGTGTAGGGGTCGACATAGGATTTCGACCAGTGGGTATGGCCATCTTGGAAATATTTTGCCGGCAGGTACCAGAAGGCCTGGTGGTAGCCTGGGTCATCCGCGCTGTTATAGTTGTCTAAATACTGAAACTCATCATGCTTGTCCCGTGCCCAGAAGAAGCTGTTGCGCGTCTTCTGCTTACCGAACATGCCGGGCTCGGGCCAGATCCCGCCACCGGCGATCAGCTGATGGCGCTCGCCGATATCCAGCAGGGAAGGGATAAGCTCTTTCACCACCTCATCTTCGCCGCGATAGGTTTCGCCCACTATGCCTATGGTGTTGGCCAGTGTCTCGATCTTGGAGGTGACTTGCTGCAGCTGCTCAATAACCGCCAGGCCATAGTTTTGGCTTAGGGAGAGCTGGGTGTCCATGTGATGTTTCTTTTCGGTTGAGAAAATCAACCAGATGCTTGAGGCGATGATCAGTACCGCGACCACAAATTGGACTATGGTGAATTTAAAGGTAAGGCTATTCTTCCACTGAGTATTTAATGAGCTGGCCTCGTCTTTCTCATTGGCGACCATAGGGGCTTGTGATCCATTCATGCATTAGTGATAGATCAAGATTAAATCAAAATGAGAAAGGATTAAACTCTTATGAAGCTTGCTTAGGGTGACGAGTGGCCACCCTAAGCTGCTAAACTGACTAGATTTTCAGCCCGACCAGCAGCTGGTCGAGCTGCTCGGCGGTGGCGTGCAGTTCATCACAGCCCGAGACTGACTGGTTGGCTGACTGCTCCACATCATGAGACTGATTGCGGATCTCCATCAGGTTGGTGGCGATCTCGTTGGCCACGGCCGATTGTTCCTCGGCCGAGGTGGCGATCAGCACGCTCATCTCGTACACCCGTTCACTGTGATGGGCGATGGCCTTGAGATCTTCGCCGGTTTCTAGCACATGCTGCTTACCGTCTTGGGCCTTCTCGACCGTGCGTTTCATCACCTGTGTCAGTGCCTGAGAGCCTGACTGCAGCGCCTCGATCATCGACTTGATCTCAACCGTGGCGGCCTGGGTTCGTCCGGCCAGGGTTCTCACCTCATCGGCAACCACGGCGAAGCCTCGGCCCTGCTCACCGGCGCGGGCGGCCTCGATGGCGGCGTTGAGGGCCAGCAGGTTGGTCTGCTCTGAGATGGCATTAATGGTGGTGACCACCTCGTCGATCTTGGCGGCATTGTCGTTCAGGGTATTCACCGCGGTTGAGGCATCACCGATTTCGTTGGCCAGATCGCCAATGGCCTCGACGGTGACGGCGATATCTTTCGAGCCTGCCTCTACCTGTTGGTTAGCCTCTTGAGTCTCATTGGAGGATTGCTCGGCATTGCGGGCGACCTCTTTTACCGCGGCGGTCATCTCTTCCATGGCGGTGGCCAGTGAGTCCAGGTGTTGACGCTGCTCGGCGGCCAGGGTCTGTCCCTCCTGGGCCGTCTGTCTGAAGGCCTGCACCACGGTGCGGATCTGGCTGCTGGCCTGGGTCATGCGGCTCACCAGCTGATGCTGACGCTCGACTAGGGTATCTATGCTCACCGCCAGAATGCTGAACTCGTCCTTCACCTCGAAGAAGTTTAATCGCCCGGTGAGATCGCCATCGGCCGCTCGCTTGAGCGCCATCACGTTGGTGTAGAGGGCGCCGCCAACAAAGGTGGAGATATAGTAGCTGCTGATCAGAATGACTAGGATAAGCGCCACTAGGCTGATGATGACGATGCTCTGGGCCGAGCTGAGCAGCTTGTCGAGATCTGTCACCTCTGTCTTAGCCGCCAGATTAGCGCTTGCGGCGCGGCTGTATGCCGTCAGGGAATCCCCCTGCATTAAGGTTCCGCCGCCGTTGTCTACCAGGCGACTCGCCTTGGTGCTCAGTGAGGACTGGCGTTCGGCAAAGCCTGCACTGATGAGCGCCTGCTGATAGTTATCGGCCTTGTCGTCAGCAACATATTGCAGACTCAGATCGATAAGTTCCGCCATCTTCTGGGCGTCAGCTAGGGCACTGTGCTGGTGACTCTGCTTAAGCTGGCTATTGAACTGTCCATAGAGGATATAGGAAAGCCCCATGAGGGTGATGATGGGGATGATTGCCAGTATGGTAAACTTGGTTTTCAGGGTCATATGGATAAGATATTGATCTATCCATCGAAACTTTACTTCTCTCATAGCTTTTCTCTGTCGCCAGGGGATGATCTCGTTATCGGATCACAAATGGATTACTTAACGAGAATTTCGTCACAGGGCGTTTGTTTGTTGTTTATTTGTACTGGGTTTTTATCGTTATTGTTAAATAAGGTACGGCTCAAGTGTACATGCTTGGTGTGATCGCGGCGAATCAAAATTACATTTTGGGATGGCTTTTTAGCCTATATGAGTTTGTTGCCTAGCCAGGATGACCTTTTCTCACGGATTTCGTTAGAAAAATACCAAATAAGCCCTAGTCAAACGTCTTATGGTCACGTAAAATTTGTCTCTTTTTCTATTTTCGTAAAGATTAAATAGTCAGCATATAGAAAGTCTTGGCTCTCAGCGTGAGAGCGGGCGTACTGGAAGAGATGATGTCAGAGTTAACAGAAATCGTAGAACAGGCCTTGCAGGCAATCGAAGGGACAGATGATCTGAAAGCCCTCGATGACCTTCGTGTCGATTACCTGGGTAAGAAGGGTAAGATCACCGACATGATGAAGATGATGGGTAAGCTGAGTCCTGAGGAGAAGCCGGCCTTTGGTCAGGCGGTCAACCAGGCTAAGCAAGCGGTACAGCAAAAGCTGTCCGAGCGTATCGAAGGCCTAAAGGTTCAGGAGCTTGAAGCTAAGCTGAGCGCCGAGAGTATCGATGTGACCCTGCCTGGACGTCGCATCGACAACGGTGGTCTGCACCCGGTTACCCGTACCATCGAACGTATTGAAACCTTCTTTGGTGAGCTTGGATTTAGCGTCAAGCAGGGGCCAGAAATCGAGGATGATTTCCATAACTTCGATGCGCTGAATATTTCCGAGCATCATCCGGCGCGTGCCGATCACGATACCTTCTATTTTAATCCTAAGCTGATGCTGCGTACCCAGACCTCGGGCGTGCAGATCCGCACCATGGAAACGGAAAAGCCGCCGCTGCGTATCATCTCTCCGGGCCGCGTTTACCGTAATGACTATGACCAGACTCACACGCCTATGTTCCATCAGGTAGAGGGGTTGTTTGTCGATGAAAATGTTAACTTCGCTGAGTTGAAGGGGATCTTGCATGACTTCCTGCGCAACTTCTTCGAAGAAGATCTACAAGTACGCTTCCGTCCCTCTTACTTCCCGTTTACTGAGCCTTCGGCCGAAGTTGACGTAATGGGTAAGAATGGCAAGTGGTTAGAAGTATTGGGTTGCGGCATGGTTCACCCGAATGTGCTACGCAGCGTTGGCATCGATCCTGAGAAGTACCAAGGTTTCGCCTTCGGTATGGGGGTTGAGCGCCTCTCTATGTTGCGTTATGGGGTTAATGACCTGCGTTCATTCTTCGAAAACGATCTACGTTTTCTTAAGCAATTCAAATAACGGAGCGAGTAAATAATGAAATTCAGTGAGTCTTGGCTTCGTGAGTGGGTCAATCCAAGTATTAGTCGTGACGATTTGTCACATCAGATCACCATGGCGGGCCTCGAAGTCGATGGTGTCGACCCTGTAGCTGGTGATTTCTCGGGCGTTGTAGTGGGTGAGGTGGTCGAGTGTGGCCAGCATCCAGACGCCGACAAGCTACGTGTGACGAAAATTAATGTCGGTCAGGATGAGTTGATCGATATCGTCTGCGGCGCGCCAAACTGCCGTCAGGGCCTAAAAGTGGCCGTGGCCATGGTGGGTGCCGTACTGCCGGGTGATTTTAAGATCAAGAAGGCTAAACTACGTGGTCAGCCCTCTTTTGGTATGCTCTGCTCCTATGGCGAGCTTGGCATAGAGATCGAGAGCGATGGCATTATCGAGCTGCCGCTGGACGCGCCGATTGGCCAGGATGTCCGTGAATACCTGGATCTCGACGATGCGATCATCGATGTGGATCTTACCGCTAACCGTGCCGATTGCCTCGGCATGGTGGGTCTTGCACGCGAAGTGGGTGTACTTAACCGCCAAGCCGTTGTCGCGCCAACCTGGGAAGCCGTAGCACCTAGCATAGATGACGTTATCGAGATCGATAACCAGGCGCCGAGTGCGTGTCCACGCTATCTGGGCCGCGTGGTGAAGAATGTTAACGTTAAGGCACAGTCGCCACTCTGGATGCAGGAAAAGCTGCGTCGTAGTGGCATTCGCTCTATCGATCCTATCGTCGACATCACCAACTATGTGTTGATCGAGTTCGGTCAACCTATGCATGCCTTCGACTTAGCCAAAATCGATAGCAAGATCCAGATCCGTCTGGGCGATGGTGAGGAGAAGCTTACCCTGCTCGATGGCAACGAAATTACCGTACCAAACGATACTCTGGTTATCGCCGACAACAGCCAAGCCCTGGCCTTGGCCGGTGTGTTCGGTGGTGAATACTCGGGTGTGACAGGCGAGACTCAGGATATCCTGCTTGAGTGTGCCTTCTTTGCGCCACTGGCGATCATGGGTAAATCCCGTCGCCTGGGTCTGCACACAGACTCGTCACACCGTTTCGAGCGTGGCGTCGACCCTGAGCTACAACATAAGGTGATCGACCGTGCTACGCGCCTGGTACTCGAGATCTGTGGCGGCCAAGCCGGTCCTGTGGTCGAAGCAAAGGCCGACGAGCATCTGCCTCAGCCTGCAGACATCCTGCTGCGTCGCAGCAAGCTAGACCGTGTACTGGGTCATCACATTAGCGATGCCGATGTGACCGAAATCCTCGAACGTCTGGGCTTTGGCGTATCACGCAGTGATGATAACTGGCAGGTGACCACGGCGACTTACCGTTTCGATATGGCGATCGAAGAAGATCTTATCGAAGAGGTTGCCCGCATCTATGGTTACAACAACATTCCGAATGTTGCGCCGGTTGCGGCACTGAGCATGCCGCTGCATAACGAGGCCGATATCGACCTTAAGCGTGTGCGCGCCATGATGGTAGCTCGTGGTTTCCAGGAAGCCGTGACCTACAGCTTCGTCGATCCTAAGCTGCAACAGCTGGTTCATCCTGGCAGCGATGCCATGGTGCTACCAAACCCAATCTCGGTAGAGATGTCGGCCATGCGTTTGTCTATGTTCACCGGTCTGTTGACTGCCGTGGGCTACAACCAGAGCCGTCAGCAAAACCGTGTTCGCCTGTTTGAAACCGGTCTGCGTTTCGTGCCAGATACCGACGCCGAATCGGGTGTGCGTCAGCAGGCTATGCTGGGCGCCGTCATTGCCGGTAACCAAAATGACGAACATTGGTCGATGGAATCAAAAACTGTCGACTTTTTCGACCTTAAGGGCGATCTCGAAGCCATTATCGGCTTGACAGTTTCAGAGGATGAATTTACTTTTAAAAAAGCATCTCATCCGGCGCTTCATCCGGGGCAATGTGCTGAAATCTTAAGAAATGATCGTGTAATTGGTGTCATTGGTGCCGTCCATCCGAGCCTGGAAAAGCCCTTCGGCTTAAATGGTAAAACCATCGTATTCGAGCTCGAATTAGACGCCTTATTGCACGCGAGTTTGCCGCAAGCCCAGACTGTGTCTAAGTTTCCAGCAAACCGACGAGACATTGCCATCTTAGTTGACGAAGATGTTTCGGCAGGAAATGTTGTAAATTTGATAAGAAAAGTTGGCGAAAATCAGTTGGTTGGCTTAAACTTGTTCGATGTATACCAAGGTAAAGGTGTTGAACCAGGTAAAAAGAGTCTGGCGATTGCACTTACACTACAAGACAACGCTCGTACGCTTGAAGAGAAAGAAATTGCTGAAATGGTAGAAAAGGTAGTTTCTGAACTCAAGACCGAGTTCAACGCATTGTTGAGGGATTAAAAGTATGGCACTTACCAAAGCCGAAATGGCAGAACATCTTTTTGAAACGCTTGGCATTAACAAGCGCGTTGCGAAAGAGATGGTTGAGGCATTTTTCGAAGAAATTCGTCAAGCCCTCGAGAGTGGTGAGCAGGTCAAGTTATCTGGCTTTGGCAACTTTGACCTAAGGGACAAAAATCAAAGACCGGGTCGCAACCCTAAAACAGGCGAAGATATCCCGATTTCTGCTCGCCGTGTGGTGACTTTCCGTCCAGGACAGAAACTGAAGAGTCGTGTTGAAGAGGCTAACGCCGGTAAATAATCCGACTTAATACATAGAGAAGGCCACTCCTTGAGTGGCTTTTTCTGTTTCTTCTGAACTGGTTATCTGTTGTTAAAGCCTGTGTTGTACGGGCGCTGGATGAGGAAGAGGTTGTACTCTTGTCTAGAGAATCCATATCTAAAAAAGCCATGTCTAAAAAGCCAAAGTATTTCGATCGCCGTTTTCGCGCCGAGTTATTGCATCCCAAGTATTGGCCAACCTGGTTTGCCATAGGCCTTCTGGTGTTTTTCGGCCTAATGCCTGCCTGGTTGCGGGATCCGATAGCACGTTTGTTGGCGCGTCTGGTGAAGAAGATCGCCAAGAAGCCGCTCAAGGTGGCCAGGGTAAACCTAGAGACCTGTTTTCCCGATAAGTCGGCTGCCGAGATCGATAAGCTACTCGATGATAATATCGAGAATTTTGTATTGATCCTGTTGGCGCAGTCTGAACTGCTGCTGCGCTCAGATGCTCACTTGCGTCGCCGCGTTCAGCTTGAAGGCTTCGAGCATGTGCAGCGCGCTCGTGATGCTGGTCAGCCGGTGATCTTCATCATGCCTCATGTATGGGGCATAGAGTACGCCGGGCTGAGGTTGAACCTGGAACTGCCCATGGTCACCATGGCCAAGGCGCATCGTAACAAGTTGTTCGACTGGTTTAATAACCGTATGCGTAGCTCTAAGGGCGGCAACGTCTATATGCGCGAGTCGGGCATTCGTGCGCTCCTGTCTGAGCTGAAAAACGATAACAGCTTCTTCTATTTGCCAGATGAAGACTTAGGCCCTGAGAAGAGCGTCTTCGCGCCATTTCTTGGTACGGTTAAGGCCACATTACCTGTGGTGGGGCGTCTGGCCTCGGCCGGTAACGCCCAGGTGATGCCGGTTAAGATTGGCTATGATCAGCAAAAGCGCCAGTATCTGCTGACGGTACTCGCGCCCATCTCACCAGATGAGATGCAGGGTAAGGAGAATGAGGCGCTGGCATTAAACCGCGCGGTGGAGCAGGTGATTAACGCCTATCCTGAGCAATATATGTGGTTCCTTAAACTCTTGCGTACACGTCCGCCGGGCGAAGCCTCTATTTACTAACTTTTAAAGTTAGCTCTTTAAAGTTAGCGTTAGAGATAAGATCGCGCTGAAGCAGATAGCGATAAAAAAAGCGGCTCATTGAGCCGCTTTTTCATGCCTGGAATTCACGCGAGTGATTATTCTGTTAGGCCTCTGTGTTTTAGCAGGGCATCGACGGTAGGCTTTCTGCCGGTGAACTTGATGTAGTCTTGCATCAGATCTTCGCTGTTGCCCTTAGAGAGGACGTTGTCGCGGAACTTGTTGCCGTTTTCCAGCGACAGGCCACCGTTATGGCTCATATAGTCGAAGGCATCTGCCGCGAAGACTTCGGTCCACAGGTAGGCGTAGTAGCCCGCCGAATAACCGCCGGCGAACGCATGACTAAAGTAAGCCGACTTGTAGCGTGGCGGGATTGGGGCAAAATCGATGCCGTGTTTCGCCAGCGCCTGCTGCTCAAACTTAGCCACGTCGTCGATCTTGGCATCGACGCCAATGGAGTGCCATTCCATATCCAGAATGGCCGCCGCCAGATACTCTGTGGTATCGAAGCCCTGTCCAAACTTGCTCGCCGCCAATACCTTCTTCAGCAGCTCGGCAGGGATAGGCTCGCCAGTCTGATAGTGCTTGGCGTAGTTGGCCAGAACTTCAGGATCGATAGACCAGTCTTCGTTGGCCTGTGATGGAAACTCGACGAAGTCTCTCGGGGTAGCCGTACCTGCCACACTTGGGTATTTCACCTGAGAGAAGAGACCATGCACAGCGTGACCAAACTCGTGGAACATAGTGCTGACTTCATCATAGGTCATCAGGGTTGGGCCTGAGGCTGGCTTTGGAATGTTCAGCGCGTTGTAGATCACAGGCTTAGTGCCTAGCAGGCCGCTCTGGGTCACGAACTCATCCATCCAGGCGCCGCCGTTCTTACCTTCTCTGGCATAAGGGTCCAGATAGAAGATGCCGACTGAGCTCTTGTCTTTGTTAAAGATCTCATAGGCCAGCACATCTGGGTTCCATACAGGCAGATCTTTGCGCGGCTTGACCGTGATGCCGTAGAGTTTTTTCATGGCGAAGAAGAGGCCGTCGTTGAGGACGCGGTTAAACTCGAAATAAGGCGTGACCTGGCTCTGATCCAGATCGTACTTGGCCTTACGAACCTTCTCGCTGTAATAGGCCCAGTCCCAAGGTGCCAGTTCGAAGTCTTGACCCGATGCCTTAATCTGCGCCTGTATGTCCGCCGCCTCTAGCTTGGCCTTGGCCACAGCCTTAGGGGCTAGGTCATCTAATATCTCATATACGGCTGTCGGTGTCTTGGCCATCTGATCGGCTACCGTGTAGGCCGCCCAAGAGTCATAGCCCAGTAGCGCTGCCTTTTCGGCGTGCAGATGTGACTGTTTGACTATGTTCGGGCCGTTAAGCGCCATGGCGCGATTTGCCGAGGTCTTCCACACTTTCTCTCTTAGCTCGCGATTATTCAGGCTGGAAAGAATTGGTTGACGGGTGGTGTTCACAAGCGTGATCAGGTATCCCTCTTTGCCTGCATCTTTCGCGGCCTGGGCGAGGGTAGCGATTTCGGCGTCAGATAGGCCGTCGAGCTCCGCCTTGTCTTTAACTATGATCACTTCGTTTTTAAATGAATCGAGAACGTTCTTCGAAAATTCCGTGGTTAGACTGGCGAGCTGACCGTTAAGATCGCGCATCTTCTCTTTATCTGCGTCAGAGAGTTTGGCACCGGCGCGCTCGAATGCCAGGTAGTAATACTCGACCAAGTGTTTATCTTCGGCGCTTAGGCTGTCGCGGCTCTTGTAGACGCTTTCTACGCGGGCAAATAGCTCAGGGTTTAAGAAGATGTTGTCCCAGTGCGCAGACAGCTTAGGTGCTAGCTCGGCTTCCAGGGTTTGTACCTGGCTGTTAGAGTTAACGCTGGCCAGGTTAAAGAAGGTCTTGGCCACGCGGGTAAGCAGGCTGCCAGACTTTTCCATGGCAACTATGGTGTTGTTAAAATCTGCGGCGGCCTGGTTGTCGATGATCGCCTGGATCTCTTTATCGTGCTCTATGATCCCTTGAGTGAATGCGGGGGCATAATCGTCGAAGGTGATCTTATCAAACTCAGGCGCCTGATACTGTAACACGCTCTTCTTGAGCAGTACGTTGCTGGCATTGATTTGGCCTTCACTCGCCTGTACGGCAGGCTTCGCCGCTTCGCTACTTGCTACTTCTGTATTGCTTGCTTCCTGACTCGCTGGTGTACAGCCAGTGAGATATAGACCGGCTAAGATAGCCGTGGTGAGGATAGACTTACGCATGGGTTCTCCCTGTTGCTGGCGCCCAATCGTTTTTTTACTGCCTAACAGGCATGGGGGCGCTAAAGATGTGATTGCCGCCATACCTTATCAAGTCGGGCAGGGGCGCGGCAAATCAAAAGTTTAAGATTCGATTAATAAAGTTGTGAGAAAATATTAAAGCAATTTTTATATTCGAGTGTGCTAGTGGGGGCGTTGCCACGTTGGGGCTTTTTAATCCCACCCTTGCCTGTGTCTTTACTGGTGTCTTTACTGGTGTCTGTACTGGCGTTTGTGCTGGTGTAAATCCCTTGCGTCAATAAGGGTGAAGCGCCTCACTGCTTGGCGCCCTTAATCACTAATACAGCTATCACTGCGATAGAAGAGGCAAAGAGGCTGAGTACAAAAAAGCTAAGAACCTAAATTAAGAGCTTAAACTAGGAACTTAGATTAGGAACATAGAGTTAAGTACAATAACCAGGCAAGCGTAATAAAAAGGCCAGCGTCTCGTAAGCGCTGGCCTTATCTTTTATCAAACTTCGAGTTATCCCTGGCAAGCTTAGCCAGGCTGAGTATCGGTTATGCCTGGATCAGCTGGTACTCATCACGCAGGATGTCGATGATCTCCTGGCGAGGGTTCTCGCTCAGGTGAAGCTTCTCGCCAATAATGGTTTCGGCGATGCCAACGTAGGTGTTAGAGATATCCATCATCACCTCGGTCGGTAACTTGTTATCACGGGCGAGGGCAAAACGCTCAGGCATACGCTCCTTGTTTAGCAGGATATCGGGATCCGGGAAGTGGTTTAGCAGCCACTGTCTGAAGCCCTCTTTTGACTTCTCGATGATCTTGCCATTGCGACGTGCTTCGCCATCCCAGATGCGTGAAGAATCTGGGGTGCCCACTTCATCCATATAGATGAGTTTTTCCTGGCCGTTAGCATCGTTCACATAGCCAAACTCAAACTTAGTATCGACGAAGATCTGATCCTGCTCGGCCAAGGCCTCGCTGATCACCGCAAAGCCCTCTTTTAGCAGCTTCTCGTACAGGTCGATATCGTCCTTGCTGTGGAAGTTAAAGCCTTCTAGGTGGCGCTCTAGATCCGCACGTGAAACGTTGACGTCATCGGCTTCGGGGACACCCTCAAGGCCGGTTAAGACACCTTTGGTCGATGGGGTGATCAGCACTTCTTCCAGCTTCTGATCCTTCTCCAGTCCCTCAGGTAGGGTGATACCACAGAAGTCACGCTCGCCTTTGCTGTAGGCACGCCACATAGAACCTGTGATGTATTGTCTGGCAATTGCCTCGACCATCACGGGCTGGGCCTTTTGTACTATCCAGACGAAGGGGTGAGGCACATCCAAAATATGGCTGTCGGCCAGGCCCTTCTCTTTAAATAGTTTGAACCAATGATTTGAAATGGCGTTGAGCGCCGCCCCTTTGCCTGGGACGCCGTTGAGGCCGTTTTCGCCTTGCCAGATACAGTCAAAGGCGGAGATACGGTCGCTGATCACCATGATGGCCAGTGGCGTATCGGCAGGAACGTCATAACCTTTTTGCGCAATAAGACGTGCGCTGTCTTCGGCTGTCAACCAATAGACGCTGCGAACTTTACCCGAGTGTACCGGCTTGTCGGTGCGAATAGGCAGGTCGTCATTAACGGCTAAAACTTTGTTTGATTGATTCATAGGGTCTTATATTTTTATATGTAATGTTGGAGGAGGAAATTACGGCGAAATTGTAGCAGAACTGCCAATGGACAACAGCCTTTTCCGAGCATTTGTGGCAGTAAAAACAGTGTGTTCTGATAAGAGGATGATGACCGCAGGCAGGGGGCAAATTGCCCCCTATTTTATGTGGATTTAGCGGGGCAAATTACCCGTTAATCTACGTGGATTTTATGGGACTAAACCGCGACTAGTTAAGGTTCTTGGTTAAATCAGATGGAGATTGGGGGTCATAGCTTAAGATCTCCATCGTCCAGCCGTGCAAATAGCCTTGATCGCCCGATGCGCGATCTGTGATGTTCAGTGTCCAGTCGCCTTTGCTGGTTTCCCCCTCGAATTGCTTAAGGCGATAGTGGCAGGAGCTCGCTGTTGGCTCGTCTCGTTTATCTAGGGTGTGAGTAGTGCCAGAGGGTGAGGTGAGGGTGACCTGAAGATCGCTACGCCAGGGGTGATCTATCTCAACAATGAGGTTAATGCCATAGACTGTGCCTGTCTGGGGTACCTTGATGATGCTCTTTATGCCATGGGTATTGTGATCCGTTATGGTGATCTTCTGTGTGTTGTGATAGCTATGGGTTATGGTGTGGTTTGGTAGAAGCTCCAGGCTTACCGCCTGTTGGCGAACTTGTTTACCGTTTTTGGCCGTCGCCGTGATGGTAAACATGTAGTCGCCCGACTGGCAGTTAGGCGTCGTTGGCACACTGAGGCTAAAAGGCTCCCCGGCGATGATCGAACGGGTCGAAAGGCGTGCACTGGCCAGGGAAGACGCAAGGCTTAGGCTAATATCGCCCTGCCACTCCTGATCTGCTTGGGTATTAAAGTAATAAACTGCCGTCTCGCCAGCGGACCTGCGCTGGGCGCCGGTCTGTACCGTCATATTTAAATCGCCTGCCTTTGGAGCCTGAATAACCTCACTTAGGGATTTTTTATTAGTGGGTAAGGGGGAGGTGGGGCGAGTCTCTTCAGTATCCTTTCTCGTCAAGGATTGTTTTATATCTTCCAGCGCCAGGCCTGAATCTTGCGCCAGAGCGCTCATTGAATCGTCTGTTTGAACCTGGTAAACCAGTCTAAGCCGCTGTGACTCATAGGGCCGATAGGGTGTTATAAATTCGGCAGATGCCTGTGTGATGGTGCAAAGCAGCGCAATAAGTAGCGCAGAGCGTCTAGTGTTCACCTCTAATGCCTCAGGTGTTTGATAAAGAAATGATGGTTTCGGCCTTTATGCCGATAAGGTTTAGCTAATGTCAGATGATAAAAAAGGGAAGGGCCAAAACGGCACCTTCCCCCCGAGTTACTTAGTTCTTTTTGGTGTTACCTTTTGACTTATTGGTCGGAACAATAGTCAATTCATAAGAACAGTTGTCTGTGCCAGTTTCACATACTTGGTAGGTGAAGCTAGTAGCCGTTGAGCTAAAGCGGTCGGTGTAACTAGACTTACGTTCACCGGCTTTCAACAGAGTACCGTCACGATAGACATCAAGGTTCATCTTGCTAGGCGTCGTCCAGTTCAGTGAAACGGTGACGCGATCACCACTTACTGTTGCACTGCCGTCCAGTATGATGGTTGGCTCTGGTACAGGCTCAGTCACAGTGACGTCTTTTGTGATTGAGTGCGTCGCACCGTCGTCATCGCTTACTGTTAGGGTGACTGTGTAAGTCCCCGCGGCTGCGTAGCTGTGTGAAGGGTTAGCTAGGGTTGAGCTAGCGCCGTCACCGAAGTCCCAAGACCAGGTTGTTACCGCACCGTCAGTGTCGCCACTTAGGTCAGAGAACTGCACGTCAAGGTCGTTTACTGTGAAGCCGAAGTCAGCAGCAGGGGCTTCGTTAGCAGGTGCATCTACCACCGTGAAGCTGACCTGTGCCTGGTCGAACGCGTCTTGCGAGTCGGTCGCCACTGCTGTCACTATGTGGTCACCAGCACTTAGCGAGTTAGTGCTGAACAGGGCACCTTCACCGATTAGGCCGTTGAAGTTATCGTACCACTTGATGCCAGCGCTCAGGTTACCGTCTTCGGCGTCAGTTGCCGTTCCGTCGAAGGTGATGCTGTCGCCTAGGTTGAAGCTAGAACCACCCATAGGTGCATTGATAGTCATCACAGGCGCTGTGTTTTCAGCAGGAGGTGGAAGTACCGCGTCGCCGTTTGATACCGAGATGCTCCAGTTGTTCAGTACGCCGTTCATTGTGTAGCTTGACGTATCTTCAACAAACAGACGCCATGTACCCATGCTCGACTCACCTGCGAACTCAACTGGGTTAAAGGTCTTAACCAGATCTTTGTTCCAGAATTGACGCCAGGTGACCAGTTTAACCATGGTCCCAGTTGGAGACTGTAGCCATACGTTCAGGTATTGAACCGATTCGAACGAGATATCAACATTGACTTCAATCGCATCGATAGCAACGCCGGTAGGCAGGTCGATTTCAGTGAATACCTTACCGCCCATCTCAGGCATAGCGATTGCCGTGTTGTTTGCACCGCTTACCGTAGTGTTAGCTTCAGCAACCGACAGCTTAACAGTTTCTGTGCTGGCCTGGCCTGCAGAATCAGTAGAGGTTGCCGTGATGACGTGGTCGCCTACAGATAGGTTAGACTTAGTGAAGGTCGCGCCGTTACCGATCACGCCGTCGATGCTTGACGTCCAAACGATGTCAGCGGTCAGGTCGCCGTCTTCGGTGTCGTTAGCGCTTGCGCTGAAGCTAACGGTTTCACCGGTCAGGTACGCACCTTGGTTAGCAGGTGTCACTATCTGTACGTTTGGTGCGAAGTCTGTGCCGGCAGAAGGTGCGCCTGTCAGTTTCAGTGACCAGTTGTTGATAGCACCCGTATCGCCAGCAACTTCATCAACGACTTTCAGTGTCCATTCGCCCAGTGCGTTGTCCAACTCGTATTCGGTAGGAATAAAGTTGCCAACCAGGCCGGTGCCGTTGCCGCCGGCACGGTCGTGCAGAACAACTTCTTCACCGCTTGGTGAAATAACAGACACAACCATGTCAGATGCCCAAGCGTGTGTGATGTCAACAAACACTTCTACCTGAGTCAGCGTCATGTCGTAAGGAACATTGATGCTGCTGGTTGCTGGGTTTGAAGGATCGTCATCGCTGATAGGCACGATTTCGTTGCTGGTCAGCATAGTAGAAACAGTACCTTGAGGCCATACTTTCAGCTCCAGGTTGATGTTTTTAGAAACGCTGCCGTCGGTGGCGTTGACTGTCATGTTGTACGTACCAGGTGCAGTTTGCTCTGTCGTATTGATAGTCATGGTGTTAGTGGTGTCGCCTGCAACCGGGTTTTGAGCGAACATGACGTCTGCGTTAAGCTCAGGAACGCTGGTCAGGCTCATAGTCGCGGTGCCGTTGAAACCGCCCGCTGCAACTAGGTCGATAGCGTAAGCCTGGCTGTCGCCTTGGTTGATGGTTGATTTAGTTGGCGTTGCTTCCATGAAGAAAGAAGGGCCCGCACCGCCTGAATCGATCAGGGCGTTGGCAACGTTCAGACGCTTACCTGAGATGGTTTTGCCTTCCAAAGCCGCAAGCGTATCACCCGTATTCATTAGTACACTTTTTAGCTGTGACGTGGTCAGGTTCGGGTTACCCGCAAGGATCAGGGCTGCAGCGCCGGCTACGTGAGGTGTGGCCATTGAAGTACCGCTGAAAGTGTCGTAGCTGTTGTTAGGCGTCGTTGACAGGATGAATGAACCCGGTGCAGCCAGGTGAACCAGTTGGTCGCCGTAGTTAGAGAAACCAGACAGGTTGTCGGCGTTGTCGGTAGAAGCTACTGCTACTACGTTAGGTACATCGTAACCGGCTGGATAGAAACCGCCGTTGTCGATGTCGGCCGAGTCATTGCCCGCTGCCGCGACGAATAGCATGTCGGCATTGTTAGCCGCCGTGATAGCGTCTTTAAGCGTCTGAGTGAAACCACCGCCACCCCAGCTGTTGTTCAGTACGCGTACGTTAACGCCTGCGTTTTTCAGGCCAACCATATAGTCGATACATTGTACGCCGTCGGCCAGGGTACCGCCGCCTGAACCCAGGAAGCTACAACCTACCATGTTGGTTTGCCAGTTGACACCGGCAACACCCAGGGCGTTGTTACCTTTGGCACCGATAGTGCCAGATACGTGAGTACCGTGAGCACCGGTGTCAGACGGGTTACCGTTATCCAGGATGGCTGAGATACCGTGGATATCATCGATATAACCGTTACCGTCGTCATCGATACCGTTGCCGGCGATTTCATTCGGGTTGGTCCAGATGTTGTCAGCCAGATCTGGGTGGTTGAAGTCGAAACCAGTATCGATAACACCAACAACGACAGAAGAATCACCGATCACATAGTCCCAGGCGGTTTCCGCTTGGATCTTCTGCATGCCGTACAGGCTTGAGTAAGAAGTGTCGTTAGGCACTGCAGTCGTGTGTACTATGTAGTTAGGCTCTGCATATTCGATCAGTGGGTGGTTCTTAAGGCTTGCCAATACTGCATCAACTTTACGGCCTTGACCCAGTTCAAGTACCGCCAGGCGGCCATTAGCTATGTTGCGCAGGCGGTCATCTACGCCGTCGTTGTTCTTATCTTTGAAAGATACGCCAAGATTACGAGTAAGCTCTTTACGATCCTTTTTAGCTACTTTTTGTTTGAACTTAACGATAACAGATTGTTGATCGTATTCAGGCATAGCTTTGAGCGGTGCTTTTGATACGGCCAGCGCTACAGGGCTTAAGCCCGTTAATAGTGATGCACCTAATAAGGTTGTGAGCAGTTTGGTAGATGATTTCTTTGGTGTAGTCATCAACTGATCTCCTGTTGTTATTAAATTTGTAAGTACTCAGTGTTGTTGCACCCAGTTACTTATGAGGTCTTAAATCGGCTATATCGCATACAGTTGTGTGCCATATGTATACAGTTATATATGCGGATATGATTTAGATCAACATTTATTTAGCTTAATTGTCACAAAATGTACACTTTTGTTAATAAATGTATGTAGTTTGATGGTCTTAATGTGGACTAAGCCTGTGATTCCTGGCGGGAAAATGATGGGCTAGCCAATAGGGTATCGGCTTGCTTGTTATATGCCTGGTTGTTTACACACCTGAACTTGCCGGGGCTTATAGCTGTATGGGCTTATAGCTGAAGGAGTTGGATAGTGATAGGCGACAGTCTACGAAAGGGCTTGGCAGATACAGAAGCCTAGCAGTTATAGAAGCCCGGCAGTTATAGATGCTTAGCCGTTACAGAACCCTAGTCGTTATATAGATGAATACAGGCGTACCGCGCGATGCTACACGCGGCACGCCTGTGTGAAGGGCAGAGGGTTCTGCCCTGATACTGACTCAGTTGCCTGAGTGTTCTCTAGTGCCAGTCGTTAAACGGTACTCATTGTTAGAGAGTACCCGTCGTTAAACGATACTGGGTTAGAAGGCAACAGACTGAGTCTCGGTACAGATCTGGCTGTTCTCTTCACAGGCCTTGTAGGTGAAGCTGCCACTGACCTTACGGCCGAAGGTATCTTCATAGCTAGTACTGGCTGCAACCGTGGCAATTTTCACGTCGTCGCGATACAGGTCGACTCTAGGGGTTGAGGCGGCCTGTGTCGTCAAGGTAACCGTGTGTTTGCCGCGGGCAAAGCCGTAGTCGGCGGTGAGACTAAAGGTTCCCGGAGATGTATCCTGGCCACTACAGCCATGGTTTTGCAGGTAGTCATAGGCAGCTTTCGCCTTAACGATACCATAGCCGAAATACTCGTCGTGGCCTGGTGCACCTTGATCTTCTGCCGTCGCTTTCAGCACCTGGCGGATCTCACTACCGGTACACTCGGGGAAGTTTGACCATACCAAGGCGGCGACGCCCGATACGGCGGGAGTCGCCATCGAAGTGCCGCTCATGTAGCCGTAGTCGGATGCGGTGATGGCGACAGAGGCCGTGGTTGCCTCCATGAATGCGGTGCGATCGGCCAGATCGGCACCAACGGCGGGTATGCTCGTGGTGTTGCTCTCGCCAAGGGTGCCGTACAACATGCCGTCGACATTATTGATGATGACGGCTCCTATACCACCGGAAGCCTCACAGTTAGCGACCTTATCATGGAAAGAGATGTTCCCGCGATCGATCACACACAGCTTCCCGTTGGCGGCAGCATCCGGGGTTTCCGCCGTGCCCATGAAGTAGGTGGCACCACTGGCAGTGCCAAGGTTTTCCATGGCGGCGGTATCGTAATACTGACTGTCGGCCTGGAGGCTGGCCATGGTTGCCATGTCAGCCGGGTAGGTGGATAGGGTCTGTACGCCACCTGCGGTGATCTCGACACAGGTCGTTTCATCCGTGGTTGCTCGCTTGCCACGGCCGCTGGTACAGCTAGGGAATTGTGAGAAACTGGCGATATTGTTGTCGGCATCGTTAGCGCCGACCATCAGCACAGAGGGGTAGGCCGCTGGATAGGAGCGGGCGTTGTTGCCATCGTTGCCCGCCGCGGCAACCACGAGTCCGCCCGCCTGGGTAAAGGCTTCAAAGGCTTTAGACTCTATGCTGTTGGCGCCACCGCCACCCAGACTCATGCTGATAATATTGGCGCCGGCCTGGCTACATAGATCAGTCGCATGGGCCAGATCCGAAGAGTAGGCCCAGCCGCTGGCGGTGAAGACCTTGATGATGTGCATGTCGACACCGGGCGCCATACCGACGACACCAATGTCATTATCGGCGGCGCCTATCGTGCCAGCGACGTGTGTTCCGTGGGGACCACCATTGACATCCCAATCGCCGGTACCCGAGTCATAGTCCCCCGTGATCCCGTCCCAGTTGAAATCTGTATTCGATCTATCTAGCCCCGAGTCTATGATGCAGACCTTAGTGCCGTTACCAGCAACGAAATCGACCTGATCGGCCTGAGATTGATAGACGGCGTAGGGGGTCAGTTGCTTGACCATAGGATCGCCCGCATCATCCTGATAGAGTGACAGTAGGCGACGGCGCTGATCCTCTTCGACCAGGCGTACGTGGGGATTGTTGAGTAGCCCCTTAACCTTTGCAAGATCTCGCTCGGGAAATTCCGCGGCGAAGAAGCCATTGCCGTCGACTTTTATGTCGGCACCGGATTTTACCGCCAAGGCCTTGATCATACCTTTATGCTGGTTATCTACCTGGATGACGTAGCGGTTATCTTCGGCATAACTTTGTGCCGCTACGCCTAGGGTCAACATGGCGATCATGCTGGCGAGTTTGTTCATTTTCATCTTCATTTTATGACTCCACGCGATGCCTGGGGCATGTCATATTTATCCTCTTGCAAGTCTGGCCCGAGTCCTGTGCGCAGGCATAAACATGTCGATTCCGAGGGCGTCGCGTTGTTGGTTTATTTGATCTCGGCTTGAGCTAGGCTCACCGCCCTGCTGTTTTCTTAGGCTGGCTCAGCCCTGGCTACAACAGACACGATATATACATTTATATACAAACACATTCATTTGATCAAATTTTATTTAACAAGTGTAGAACATTTTTTAAACCTGCCTCTGGCCGGGATTAAGCTGACCTTAATTACTAAGCTACTTGGGGAGGGCGCAGAATGACGATCGGGTATCACTTGTTTAAGGTCAGAACGATAAAGTAAACAGTGGCTTAAGCCATGATTGTTTTCAGAGTGAAAACAGTAAAGGTGAGTGAGAGCTGAAGATGTGGTAGCAGTTCGTGTGAGAGTAGTAGATGTGGCAGTAGAAGGTATGGAAGTGAGTGATGAGAGTGTGAGATGTGAGCGTAACAAGAATGAGTGGCGCCGTGCCTTCTGCCTATGGCACGGCAAGCCAAAGTAGGGCGACAGTATTACTTGCTCTGCTGGTTTTTTGTGGTGAGCGGGCAGGAGAGGCATAACCTGGCACCGCCCAGAGGGGATGAGGAGATCGTTAGGCTGCCGCCATGTGCCTCACATATTTTCTTGGCGAGTGCCAGGCCGAGCCCGACACCGCCAGAGTCTCGACATCGACTCTGATCTAGCCTGACAAAGGGCTCAAAGACCCGCTCTCTCTGCTCGAGTGGGATGCCTGGTCCATCGTCTTCTATGATAATGGCAATGGCGGTCTTTTCCTGTTTTAGGGTGATCACTATCTGTCTGGTGGCAAAGCGCGCGGCGTTGCGAATGATATTGGAAAAGGCGCGGCCGAGCTGGATACTGTCGGCGCTCACCAGCCACTCTCGGTTTCTGTCGACCTTCAGGGTAAAGTCTTTGTCTGGGTACAGGCCGGTATGGGCGTCGATCTGCTCGCTGAGTACCTTAACCAGGTTGACCTGGGAGAGATGCAGTGGCCTTGATTTGTTTTCTATCTGTATGAAATCCAAAGCCTCTTTGATCAAGTTCTCCAGTTCACTCAGGCCGGTATTGATGTTTTCGCTTAGTCTGGGTTCTCTGTCGCCGATAACTTTTTCCTCTAGCATATCGAATGCAAACTGCACCCTGGCAAGGGGCGATCTAAATTCATGGGCGACGGCCTGAATTAACTCACGTTGTGACTTGATGTTTTGGTTGAGCGAGGCGTTGATCTTGCGTTGATGATGGCGATTGACCAGTAGAAGTATGATCACGAACAACACGGTAAGGCCGGCGAGCCATACATTACGTTGGTATCTGTGCTGGGCCAGCTGTGTTCTTTGTAGTGCCTGATCCGCTTGTAGCAGCTTTATCTGTTGCTCGTGTTGCTCTGCCTCAAAGTGGCTGAGAAGGAAGGCCAATCTCTGGTCACTTTCTGAGTTAAACATCTCATCGTTGACCTGTTTAAAGGCTTCCAGACTCAGTAATGCCTCCTGGGGCTTGGCTAAATTTTTATAGAGCCGATAGCGAAACTCATGGATATCTCGAATGATGAGCATATCCTGTACCTGTTGCGCATGGCTCAAGGCCACTTCACTCAGGGCCAGTGCCTGGTCACTGTTGCCGTTTAGCTGTTCTACCTTAGCGCGGGTGAGCAGGCCGTAGGCATTGAGTGTCACTATGCCGAGTTTATCGGCCTGTTCCAGCCCTAGGGTAACCTGTTGCTCGGCAAGGGCGCCATTGTCCAGCGCTATGTAGGCATTGGCGAGTTCTATGTTGACCCTTGCCTCCAGTGCCGTGTCTTGGATCGCCTGGGCCATGGTCAAGGCTTGCTGATATTGATGCAGGGCCGATTCGAATTGTTGTTTTTGCTGATGAACCATACCCAGGTTGTTGTGGATCTCGGCAATGCCCTGCTTATCCTCCAGAGACTCGTAATACCCCAGGGAACGCTGCAGATAGGCCAGCGCCTGGTCATAGTCTTTGAGGTAAAAGTAAGTCAGGCCTATGTTGCCGAGGATCTGCGCCAGGCCCGGAAGATCGTTGAGTTTCTCGCGGATCTTGCGCGACTGTAATTGGTAATCTAGCGCGAGGCTGTAGTTACCACTGGTTCCATACATGTTGGCGATGTTGTTGAGTGATACGGCAATGCTCTTCTCGTCACCCAGTTCCTTCTGTATGTTGTAGGCGCGCAAAAAGTAGGAGAGTGCTTTCTCGGGTTGCCCCAGGGTCTGGTAGATGATCGCCATATAGTTAGTGGTATTGGCGATACCCCTATGGTTTTCTTCCTGTTTGGCAATCTCCAACGCCTGTTCAAAGGTCTTTAGTGCGGTCAGATAGTCGGCTTTACGCCAGTAGATGATTCCCTGCATCGTCTGCGCGGTGTAGAGGCCGTTAGTGTCCTGATTGGCCTTGGCGAGGCGCTTGCTTTCATCGGTTCGCTGCTGAGCCTTGTCGTACTGGCTTAGGGAGACATGCACCCATGCCATGTTATTCAGTACCACAATTTTGCGGCTATCGTCTGGCCAGCGCGAAAAGAGCGCCAGCGCCTGCTCGCCATATTGCAAACTCTTCTGTGGGTCGTTGTCGCGGTAATGTTTGACCAGTGCGGTTAAGACCTCCCCCCGATCTCGCTCGGCGATGAGTTGCAGATCTCGCTCCTGTTGGCTCAGATCTGCCGTTTCCTTGGGCGGCTGAGTACTCACAGCAATGCCGGCCAGCGTCGAGGTGATCAGCACGGCTAGCAACCAGAGGACGAGGGGCTTTATACGCATCCGATATTAATCCCCGACAAACAGATAGCCCTTGCCGTGGATAGTCTTGATGCGGCTGGCGTGGCTGGGGTCATCACCGAGTTTACGGCGAATGCGAGAGATGCGCAGATCTATGGTGCGATGTGAGCTCTCATAACCCAGGTCGCCAAAATAATCGGAAATGAAATCCCGGTCGCAGATCTCGCCCGCTCTGCTGGCCAGTAACCAGAGGAGTTCAAATTCGGCGGTGGTCAGCTCAACATCTTCGCCATGCTGTTGCACTCTTTGATACTTCTTGTCTATGTCCAGTCCATCAAACGCGATGACATCATCGTTTTTGCTCGGTAGTTTGGTGAACTTTTCTTCGACAAGGGGCTCGGGTTTACGTCTGAGTAGTGCCCTGACGCGAGCCAATAGCACCCGGGAGCGAACGGGTTTGGCGAGGTAGTCATCGGCGCCTGTCTCCAGGCCGGCCACCTCATCTATGTCATTGTTGAGGGCGGTCAGCATCAGAATAGGGCCGTTGTAACAGCCGCTCAGCCCAGGATGTCCATGGCGCACCGCACGGCAGATGGACAGGCCATCCATATCCGGTAGCATCACATCTAAGATCACCAGCATTGGCTGTTCATTGATGATGCACTCGACCGCTTTGGCGCCGTTATGTTCTATCTTTGTCTGGTAGCCGTTCATTTCGAGAAAATCGGCAACCAAGAGCGCCAGGTCTGCATCGTCATCGACGATCAGTATCCAGTTATTTTGCTTCACGATAGTCCTCTGAGTGTTGCAATACTGTAAAGGAGTTATTGCCGATTATTATATATCACTTTTGTATTCTAATGTATGTTTATGTATATAAAAGATCTATTTGTCTGTAACTGAGGCATAAAAACTGTCTAGGTGGGTGAAGACGTCAATTGTGAGACGGGGAGTGATGAGGGTAAAGCGAGGGTAAAGCGAGGGGAAAACGAGGATAAAGCAAGCTGGTATGGGCGGCGTCCCTGCCTGAATGGCTGGCCCTGTTAGGCGGTTTTGCGGTAGTAAGATCTGCTCGAGATCTTGGTGAACTTTTCTATGCTGTCGGGATGCAGGTGTACCTCGTCCGGTATGGCCTGAGTCTCCTGGGCGCGGTAGCTAAACCAGGTATTGCGAGAGCTCGTCTTGGCTGCATAGAGTGCCATGTCGGCGAGGTGGATCACCTGCTCCCAGCTTATCTTGTCAGCTTGCGTCACCGAAAAGGGGTAGGGGGCTGCGCCAACGGAGGCGGTGAGCCGAATGGCACCCTGATGCTCTATACCAAACTCCATGGTTTCTATGGCTAGACGAATTTTCTCCGCCAGTCTATCTATCTGCTGACGATCGACAAAGCGTGCCACCACCAGAAACTCTTCTCCGCCCCAGCGCACCACATAATCATAATTGCGAAATAGGGTGTTCAATCGCTGTGCCACCTGAGTTAGCACATGGTCGCCAACCAGATGGCCATAGGTGTCGTTGATGGGTTTGAAATGATCTATATCGACGATAAAGGCAAGCATATCGGCCTTGACGGGGGCCTGCCCCATTTCTCTGGCGGCATCGTAGGCGCGCTTCACCCGGTTGACGTCCTGGTCGATGACCTCTTCGATGAAATGCCGATTCTTTATGCCGGTTAGCGGATCTTTCTGGCTCATCTCGTGCAGTCGTTTGTTTTCAAGCGCCAATGCCTGGGTGCGCTCATCGATCTTTTGTTCCAGGCGTGTGGCCGAATATGTAACGGCCTGCTTATATAGCCGGTGCATGAGATAGGCTAGCGCGACGATGGCGAATAGGCAGGCGAACAGATAGTTAAGCGTCAGTGCCGGTCTCTGTTCGTGGAGACTGGCTAGCCATGAGGAGGTTAAGCCTGTGCCTCTGTTATGACTCAATGCTGTATTCGATGCGATCGAACCGTCGTCTTTTCGTCCCGCCATCGAAGGCGCATAACTTACTAAGGGTGAAAGGCCCTGGGCGGCATTTGTCTCAAGCCCTGGTAACATGGCCGATGCTTGGTTGAAGGGGGCAGCCAGCAGCTGCGCCTGACCCGTTGCCGAATAGGCCTGTAGCGGAAAAGATAACGATAGGGTTAGGCAGCACGCTAAGCATGTGCCACGTCCTAGTGGATAGTGTCGAGAACGCCTGACCATAAAGGGATACCTCTAGTTTAAACACACGCTTTGGGGCACTTAATCTGGCAAGGCTGTAACAAAAAGGTATATGTAACGCTATTTTGTTACATCCTGTATTCATATGTATACGGATGTATATTATGTTGCTTAGGCCAATTTTGCAACACTGGTCTTAAGAAACACACATATTGACGAGTGCAAAGGGCGATAAATGCTGGTAGGCGTGCAGGGTTTGCGTCTTGCTAATAGTGATACCATGCTCGATCTGCATAGGCATAGGCATAGGCATAGGCATAGGCATAGGCATAGGCATAGGACTAGTATGAGGAAATAGGTTTAAGCAGAGGAAAACAAAAATTGATGAAAGGGAGCAAGGCACAGGGCACAGGGCACAGGGCAGTTACTTGGTGCTTAGCTATCAATGGAACTAAGGGGCATTTTGGGTAGTAAGGGCGCGGCATGCACCGCTCCCATCTTTGGGTATAGAGGCCGTGGCTGTGTTCAGGGCCAGTGTTCAGGGCTAGTGTTCAGGGCTAGTGTTCAGGACTTTTGCTCAGGGCTTGAGCTCTGGGCTTACGCCCAGATCCCCGACCTTAGAGCTTGTGCCCAGATCCCAGACCTCATAGCTTGTGTCCTGCGCCCAGTAGGCAGTTTGGTTTTAGGCCAACTAATGCTTTGGTATTGACGGTATTGGCTTAGCGGCTGATACCTTTAGTCAATACAGCCAGTCAATCCAGTCAGCCCGAACCGTCCTAGTCTATTTTTCTGCTGCGCTGTGGCGCTTAAGCAGGTTAGCCGTGATATCAGATAGACTGAGCTCCTGATCTTCTAGTAGTACCAGCAGGTGATAGATAAGATCTGAGGCTTCGTTCACCAGTTCCTCCTTGTCATGGGTGGCGGCCGCCAGGGCAGTCTCCAGTCCCTCCTCGCCAACCTTCTGGGCGATGCGTTTGGTGCCTCGCTCAAACAGGTGAGCCGTGTAGCTGCTCTTGGCGTCTTGCCCCTTGCGTGAGGCGATCAGGGTCGCCAGATTGTCGATAAAGGGGTGCGCCTCGCCATCGGGCCAGCAACTCTCCCGCTCCAGGTGACAGGTGGGGCCATTAGGGATCACCTGCAGCAGCAGGCTGTCGTTGTCACAGTCACTGTCGATGGCGATGAGATCCAGCGTATTGCCTGATGTCTCACCCTTGGTCCACAGCCGCTGTTTGCTGCGACTAAAGAAGGTGACCTTGCCGCTGGTGAGTGTCTGAGCCAGTGCGGTCTTGTCCATATACCCCAGCATCAGTACCTTACCCGTGAGGTGGTTTTGTACCACGGCAGGTAGCAGGCCTTGCTGTTTTTCCCAGTCCAAATTATTGAAATCTTCTAGGTTTTTCATCTTTATTCCTTGGGCAGATTAAGGGCGATTACAGCCGCATCTGGATGTCGTTATCGCGCAGGTAACGCTTCAATGCCTGAATGTCGATAATGCCTTTGTGAAACACGCTGGCGGCCAGGGCGGCATCGACGCCGGCCTGTGCAAACACCTCAAGAAAGTGCGCCATGGTGCCGGCACCGCCCGAGGCGATAAGCGGCACGTCGCAGATGGCGCGCACCATGGCAAGCTGCTTGATGTCATATCCCTGGCGGACACCATCCTGGTTCATAACATTAAGCACTATCTCGCCGCAGCCGCGCTTTTGCACCTCTTCCACCCAGTCCTGGGTATACCACTGGGTATCTTTGGTCGCCGCCTCGTCGCCGGTAAACTGCTTTACCTTGTAGCTGTCGGTATCTGCGTCATAGTAGGAGTCTATGCCGATCACTATGCACTGGCGGCCAAATTCATCCTGCAGGCGATCGATAAGGCTAGGATCGCTCAGCGCCGGTGAGTTGATGGAGATCTTATCGGCGCCGAACGCCAGCTTCTCACGTGCCTGCTCGATACTCTTGATGCCGCCGGCGACGCAGAAGGGGATGTCTATCTGCTCTGCGACTCGGCTGACCCAGCTCTTATCGACCACTCTGTCGTGGGCACTGGCGGTGATGTCATAAAACACCAGCTCGTCGGCGCCCTCAAGGGCGTATCGTGCGGCAAGGGGCACTATGTCGCCGACGATCTCATGGTTACGAAATTGCACGCCCTTGACGACCTTGCCGTCTCTGACATCCAGGCAGGGCACTATGCGTTTGGCCAGCATGCGATCGCCTCCTCTACGTTAAAGTTATTGATGAGCAGCGCCTTGCCTATGATGATGCCGCTGGCGCCGCTGTCACGCACGGCGCTCACATCATCTAGGGTGGCGATGCCGCCCGAGGCCTGCCACTGGATCTCTGGGTAGCGCTCGGCAATTTCTTGATAAAGCGCCGTATTACTGCCTTGCAGGGTGCCGTCACGGCTGATGTCTGTCACCAGCGCGTGTTTGAGGCCATAGGGGGCGAAGGTGGCGACCAGAGATTCCAGTGTCTTGCCACCGCCGCTCTGCCAGCCAGAGACGGCGACTATCTTCTCGCCCGCCTGGTTGATGTTGACATCCAGTGCTAGGCAGATGGCATCGCTGTCATAGGTCTTGAGCCAGCCCTGTACCAACTCGGGCTGCTTGACCGCGAGAGAGCCTATTACCACCCGCTTGACGCCGAGTGCTAACAGCTCTTTGACCTGGGATTCGCTGCGAATGCCGCCGCCGACCTGTATGTTGGCATCGAGGTTGTCGACCAGCTCGCCGATGAGCCGGGTCTGCCGTCTGTCAGGGTCTTTGGCGCCGGTCAGATCGACGATATGCAGCCAGGTCGCGCCCTGAGCCTGATAGCGCTGTAGCTGCGCCAGTGGGCTGAGTTCAAAGGTGGTCTGCAGGGCGTAATCGCCCTGGTAGAGACGTACCACCTGTCCCTCGATGAGATCGATCGCTGGGATGATCATAGGGCGTTCTCCTTGGCAAAGCTGTCGCTAGTCATTCTCATAAAGTTTTTCAAGATAGTGGCGCCCACGCCAGCGCTCTTTTCGGGATGAAACTGCACGCCCATAAAGTTGTCTTTGGCGATGGCGGCGCTAAAGCCCTCGCCATATTCACTCTTGGCGATGGTGAAGTCCCCAAGTGGCGCGCGGTAGCTGTGAACAAAGTAGACGTAGCTCCCCTCGGCAACGCCGGCAAACAGCGGGTGCTGGCTCGGGCTTATCTGATTCCAGCCCATGTGAGGCAGGGGCAGGCCCTTTGAATCGAGCCGCTCGATATTGGTGTCGATCAGCCCCAGACACTCACAGTCTTGGCTAGTATTCTCGTAACTATTCCCGTAACTATTCCCGTAACTTAAGCCACCGCGTTCCTGTGAGGCCTTGGTCAGCATCTGCATGCCGAGGCAGACGCCAAGCACTGGCTGGGTCAGGCCACATATGGTGTCGATAAGGGCTTTATCCTTAAGCGCCTGCATGGCGGCCTTGGCGGTACCGACGCCCGGCAATACCACGCGGGTGGCGGCCTTGATCTTGGCGATATCATCGCTCACCTCCACGTCGGCGCCGATACGCTCGAAGGCGTAGCGCACCGAGCTTAAGTTGGCGCAGCCGGTATCTATGATGATAGTGGAGCCGTTGCTAGCCTTAGTTTCCTGGCTTGTCATAGCACCCCCTTGCTCGATGGCAAGGCGTCGCCTTCGACCTTTACCGCCTGGCGCAGGGTACGGCCAAAGACCTTAAACAGGCTCTCGACCTTGTGGTGATCGTTGTCCCCCTGAGTGGAGAGGTGCAGCGTACAGCGCAGGCCATCGGCCAGAGAGCGGAAGAAGTGCGGCACCATCTCGGTGGCCATCTCGCCCACCATCTCGCGCTCGAACTGCCCCTCAAACTTGATGAAGGGGCGACCTGACAGGTCCAGCAGGCAGCTGGCGCTGGCTTCATCCATGGGGATGCTAAAGCCGAAACGGGCGATGCCGCGCTTATCCCCTAGGGCTTGTCTGAGCGCATCGCCTATGGCCAGCGCCGTGTCTTCCACACTGTGGTGATCGTCGATCTCAAGGTCGCCATCGACACTGACGTCCAGCCTGAAGTTACCGTGGGTGGCGATTTGGTCCAGCATGTGGTCGAAGAAACCTATGCCGGTATCGATACTGCTCTTTAGCTCACTGTCGAGATCGACCGTGACCTTGATATCGGTTTCCTTGGTAGTGCGCACCACGGTCGCCACGCGATTGCCGCCAAGGAGCTCCTCGGCGATGGCGTCCCAGTTCATGCTATCGCGATTGTACCGTATCCCCTTAATGCCCATGGCGTCGGCCAGGCCCAGATCGGTTTCCCTGTCGCCAATTACCGCCGATTGGGTAAAGTCCACCCGCCCTTCGGTGAGATAGGCCTTAACCAGGCCGAGCTTCGGCTTGCGGCAGCTACAGTTTTCATCGTCAAAGTGAGGGCAGATAAGCACCTCATCAAACTCGACGCCCTGACTGTTGAAGATCTGCATCATCATATCCTGGGGCGCATCGAAGTCATCCTTGGGGAAGGAGGGGGTGCCCAGGCCATCTTGGTTGCTGACCATCACCAGGCGATAGCCCGCGCCCTGCAGCTTGAGCAGCGCTGGGATCACCTGAGGCTCAAACACCAGCTTAGCCAGACTGTCGACCTGCTTGTCGGTAACGGGTTCTTCTATTAGTGTGCCATCGCGGTCGATAAAGAGGATTTTCTGTTTCATCATGCTTCTACCTTAAATCTGCTTCTACCTTAAATCTGCTTCTATCTTGAATTTTGTTTTAATTGAGTCGTTTGTCTGGTTAGGGTCTTTGGCTGAGCAGCGCGAGTAGGGCATCTGTCTGCTCATCACTGGTAAAGCTGAAACGTATGGCATCGGCAAGCACCGGGTCTTTATAAGCCCGGGCAACCACACCCGCCTGTTTGAGACGCGCCTGCATCTCACCGACGCTTATCTCATTTGCCTGATCAAAATAGGCCAGCACGAAGTTGCCAAAGGCGGGCAGCACCCTGGCGCCTGCAGCCGTTAATGCCGCTGCGAGCCTTTCACCGTTGGCTTTAAGGGTGTCGACCTGGGTCTGCATTCGCTCAATTCCCTCGGTGCTTAAGGCTTCGATTGCCAGCTTGGCCACCGGCAGCGGCACTGGATAGGGGGCGATCACCCGCATCACCATCTCGATGACCTCAGGGTTTGCCAGCATGAAGCCGCAGCGGGCACCTGCCAGGGCGAAGGCCTTGGACAGGGTGCGCAGCACCACCAGGTTGTCGTACTTATCTAGCAGGCTTGCCACGCTGTAGTCTGGGCAAAACTCGATATAGGCTTCATCCACCACTACCAAGGTATCTGGCAGGCTGCGGATCACCGCCTCTATGGCATCGGGCTCAATCACAGTGCCGGTCGGGTTGTTGGGGTTGCAGATAAACACCAGCTTGGCATCGCCGACCTGGCTCGGCAGATCCTGGGGCAGCTGATAGGTTGCATCTAGGCGCAGGGCGTTGACATCGATATTAAAGGTCTGCGCGCTGATGGCATACATGCCATAGGTGGGGCCGAAGCAGGCGATGGTGTCATGGCCCGGGATGCAGAAGGTGCGGATAAGCAGCTCTATGGCCTCATCGGCGCCGCGACTGGTGAGTACCTGTCGGCTCGACAGCCCGGCATAGTCGGCATAGCGCTGGATAAGCTCGGGCGGCTGACACTCGGGGTAGCGGTTTAAACCTACTAACTCGCTGTTATTAAAGGGTGACTCGTTGGCATTTATCCAAATTTGTCCCTCACCGCCGATACGGCGCGCCGACTGATAGGGCTCGAGGGATAATAGTTCGGGTCTGGCGAGACGCTCGGCGAGCGATGCCGCGTTAACACTCATCTTGGCTTCTACACTCATCTTATTTCTCCTCGCCCGTTAGCGTGGCAAGTCGTACGGCGACGGCATTTCTGTGGGCGTCCAGCAGCTCGGCGCTGGCCAGGGTCATCACGCACTCGCCCAGTCCCTGTAGCCCCTGGGCGCTGAGTTCCTGCACGGTGAAGCGGCGGCTAAAGTCTGCCAGCGACAAACTGGAGACGGCGCGGCTATAGCCATAGGTGGGTAGCACGTGGTTGGTGCCGCTGGCGTAGTCGCCTACCGACTCCGGGGTATAGGCGCCGAGAAATACCGAGCCGGCGGCGCGGATTTTGCTCAGCACTTCACGGGGGGCGCGGGTCTGAATGATCAGGTGCTCTGGGCCATAACGATTAGAGACCTCGGCGGCCTGGGCCATATCGGCGACCATCAGGGTGCGACTGGCGCTGAGGGCCTGAGTGGCTATCTCGGCCCTGGGCAGCCTGGCCAGTTGCTCGCTAAGGCTTAAATTAACGGCGTCGGCCAGTGTCTGGCTATCTGTCACCAGCATCACCTGAGAATCTGGACCGTGCTCCGCCTGTGAAAGCAGATCGGCGGCGATGAAGTCGGGGTTGGCGTCGCCATCAGCTATCACCAACACCTCAGAAGGGCCGGCGGGCATGTCTATGCTGACCACGCAGCGACTGTCCTGAGCCACCAGGCGCTTGGCCTCGGTGACATAGCGATTGCCGGGGCCGAAGATCTTGTCAACCGCTGGCACAGATTCTGTCCCCAGCGCTAAGGCCGCGATCGCCTGAGCACCACCGACCTGATAGATATCCGTGATGCCACAAGCCTTGGCGGCGTAGACGATGGCATCATTAATGGGCGGGGGACTGACCAACACTCGCTGCTGACAACCGGCGATCTTAGCTGGCAGCGCCAGCATGAGCACGGTGGAGATCAGCGGCGCGCTGCCACCAGGAATATAGAGGCCGACCTTTTCGATAGGCTCGCTGCGCAGTTCACAGCGCACCCCGGCTTGGGTCTCAAGATCAATTCCCTTAAAGGCCTGCGCCTGGTGAAAGGTCTCTATGTTGGCCTTGGCCTGCTCGATGGCGGCCTTGATTTGGCCATCGACTCGCATGCTGGCGGCCTCGATGGCCTGGTCACTCATGCGCAGGGCGTCGAGCTCCACCCTGTCGAACGACCGAGAGAAGGCTTTTAGCGCGGCGTCGCCCTGGCTGGCGACTGTGTCGATAATATCTTTGACCTGCTGCTCAAGATTGGCATCGCCAATCAGCGGCGAGCGTGACAGGGCTTGGCATCTGGCCTGGTCATCTAGCGCCTGCCAGTCGAGGCGCTGCATCAGTGTGGCTGTGATGGTGCTTGTGGTCATGGCGTTATCCCATCATCTTTTCGATTGGCATCACCAGGATGGAGCTGGCGCCGAGCTGAGTCAGGGCCTCCATGGTATCCCAGAAGAGATCTTCGCTGCTGACGGCGTGGATGGCCACACGATTGGTGTCATCGTTCAGCGGCAGTACGGTAGGGTTCTCGGCGCCTGGGAGCAGGGCGACTATCTGATCCAGCGTCTCGGTGGGGGCGTGTAGCAGGATATACTTGCTCTCCTTGGCGCGCACCACCCCGTTGATGCGAGAGAGGATCTTGTTGATCAGAGCCTGCTTGGTCTCACTCTGCTCCTGGGTGGATTGGATGATGCACGCCATGGAGCGGTAGATAACCTCTGTCTCATACAGGCCGTTGGCTTCTAGGGTCGCGCCGGTAGAGACCAGATCGCAGATGCCATCGGCCAGTCCTGCGCGGGGGGCAACCTCCACCGAGCCCTTAAGCATACAGTCGCGGTAGTTGATGCCCTTCTCCTGCATGAAGCGGCGTAGCAGGTTAGGGTAGGAGGTGGCAATGCGTAGGCCTTCTAGTGAGGCGGCATCTTGGTAGGCAAACTCGGTCGGTACCGCCAGCGATAGGCGACAGGCACCAAAGTCGAGCTGGCGCAGCTTGATGCAATCGCTTGGCTTACCCATAGTTTGGCGCTCTATCTGCTCCTCTTCGAGGACGTTCTCGCCTATGATGCCAAGATCAACCACGCCATCCATCACCAGGCCAGGAATATCGTCGTCGCGTACTCGCAAGAGGTCGATGGGCATGTTGTCAGAGTGGGCGATGAGGCGCTGTTCGTTGACGTTAAACTTAACGCCGCAGCTCTTGAGTAGCTTCTGTGATTCTTTAGACAGGCGGCCGGACTTTTGAATGGCGATGCGTAATCGATTTGACTCTGACATAGGATGATTCCTCATTTGTTGATTCAGTAAACTTGTTTAAATCGTTTTAAAACAAAATCTTAAGCTAGAAACTAAAAACCCCCGGAATTCCTTCCAGGGGTTTTAGATCGCTTTTGAATCAACCGCCAGAAGGAAATAGTCCTCCGGCAGTAAGCATCCGAAGGCTACCGCATATGATGGTGATGATGGATAGTATTCAAACGCTGTGTCATGTTCTGTCTTCTCTCGCAGTGCGTAATTTGGGGCGTCAGTTCGCCCTGAGTTGTATTTAAACTAATCAAGTTTGCATGAGTATGCAAGCGCTAATTTAAGCGGGGTGAAAATTCTTCAACTTGATGCTTTGTTGAGCACTCTTAATTCAATCTGAGTTTCAATCTGAGTCTTGATCTTAGTCTAAGCCGTAAGCGGCAGCGTTTGGTTCATTTAGGGCAGCGGCTAGCCGATGGTTCAAGTCCCTTGTGCTGGCTAAGAAAATCCGCATAATGCCAGGATGTCATTTTAAACATCAACGATTAACCATCAGCCATTCATTGAACAAACGACTGACTCAGGATGTACAACAGGTATTTGCCCCCGATGGCAGCTTAAGCCGTCATATCAAGGGCTATAGCTGTCGCGTTCAGCAGCAGACGATGGCCACTCGAGTCAGCGAGACGCTGCAAAAGGGCGATAACCTAGTGGTCGAGGCGGGCACGGGCGTGGGCAAGACCTATGCCTATCTGGTACCGGCGCTGCTAAGCGGCAAGCAGATCATCGTCAGTACCGGCAGTAAAAACCTGCAAGAGCAGCTATTTTTCAAAGACTTACCTGCGCTACTCAATATTCTCGGCATAAGGCCCAAGGTCGCCTTGCTCAAGGGGCGCAGTAACTACCTGTGTCAGCACCTGATGGCGAAGCAACTCAGCGGCGTCGAGGTGACCGACGGCAAGATCTTAGACGATCTGCTGCGTATCGATCAGTGGGCCAGCCAGACGGTGGATGGCGATATCGGTAGCCTCTACGCCGTGCCGGAAAACTCACCGGCGATCCCGCTGGTGGTGAGCAGTAAGGAGTCCTGCATAGGTAAGGCCTGCGATCACTATGAGGCCTGCTTTACCCGCAAGGCCCGCTCCAAGGCGCTGGACGCCAAGATCATAGTGGTGAACCATCATCTGTTCTTCGCCGATCGCATCCTGAAGGAGACGGGCTTTGCCGAACTGCTGCCCGATAGCGACGTGGTGATATTCGATGAGGCGCACTTGTTGCCCGATATTGCCGTGACCTATTTCGGTCAGCAGCTTAGCTTCAAGAGTCTTGTTCGCCTGCTTGAGCGTTTTAACGAACTCTATCGCACCCAGATGGCCGACTCGCCGCAGATTGGCGCTATGACCGCTCGCTGCCACACCCAGCTGCTACACTGGCAGGGGCTGTTGTTTGCCAGCGAGGAGCGTGACTGGCGCCGCCTGCTTGGCGATAAGGCCCTGATGGAGGCGGCCTGGTCGCTGGTCTCCGAACTGACCGCCTATCGCACCATGTTGCTGGGTTACCTTGGTCGCAATGAGGCCTTTGACGATGGGGTCGAAAAGTTTGATGCGCTGCTCAGCAAATTAACCGTTTTTATTCAATGTGATAACCCAGACAGTGCCTACAGCATAGAATATGGTTATCAGTACCTGACGCTGCGGATCGCCCCCATCAAGGTCGCCAAAGAGTGTCAGTCTTTGTTCAGTCCTGATGTCAGCTGGATCTTTACCTCGGCCACCCTGCAGATCAACCGGGATCTGTCGCTGTTTACCAAGGCGCTGGGGTTGGATAAGACCAGTGCTAATACCAACCGCGGCACTAACAGCAGCACTCACACCACCACTCACACCACCATTTTGGACAGTCCCTTCGATTATGCCCGCCAATCCCTGTTTTGTGTGCCGCGCCATCTGGCTACGGTCACCAGCCAGGAACGGGCAGCCAGGCAGCTGGTGGAGGTGGCCGTGAAGGCGATAAACGCCGCCAAGGGCCGGACCTTCATGCTGTTCACCAGCCATCGCATGCTCAATCTGGTGGCGGTGATGTTACAGGGGCGGGTCGACTATCCGCTCCTGGTGCAGGGGCAGGCGGGCAAGCAGACCCTTTTGAAGAAATACCGACAGTTGGGTAACGCCGTGCTGCTTGGCACGGGCGCCTTCTGGGAAGGGGTGGACGTGCGCGGTAAGCTGCTGAGCTGCGTCATCATCGACAAGCTACCCTTCGTCTCGCCGGACGATAACCTCTACAAGGCCAGAGCCGACGGGGTGCAGCGTGAGGGCAAAGATCCCTTCATGGAACTCTCCTTGCCCCAGGCGGTGATCTCTCTCAACCAGGGCGTCGGCCGTCTGATTCGGGATGAGAAAGACAGGGGCGTGTTGATCCTCTGCGACAACCGCATCGTCAATCGCCCCTATGGTCAGGCCTTTATCAACTCGCTACCGCACATGCATCGCACTCGGGATCTCTATAGGGCGGTGAGCTTCCTGCAACAGATCGACTAGGGACAGCCAAGGCGAGCCGAGTTGTCCCTGGCTTAAGCTGCTAGTGCAGCTTCATCCTTGGGCGCACCACACGCATCATCTTCTCTACCAACCAGAGGGCGAAGGTCTTGGCGACGCCATGAATCGCCTTCTGGTGCATGCGATAGAGGGAGATATACATGAAGCGGGCGATCTTACCCTCGACGAACATGCTGTCTTTGGTGAGGTTGCCCATCAGGCTGCCCACTGTGCTGAAGCGTGATAGATTTACCAGTGAGCCGTGGTCCACATATGCATATTCGCTCAGGCTGAGCCCCTTGAGATCATTGAGAATGTTGCGCTCGACACACTGGGCCATCTGATGCGCCGACTGCGCCCTTGGCGGCACGAAACTGCCGTCTGGCTGCTCACAGGCGCAGCAATCGCCGATCACATAGAGATCGTCGTGGCCCTGGGCCTGCAGGGTGGGCCGTACCAGGATCTGATTGGCACGGTTAAGGTTAAGCCCCTCTATCTGCTTGATAAAGTCTGGCGCCTTGACCCCGGCCGCCCACAGCATCAGGTTGGCGGCGATCAGCTCATTTTCCGCCGTGACAAAGCCCTTGGAGGTCGCCTCTTCGATGCGGGTGTTTTGTCGTACCGACACGCCGAGTTTAGTGAGTTCGCGAGTGGCCGAGGCGGCGATGCGCTCGGGCAGGGCGGGGAGAATTCTTGGGCCTGCCTCGATCAGTGTGATACTCAGTCTATCGGCGGTCATCTTACTCAGACCATAGCTCTTGAGCAGATCGGTCACATGGTAGAGCTCGGCGGATAGCTCCACCCCGGTAGCGCCGCCCCCGACGATGGCGATGTTAAGCTTTTGCTGCTCGTCCGATTGATGCATGCGGGTGAAGCTGTCGAGCAGGGCGTTGTGAAAGCGGTTCGCCTGGTGGTGGGAGTCGAGAAAGAAGCAGTGCTCCTTCACGCCCGGGGTGCCAAAGTCGTTGCTGACACTACCAACGGCCAGTACTAGGGTGTCATATTCGAGCTCCCTGGCGGGCAATAGTGCCTCGCCTTTGTCGTTACTGATGGCGCCAAGCTGCAAACGTTTGCCCTTAAGATCCAGCCCGGAAAGCTCGCCCAATTGAAACTGGTAGCCATGTTTAACCGCATGGGCCGAGTAGACCACGCCGTCGAGGTCGGCATCGAGGGAGCCAGTGGCTACCTCATGGAGCAGGGGCTTCCAGATATGCGTGCGGTTCTTGTCTATCAGCAGGATCTCGGCTTTCTGCTTCTTGCCCAACTTGTGTCCCAGTTGGGTGGCCAGGCCGAGTCCGCCGGCGCCGCCGCCCACAATGACGATTCTTGGGATCTTTGCACTCATTGACAACTCCTTCTATTGGGGGCCCGGCGTAGCTTGCGTGTCTGTATCATTCCGGCGCCGCTTGCGCGTCTGTATCAGTCCGGCACAGATGATCAGGCTACAGCCCATTAACTGACTCGGGGTGAGGTGCTCGGCAAACAGGCTCCAGCCGATGATCACCACGGTCACAGGTTCGATATAGGCCAAGGTGCCGAAGGTCGCCGCGGGCAACACCCTGAGCGCCTTAACCGCTAATAAGATGGCCAGAAATCCAGGAAATACGCCGATGAGCGCCAACCAGAACCATTGGGTTAAGCTCGGTATCACGGCTTGATGAATGGCAAAGGGAAGCAGGCAGAGGGCGCCGAAACTCAACTGGATCAGTGTGCTCTGATAGGGGCTGGCACTGGCGGGCCGGCGATTGATCAACATGAAGCCGCTGTAACTTGCCAGGGCCAGCAGGGCAAAACCATAGCCCTTGAGTTCGGCCGTACTGCCCGAGAGGCTCTCTAGGCTGGGTAAGATGGCGACCACCCCGACAAGGGCGATGCCGATGGCGAGCAGATCCTGGCGCTTGAGCCGCTCTTGAAACAAAAAGTGGGCGCCTACCGCGCTGACCAGGGGGGCGAGATAGATCAGCATCACCGCGTTGGCCATGTTGATGTAGCCGATGGCTTGTACATAGAACACCATGAAACCGGCCAGCATGGCGCCGTTAACCTGGTGCAGCTTACTGGGGCGATGTAATATCTGCTGCGTTTTGCCCGTGAGCAGCATGTAGGTGATGAGGCAGGCGGCGCCTATCAGCAGGCGATAGAAGGTGATGATGCTGGCATCGAGGTTGGCGGTGCGGGCAAGGGCGCCTATAGTGCCCATCAAGACGGCCGAGCCCAGAGCCATGATGATGGCCTGTGAATGTGACTGACTCGCAGTCAGGGCTATTTGACTCTGCACAGCTATACCCTCGAGTAAGAGAAGGCTTATCGACATTCTGTCGGCGAACACTACCTTTGGCTTTTATGCCTAAAGCGCCTCCGTCGACAGCAGCCAGACTAATTGTGGCCAGGCTAATGTTGCGAGACTAATGTGGCCAGGCTAATTTGGCTAGTCTCATGCGACTAGCTTAGTGCGGCTAGCTTAGTGTGGCCTTGCTTAACGCGCATCTAGCTATCGCTCTAATTTATCGACCTAATTTAGCGTCTTATGTTATCGGGTTTATCCTCGGCTGAAAATCGATATTTGCATCAAAGAGGAAGAAAGCCTGGGCGTCTATGAATCAATCATTTTGTGAGGTGACAGTGAGCTTAACACGGCCTGTTTTGGCAAGGCATCTGGGGTCTTTCTCTATGGTCTGTTAATCTTTCAGGTTTAATTTTTTCTCTTTCTATACGCGTTTTGCTCAAGGCGCGTGCTATGTCGCATAGTTATTCTATGTAAATTGCACGCAACACGGGGCAAGGCCCGTTTAAATGAACCCTTCGGGCAGCTTTTGTAGGCCATTTCTACGGCGTTATCTCTCGTTCATCTAGATTAACTACACAGGCTCTGCCTTGTATAAACTCCCTACAAAGTGCTGCAAAAACACACAGGGAAGGTCAGCAGACCCTAGGAATTAGGGCTATACCTGGGCGGCTTTTACGTTATAATCGGCGCCATTCATCTTATGGTTTTGGCGATGAGGGGCGAGCGCCGTTGAATAAGCAGTGCAGCGCCATGATATCGCAACAGATTTGGTTCGTTTTACATGCCGGAAAATAAAGATTTCTCTGCCCCTTTAAGTTTACTTGCGCTCGATACCTGCACCGAGTTCTGTTCGGTTGCCCTGCAATATCAGGGACAGGTGTTTGCTCGTGAGGCCGATGCGCCGCGGGAACACAGTCAGCGTCTGCTGCCCATGGTGCAGGAGGTACTGCAGGAGGCGGGGATCTCCCTCAGTCAGGTAGACGTGATCGCCTATGGCCGTGGCCCCGGCAGTTTCACCGGCATTCGTATCTGCACCTCTATGACACAAGGGCTGGCCTTAGGGCAAGATCTGCCCGTGGTGGGGATCTCAACCCTTGCCGCCATGGCGCAGGCCGCCATAACGCTCAAGGGAGCCGCGCAGGTCGCCACCGCCATCGATGCCCGCATGGGTGAGATCTACTGGGGGGAGTATCGCGCCGTCGATGGCCTAGCCAGCCTGGTTGGGGAAGAGCGAGTCTGCGCGCCAGAGGAGTTGTCGAGCCAGCTGGCTTTTGACACGCCGCTTGCCGCCTGTGGCACAGGCTTCGATGCCTATCCGGCGCTATTGACCGAGCAGATGAGCCTGGTTGAAGAGGCTAAGTTCCCACTCGCGCGCTTTATGCTGCCGCTGGCCGAGGCGGCGGTGAAGGCGGGTCTGGCGACCGAGGTCGATCAGCTACAGCCTGTTTATCTGCGCGATACCGTGACCTGGAAAAAACTGCCCGGTCGCGAGTAATTTAGTGTAGGCTTGAAGCATAATCCCGTAACCAGACTGTCAGGAGAGAAGGGGGAATCACTTTGATGCAAGTTTCGTCATCTAACCTGATGCCTGGACTCTCTTCGAGCGCATCGGCGATTAGCGATGCCATCGCGCCCCAGCAAGGGGTGCAAGCCAACGTCATCGATGTGACGCCCGTTGGGCCTGCCGCAGCAGGGCGGGCAGAGCTTGATGCCAGCGCATCGATCTCCACACAGCTCGCCGAGCAGAATATGAGTTCGCTCGAAGACAGACTCAACGCCAAGCTCGAGTACGATCAACAGACCGGCAACAGCCGCGGCGCCATAGGTCAATATCTGCTGCATCAACATGCCGCTCAGCGCGATGCCATCTCCCAGATGGTGGGCATAGACACCTATGTCTAGGTTCATGTTTAGTCTTCAATAAAGGAAGATGTTTCGGCGTAGCGCCAGCGTGTCTAAAGCGCCGGCTCTTAAGGCATCAACAACCTAAAGGATGGGTTCTCCAGTATGGCTTTTTCTATCGATTCCCCCTCTTCTCGCGCCGGTATGCCGACTCGCAGCCTCTTCATGGTAGAGCTATTGCTGGCGCTGGTGCTGACACGCATTCCCTATCTGAGCGTGCCCTTCAAGTGGCTTGAGAGTTATTTTCATGAGGTATCTCACGCCCTGGCGACCCTGTTTAGCGGCGGCATAGTCAGTCATATCGAACTTTATCCCAACGGCGCTGGCCTGTGTGTCAGCCAAGGGGGCTGGCCCGTGCTGATCGGCTTTGCCGGTTATTTTGGCGCGGCGCTCTGGGGATTGCTGATCTTTCATCTGGCTACCTGGGCTAAGGGGATCCGCGTCAGTTTTAGTTGTCTAGGATTGGTGGTGTTGGCAAGTATCGTACTCTGGGGGCGGGATCTCTTGACGGTTGCCATCTTGTTGATGCTGGCCCTGCTGTTTTTGCTGCCGTTAAAGCTCAGTCACAGCCCGCTGCTCACCTTCGCCCTGCGGGTGATGGCGCTGATGGTGATGTTAAACGCGCTCGCCAGCCCGACCGTGTTGCTGGGCATGCCGGGACGGGGAGATGCCGCCATGTTGGCCGAACAGACCTGGATCCCGGCCTGGATCTGGGTAGGCGTCTGGTTACTGACCAGCCTGACCATGCTCTGGCTCTGCTGGCGCAGGGTCGATAGTGCCAATCAAGTCGGCACGCAAAAAGTGTAACCGACTGTATATCAGGTTTTATTTTATCAATTAGCCTGCTAGCTTAGGCCTTTCCAATAGCCTTATTTCAGGGAGAGAATCGATGAAATCCTTAACTTTAGCGGCCTCACTGGCATTAGCCATAGGCGTGGCGACGCCTAGCCTAGTCAGCCCAAACTATGCCCAGGCCAGCGAGCCGACTGTGGTCAATCAACAGGTCACAGATGCGTTAAGCAATCCATTGCGCAAAGCGGCAAATGTTGAGCGAGACCAGTATCGTCATCCAGGCGAGACTCTCAGTTTTTTCGAGATTAAGCCGAGCGATACCCTGGTGGAGTTGTGGCCCGGCGGCGGCTGGTACGCCGAGATCCTAGCGCCCTATCTGGCCAAGGAGGGGCACTATATCGCCGCCAACTTCGATGCCAACCCGCCTGAGGGCCTTGAGGTGCCAGGCTATCGTATTCGCTTGGGCAAGGCGCTAGATAGTTGGCTGCAGAGCCATGCCGACAAGCTGGGACAAGCCTCTAGCATAGCATTCGATCCGCCAAGACTCGTCAGTCTCGGCGCACCCAACAGCGCCGATGCCGTGCTGACCTTTAGAAACCTGCATAACTGGGCCAAGGCCGGTGCGCTTGAGGAGGTATTCGCATCCGTCTATGAGGTGCTTAAGCCTGGCGGTACCTTTGGAGTGGTCGAACACAGGGCCAACCCTGGCATGGATCTGAGCACTGGCTACATGGTGCAGGATGAGATGATCGCCCTGGCCGAGAAGGCGGGTTTTACCCTGGTGGCTAGCAGTGAAGTCAATGCCAATCCAAAGGACAGCAAAGATCATCCTAAGGGCGTTTGGACCCTGCCGCCGAGCCTGCGTCTTGGGGAGCGGGATAAGGCCAAGTACCTTGCCATCGGTGAGAGCGATCGTATGACGCTGAAATTTATTAAAAAACCTAAAGCATGAATGATCCATTAGCGTCGCTGTGTACACTAAGCCAGGAGAGTGACGAGGTCACTATCACGCTGCCCCATATTCGCCTCGGTGGCCGTCTATGGGGCGAGGCGGATAAGCCGCTGCTACTGGCGCTCCATGGCTGGTTGGATAACGCCAATAGCTTCGCGCCGCTCGCCCAGCACCTTGATGACTATCGGCTGTTGGCAATCGATTGGCCGGGCCACGGTGCGTCACAGCACAGGCCCGGCGGTTATCCGCTGCACTGGATAGATTACCTCTATGATCTTGAGCTGCTGATCGATGCCATAGTGCGTCATCAGCCGCTACATGGGGTGATAGGCCACTCGCTTGGTGGCATAGTGGCCTCGGCCTACAGCGCCGCCTTTGCCGAGAAGGCCGAGCGCTGGATCTTAATCGAGGCGCTCGCGCCCCTGTTTGAGTCGCCGGATAAGAGCAAACTGAGGCTCAGGCGCAGCTTCGACGCCCATCAGCGCGCGGCGACGAGTCAGATGGCGCCCAAACCTGTGGTGCTAGATGCTGCCGTCAGGGCGAGGCACAAACTGACCGGGCTGGATATGCCCTGGTGCCGATTGATCCTCGAGCGCAACTTGCAGCAAATGGAGGGTCACTGTTATTGGCGCAGTGACCCCAGGCTCAAGTTAGATTCGCCCATGCGGCTCAACTTTGATCATGTCAGTGGCCTGATGCAGGGCCACGCCGGCAAGGTGCTGGCGATCCACGCCACAACTGGTTATCCCTTGATGGGGAATGTGTCAGCAACCCGCGCAGGGTCTGGCAATAGTACTGAACATAGGACTGGCGATAGTTTGGCCGATTCGGTCGCCGCCTGGTATCAAGATCTCACTCAGGTAAGGCTCGAGGGTGACCATCATCTCCATATGGGCAATCACCTTGAGGTGGCCGCGGCAATTAAGGCATTTTTAGCGTGACAGCCCCTCGGGAAGAGATGGTAAAATTACACTAGGATTTTTACTCTAATTGTGTGATGATGTTCAAAATTAAAACGCTCGTATGATTTTTTTGGGTGTTACCTACAATATTTATAAGTCAGTGTTTAGTTTCTATATTTGAAACCTTAGGTGAATGATTTCATTCACCCTAACTCTGCCTGGGGATTTAGGAGAGACTCGTGGAACAGCTTTGGACGAAAAATTTACCCCATGATGTGCCATCTATCATCGATGCGCAGCAATACAGCTCGCTCATCGACCTGTTTGAAAGCTCGGTGGCCAAGTACGCCGATCAGCCCGCCTTCGTCAACATGGGCGCGACGCTGACCTATCGTAAACTCGAAGAGCGCAGCCGTGCCTTTGCCGCCTATCTGCAAAATGAACTCAAGCTGGAGAAGGGCGATCGCGTCGCGATCATGATGCCTAACCTGCTGCAATATCCTATTGCCCTGTTTGGTATCTTGCGTGCCGGCATGGTGGTGGTCAACGTGAATCCGCTCTATACCCCAAGAGAGCTTAAGCATCAGCTCAACGACTCGGGCGCCAAGGCGATCGTCGTGGTGTCTAACTTTGCCAACACCCTGGAGCAGGTGGTGGATCAGACGCCGGTGAAGAGCGTTATCCTCACAGGTCTTGGTGACTTGCTCAGCGCGCCTAAGCGCACCCTGGTGAACTTTGTGGTGAAGTACATCAAGAAGATGGTGCCTAAGTATCATCTGCCCCATGCCATCTCCATGCGTCAGTCGCTCTCTAAGGGACGTCGCCTGCAGTATGTGAAGCCGACCATCAAGGGGGACGATATCGCCTTCTTGCAATACACCGGCGGTACCACTGGGGTCTCTAAGGGCGCCATGCTGACTCATGGCAATATCGTCAGCAACCTGCTGCAGGCCGACGCCGCCTATTCGCCGCTGCTGGCCGATGGAAAGGAGTTTGTGGTCACGGCGCTGCCGCTCTACCATATCTTCGCGCTGACGGTGAACTGTTTGCTGTTCCTCCATAAGGGGGCCAACAACCTGCTGATCACTAATCCGAGGGACATTCCGGCCTTCGTGTCTGAGCTGAAGAAGCATCCCTTTACCGCCCTTACCGGGGTGAACACACTATTTAACGCCCTGGTCAGCTCCGAAGAATTTAAGACCCTGGATTTCGCCAATCTTAAGCTCTCTATCGGTGGTGGTATGGCGGTGCAGCGCGCCGTGGCCGATAAGTGGCAGGGGATCACTAAGACCCGCCTGCTGGAAGGTTATGGCCTGACCGAGGCGTCGCCGCTGCTGACCTGTTGTCCATACAACCTAGAGGGCTATAACGGCTCTATCGGTTTCCCGGTCGCCAATACCGACATGCAGGTGCGTGACGAAGAGGGCAATGTGCTGCCTCAGGGGGAGACGGGCGAGCTCTACGCTAAGGGCCCTCAGGTGATGAAGGGCTACTGGCAGCGCCCCGAGGAGACGGCCAAGGTGATCGATAAGGATGGTTACCTGGCCACAGGTGATATCGGTTACATGGACGAGCAGGGTTTCTTCTATATCGTCGATCGTAAGAAAGATATGATCTTGGTCTCTGGCTTTAACGTCTTCCCCAACGAGGTGGAAGAGGTGGTGGCCCTGCATCCTAAGGTGCTGGAAGTGGCCGCCGTGGGCGTTCCCCACGAGGTGAGCGGCGAGCTGGTGAAGGTATTTGTGGTACCGAAAGATAAATCTTTGACCGAAGAGCAGGTGATCAAGCACTGTCGTCATCATTTGACGGGATATAAAATTCCTAAGCTGGTAGAATTCAGAGATGAGCTACCTAAGAGCAACGTGGGTAAGATCTTACGCCGCGAGCTGCGCGACGAAGCCAAATCGGCCTAGTTGCATAGGGAACCACCTGTTTTAGGTGACTCAAAGCCGGCATAATGCCGGCTTTTGCGTTCACCGAGCCACAGTATTTGGAGATGAGATTTGACCTTTCAATATGTAGAGGATGACGCCAGCCTGAGCGCGCTGGTGGACAAGTATCGTCAGGCGAAGGTCCTGATGTTAGATACCGAATTTGTTCGCACCCGCACCTATTACGCCAAGCTGGGGTTGATCCAGGTCTATGACGGACAGACCCTGGCGCTGATCGATCCTGTGGCGGTGAGCGACCTCTCTGCATTTTGGGCGCTGCTGGAACGTGACGACATGATCACTGTACTGCACTCCTGCAGCGAAGATCTCGAGGTGCTGGCTCGTTATGGTCGTTGCCAGCCTAAGGTGTTGTTCGACAGTCAGATCGCCGCCGCACTCTGTGGTTGGGGCCACGGTATGGGCTATGCCAAGCTGGTGGAGCATTGCCTGGGCGTCCAGCTGGATAAGGGCGAGTCGCGCACCGACTGGATAAAGCGCCCGCTGACCGATGCCCAGCTGCAATATGCCGCCAACGATGTGGATTACCTCTATCAGCTTTATCCCCAGTTGTTAGAAAAGCTCGAACAGAGTGGCAGAATGCCCTGGCTGTTGGAAGAGGGTGAGCGTATGACCCAGGGGCGTTTAGAGAGCCCGGATGGCGACAGCGCCTACCTTAGGGTGAAGAACGCCTTTCAGCTCAGCCCTAAGCAGCTGGCCTATCTGAAGGTGCTCGCCAAGTGGCGCCTGCAAAAGGCGCTGGACCGAGACTTAGCCCTGGGCTTCGTGATTAAAGATCACGCCCTGCTGGCGCTGGCCAAGAAGCAGCCCAAATCTACCGGCGAGATCTTTAGGATGACAGAGCTGACCGAGCAGGAGAAACGCATGCATGCCAAGGCGATCATCGCCGAGATGGCCAAGGCGGATCTGGAAAACCTGCCCGAGGCTATCGATGTTATTGCACTAAAACCTGGCTACAAGTCGGCCTTCAAGGCGATAAAACAGGCCTTGACCCAAGTGGCAGAAGCCAATGAGGTGCCTATGGAGCTGCTGGGCTCTAAGCGTCATATCCATGAGTACCTGCAGTGGCGCTGGAATGACGGTCAGGGCGAGACGCCCCTGGTGTTACAGGGCTGGCGCGGTGAGCTGAGTCAGGAAGCCTTGGCCGAGATCAGCTGCTAAGGCGAGTATCCCTGTCTTTTTTACTCGCAGCCGTTAAACGGTGCCCATTAAAAAGCCCTCATCAGAGGGCTTTTTTGTGTTGCGTTAATGCGCGTTAATATACGTTTGTGCTGCTTGCTTTCCTGCCTAGGAGTTTAAGGCTTTTCCGGCAGGGTCACGTTCAGTTCCAGTACCGACAGGTTGTCGTCGTTCTGATCCAGCTGCACCGACACCTGGTCGCTGTCTATCTGCACATACTTGCGGATCACCTCGATGATCTCCTGTTTCATCGCCGGGAAGTAGTCTGGCGCGTCACGCTCGCCGCGCTGATGGGCGACGATGATCTGCAATCTTTCCTTGGCGGTGACGGCGGTCGTTGGCTCTTTTTTCGCTCTGAAGTAATCGAGTAAAGACATAATTAGCTACCAAATATCCTTTTCAAGAATCCTTTTTTCTCTTCGGTGACGAAACGCATCTCTACTTCTTCACCCGTTAGTCGTGCCACGGCGTCGCTGTAGGCCTTACCGGCATCGCTCTCTTGGTCGATGATCACAGGTATGCCCGAGTTAGAGGCCTTGAGTACGGCTTGCGACTCGGGGATCACCCCAAGTAGCGGAATGGCCAAGATCTCCTCCACATCCGCCACGCTCAGCATCTCGCCGGTTGCTACGCGGGTAGGGGAGTAACGGGTTAGTAGCAGCAGCTCCTTGACTGGCTCCAGCCCCTCTTCGGCGCGCTTAGACTTGCTCTGCAACATGCCCAGGATACGGTCTGAGTCGCGCACCGAGCTAACCTCAGGGTTGGTGGTGACGATCGCCGTGTCGGCAAAATAGAGCGCCATCATGGCACCCGTCTCGATACCTGCGGGTGAGTCGCAGATGATGTATTCGAAATCTTGCTTTAGTTCGTCCAGTACACGGCCAACCCCTTCTTTGGTCAGGGCGTCTTTATCCCGTGTCTGAGAGGCGGGCAGTACAAACAGGTTACTGGTGCGCTTGTCTTTGATCAGCGCCTGATTCAGGTTGGCTTCGCCGTTGATCACGTTGACGAAATCGTACACCACGCGGCGCTCGCACCCCATGATGAGATCCAGGTTACGTAGACCGATATCGAAATCGACCACGACGGTTTTATGGCCTTTCAATGCCAGGCCGGTGGCAATGGCCGCACTCGAAGTGGTCTTGCCCACTCCACCCTTACCTGAGGTGACAACAATAATTTGTGCCATGTTCGTTTCTGTCCTTTTCAATTTCTATAGCGATAGTGCTTCGACGGTAAGGCTGTTGCCGTCTAGCCTGATACAACCGCTCTTGATCGAGGCATGTGCCTGTAGATTCTCGGTTAACCAATATTGCCCGGCGATGGAGACCAGCTCGGCATCGATATTCTGGGCGATGATCACGGCATTCTTATCGCCATTGGCACCCGCCATGGCCTTGCCTCTAAGACTACCGTATATGTGTATGCTGCCATCTGCAATCACTTCTGCACCGTTACCCACGGCGCCAATGATGATGAGCTCGCCATTCTTTGCGTAAACCTGCTGACCAGAGCGAATATTTTGCTTCACTATCTTGGTGGTTTTCGGCAGCTGCGGCTGGGTCAGACTCTGTTTGCCAGACTTGATCAGCGCAAGCCCCAAGGCCTTGGCCTGAGTGGCGATGGCACTCGGCGCGCCTGTGATCCCCACTATCACCAGTTGCCTTGAGATCAAGAGATCTTTGAGGCCGGCGAGGTTATAGTCGGGATCTGAAATGGCGCTGAGGTTGACCACCAGGGGCGCACCAAGAAAAAACTGCGGCGCGATGGCCAGTTTATCGTCGAGTTCGCGGGCGATTCCGTCGAGATCTGCATCGTTAATATGCAGCACTGAAAGCGTAAATGAAGAGCCTTTTAATTCGAGGCTAGGTTTCTGCATTCCTAAACTTGCTCTTGATAAAATTAACCGGCGTGAGCCGGCTAGATATTATTATAATCCTTGCGCTCCATGTTATAGTGTGCGGAATTTGCTGGCAAGTTGAATAAACTGGAAATTTCGCCCTATATGATCTGTGCTGTATATAAGAGTCGCTTAAAACCCGATAGTTATCTTTTTGTGGAGAAACGCAACGATTTCGAGCGTGTGCCCGAGCCGCTGATGAAGATGTTTGGTACGCCCGAACTGGTGATGTTGCTGCCGCTAAACAAACGTGAACAGTTAGCCCTTGCCGATATCGAAAAAGTAAAAGTTGAACTTGCCGAGAAGGGGTATTATCTTCAATTACCACCACCTCCGGTTAACCTACTCGAAGAGTACAAGAAAGAGATAGGTTATAGCAGAGATTAGGGTCTGTTGACCTTTCCTGTTTGTTTTTGCAGCATTTTGAAGGAGATTTATACAAGGCAGAGCTCGTGTGGTGTAGTTATTCTACACAAACGGGCGATAACGCAGTAGAAATTGTCTTCAAAAGCTGCCCGGAGGGTTCTTCTAAACGCGTCCTGCTCATTGTTGTGCGCAATTTACATAGCTGACTATGCTTTACTTGCTTACGCCGCGAGCAAAACGCGTTTAGACTGAACAAAAATTAAACCTGAAAGATAAACAGACCCTTGTCACCGATAGGAAAGTGCATGTTTTTAAAGAATGTTTTGCTAAGTGCTCTACTAGCAAAAGGCCTGCTTTTAGCCAGCCCTTTACAAGCTCAGGAGTCCGCGCTCAGTTACGATCAGTATCTTTCTGAGTTAAAGCAGCAAGCAGTCGAGCAGGGGATCGCCCAGGGCACCATAGATGCGGTTTTCGATCAGATAAAGCTGTTCAAGAAGGCCGTTGTCAATGAACCCGCCAAGAGCGGCCCTGAGAATTTAGACAAATATTTGCCAAATCGGGTGAGCGAAGCCTTAGTCGAACAGGCCAGAAGCCTGTATCGAGATAACAAGGCGCTTTTCGACCGACTCGGCAAGGAGTACGGCGTTCAGCCAAGGTTTGTGCTGGCCTACTGGGGGATAACCTCGGCCTTCGATGCCAGCGACTATCCGGCGCTGACGGTGATCGCCTCTAACGCCTACCATGGTGAACAGGCCGTTAACGTTGCACAAGCTTATGGCGGCGATGGATACGATGCGGCGTTTATTTCGGCGCTCAAGCTGATGGAGCGCGACCAGCTCAAGTTTGACAACCTCAAGAGTGATTCAACCGGCCTGATGGGCTATCCCCACTTCACCCCCAAACAACTGGCTAAGTATGGTCAGGATGGTAACGGCGACGGTAGGGTAGACATCTGGCACAGCCTGGATGATGCCTTTGCCACTACGGCAAATTATCTTAAACAGCTGGGCTGGGATTATGATGGCACCTGGGGACGTCAGGTTAGTGCGCCCAAGGCCTTACCCCAAGATCTGGTGGGGCTAGCGGTGCATAAGGGCTTCGATCAGTGGCAGGCGCTGGGCGTCAGACGCTTTAATGGTTCAGATCTGCCCTCACGCAAGGATATGCAGGTGTCGCTCATCATGCCAGATGGCAAGAATGGTCGCAGCTACCTGGTGTATGACAATTACCGGGTGCTTAGAAAGACCCAAGGGTCAGAACACCTTACCCTGGCCGTGACCTACCTGTCAGAAAGAATTAAGTATCCTGAGATAAAATAGACCATTTCAGATGCCGAGCAGGCAAAGCGCCGCTCGGCCTCCCACATTAAGCCGGACTCAGCCCGTTGAAAGCGGCAGGAGCAGGCCCTTGAAAGAATTGTAAAGATGTCGTTTTGGAAAGAGAAAACCCTCGCAGAGTTGAGTGCCCAGGAATGGGAATCGCTATGCGATGGCTGTGGTAAGTGTTGCCTCAATAAGATCATCGACGATGAAACCGATGAGCTCTACTACACCAACGCCGCCTGTAAGCTGCTCGATGCAAAGGCGTGTAATTGCATGCACTATGAGCAGCGTTTTACCTTCGTCCCCAGCTGCACTAAGGTGACGGTCGATAACATCGCCGAGCTCACCTGGCTGCCAGACAGCTGCGCCTATCGCCGTCTCTATCAGGGCCGGGATCTCCCCAGTTGGCACCCGCTATTAACCGGCGATAAGACCAAGATGCATGAGCTGGGGATGTCGATCCGCAACAAGATAGTGAATGAGAACAAGGTGAGGTACCTTGAGGACCATATAGTTTTGTGGCCGCTCAAAGATTGCGACTAGGCGTTCGCTTTCTCATTAAAGCGAGGAAAATGTGGTTGTAGCGTCTACCTGTTTGGGCATTTGATGGGATTTTGAAGGTCATACCTTCATGGCAACCTAACGCCTGCCCGGCGGGGGAAGTGCAAGCACTCTTTTGGCACGCCGCAAGCACGCTCCCTGTATGCTCTGCGAGATCATCTGACCTACATGGATGTAGGGAATGTCGAAAAATGTAGGGAACATTTTCGGCTCTGTCACCGAAGGCCACAGCCGTATCTACACTGGTTGCCTAACGCTTCTTCGATTTAGCGTCATTGGGTGCCCATTGGGGCGGAACATTTGGCCACATTTGTATTTACAGGATATTTTAAGATCGCACCTTTATTGCAATCTATCACCTGCGGTGGGCTTATGTGCAGATACATCTGCTACACGCCGACTCTTTGTTTTAAAGGGAGTCATCCTTGGAGGCTCGACGATGGCATCCCTGCCATCGACGTCCGCAGATGCATCTACACTCGGTATCTAACGTTTCTTCGATTTGGCTTCGTCTGTTGCTCATTGATACAAGCTATTATTCCTAAAGAAAAATTTCATGAAAGTGTGAAATGAGATGTTGAATATCAGCAACAAGATAGATTAAAGTATCACCAATCAAGGACAGAGCTAGACCAACTCGAACCAAACATCGACTACGCCATTCAGGGAATGAAGAAGCCTACCAACAAGCGCCAATCAAATCCCTAAAAAGTTAACTCTGCCCCCATTTATTTACATGCTTGGACTCCTACCTTACAAGGTAGCGTACCTTGCAAGGTCTCACTAATAAGTTGTTAAGTTCACAAAGGTGTAGTGGTCAACTAAAATTGGCCACGGTTTTGTATTCAAGCCAGTATCTTCGCTCTGACTCATTGGGTGTCAGCCCACCGTTATATTGATGTGGTCTCAGCTGACTGTA
>NZ_JAKIKY010000010.1 GCF_023349185.1 Shewanella aquimarina | reverse complement strand
CTTCAATTAAAAGTTTTTGTGGACCTAAGTCCGACTCAATGAATTCTGATTCATCACTTAGACTCGGAAGAATCTAAGGATGCTTGTACATATTGCTATGGACTCTCATCATTGCATTGAGATTTAAATCGTTTTCGATTAACTCAATACCTGTGAGTGTCCACACAGATTTCTTGTTTTATCTTGTTAAAGAGCATTGCATCCTTACTTTTGGATGCCGCCGTTAGCGCTGGGCCGTCGGCTTAGGGATGCGTATTCTACACTTCCCGATGTTGGCGTCAAGGGTTAATTTTAAGAAGTTTTTCAAGCGTCGATTCTTTAACCAGGAGGCGACATTTGAAAGCCTTAAACCACTTTCTGCCTGACTCAGCATAGTGCGTATAACCGCTTACTAACCAGAGTCTTTGACTAGGCTGAACCCCTCTATTTATCAGGCTTTCACCCGTTGAAGAAGTTGCTGCGCCGTGTCAGTGGATGCGCATTATAGGGAGACGATTCTTTTACGCAAGGGCTTTTTGAAAGAAAATGACACTTTGATGATCAAGCGGGCAATTATCAGGCATTACGTATAAAAAAGGGGCTAAAAAGCCCCTTTTAAGATGTTTCACCGTTAACTGCCAGCCTATTGGCTAAAGAAGCGCGACTCCTGGGTCGCCTCTACGGTTTCACCATCTAATACTGTCGTCACCTTGAAATCGACCTTAGTCATGGCACGCGACAGCCCCACGGGATCGACGGCAACACTTACAGGCAACGTCAGCACCTCGCCTCCCTCAATGGTCACAGACTGTGGGCCGTACCACTCATAATCAGGCAGACCTTCGACACTGAGTTGATATTCATGTTTGGCTTCAGTCTTATTTAAGATCTTCAGGGTAAAGGTATTCTCGATCAGCCCCTGATTATTCTCCCTAAAGAGCTGGTTACGATCGCGAATAATATCGATACGCACAGGGGCAATAGTCACAGTCGCATATATAAAGACGAAGACCATAAATGCCAATACCGCACCATAACCTAATAACTTAGGTCGAAGTACCTTCTCTTTGACGCCTTCGAGTTTATTTTCTGTGGTATAGGCGATCAGGCCTCTTTCGTAACCCATGCGCTCCATGGTGGTATCACAGGCATCGATACAAGACCCACAGTTGATGCACTCATATTGCAGACCGTTACGAATGTCGATACCGGTTGGACATACCTGCACACAAAGATCACAGTCGATACAGTCGCCCAGACCAAGCGCCTTAGGATCGGCCTTGCGTGAGCGGGGGCCACGACTTTCACCGCGCTTGGTGTCATAACCCACGATAAAGGTATTCTTGTCGAACATGGCCGATTGGAAGCGAGCATATGGACACATATGAATACACATGATCTCGCGCATCCAGCCGGCATTACCATAGGTAGCTACGGTAAACAGGGCTACCCAGAAATAGATGGCCCCCGAGGCGCTGCCGGTAAAGACGTCGACGTAGACTTCGGTGGTCGGCACGAAATAGGAGACGAAGGTCATGGCCGTTAATAGCGACACCAATAACCAGGAGAGATGCTTGGCCGTCTTGCGCCAGACCTTATTAAAGCTCCAGGGCATCTGATCCAATTTCATTCGCTTATTACGCGCACCTTCAAATTTCTCTTCGAACCAGATGAAAATAAAGGTCCACACCGTCTGCGGGCAGGTATAACCACACCAGACACGGCCAAGATAGGTTGTCACAAAAAAGAGACCAAACGCGGCTATCATTAATAATGCAGCGAGTAGGGTCAGATCTTGAGGCCAAATGGTTAGGCCGAAGATATGAAACTTCTGTTCACCCAGGTTAAACCAGACGGCTTGTCTGTCTCCCCAGGGAATCCAGGGCAAGATAAGGAAGAAGAGCATAGCAACCCAGCCTAAGCGGCGACGTAGCTGAGTCCAAAATCCTTCTATTGCTCTAACATAAATACGATTGCGGGGATTAAAACGATCGGATTTATTCTCGTCGGGCTGATGAATTTTGATCCGTTCAGCCTTGGAATAATCCTTTTTATTTGATTCTGCGTTCATATTTAACAGCCTTACAGCTTTAATATTCCATGAAAACTGGCTTATTATACATTTCTAATACTGATTGTTCACCATGGTTGGATAAATAATGAGAGGCTGGATTATTTTAGGTGCAGGGATAGGATTACTCTATTATCTAGCAACCGAGACAGACAAACTCGATGAGCCCATCGCGCAAACGGATGCCCTGTTGAAGCGAATCGAACGTAAACTCGATTCGATGACGGGCACCCAGATCATCCGAGTAGACAAGAACATTGCGATGTTCAAGACACAAATTGCCGAGCGACTGACTCGACAGGAGTTGGCTGCGCTGGACGATATTCTCGAGTCCAGAGACACGGTAATCGAGTTTAAAGAGAAATACTGCGACAACAGCAGTAATCGCTTTGATAAATTGAGCAAAGATAACCAGCAATTTATCTGCGACAAGCTCAGATAATCCCTCAAAGGCGGCAGAAAGCTATGCCCAGTGCACGGTTTTCTGCAGCCTAATTGATCTCTACTCATAATGAGCCTAGCCTTGGCTCATCTTCTCGATGCGACACACATAGGGTTACGAACATGACAGACAAGGTTTCCGATATCTTTGATCCCTCCTTATGGGATCGAGTACCTGGATTTGATTTTGAAGATATTACCTACCACAGGGCCAAAGATCAGGGCACGGTACGTATCGCCATCAATCGCCCTGATTGCCTCAATTCATTTCGCCCTAAGACGGTCGATGAACTCTATATCGCCCTGGATCATGCCCGCCAATGGTCAGATGTAGGTTGTGTACTCCTGACGGGTAACGGTCCATCGGCCAAGGGACAATGGTCCTTCAGCGCAGGCGGCGACCAGCGCATCCGCGGTAAGGATGGCTACAAGTATGAGGGCCAAGAGACTGATAAACCCGACTTGGCCCGCATGGGGCGCCTGCACATCTTAGAGGTACAACGCCTGATCCGTTTCATGCCCAAGGTGGTGATTGCCGTCGTGCCAGGTTGGGCTGTCGGCGGTGGGCATAGCCTGCATGTCGTCTGCGATCTGACCCTGGCCTCTAAAGAGCATGCGATATTCAAACAAACCGACCCGGATGTAGGCAGTTTCGACTCAGGATATGGCAGCGCCTATCTGGCTAAGATGATAGGCCAGAAACGCGCCCGGGAAATTTTCTTCCTCGGCTTTAACTACAACGCAGAAGAGGCCTTCGATATGGGAATGGTCAATCGCGCCATTCCCCATGCCGAATTGGAAACCGAGGCCCTGAAGTGGGGTAAAGAGATCAACTCTAAGTCGCCAACCGCCATGCGCATGCTGAAATACGGTTTTAACCTGCCGGACGATGGTTTGGTGGGCCAGCAGCTGTTTGCCGGCGAGGCCACCCGTCTGGCCTATGGTACCGACGAGGCAGTTGAAGGCCGCGATGCCTTCCTGGAAAAGCGGGATCAGGATTTCTCTAAATTCCCTTGGCACTACTAAGCCGTTATTACGCGACAACCCAGAACAGGCCATCGCTTTGGCCTGTTCAACCGCTTGCATCACAATAGCAAAGCTTGCAACACCACTATCAGCAGGAGCAATACGCTTAACCCCTTCCAAAACATAATCGGCTCACGTTCAATAAAGGGCTGTGACTGATATTTCTGCACCATCTGTTGATTAGGACTATTCAGATCCAACAGCATCTCAGACATGGACTGATACCTTACGCGGGTATCTGGATGGCACGCCTTCTCGAGTGCCAGGTCGAGCCACAAGGGGACAGACTCTCGATACTGACGACAAGAGGTATAACACCAGTCCCTGTTCCTATGGTGATAAATGGATAGAGACCGACCTGTGTCATAGGGGAATTTCCCGCTCAACATCTCATAGACTATGACTCCAATCGAGAATATATCCGCCTGATGAGACGCCATCCCCGTTTGCAAATATTCGGGGGCGATATATCCCACGGCACCAAGTGGTAACGCCTCCTGAGTCGCTGGAGTCAACTCTGCCAAGCCGTCTATCTGGGCGGCGCCATAATCGATCAACACCACTTTATCATCCGAGGTAAGCATCAGGTTTTCCGGTTTTATATCCCTATGTATCACTCCCATGCGTTGCAGGGCTCTAACCGCAACGACTATCCCCTCCAGTATGGATCTAACCTTACCTATATCGGCAGCAGGATTGTCATACATCCACTGCCTTAGGCTTTGTCCCTGAATATATTCACAAAGATGATACAAGAAAGTAGATTCACTAGGATAAACCTTCATCAGAGATGGGTGCTGGGTTCGCTGCCCCAGCCACTGTTCTCGCACGAAACTCGCCAGATAATCCCCATCCTCGCTGAAATTAAGTGAAGGAGCCTTGAGTACATATACGGCGTCAGTTCCCAACAGCTTCACAAGATAGATATGACTGCGTGTACCGCTGTACAGAACTTTGAGCACCTCAAGGTTATCTATGGTATTGCCAACCGTCATCACAGGCGGGATCACTTTCTGCGATGACGACAAGGTTAACCCCTGAGCATCGGCATAAGGCAATGAGTCCACCTGTAACAATAGACAGCTGTTGTTATCCTGGCTCCCTTCGGCTAAAGCCATCGAGGTCAACTGCCTGGCCAACACCTCTAAATGCTCGTTGCCAGCGACCACATCTCTTAGCCGACTCAAGCTGAGGCTATCGTGGACGCCATCTGTGGTTAACAGATAGCGATCGCCCGGCTGCAGTTCATGACTCTGGTAATCCACCTCTAAATGACTGTCCATCCCCAAGGCTCGAGTCAGAAAGCCTTTTTCACCAAATCCCTGATGACAATGATCCTTAGAAAGCTGAATTAACTCGCCCTCTCTTAGTCGATAGACCCGGCAATCACCCACATGAAAAAGGTGCAGCCGGTTAGACTTAAATACCAAGGCGCTGAAGGTGGTCACGTAACCATTATGCCGCAGTGCCGTCTGCTGACTGTGATGGTTAAGCCATATGTTCAAGGCGTTCAGCACTTTAGTTGCCGCATGTTTGACTCCCCAACTGTCGGGAGCACTCAAATAGTCTTCGATAAATTGAGTCACACAAAGCTGGCTAGCCAGCTGACCATTTTGACTACAGCTCACACCATCGGCAATACAAGCCACCACCCCTTTATGCAGCAACTGATGGCTATCGACACTATGGTGCACGGCAAATGCATCCTGATTCTGCAGCCTAACCCCAGCACATGAACTGCCGCCGAAACTCAACGCCAACCGCCTGGTCTGCCCGGGCGTCCGCGCTGAATTTACCGCTTCGACAAGCTTAGGATGAGCATTCATCGACTTAGCCTCTCGCTCAACGGCTCGACACATCGATCAAGGTAACACTACCATCTTGGTTTATTTCAGCCATTTGCCCCCTAGGCTCCTCCATCCAAGTCAGCGCAACAAAACCGAGTACCGCGGTGGCCGCAATCACATAAAAGAAGGTGCTGTAATCTACAAAGGATAATACTGTCAGGTAGCACACGGCCCCCACGTTGCCATAAGCCCCCGTCATACCGGCAATCTGCCCCGTCATGCGACGCTTAATCAGTGGCACTGTGGCAAACACGGCCCCCTCTCCCGACTGCACAAAGAAAGAGCATGCCATCGCCGCAGCCACGGCAACCCATACCGGCCACTCACCGTTTACTTGTCCCATCAGAAAATAACCCGCCGCTAATCCAGCCGTTAATATCAACAGGGTGGGCTTACGACCAAATTTATCTGAGATCCAACCGCCACCTGGACGCGACATAAGATTCATAAAGGCATAGGCCGAGGCCACCATGCCGGCCATCACGGGAGTGAGCGCGAAGGTCTCGGCAAAAAACAGCGGCAACATAGACACCACGGCCAGTTCTGAACCAAATGTCGCGAAATAGAGAATATTTAACACCGCAACCTGCTTAAACTTATATCTATGGATCTCAGGTACCGGCCCTTCAAATACGCTCTTATTCACTTTCCATACTTGAGAGACTTCATAGAGGTAGAGCAGCAGCAAGCCGAGGTAGATGCCATAAATGCTGACATCGCTCAACATAGCGACGCCCGCTGGCGACAGCTTCCACGCCAATAGTGCCAGCGCGCCATACATAGGCAGTTTCATTATCAGAAGCAGTATGAAGTCGCCTTTTGAGGTCACCTCCATCGCCGTGAGACTCTTCGGCTTGAAATAGGTCGAACCTTTTGGGGTATCGGCCACATTAAGGTAGAACACCCAGGAAAATACCAGGCTGATCACCCCGGTCAGCCCCAAGGCATAACGCCAGCCATCTTCTCCACCAAAGAGCACGGCAAGCGTTGGCAGGGTAAATGCGGCCGCCGCCGAACCAAAATTGCCCCAACCACCGTAAATCCCTTCGGCCGTACCTAGCTCATTGTGGGGAAACCATTCCGACACCAGACGTATTCCCACCACGAAGCCGGCACCGATAAACCCCAGCAGAAAACGCGCTATCGCGGCTTGTACAAAGCTGTCTGCTAGCGCAAAGGCAAAACAGGGCAACGCACAAATGGCCAGTAACCCCGAATAGATGATGCGAGGTCCAAAGCGATCGGTAAGCATGCCTATGACCACCCGCGCCGGGATAGTAAAGGCAACATTAAGAATAAGCAGCGTCTTGATTTCGGCCGTGGTGAGCCCTAACGACGCCTTAACCGACTGCAACAGCGGCGCAAAGTTAAACCACACCACAAAGGTGATGAAAAACGCCATCCAGCTCAGGTGTAGCACCTTCATTTTTCCGGTAAAGCTCAGTAAATTAAAGCGATTATCTGTACTCATGGAACTCTCCTTAACCGGGGATTAGGGCAATTTTTAGTTGCAAAGTCCCCTGCCACACTCATGTAGCATGCTTTAGCGTTAATAAAATTAATGGTTAGCTGTTAATACCTATTTGAACCTCAGTGCCACTGATGCGCACCGGGTAGGTGTTCAGTTGATGCTCCGGAGTCTGAATACAGCGACCGGTATTGAGATTGAAATAGTGCTTATACAGAGGAGAGGCCACTACAGGCTCACCTGCAATCGATCCCATGATCCCCCGAGATAACACACTGGCGCCGCCGATAGGATCGAAATTATCAATCGCATAAAAGGCCTGTGTCTGACGACAACAAAACAGCGCCACCTGCCGCCCTCCAACCAAGGCACACACCCCGGTACCGGGAGTAATATCTTGTGGCGAACACACAGATACCCAAAGATCTTGCACCTTATCGATTGCTAGGTTCATCACTTGTCTCCCTATTCAACGGTTAATACATCTATGATTTGACTGGACTTGGCCGGCATACGCTGTGAACGCTTTACCTCATAGGCCAAGTAGCTATCCTCTTGTTCGGCATTAACGAAATGCTTAAAACGTTTGAGCTTTTCCGGATTTTCCAGCGTGGTTTTCCATTCGCATTGATACTTAGCTATGTTGCCGGCCATCTCAGCTTCCAGCTCGTCAGCCAGCCCCAGCTTGTCATGGATCACCACGGATTTAAGATACTCCAGACCCCCTTCGAGGTTCTCAATCCACACTGAAGTGCGCTGTAGCCTTTCGGCGCTGCGAATATAAAACATCAGGAATCGGTCGATATAGCGGATCAAGGTCTGGTCATCAAGCCCTGTGGCAAACAGCTCGGCATGTCTTGGACGCATGCCGCCATTGCCGCCAACGTAGAGGTTCCAGCCATGTTCGGTGGCAATGATGCCGACATCTTTAGATTGGGCTTCGGCACACTCACGAGTACAGCCTGAGACGGCAAACTTTAACTTATGGGGGGAACGTAAGCCCTTGTATCGATTTTCGATATCGATAGCGAACCCTAAACTGTCCTTAACCCCATATCGACACCAAGCGTCACCCACACAGGACTTCACCGTACGCACCGACTTACCGTAGGCGTGGCCTGTCTCAAACCCTGCATCCACCAGCTTGCGCCAGATCAGCGGCAGCTGATGCAGTTGCGCACCAAACAGGTCGATTCGCTGACCACCGGTGATCTTGGTATAGAGATCAAACTCCTTAGCCACCTCGCCTAACAGGATCAACTTATCGGGAGTCACCTCACCACCGGCGATGCGTGGCACCACAGAGTAGGTGCCATCTTTTTGCATATTGCCCAAATAGATATCATTGGTGTCTTGTAGTCCGATATGGGCATCTTCGAGGATATAATCGTTCCAGAAGGAAGCCAGAATCGATGCAACGGCAGGCTTACAGACATCACACCCCAACCCCTTACCGTGACTGGCTAACAGCTCATCGAAACTACGGATCTGCTTAATCCGCACAATATCCACCAGCTCAGGACGGGTATAGGCAAAGTGTTCACACAAGCTGTTATCCACTTCATGGCCCAAAGCGGCGAGCTCACTGTCCATCACCTGCTTGACCAAGGCGCTGCAACCTCCGCAGCCGGTGGAGGCTTTAGTGCAACTCTTTATCATGGCCATATCGATAGCCCCGTTAGCCACGGCAGCGGCCACATCCCCTTTGCTCACGTCATAGCAGGAGCAGATTTGGGCGCTGGCGGGTAAGGCTTCGACGCCCATGCCAGCAGCCCCCTCCCCCTCGACTTGAGGTAAGATAAGCGCCGAAGGATGATCCGGCAGTGGCATATCATTGAGCATCATCTGTAGCAGCTGGCCATAGGCGCTGACATCACCCACCAATACCGCCCCCAATACTCGATCTCCCGCCTGATTGACCACCAGACGCTTATAAACCTGAGTTATCTCATCATGAAAGGTGTAAGACTGCGCCCCCTCAGTCTGCCCGTGGGCGTCACCGATACTGGCGACATCCAGACCAAGAAGCTTTAATTTGGTGCTCATATCGGCGCCCTTGAAGGCGAGTTCGCCGCCAGATAGATGCGCCGCGGCGACCGCCGCCATGGTATAGCCAGGCGCCACCAACCCAAAAATACGCCCCTGCCACAGGGCACACTCGCCCACCGCATAGATGTCTGGGTCACTGGTCTGGCAAAAGTCATTTATCACTATACCGCCACGCTCACCGACCTCCAGCTGCGCCTGTCGAGCCAGCTCATCCTGTGGCCGGATCCCGGCAGAAAACACCACCATATCGGTTTCAAGATGTGTACCATCGGCAAAATTCAATCGGTAACGACTTTGCTCACCCGAGACAATCTCTGTCGTCGCCTTTTGGGTATGTACCTGCACACCTAAAGCTTCTATTTGATGGCGCAATAGATTCGCGCCGCCTTCATCGAGCTGAACCGCCATTAGTCTTGGAGCGAACTCCACCACATGGGTTTCCAGGCCGAGATTTTTCAGGGCATTCGCCGCCTCAAGCCCCAGCAAGCCACCGCCGATCACCACCCCGCACTGGCTATGACAACTCGACTCGGTGATCGCCTCAAGATCGGCAATGGTGCGGTAAACCAAACAGTGGGGTTGATCATTGCCGGGAATTGGTGGCACAAAGGGATAAGAGCCAGTCGCCAGCACCAGCTTGTCATAAGCCACGGTATTTCCCTTATCGGTCAATACGGTATGCGCAGTGGGGTCGATACTTATCACCTTGGTATCTAGCAGAAAATCGACCTTGTGCTGACGATAGTAAGCCTCATCGGTTAACGCCAGATCTTGCTCTGTCTTACCACTGAAATAGGCACTCAGCTGTACCCTGTCGTACGCCAATCTGGGCTCTTCTGAGAAGGTGATTAGTTGCACATTATCCGCCGCTTCGCTGGCTAAGATATTGTCGATAAACTTGTGGCCAACCATGCCATTGCCCACCACGAGTACAGATATGTTATCCATCTTGCTCTCCTTATATCGCTAGGCACTCAAACGGGCCGATATATACTTGTCTTTAGCTTGCGCTTGCTGCTCGAACCAACTTAGCTGGGACGCAAGATCCACCACTTGCCCCACCACAATTAAAGTGGGCGATTGCAGCTGGTGATTAACCACCAGATTGGGCAGTTCTCTTAGTAAACCGCTGATAACTCTCTGCTCTTTAGAGCAACCACGCTCGATGAGCGCCACAGGGGTATGGCTGGCTAGCCCGGCTTGAATGAGTTCTTTAGCGATAAGTGATGCCTTACTTAGCCCCATGTAAAACACTAAGGTGTGCTGCAACATCGCCAGACTCTGCCAATTGAGCCGTAGCTCTGATTCAGCATGGGCGGTAACAAAGGTGGTGCCTTGGGAAACCCCTCTATGGGTTAAAGGAATACCGGCATAAGAGGTGCAGCCAGAGGCGGCGGTAATGCCAGGCACCACTTCAACAGAGATGTTTTGCGCTTTAAGAGAGAGGATCTCCTCTCCCCCGCGGCCAAAGATGAAACTGTCCCCGCCTTTTAAACGGCAGACATGTTTTCCCAGTAAGGCTTGCTCAACCAGGATTTCGTTGATGCGTTCTTGTTCGACACTGTGTTCATGCTTAGCCTTGCCTACATATAAGGCCGGCGTCTTTGCTGGGAATAAGGCACAGATCTCATCACTGACTAAGCGATCATAAATAATCAGATCTGCCTGCTGAATAATATGCATCGCCTTTAGGGTCAGCAGCTCTGCATCACCAGGCCCAGCGCCCACTAGACTGACACGCCCCTGGCATGCAGGCTTTCCAGTCTCGCCAAAGCCGATATTGATGACACTGTGGTGAGGGGTTTGCTCATGCTCGTTCATAATTAAGCCTCAATGTTATCGCCAACTGAACAAGTATTGAGCAAACTTGATGCCAACAAATTTAAAAAGGCACTGGTTAATGATTTAAGTAGTTAAAAATCAAATAGATAATTAAATACACGTAAAAATAAAAGGCAAAAATTGATGTTTTTAAGGACTTGAAAACAAATTAGATCGCACACTAATCGTGCAAACAATGATCATTATTGAACATTTATCCTAAGCCAATGAAAAATATAGCACCAACCACACACCTCTAAATAGGTATATTTATAAAAATTAAATTTCAAGATATTATTTTATAACAACTTTAAAAACCAATGTCAGACATAAAACCATCATGGCCTACCACTTGCTTTCCAAAAAGTAAATTTAAAACCATTCCATCCGGCAGAGAGAGGTTTTCATGAGCCAAAATCCGATAACTCCTTGGATTAAAACAACCTGCGCTTATTGTGGTGTGGGTTGCGGTGTCGAAGCAAAACCGCAGCGTAACGGTGCACTACTCATTCGCGGTGATAAGAGCCATCCGGCCAACTTAGGTAAACTTTGCTCTAAAGGACAAGCATTAGGGGAAACGCTATCGGACACCCATCGACTTAAGTTTCCAATGATCGAAAACCAACGAGTGAGTTGGGATAAGGCAATATCGACCGTGGCTGAGCAATTTCAGCAAACCATAGCAAAACATGGCCCCGACTCGGTGGCTTTCTATTTATCAGGCCAGCTATTAACGGAAGACTATTATGTCGCCAATAAACTGATGAAAGGCTTTATTGGTAGCGCAAATGTCGATACCAATTCGAGACTGTGCATGTCCTCGAGCGTTGCGGGTCACAAACGCGCCTTTGGCAGTGATTCGATGCCCGGTTGTTATCAGGATATTGAGGCCGCCGATCTCATCATTCTTGTGGGCTCAAACCTAGCCTGGTGTCATCCCATCCTCTTTCAGCGCATAAAAGCGGCAAAGGCCCAAAACCCCGACTGCAAACTGGTGGTGATAGATCCCAGAAAAACCGCCTCATGCTATGATGCCGATCTGCATCTAGCCCTTGCTAACGGTAAAGATGTACTGTTATTTAATCGCCTATTGGCTTACCTCGCCGATAATCAATTGCTCGATCACGACTATATCGAGCAACACACTCAGGGTTTTGAAGCCACATTACAAAGTGCACAGCAAGATAAACTCACCCTGGAGCAGACCGCTAAACAGCTGCAGATAAGTCCTGTACAGCTAAAGCAGTTCTTTGAGCTATTTGGCCACAGCGATAAAGTATTAACCCTCTATTCTCAAGGCGTTAATCAATCCACTCAGGGTACAGATAAAGTCAATAGCATCATCAATTGTCATCTGGCCACGGGAAAAATAGGTCAACCCGGCAGCAGCCCCTTTTCTATTACCGGGCAACCCAATGCCATGGGCGGACGTGAAGTGGGCGGCTTGGCCAATATGCTTGCCTCACATTTGGACTTTAGCGACCGCAACTGTGAACTTGTGAGAGACTTCTGGCGCGCGCCTCAAATAGCAACCCGACCCGGCCTCAAAGCCATAGATATGTTCGACGCAATTGCAGAGGGAAAAATTAAAGCCATCTGGATCATGGCTACCAACCCTGCCGTCAGCCTGCCCGATAGCCATAAAATTAAAGCCGCCTTAGCCAAATGTCCTTTTGTGGTGGTATCAGATTGTGTGGCCGATACCGACACTCTGGCATTAGCCGATGTGAAGCTACCGGCTCAGGGCTGGTCAGAAAAGTCGGGAACAGTGACTAACTCTGAACGACGCATATCGCGCCAGCGCAGGGTAACGACCACACAGGGCGAGGCTAAACCCGACTGGTGGATCATCAGTGAAGTGGCCAAAAAGATGGGATTTATTCATGGGTTTAACTATCGCCATGAAGCACAGATATTCCGAGAATATGCCACCCTCACCAACAAAGCTCATGGGTTAAGCCAAAATGCGCTGGTTCTCGGCGACTTGGCCGATATTTCTGATAGCGATTATTATCGGTTAGCTCCCCAGCAGTGGCCTGTTAACCGATTGCAATCTCAAATGTTCCATCAACGCCTGTTTGCAGACGGCAGATTTAATACCGATAACCGCAGAGCCAGGCTGATCCCGGTGCGCTATATTGCTTCAGCACAAACGTGTGATCAGCAGTTTCCTCTGAAACTCAACAGTGGTCGCAGCCGGGATCAGTGGCACACCATGACACGCACCGCCTTGGCGGCTCGGCTATGTCAACATCAGCCAGAACCACAGCTGCAGATCCATCCCGAAGATGCCGCAGCTTATCGCCTCGATCAGCATGACATTGCAGAGATAACCAGTGTGACGGGCAAGGCGTTATTGAGGGTCAACGTCGGCAAAGAGGTTAAGCCCGGCGAGCCGTTCTCGACGATTCACTGGAGCAATAGCAACTCCAGTGCCGGCAAGATCAGTACCCTTGGCAAGGCATTTATCGACCCCATTTCAGGTCAACCTGAGATGAAAGCAACACCTGTAAGTATCCGCCGCTATAGCCCCCAGAGTCAGGCATTACTCGTGTGTCGCCAACCATTAGCGCGGCTCGAATCTCCCTACTGGGTAAAGCAGACAATCAAGGGAGGGTTTTGTTATTTCATTGCCAGTGAGCTGTCACCAGGGTTGCTTAATAAAAGCCTAAAAGCCCTGTCACCATATCAACAGATAACCCAAGTCATGGCCGAGTCGCCCCAACAACAGTGTTATCGATTAGCCCAGAGTAGCCAGCAGCAGGTGCAATTTGCCTACATAGTGAGTGAGCAACTTGATCCGAGCCACCATGCCTGGTTTGCAGCACTATTTAATGATCAGGATGAGCTTTCAACCCTATTAAGCAGCCTGCTGTCGACGGAGCCTAAGGGGACATTGGCTGAAGGCAGAATCATCTGCGCCTGCAAGCAGGTCGGCGAGAAAACACTCTCCTGCGCCATAAAGCAACAAGAGGTCAAAGATACCGCGACACTAACGACGCTGACTGAGGCGGGTAGTGGCTGCGGAAGCTGCATTGCGGAATTAGAGGAATTAATAAAAACGGTTTATGAGTAGAAATTGGAAAGGAGTAAACCAACGAAAGCTATCAAACATGCAAAATTAATCGTTTTTTAAGATTAAAGCCATCTGACCAATTTCATTTACACCACAAATGATAACGATTATCATTTAAGTTAATTAAAGAGGAGTTGCATCATGGCAAAGACAATCACTTTCGCAATATTACACTTCGGTGTCGCATTCGGTATCACCTACCTACTGACGGGTAGCATAGTGATTGGTGGAGTGGTGGCGCTTATTGAACCGGCAATCAACACTATCGTCTTCTACTTGCACGATAAGGTGTGGCAGCGTATCGAGAAGCGCTCCCGACCGCTACTTGCCTAACAGCCAACCAGGTAAATCATATAAGTGATAAATGCTTTATGATTGTTGTTTTTTAGTTTAATAACAGAGACAACTCAAGACAAATAGCGGATAACTTCAATCAATAGCGAGTTACCTATACCTTTTGCGGATGACTTCTGCTATAAGTCAATCTCGATATTTATGTTGTTATCATCTTTCAAAGGATTGTCATGAAAGCTATTCTTACCGCAGCCTGTCTGCTTATCACCCCTATCTCTTTCGCCTCAGATTACCATCACGCCCTGTCAATCGGGGCCGGTATAGGAGATACCAATGTCTCATCAGACAGAGCTATCGACGGTGATGATTTCCAGACCCATTATGATCTCGCCTATCGCTACCATTTCAGCCCAGAATGGGGAGTTGAAGTGGGTTACATGCGACAGGATGTATTTCTCACCAACCTCTTTAGCTTTGGCAATCAACTCGACGATGTCGACAGCTTCCGAGCAGCGGCCCTGTATACCCTTCCCCTGTCTCAGAGAAACCGCTTGATATTTAAACTCGGCGCTAACCAATATCGGCTGAAGTTTACCGATACCGACAACAACGACCGCAAGTTTACCGATGACGGTACCGGCCTGCTGGCTGGACTAGGCTGGCGCATGGAGTTCGCTTCGGGCATGGATCTCGGCCTCACCTATCACTATCAGGCGATGGACCTGCTCGATACCCATACCTTTACTTTCGCCCTGGGATATCGCTTCTAAATTACCCAGCAAAAAGTAGGCAAATCTGAAGATAAGGTTTGCCTACCATTTATACTCAATCCCTTTATTTGGCGCTTATGCGACTCTTTCATTCACCCTTCAGTCGCCCCATTCATTCGACGACTAGCACACCCTTATACATCTGCATCTGACAGTGAAATGCATATTCCCCCGGTGTCGTGGCCGGAATCTTGATTACCGTAGGCTTATCCAATGCCAGCTCCTCGCTGATCGATAACGCCGGCAGTTGCAGAGTCGCCGAACAGGCCGACTTGTCCTGCCTAAGGAAGGTAAGTGTCGTCGCCTTACCCGCTGCTATCTTGATACGCGAAGGCGTATAGACTCCGTCTTTAACCACTATCTCTATGCCCTCCTGACTCACGGCCGCCTCCGGCGAATAGAGCCAAAACCACCAGACGATAAAACCTATCAAGGCGAGACAAATCAGATTAATAAATAACATACCAGCCTCCTAATGCGCTTTGGCTTTAAACAGACGCAGACGATTGGCATTACTCACCACGGTCAACGATGAGAAGGCCATGGCCGCACCGGCGATCACTGGGCTAAGCAGCACGCCAAACATGGGGTAGAGAATGCCCGCGGCAATGGGAATACCTGCGGCGTTATAGATAAAGGCACCAAACAGGTTCTGCTTAATATTTCTCAGTGTCGCCTTACTCACGGCTATCGCGTCGGCCAAGCCGTGCAAGGAGCCTCGCATCAGGGTGATATCGGCACTTTCAATAGCCACATCCGTGCCCGTACCTATGGCGAAGCCCACGTTAGCCAACGCCAGCGCTGGGGCATCGTTGATGCCATCGCCCGTCATGCCCACTATCTCGCCCTCTTTTTGCAGTTCTGCCACCTTGCCAGCCTTATCCTGGGGCATCACCTCGGCGAAAAACGTCTCAATACCAACTTTTGCGGCAACCGCGGCAGCCGTGGCCTGATTATCTCCGGTTAACATAACTACCTTGATGCCATTATGCTTGAGCCGGGCGATCGCCTCGGCCGAGTCAGGCTTGATAGGGTCTGCCACCGCTATGATGGCAATAAGCTCATTGTCTCTCGCCAGATACATGGGCGTCTTGGCCTCCGCCGCCAGCAGCTGCGCCTTGGCTTGGTAGGCCTGAATATCCACCTCATAGTCCTGCATCAACGCCTGATTACCAAACAGCAGCGACTGACCATTCAATTGAGCCTGTACGCCGCGACCCGAAATGGCGGTAAATGCCTCGACATCCTCAAGCTCAATTTCACGACGAGTCGCCGACTCGACAATCGCCTCGGCCAAAGGATGCTCAGAGTGACGCTCAATACCGGCCGCCAGGGCCAATACCCCTTGCTCATCCATTGATGATGCCTGAGTAACGACTACGTCAGTGACCTGAGGCGAGCCCTGGGTAATAGTGCCCGTCTTGTCTAACACCATGACACTGATCTTAGAGGCGGTTTGTAGCGCCTCGCCGTTACGGATCAATACCCCAGACTCGGCAGCCTTGCCCACCCCCACCATAACAGACATCGGGGTCGCCAGCCCCAAGGCACAGGGGCAGGCGATGATCAACACTGTCGTGGCCGAAACGATGGCAAACACCATGGAAGGTTCGGGGCCGAAGTTAAACCACACCATGGCGCTAACGATGGCGATGATCATGATAGCAGGTACGAAATAGCTGGCGATCACATCGGCAAGCCGACCGATAGGCGGCTTAGAATTCTGCGCCCGTTTCACCATGGCGATGATTCTTGCCAGCGCCGTGTCTTTACCCACATGGGTCGCGGTAAAGACGATGGCACCCGACTTGTTTAAGGTCCCTGTGACCACTTCGCTGTCGATATGCTTCTCTACCGGAATGGGCTCGCCGGTCAACATAGACTCATCGACGCTGGTACTGCCTTCGATGACCACGCCGTCGACGGGGATCTTCTCCCCGGGGCGCACCCGTACCTTATCCCCCTGCAGCACCTGGGCGATATCGATATCCAGCTCCTTACCATCACGAATCACTCGCGCAGTCTTGGCCTGTAAGCCGATCAGGCGCTTAATTGCCTCTGAGGTCTTGCCCCTTGCCTTGACCTCCAATGCCAGCCCCAGGTTGATCAAACCTATGATCATCGCCGTGGCCTCAAAGTAGACATGGCGCGCCATCTCGGGCAGCAGGGTCGGAAAAGCGACCACCAGCATAGAGTAGAGCCAGGCGGTCCCCGTACCTAAGGCGATGAGTGTGTCCATGTTGGCATTGTGGTGCACAAAGGATTTCCACGCCCCCACATAGAAGTGCCTACCCGACAACACCATGATAGAGAGGGTCACCAGCCCCACCAGCCCCCAGGCCAGCTGCTCTGCGGTAGTAGACACTGTCATCTCACCGATAAACAGGCCGTAGATCATCAAGGGAATACCGACAGACAGGGCGATAAAGGTGTGGCGCAGTAGGCTGTGGTAATAGTCGAGATCCGCCTGCTCCTTCTCATCCATGGCATCAAAGCTTGCCTCGGCCTGCAGCTGGGTCGCGTTATAACCCGCCGCCTCGACGGCCGTAATCAGCTGCTCCGGCGTTGCCGAGCCCGAGACATCGACGATGCGCTCGGCAAAGTTCATCTCGGCCGAGTCGACACCGGGCACAGATTTTAATGCCTTCTCTATCTTACCGACGCAGCTGGCACAACCGGCGCCTATGATATTGAGTTGTACTCTGTTGGTGTCCATCTTCAATCCTCTAGGCTAGGCATCATGCTTGATTCACGATTGGCTTCTAACTGACTGCTTTCTGTATAAGTGCCTTCGATTAGATGGCAGATCATGTTGCCGGTCGGCGCCCTGTCCGGCTTGTGGGACCAATCCTCCACAGCATTCGACAGCTTGCGTCTCAGCTTCACCATCTCCTCGAACTGCTTCTCTGTCTCCTCGAGCTTCTGTTGGATCATCTTACGCACCAGAGAGCAGGCGCTCTCGCCCTGATCCGTGCGCGAGAAGATCACCTTGATATCATCGACGCTAAATCCCAGGTTTCTGGCACTCAGGATAAACTGCATTCGCGACTGATCTTTATCGCTATAGTCCTTGTAACCATTGACCGAAGACTTAACCGGGCTCAGCAGACCGATGCGGGTATAGAAGCGCACGGTATCCCCCGTGATATTAAGATTCTTTGCTAGTTGATTGACGCGCATAACCACTCCAACAAGACACGTTTTAAAGCTCATGCTCTGACTATAAACCTATGTGTTAGACACAGGTCAAGGAGCTCAGGAAGAAAAAATCGAAAGCGTAGTGAAAAAGCGGCAGGCATAAAAAAAAGCAGCCGTTAGAGAGGCTGCTTTTATTAAGGGGTATTTAACTAAGAGCGCAAGTTACTCTACCGTAACCGATTTTGCCAGGTTACGCGGCTGATCTACGTCGGTGCCCTTGATCAAGGCAACATGATAAGACAGCAGCTGCAACGGAATGGTGTAGATGAGCGGCGCCATGTAGTCGTCACAGTGTGGCACAGGGATCACCTTCATGGTGTCATCCGACTCGAACTCGGCGTCTTTGTCGGCAAACACATACATGAGGCCACCACGGGCACGCACCTCTTCGACGTTCGACTTGAGCTTCTCCAGCAGTTCGTTGTTTGGCGCCACGACGATCACAGGCATGTCGGCATCGATCAACGCCAGCGGGCCATGCTTAAGCTCACCAGAGGCATAGGCCTCGGCGTGGATGTAGGAGATCTCCTTAAGCTTGAGCGCACCTTCCATCGCGATAGGATATTGATCGCCACGGCCCAGGAACAGAGCGTGATGCTTGTCGGCAAAGTCTTCGGCCAACTCGGCGATGGCATCGTCCAAGCCCAGCGCCTGTTCCACTTTGGCCGGCATAGACTGCAGGCTCTGGGTGATCTCGGCGAGCATCTCGGGCGACATGCCGTTGTGACGACCGATGGCTGCAGTCAGCATCAAAAGACCGGCCAGCTGTACTGTAAAGGCCTTGGTTGAGGCCACGCCAATCTCGGCGCCAGCCTTCATCATATAGGCCATATCCGACTCGCGAACCAGAGAAGAACCCGGAGCGTTACAGATGGTCAGGGTCGCCTTATAGCCCATCTCTTTGGCTAGACGCAGCGCCGCCAGGGTGTCGGCAGTTTCGCCCGATTGCGAAATAGTCACCAACAGGCTGTTGGGGAACAGGTGCGACTTACGGTAACGGAACTCTGAGGCGATCTCGACGTTACAGGAAACCCCAGCCCAATCCTCGAGCCAGTAACGTGCCGCCATGCCCGCGTGGTAGCTGGTACCACAGGCGATGATCTGCACGTGTTTGATATCTTTTAGGAACTCGGCTGCGTTTTCACCGAAGGCAGAATCCAGCACATGGCCACCGGCGATGCGTCCCTCAAGGGTATGAGCGATAGCGCGAGGCTGCTCATAGATCTCTTTAAGCATATAGTGACGGTATTCGCCCTTGTCGCCGGCATCATGGGTCACTTCAGACTCTTTCACTTCACGCTCGACCGCGTTGCCATCGACATCGAAGATGCTCACTGTGCGGCGAGTCACCTCGGCCACGTCTCCCTCTTCGAGGAAGGCGAACGAGCGCGTCACTGGTAGCAGTGCCAGCTGATCCGAGGCGACGAAGTTTTCACCCAAGCCAAAACCAATTACCAGTGGGCTGCCTGAGCGCGCGACTATCATGCGCTCGCTGTCACGACGGTCTATCACGACAGTGCCGTAGGCACCTTCGAGTTGTTTAACCGTTGCCTGTACCGCACCGAGCAAGGTGTCATGAGACTTAAGTTCATGGTGTACCAGGTGGCAGATCACTTCGGTATCAGTGTCTGAGTTAAAGGTATAGCCCAGGCCCTTTAGCATGTCGCGCAGCTTATTGTGGTTTTCGATGATGCCGTTATGCACCACGGCAATGTCGCCACTCGACTGGTGAGGGTGAGCGTTACGCTCGCTAGGTTCGCCATGGGTCGCCCAGCGAGTATGGGCGATACCCGTACCGCCGACGAGCGGTGCCTGTTCCAGGGCGCTAGACAGCTCCTGCACCTTACCCACACGGCGCGTGCTTGCCAGTTCATTGTTATGGATCACCGCCACACCGGCAGAGTCATAACCACGATATTCGAGGCGGCGTAGCCCCTCGAGTAGAATTTCCGCAACATCCCTTTGCGCCACTGCGCCAACGATTCCGCACATAGTTTTTTCCTACTTACTCACTAATATGAAAATAAAATTTAAATACTATTTCGAGTAGGGAGCGAGGATCACCTCAACCCCCTGCTCACTAATCTGTTTTACCGTCTGCTCATCGACCCTATCGTCGGTTACGAGCACGCTTATCTGCTGCCAGGCCAGTTCCAGGTTAGGAATGCGCCGACCTATCTTGTCGGAGTCCACCATGACGATCACCTCACGGGAAACCTCGGCCATCACCTTGCTAAGGCCGGTCAGCTCGTTAAAGGTGGTGGTCCCTCGGGCGAGATCTATCCCATCGGCGCCGATAAACAGCTGATCGAAGTTATAGGAGCGCAGTACCTGCTCGGCCACCTGCCCCTGGAAAGATTCTGAATGGGGATCCCAGGTGCCGCCGGTCATCAGCAGAGTCGGCTCGTTTTCCAGCTCGTGGATGGCATTGGCCAGCTGCAGCGAGTTGGTCATCACCACCAGGCCCCGCTTGCCGTTAAGTTGCTGTACCAGGCCAGAGGTGGTGCTACCGCTATCGATAATGATGCGGTTATGGTCTTTGATCAGCCTGGCCGCCGCCTCGGCAATCGATAGCTTATTGGGTGCTATCTTGGCACTAAACTGCTGAGTGACCTCGTCCGGGATGGCCACGGCGCCACCATAACGACGCAGCAGCAAGCCGGTTTTCTCCAGCGCAGCCAGATCCTTACGTATGGTGACCTCAGAGGTCTCGAAACGATTAGCCAGCTCATCCACGCTCACCTCACCGGTCTCATTCAAGACGGCAATAATGCTGTGGCGGCGCTGTTGAGTGTTTCGTTTATTCACAAAGAGTTTCACTTAAGTTTCGTTTCGAAAGATGAATTATAGTGATTCGAAACTTTTTTACCAGCCCTATTGACGCAAAACTGAGCGAAAAACAAAAAAGCCGCTATCTAAGATAGCGGCTCGGCACCTAGAATTAGGCAGGGTAAATCTAGAACTTGGCCTCCAACGCCAAACCGAAGTGACGGCCCTCGCCTACGGTGACATCGGTATTGGTGCCACCAGCCAGATAGTCGGTATCGAACAGGTTCTTCACGTTAAGGCGCACGCTGACATCGCTGCCCATAAGATCCATGGTATAGGCGGCGCCGACATCGAAACGCACGTAGGCATCCTTAGTGATGGTGTTATCCGTATTGGCAAATCGCTCACCTACGTAGACGGCACCAAAGTTAAATGCCAAGTCTTCTGTCATCTCGTAACGGGTCCAGATGTTAGCCGACCATTCGGGTGCGTCCACAGGCGTCTTGCCGTTGAGTCTGTCTTCTTCCGGCCGTTGATACTCGGCATCAAGATACATCATAGATCCTGTCATGAACCACTTGTCGCTCAACTGTCCCTGGGCCCCCATCTCGAAGCCTTTATGACGCTGTTCACCGGATTGAGTGGTGATCGTCTTATCGCCACTGGTAGGGATCACCTCAAGATCTTGGGTCACGGTAACATTGGATACCGTAATATCGAAAACAGCGCCGGTTAGCAGCAGACTGCCATCGAACAGCTCCCACTTGGTACCGACCTCATACTGCTCGCCATACTCTGGGTCCAGATTCATCTGATCGTTCACATCATCCGGATCATTCACCATCCCCTGTGGCGTGAAGCTCTTAGAGTAGTTGAAGTAGATGCTGCCATTTTCGGCTGGCGAGTAGATCACCCCAAACTTAGGCGATACCGCATAGCTGTTGTTGCCCTTACCGTCCTTCTTCTGCTCATCGTAGCGTACGCCAGCCAACAACTGCCATTGCTGGTTGATGGTCATCAGATCCTGAATATAGAAACCATAGTGTTTGTAGTCGGATTCATATTTACCATCAGGATCATTGTGATAATCCAGATCAGGCTTAGGCAGTGGCTGACCCGGCATCACTGGCTGGTTTTTCTTTCCTGACTCTTTTAGTTGGCCATAGTAGTAGTCCAGCATGTTGGCTCCAATCAAGAGTTGATGCTCAACGTTACCCGTATTAACTATGCCAGTGAAATCGATGAAGCCGGTCTTATGTTGCCAGTCGTCATAACGGTCGAACGGACTAATGGTGTAACCATCGGTAAAGGGATCTTCCGAGCCCTTTAGCAGGCTAGGTGAAGAATCTAAACGCTGACGATTAAACTGCTGATCGTTATAACCTGCCTTAACCTGCCAGTCGTCGCTGAGATGATAGGTCAACTCGGCGCCCAGGTTTGAGATGGTGTTGTCGGTAAAGGCCCAGGGCATATCCCAGATGATATCTCTACCACCAATTAGCTCGCCATCGCTATTTAACCAGCCACCGCGGTCGATACCCGTCTTGTCCTGGGTATGGTCATACTTAAGCGACAGCATAAGATCATCTGTGATATCAAACTCAAGGTTCAGATAGCCTAACCAGCGATCGCGCTCTTGGTTAGTATCGTCTTGCCCATTCTCTCCAAAATAAGTTCGCCAGTATTGGGTGTCTTGCTTAACCAGCACCGTGCGGTAGCGTATGGTCTGCGCCTCATTCAGGCTGCCACCGGCATCAAGCTGAAAACGCGTCGAACCATGTTCATCGGTGTCGAATCCCAGGTTGAACAAGGTGTCGTAGGTTGGTTTCTTGGTCACCATGTTGATCAGACCGCCAGGGCCAGACTGACCATAGAGCATGCTAGATGGTCCCTTTAATACCTCGACCTGTTGTAGGGTCTCAATAGGCTGAACATAGTGAGACCACTGCTGCTGACCATTGATCAGATAACCCGAACCCGATGACAGTTCGAAGCCGCGAATGTTGAATACCTGGCGATTCCACTTCTCGCTGCCACTGGTCACGCTAGAGTCGTTCACCAGTACCTCAGACAGGTTGGTCGCTAGTTGTTCATCGGTCACAAAGTTGGGGATGATGGCCACAGACTGTGGCGTGTCCATCAGATCTATATCGCCGCGCATGGCACCCGAGGCGACCCCAACCTTATAGTCGTTAAAGGTTCGCCCCGTCACGGTGATGCGTTCGATATTGGCTTCGACCAGGCTGCTTTCGGCATCATCAGCCAAAGCGGGCGTAGCCGTCAGCGCGGCCAGTACCGCAAATCCGACAGGAGAATAGTTAAACGAACACAACTTAAATGACATGCAAACCTCACCACTAAACGACAAGTAAACGAAAGTTGCGACAAATATAAATGAGAATTATTTTTATTTAAGCTTATTTACATCCCTTTACACTGTAGGGAGATCTCGTTCACTAAATTAGCCCGCTCAGATACTTGCTCGCCCTCCATTGGCACAAACAGGCATAAAAAAAGCGACCACCTGGGTCGCTTCTTTCGCTGCAGTCAGCCTATTTCTTCTGCTTCACCGGGCGTGCCCAGCCAGTCAGATGACGCTGCTTAACGCGGGTGATCACCAGCTCATCGGCCGCCACGTCACGGGTGATGGTTGAGCCCGCACCTAAGGTGGCCCCCTTACCTATGGTGACTGGTGCCACCAGCTGAGTATCGCTGCCGACAAACACGTCGTCCTCGATTACCGTCAGGTGCTTGTTGGCACCGTCATAGTTACAGGTGATGGTTCCTGCGCCGATATTGACGCCAGCCCCTACTTGAGCGTCGCCGATATAGGCCAGATGACCCGCCTTGGAGCCTTCACCCAGCACGGCCTTCTTCATCTCGACGAAGTTGCCAATATGCGCATCACGCTTGAGCTCGGCGCCTGGACGTAGGCGGGCAAAAGGACCGGCACTGGCGGCTTCACCCACAATCGCATTTTCGATAATAGAATAAGGCTTAATCTCGGCGTTATCTGCTATTTCACAATCGATGAGAATGGCACCGGCGCCGATTGTCACGTTATTACCTATGGTGACCTTCCCCAGGAAGACCACATTGACGTCGATCATCACATCCATGCCGACCGTCACCTCGCCGCGCACGTCTATACGGGCAGGGTCGCGCAGGTTAGCCCCTTCGAGCATCAGCTTTTCGGCTGCTCGCGCCTGATAGGCACGCTCCAATTGGGCCAGCTGTACGCGATTGTTGGCCCCCTCCACCTCGATGGCCGAAGCGGGTTGCGCCGTGGTGATACTCACGCCATCACGATGAGCCATAGCCACGATGTCGGTAAGATAATATTCGCCCTGAGCATTATCCGACGACAGCTGGCTCAACCAAGCCTTTAGCTGCTTGCCCGGCGCCGCCATGATACCCGTGTTGATCTCCTTGATGCTTAACTGCTCTTCGTTAGCATCTTTCTGCTCGACAATCCCGACGACCTTACCAGCCTCGCGCACGATGCGACCATAGCCTGTAGGATCCGGCAAGTTCACGGTAAGAATAGCCAGGCCGTTATCGTCACGTGCACCCAGCAGCGCCTCCAGGGTTGAAGCCTGAATCAAAGGCACATCACCGTAGAGGATCAGCACGGTATCGTCATCGTTAATGTTGTCGTTTGCCTGTGCCACCGCATGGCCGGTGCCTAATTGCTCTGCTTGTAACACCCAGTTCAGTGCCTGCTCGCCCAGGCGGGCCTTAAGCTTATCGGCACCGTATCCGTACACCAGCTGAATCGCGTCGCTTCCCAGTTGATGTGCGGTGTCTATCACATGCTGCACCATGCTCTTGTGGGCGATGGGATGGAGAACCTTGGGAAGGTCTGAGCGCATGCGGGTCCCTTTGCCTGCGGCCAAAATAACGACGTTCAGTGCCATGAAGATATCCTTGGGTGATTACTGCTGATACAGAAGAAAATGCAAATTAAGTCGGCCGATTTTAATAGATTGCGCCAGCAAAAGCGAACACGGCACGCCTTTAAGCCGCTTAGAAGTTGATTATCTTGTCCGACTCCAGCAGCCAGAGCGCGAGGTCATCCATGGTGGCCTTCATACATCCCTCGATAACAGAGAGTTCGGTGAGGCCTCGGGCCTGCACACAGGAGGTGCAATACTTCACCTCGGCTCCCTGCGCCAGTACTATCTCTAGCATCTGCTGTAGGTTGTAACCCTCACCCGGTTGCTGCCTAGGTAACACGCCCGTCACGGCATCTGACAAGAGAAACAGTTTTACCTTAGGCATTGGGGTCTGCTCATTGAGCTGTATCGCCAGGCGTAGGGCGTTAAAGAGTTTCTCCGACCCATAGGGCGCATCGTTGACGACAATCAAGACTTGTTGCATGGCTTATCCTCCAGTGAAAACAGGAGCATCAGCCTATCATTGCAATCAATACGAAACGTCAGACCCGATCACGTAAAGGAAGCAAATAGAAGATTTAGGGAAGGAAAACAGATACAAAAAAGGCGGTCACCTCGCGGTTTCCGCCTTTTATCATCAAACAATAACCTTATCTGGCAATGTTCTTCTTGATGGTCTCTACAACGCGCAATTGAGCGATAGCCTGAGCTAATTCAATCGCTGCAGCGGCATAGTTAAAGTCTGCGCCAGCGTTAGCCATATGGGCTTCTGCACGACGCTTGGCTTCTACGGCTGCCTGCTCATCAATCTCTTCGGCACGCAATACTACGTCAGCCAATACGGATACTGAGAAAGGTTGTACTTCCAGGATACCACCCGAAAGGTAAAACACTTCCTCTTTACCATCTTGCTTGACGATGCGCGCCATGCCAGGTTTGATATGCGTAAGCAGAGGCGCGTGGCCAGGCATAACGCCTAAATCACCCTCAGCACCTGAGACTTGTAGGTGTGCTACTAGACCCGAAAAGATGCTGCTTTCTGCGCTTACAATATCAAGTTGTACTGTCATGGCTGCCATCCGTTCTCCTTAAAATATCAAGCTAATGCCTGATTATTTTTTGTTAGCTCGCTCGATAACTTCGTCGATTGAACCTGCCATGTAGAACGCTTGCTCTGGAATGTGGTCGAACTCACCTTCCAATAGACCTTTAAAGCCACGGATAGTGTCTTTAAGGGAAACGTACTTACCTGGAGAACCGGTGAATACTTCTGCTACGAAGAATGGCTGAGAAAGATATTTTTCAATCTTACGCGCACGGGCAACGGTAGTCTTATCTTCATCAGATAGTTCGTCCATACCCAGAATCGCGATGATGTCTTTCAGCTCTTTATAGCGCTGTAGTACGTTCTGTACACCACTTGCTACGTCATAGTGCTCTTGGCCAACAACCTGTGGATCTAGCTGACGTGAAGTCGAATCCAGTGGGTCAACCGCTGGGTAGATACCCAGAGAAGCAATGTTACGTGACAATACAACGGTCGCATCCAAGTGAGCGAAGGTTGTTGCTGGTGACGGATCCGTCAAGTCATCCGCAGGTACGTATACCGCCTGAACAGAGGTAATAGACCCTGTCTTGGTAGAGGTAATACGCTCCTGAAGAACACCCATCTCTTCAGCCAGTGTTGGCTGGTAACCTACCGCTGATGGCATACGGCCTAGCAGTGCAGATACTTCGGTACCCGCCAAGGTGTAACGATAGATGTTATCGACGAACAATAGTACGTCTTTACCTTCGTCACGGAACTTCTCAGCCATAGTCAGACCGGTCAGTGCCACGCGAAGACGGTTTCCTGGAGGCTCGTTCATCTGACCATAAACCATGGCCACTTTGTCGAGTACGCCAGATTCTTCCATCTCGTAGTAGAAGTCGTTACCCTCACGAGTACGCTCACCTACACCGGCGAATACTGACAAACCAGAGTGTGCTTTAGCGATGTTGTTGATCAGTTCCATCATGTTAACTGTCTTACCAACACCCGCACCACCAAACAGACCTACTTTACCACCCTTAGCAAACGGACATACAAGGTCGATTACCTTGATACCAGTCTCTAAAAGTTCAGTGGTGTTTGATTGATCTTCATATGAAGGCGCTTCACGGTGAATTTCATAACGCTCTTCTTCACCGATTTCACCCGCTTCATCAACTGGCTGACCTAGTACGTTCATGATACGGCCAAGAGTTGCACTCCCAACCGGAACAGTAATAGGTGAACCTGTGTTTACTACCTCGATACCACGACGCAGACCATCAGAAGAACCCATAGCGATGGTACGAACTACACCACCACCAAGCTGCTGCTGAACTTCCAGCACCAAGCCTTCACTTTTGATCTCTAGAGCGTCATAGACCTGAGGTACGGCATCATGTGGAAACTCAACGTCCACAACCGCGCCAATTACTTGGACAACAGTACCTGTGCTCATGATTAATCCTCTAAAACTTGTATTCGTTACCCAGCCTAAACCGCAGCGGCACCAGAAACAATTTCCGACAGTTCCTGCGTAATCGCAGCCTGACGGGCCTTGTTGTAGACCAACTGCAAGTCATCGATAAGTTCACCAGCGTTGTCTGTCGCAGCCTTCATAGCAACCATACGGGCTGCCTGCTCTGATGCGATGTTTTCAACAACACCTTGATACACTTGCGACTCCACATAACGAACCAATAAGGTTTCCAAAAGTTCTTTTGGATCTGGCTCGTATAGGTAGTCCCAGTGGTGAGCGATCTCATCATCTTCTGACTTAGGCAAAGGTAGCAGCTGTTCGATCACAGGCGTCTGGCTCATGGTGTTCACAAACTTATTGAATACCACATACAGACGGTCTAGCGTGCCTTCGTTGTATGCTTTTAGCATTACGCGTACTGTTCCGATCAGGTCAGCGAGCTTAGGAGCATCGCCGAGTCCTGACGTGTGAGCAGACACTTTTCCGCCAAAGCTGTTGAAGAATTGTACGCTGCGTGCACCGATTGGGCAGAATTCAACTTCCGCTCCAGCTTCACGCTGCTTCTTCACGTCCGCGACAACCTTCTTAAATAGGTTGACGTTAAGACCACCACAAAGACCACGGTCGGTTGACACAACAATGTAACCAACTCGCTTGGCTTCTCTCACTTCCAAATATGGATGCTTATATTCGAGAGAACCCTGCGCCACGTGACCGATCACCTTACGCATATTTTCCGCGTATGGACGGCTCGCTGCCATGCGTTCCTGCGCCTTGCGCATTTTGCTGGCTGCAACCATCTCCATCGCGGATGTGATCTTCTGAGTGTTCTGAACACTCGCGATCTTGGTTTTAATCTCTTTAGCGCCGGCCATCTTTACTCTCCAATCTGGACCTGAGGTGCCTTAAGACACCTCCGTGTCTTTACCAGGTTTGGGTTTCTACGAACTTGTCGAGGCCAGCCTTCAAACCACCTTCGATGTCGGCGTTGTAGTCGCCAGTCTCGTTGATAGTCTTCATTAGGTCAGCATGCTCGCTGTTCATGTAAGAGAGCAAAGAAGCTTCGAAATCACCGATCTTGTTCAGCTCAACGCCTTTTAGGTAACCTTTTTCAGCTGCGAAAATAGACACAGACTGGTCGGCTACGCTCATTGGCGCGTATTGCTTCTGCTTCATGAGTTCGGTAACACGCTCACCATGCTCAAGCTGAGCACGAGTTGCATCGTCAAGGTCAGATGCAAACTGAGAGAACGCTGCAAGCTCTCGATACTGTGCAAGTGCAGTACGGATACCGCCTGACAGTTTCTTGATGATCTTAGTCTGAGCCGCACCACCAACACGAGAAACCGAAATACCTGGGTTAACCGCAGGACGTAGGCCTGAGTTGAATAGGTCAGTTTCAAGGAAGATCTGACCATCGGTAATCGAAATTACGTTGGTCGGTACGAATGCAGATACGTCACCCGCTTGAGTTTCAATAATAGGCAGTGCAGTCAAAGAGCCAGTTTTGCCCTTAACTTCGCCATTAGTGAACTTCTCAACGTACTCAGCGTTAACGCGTGAAGCACGTTCAAGTAGACGAGAGTGAAGATAGAAAACATCACCTGGGTATGCTTCACGTCCTGGTGGACGCTTCAGTAGCAATGAGATCTGACGGTAAGCAACAGCTTGCTTAGAAAGATCATCATATACAATCAGCGCATCTTCACCACGATCACGGAAGTATTCACCCATTGAACAACCTGAGTACGGAGCCAGGTATTGTAGCGCCGCAGCTTCAGAAGCTGTAGCCACAACAACCACTGTGTTAGCCAGTGCGCCGTGTTCTTCAAGTTTGCGTACCACGTTAGCGATGGTAGAAGCCTTCTGGCCTACCGCTACGTATACACACTTAATGCCTGAATCTTTTTGGTTGATGATGGCATCGATCGCCAGTGCTGTCTTACCAGTCTGACGGTCACCGATGACCAGCTCACGCTGACCACGACCGATTGGGATCATAGAGTCAACGGCTTTATAACCAGTTTGTACTGGCTGATCAACCGACTTACGTTCAATAACGCCTGGTGCGATCACTTCAACAGGAGAGAAACCATCGTTGTCGATAGGTCCTTTACCGTCGATTGGTTGGCCCAGAGTGTTAACGACGCGGCCTAGTAGACCACGACCAACAGGCACTTCCAAGATACGACCAGTTGTCTTAACTTTTTGGCCTTCTGCCAGATCGGCATAAGGACCCATAACTACGGCACCGACAGAATCACGTTCTAAGTTCAACGCGATCGCATAACGGTTACCAGGCAGTTCGATCATCTCACCTTGCATTACATCGGCAAGGCCGTGAACGCGAATAATGCCGTCGCTCACTGCAACGATAGTACCTTCGTTGCGAGCTTCACTAACGACTTCGAACTGCTCGATCCGCTGTTTAATCAGATCGCTGATTTCAGTGGAATTCAGTTGCATGCTCAAACTCCCAATTACGACTGCAGCTTATCAGACAGACGGTTTAGTTTACCGCTGACCGAGCCATCTATGACCAGGTCACCTGCCGTGATGATTACACCAGCCACCAGGCTGGCATCTACGCTGCAATTCAGCTTAACTTTGCGTGTGAGACGTTTTTCTAGAGAAGCACTAATTTGTTGCTGTTGCTCTGCGCTAAGCTCAGTGGCAGAAACAACAGTTGCTTCAACCTCTTTCGCCCACTCGTTGCTGAACTCATGAAAGAGTTCATATACAGCAGGAAGTACTTCCAAACGACCGTTTTCAGCCATTACCTTTATCAGATTTTGACCTTGCTCATTGATCTGCTCACCACATACCTTAATGAAAAGGTCGGCAAGCTGGCTGCTCGCGAGAGCACCAGACAGCAGCGGCTTCATCGTCTCGTTTTCACTGACTTGAGCGGCAAAGCTAAGCATTTGTGCCCAGCTTTCTACTGCATTTTTCTCAATAGCATAGTCAAATGCTGCCTTTGCGTAAGGACGAGCGATGGTGCTTAATTCAGCCATAACTCACTCCCTAATCAAATTTCAGCAACTAGTTTGTTAACTATGTCACTGTGGGCGGCTTCATCAATCGAACGCTCAAGGATCTTCTCTGCACCGGCGATAGCCAGGGCAGCGACTTGCTTACGCAGGTCTTCTTTCACGCGATTACGTTCAGCTTCAATTTCTGCTTTACCCTGAGCGATGATTTTCGCACGCTCAGCGTCTGCTTCGGCTTTGGCCTCATCGACAATCTGAGCTTTACGCTTATTAGCTTGCTCAATGATTTCGTTAGCAGTTGCCTTAGCTTCTTTTAGTTGGTCAGTGGCTTTCGCCTGTGCCAACTCTAGGTCTTTTACAGCACGATCAGCATCAGCTAGACCGTCGGCGATCCTTTTTTGGCGCTCTTCGATGGCATTCATCAAAGGGGGCCAAACAAACTTCATGCAGAACCACACGAAGATAATAAAGGCAACCGTCTGACCGATTAGGGTAGCGTTGATATTCACAACAGCCTCCTATTTAGATTAAAGACAGAAGCGTTGATTACAGCATTGCACCCAGTGGGTTAGTAAACAGCATAAATAGTGCAATACCTACACCGATCATGGTTACCGCATCCAATAGACCAGCAACAATGAACATCTTAACTTGTAGCATAGGAGCCATTTCTGGTTGACGCGCAGCGCCTTCCAAGAACTTGCCACCTAGTAGGCCGAAACCGATAGCGGTACCTAGAGCACCCATACCAATCAGTAGAGCAACAGCGATAGCTGTCATGCCTAATACAGTTTCCATCTCTATCTCCAATATTCTAAATCTTTAGTTAGTTTGTGATTTAGCTTAAAAAAAATTTCTTCAGCAACCCTTAATGATCTTCATGCGCCATGCTGAGATATACGATCGTCAGCATCATGAAGATAAACGCCTGCAGAGTGATAACCAAAATATGGAAGATTAACCAACCTAGTTGTAGAGTCACACCTAGGGTAGATAACGCCAAGTTAGCACCATACATCAGCGCAATAAGGATGAAGATCAACTCACCTGCGTACAAGTTACCGAACAGACGCAATGCCAATGAAATAGGCTTAGCGATGAGGGTAACCGACTCTAATAGGAGGTTGACGGGTATCATTGCCTTATGGTTAAAAGGCTGTAATGTCAGTTCTTTAACAAAGCCTGAAACGCCCTTGACCTTGATGCTGTAGTAGATAATCAGCACAAACACACCGATAGCTAAGCTGAAGGTGATGTTTAGGTCGGTCGTTGGAACCACTTTCATGTATGGGATACCGGCAGCAGCTGCCAGCTCAGGAATCCAGTCAACTGGAATCATATCCATGAAGTTCATCATGAATACCCACACAAAAATCGTTAGTGCCAACGGAGCAATAACAGGATTGCGGCCATGGAAGGTTTCCTTCACGCTGCCATCGACGAATTCAACGATCATCTCGATAAAGCATTGAAGCTTACCGGGAACACCTGTCGTTGCCTTCTTGCCAACGCTGCGGAATAGCCACAAGAATAGAACACCAAGCCCAACCGAAAAGAACAACGAATCAATGTGCCATGTCCAGAAGCCTTCACCAACGTGTAAGTTGGTAAGGTGGTGCTGGATATAGCCCTGCGGTGTTAACGCTTCACCAGTTGCAGCCATGATTCATCCCACTTAACTTTGCTTGAAGTATAAAGGAGCTGTCCAATGCACTATTAGCGCCGAGATATAACAAACAAAAAGCGGCATAAAGACCACTTTTAGATTGATAAACACCAGCGAAAACATTGCTATGGTTAACAGCAACTTTACCGCTTCCCCCCAGTAAAAAGTTTTCATTACTTTTCCTGCTGAACTTGCTCCCGTATGGGAAAAAGCGAGGGTCGCGAATACAAAATTAGGGAGTACAGCAATGGCGCCACCTGCTAACGCAGACAGTCCGTACTGAGCTCCCCACACGGCGAAAAAGACAATCGAAACACCCCCAGCCATCGCCGCCTGCATCAACACCAATTTATAGGCAGACCACCGGCCACGACGTGCTAAAACCTTGCTCAATTCATCTTCTCCGCATTCTTACTTTTTGTTTCTATGACCGGACGACAAATTATCAGGCCATCTTAGAGGTACAAAAAGCTTGCGAAAGTATACCTTTTCGCACATTCAAAGCAAGTTCAAGGTAAGTAAAAATAGGGACTTTTAACGTGATCTACGCCAAAAGTCTAAAAGTGAAAGATTAACAGATGTCACAAAGTTACATAATATTACGTTAACTTGGGCTAATTAACGGATTTTCTCAATAATACCATCCAATTCAGCCAAATTTTGATAGTTAATTACCATTTTGCCCTTGCCTTTTTTGTTATGGCTAATGGAAACTTTTGCCCCTAATTTTTCAATTAATTGGCTCTCCAGGCGGGCGACATCCTGATCTTTTGCGGGTTTATCGACAATTTCAGGTGGATTTAAGGTTTTATTCACTAATCGTTCAGTTTCACGAACAGTTAGTTCTTTGGCTATCACGACTCTGGCCAGGTTGGTTTGCTCATCTCCAGGTAATGCGAGCAGGGCTCGGGCATGACCCATATCGATGTCACCATACTCGAGCATACGCTTAACTGGCTCTTCTAAGCCATTCAAACGTAAAAGATTTGATACAGTCGTGCGTGACTTACCCACGGCATCGGCGGTTTGTTGATGAGTCAGATCGAACTCTTTGATCAGACGCTCAAGTGCAATAGCCTCTTCCATCGCGTTGAGATCTTCACGCTGAATGTTCTCGATTAAGGCGATAACACCGGCGGCCTCGTCCGGTACCTGTTTGACGATGCAGGGAACCTTGTCGAGCTTGGCCAATTGTGATGCACGCCAACGACGCTCACCGGCGATGATCTCATAACCCTGGTCCGACACCTTGCGCACCACGATAGGCTGAATGATCCCCTGGGTCTTAATAGACTCTGCCAGCTCCTCAAGCGCTTCGGGTGACATATCCTTACGGGGCTGATATTTGCCTGGCTGCAGCAGATCCAGGGCAATCATCTTGAGCTCTTCATTGTTGCTCGGCTCGGCCTCTTGAGTCGGGGCCTGTTTTACCGCCGCATGGCTAGTGCTTAACAGTGCGTCTAATCCTTTGCCTAGACCACGTTTCTTGGGTGTCATCTGTTTTTCCTTAAGCTTGCTCTAACTGAGTATGCTGCTCAGCGCGTCTAATGATCTCGCCTGCCAACGCCAGGTATGCCTTGGCACCGGCGCTGGACTTATCGTAATACATAGCGGGCGCACCAAAGCTTGGCGCCTCGGCTAGCCTCACGTTACGCGGGATCACTGTGCGATAAACTTTATCGCCAAAATGCTGTTTTAACTGATCCGACACGTCGTTGGCGAGTCGGTTACGGGGATCGTACATGGTACGCAGAATCCCTTCGATGGAAAGCCCTGGGTTCACCATGGCCGCCAGCTTGCTGATGGTATCCATCAGGGCGGTCAATCCCTCCAGCGCATAATATTCACACTGCATCGGTACTAACACCGAATCGGCAGCCGACATAGCGTTAACCGTCAGCATGTTCAGCGAAGGCGGGCAATCGATGAAGATAAAATCATAGTAATCTTTGACCGGAGCCAGGGCGTTACGCAGGCGGATCTCCCGGGCAAAGAACTCCATCAACTTGATCTCGGCCGCGGTCACATCACCATTGCCGGCGATCAAATCGTATTTGCCGGCAGTGTCGCGATAGACCACCTCATCCACCGACTTTTCCTCGACCAAGAGTTCATAGGCGGTGTTTTCGACGCTGTACTTGTCTACGCCGCTCCCCATAGTCGCATTACCTTGAGGATCAAGATCGATAAGCAACACTTTTCGCTTGGTGGCAGCCAGAGAGGCCGCTAAGTTCACACAAGTTGTTGTTTTTCCGACGCCACCTTTCTGGTTGGCCACGGCTATCACTTTACCCACAATATCATCCTGTCTATCACGTTCTTCGATTAGATAGTAATACCAATCGTAATAAATAATTGATCATTCTAGCTTGTTAAAACGCTCGATAACTACATTAATATTTTTAATTGTAGAATAACTACTTATCTAAAAATCTTGCTTTGTTCTCAAGCGTTTTTCCTGCGCTATTTCTGATCAAATACTTACTGTGATTGGTATAAAACGCTTCATCAAATTGCTTGAACTGGTTAAATAATGCAACTCTTAACCCAGGGGACTAAGCCGCTTTGACCACCCGTAGCAGGTGGCGCTGTTCGTCTAGGCGAGGTACGCGCAGTTCGAAGACATCTGTCAGCTCGAATCCTTCGGGCATGTTCGCCATCTCTTCATCGCTCAATTGCCCCTTCAAGGCGTAAAAACAGCCTGTGGGCTTTGGCAGATGGTGGCACCACTGCAACATGTCCTGAATCGACGCAAAGGCGCGACTGAGCACGCCATCAAACTTCTCTTCGGGTTGATAGGCTTCGACCCGGCTCTCGACCGAACTAATATTACCTATCGCCAGCTCAAATTGAACCTGTTTTTGAAAACGAATCCGCTTGCCCAGGCTGTCGAGCAACACAAACTCTTTATCTGGATTCATGATGGCCAGCGGGATCCCTGGAAGGCCTGGCCCGGTTCCCACATCGATAAATCGCTCACCCACCAGATGAGGGCTGGCCGCCAGGCTGTCCATGATATGACGGATCAACATCTGCTCGGGATCCCGTACAGATGTCAGGTTGTAGGCCTTGTTCCACTTGGCAAGCATGGCAACAAAATCAAGCAATTGTTGCTTCTGCTTAGGGGTAGCCGTCATCTGCATGTCGGCAAGATAGCTGTCTAATTGGGCTGCTAACACTGGGGTATCCTCGATAAACAATGGGATATTATGAAGCCGAGTCGCAGGGATGGGAAGTGTTAGACCTCCCATCCCGGTCATCAAAATAGATTTTTTAGTGATTTAGGCGCTCTTTCTGAGCAGGCCACGTTTCTTCAGGTGAACTAAGAGGATCGAGATAGCCGCCGGCGTGACCCCCGAGATACGCGAGGCCTGACCTACGGTATCCGGCTTATGATCGTTAAGCTTGGCGATCACCTCGTTGGAGAGACCTGGTACCTCTTGATAGTCGAGATCTTGTGGCAGTCCGGTCTTCTCGTGGCGAATCGCCTTGTCGATCTCGTCTTGCTGACGCTGGATATAACCCGAGTATTTCACCTGGATCTGCACCTGCTCAGCGGCGCGTTGATCTTCGATGGCCGGACCAAAACCCTCTACACTCATCAGCTTGGGGTAATCCAGCTCGGGTCTGCGCAGCAGTTCCTCGAAGGTGGCTTCGCGGGTGATTGGCGTCTTAAGATGCGGGTTAAGCGCATCGACCAGTGGCGAATTAGGGTGGATCCACTGGCTACGCAGACGCTGTAATTCAAGCTCGATCGATTCACGTTTGGCATTGAACTTAGCCCAGCGATCGTCATCCACCAGTCCTAACTCGCGGCCTTTCTCGGTGAGACGCAGATCGGCATTGTCTTCACGCAGCAACAAACGGTACTCGGCGCGGCTGGTGAACATACGGTAAGGTTCTTTGGTGCCTAGGGTCGACAGATCGTCTACCAATACCCCGAGATACGCCTCGTCACGACGCGGACACCAGGCTTCTTTGCCCTGTACCTGCAATGAGGCATTCATGCCCGCCAACAGACCTTGGGCACCGGCTTCTTCGTAGCCCGTGGTACCGTTGATTTGACCGGCGAAGAATAAACCTGAAATTGCTTTGGTTTCTAAAGAGTTTTTAAGATCTCTCGGATCGAAATAATCATATTCGATGGCGTAACCCGGACGAATGATCTCGGCGTTTTCCATCCCCTGAATTGAGCGCACCAGATTCAGCTGTACATCGAAAGGCAGGCTGGTGGAGATCCCGTTAGGGTAGATCTCGTTGGTGTTCAAGCCTTCAGGTTCGATAAAGATCTGATGCGAACTCTTATCGGCGAAACGGTTGATCTTATCTTCGATAGAAGGGCAGTAGCGCGGGCCTATCCCTTCGATCACCCCTGAGTACATAGGGCTTCTGTCTAAGCCACCACGAATGATCTCATGGGTGCGCTCATTGGTATGGGTAATAAAACAGGAGATCTGCTTAGGATGATCTTTGACGTCACCGATAAAAGACATCACAGGTAAGGGGTCGTCACCTTTCTGCTCAGTCATGAGATCGAAATTAATCGTGTTGGCGTCGATACGCGGTGGCGTACCGGTTTTCAGGCGGCCAACACGAATCGGTAATTCACGTAAACGATCGGCAAGGGAGATCGATGGTGGATCGCCGGCACGCCCACCGCTGTAATTCTCCAGACCAATATGAATCTTACCGCTCAAAAATGTTCCCGCAGTCAGTACGATAGCAGGCGCCTCGAAGGCGAGTCCCATCTGAGTAACGACCCCGATAACACGATCATTCTCAACGATTAGATCGTCTACCGATTGTTGGAACAGGCGTAAATTAGGCTGATTTTGCAGGATCTGTTGGATCTTGGCGCGATAGAGGGCGCGATCCGCTTGGGCACGGGTTGCACGCACCGCAGGGCCTTTACTCGAGTTTAAGGTACGAAATTGAATACCGGCATGATCGGTTGCAGTGGCCATGGCGCCACCTAAGGCATCGATCTCCTTAACAAGGTGACCCTTACCAATACCACCAATTGCCGGGTTACAGGACATCTGGCCTAAGGTATCGATATTATGGGTTAACAATAATGTCTTGGATCCCATCCTAGCAGATGCCAATGCTGCTTCGGTTCCTGCATGACCACCGCCAACAACAATTACATCAAACCGCTCATGAAAATGCATCAGATTACCTTAAAACCTATATCGAAAATAAAAATGATACTGCCCCGAGATCGGACAGAGTTACTCATCGAGTAGCCGAGTATTTTAGCATCTGGAAAGCCATAGGTGAAAGATCAATTTAGGCCTTTCGATCGCCAAAGGATCTGGCTTATAGATCTTAAGATCTTTATATAGATCTTTTGTTATGTTTACTATTAGGATCGCGATCTTCTGTGGGTAAGTCTATTTATCATTTAAAATCAATAGATAACATCCATTCGATCCTGTGATCTGATCGCGATCTAAATGAAATAAGCTTGTGGGTAGATCCCTTACTTATCCACAATGCAGATCTTACTCGTCGATAGGGGTTGAATAATGCAGAGTTAGATCAGATCAAAATAATACCTTATCCACATATTTATCATTTAAGATCGCAATTTGTGGATAAGGTAGATCTAATCTGTGGGTGAGATCGCTTTGATTACGGGGGAGGGGATCTAAAGTTTATCTTGCCAGCTGCTCAACCATGCTTGAGCGGGCTCTTCGGGGATGGGATCATATTGCACATCGATCTGGATCTTATCCACATAGACTTGTGCACCGCAATTTTCCATCGCTTCAATCAGTTTCTCCGGGCCCTGACAAAAGGTGTCGTAACTCGAATCGCCGATGGCGCATAAGGCGTATTTGGTTCGGCTCAGATCCGGTTTTTTGCTGTCTATCTCATCGAAAAATGGCTGGATATTGTCGGGTAGATCGCCAGCGCCATGTGTCGATGAGACGATCAACCACAGGCTCTTGGGATCCAGATCGCTCAGTTCTGCCTTTAGATGTACCTGGGTTTCGTGGCCCTGATCTTCCAATTGGGCGGCTAACTCGTCGGCGACATACTCTGCGCTTCCTAGAGTGGTGCCGACAATAAGTTCAATTTTTGCCATTATATTTCCTAAATTCAAATGGTTAACTCGGCTCCTGTTGACCTGAACGTTTGCTATTCACATAGTGCAACTATGTTTCATGGCTCTCAACTTGCGCAAAACGCGCCTTGATTGAGCAAGATAAACCAGACAGATAAACAGACACTAACCAGACAGCTAATGCTGTCAGTTGCAGATTGCAGCCATCATAAGTCAATTATCGTTAGCGGTCTTCTCTGCATCGCTTATTTCGCGAGCTGAAAGGGCTTAGGCTTCTAGAAGCCCTGAAGGGGGCTTGCTGGCGTAGAGTAGATAATTGACCGCCGAATTGCTGGACAGCTTCCAGCGGCGGGTGAAGGGATTAAAGACCATTCCCTCGACAGCCTTAGTCGACAGTCCGTGGGGAGTGAGCATCTCGTCTAGCTCCTTCGGAGTAACGAAATGGTGCCAGTCGTGTGTGCCTATGGGCAGGTAGCGCATGATGTACTCGGCGCCCACTATGCCAATGATATAAGATCTCAGGGTGCGATTAAGGGTCGCCATCACTAAGAGACCGCCTGGTTTTAACAGATGGCAACAGGTGGCCACCAGCGCGGCCTGATCCTCCACATGTTCTATCACCTCGGTATTTAAGATCACATCATATTGAGGCTGATCCCCTGGCAGATCGCTGGCTAAGCAGTGGCGATAATCTATGGGAATTGACCAGCTGTTGGCGTGGCGACAGGCCAGGGTGATGTTGTGTTCGCTGGCATCTATTCCTGTGACCTGGGCGCCCTGGCTGGCTAAGGGTTCACACAAGAGGCCGACGCCGCAGCCGATATCTAAAAGCGAAAGCCCATCGAAGGGGATGTCCTGGGTGAGATCGCGGTTAAAGTGGCTGGCTATTTGATCTTCTATGGCCGTGAGGCGTGTCTGGTTAAAGCCGAGCACATGCTTAAATTTACCTCGGGGATCGCGCCACTCCTTCGCCAGGGCATCGAACTTGGCGATCTCCGTTTGGCTGTCTATCTTGGTCTTGAAGCGGCTCAGTTGGCTTTTGTCTAACATGGGCTAATGCCTTAGTCTGTGGCGATAAAGGCGGCTACTCGAGTCTAAGCATCTAGTCTAAAAACAGGAGAACCGCTATTTATCACTGCATTATAGGTGATGCTCCCTGTGACTTTGATGAGCTAAAAGCTGGATCACGTTAGTTTGTCCGGGAGCAGGCTAAGCTTGTGTCACTTTATACGTCTGTTCAAGGAAGTGAAGATCATGGTACAGAAAATTATTTTAGATACAGATCCTGGCATAGACGATGCCATGGCCATCTTGTTTGCCGAGGCGCATCCCGATATCTCCCTCGAAGCGATCACCTGCGTTTATGGTAACGCGACAATAGAAAATGCCACGGCAAATGCGCTGTTTTTAAAAAAGAAATATTCGCTTAAGGCCGATGTGGTTAAAGGTGCAGACAAACCGCTTGAGCGGCCGCCGGTCGGGGCGACAACCATAGTCCATGGTGAAACGGGATTTGGTGACTTTCATGCGCCTAAGATAGAAGATCTTAAGGCCGATCCAAGACCCGCCTATCAATACATCATAGATAGTGTGCGATCTCAGCCCGGCGAGATCACCCTGGTAGCGGTTGGGCCGCTGACTAATTTGGCCCTCGCCCTTAAGGCGGCGCCGGATATAGTGGATCTGGTGAAAGAGGTGGTGGTGATGGGCGGCGCCTTCGGTGTCAACGGCCACAGAGGTAACGTGACGCCCTATGCCGAGGCCAATATCCATGACGATCCCCATGCGGCGGATCTGGTCTTCACGGCGCGTTGGCCAACGACCATCATAGGCCTGGATGTGACGCAGCAGAGTTTCTTTACCCGCCAATATCTCGATGAACTGCACGGTGCGGCCGGGGAGCCGGGTGAATTTATCTGGAAGATTAGCCGCTTCTACCTCAAGTTTTATTCCCAGAAGTTGGGGCTGGAAGGCTGCCATGTGCATGATCCATCGGCCATCGCCTATGTGATCGATAAGAGCCTGTTTACCCTGCGAGAGGGCCCGGTACGTGTGGTCACAGATGGGCCGGCCGAAGGCCATACCATACAGAAATTTGATGGCCGCCCGTATCCCCACGATGAGTGGCAGGACAAGCCGTCTCAGCGCATCGGGGTGGCAGTGGAGGACAAGCGATTACTCGCCCTTTATTGGGACACCCTAGTGGACTATGGCAAGCGTTGATTATGGTAAGAGTGGGCTAATGCCGGCGTGAAGCGCCTTAGCCTATGCTCTGTAGCTGTGAGGCCAGTAGCCAGATGGCCAGGACGAAGAAGATAAGCCCCATGAACTTGTTCTGATTGGCTCTGAACTTCTCATTGTTAAGCAGATTCTTGCCTAAGCTGCCAACCAGGGCCACCAGCAAGAGATTGAAGCTGAGTCCCATGAGGTTGAGTAGCAATCCCAGGGCCAGCATCTGCTCCGCCGAGCTGGCTGTCAGTTGGCTGGAGACAAACTGAGGTAAAAACAACACGAAGAAGATCAGGGCCTTGGGGTTTAACAGGTTGCTGATCACCGCGCGGCGGTAGAGCTGCCTGGCTAATTTATTCTGCCCAGCAATTTCTGGTGCCTGGCTCGGGGCGGCGCGCATGCAGTCCCAGCCCATCTTCAGTAAGTAGAGGCCGCCGGCGATCCTTAACACTTCGAGTGCTACCGGGTTGAGTGCGATCAGCGCAGAGACACCCAATGCCGCCAACAGGGTCAAGATCAATCCTGAGGTGGCATTACCGAAGCTGGCATAGACGCCCACCTTTTTACCATAGCTGAGACTCGAGCTGGCGATCAGTAGCATGTCGGGCCCTGGGATCAAGAGTAGGGCGATTACCGTGGTTAAGTAGAGGGGGAGTAGTGCCAGATCTATCATGGTGCGTGTACAAATATGCCGTCTAGGGTCAAACAAGGCGCGGATTGTACAGGGTTAGTGTTAGATTAACAGTGATCTGTTAGTTAAAGCCGCTATCTCGTTGGCAGCTAAGCTTTACGCTTGATAGGTACTGTCTATGGTCGCTAGCGCCTGTTTTCCTGCCCAGCTCTTTTCATTATACTGCCCCCCTATTTCTCACGAGCTATTTGTCCCGAGCCATCTCTATGAATTCTCACCAGCCTACATCGACGGATCGTCAAGTAAGACCTGCGAGTAAAACCTTCATCATAGGATTGCCACGTACCGGCACCACCAGCGTCAGTGTTGCCATGCTAGAGATGGGACTCAAGGTGGCGCATCAGGCATTTACCAAGCAGGCTGTCATGCTCGCCGACGCGGTTTCCGATGCCCCCTGTTTCAGCGATTATCGTCAGTTGCATCGTCTCTATCCTGACGCCAAATTTGTTTATCTGGATCGGCCACTAGATGCCTGGGTGCCTTCGATGCAGATGCTACTCGGCCGAATGCTGGTGCATTTGGATGAGAAACGAGGGCGTTTTCACCCGCTGCTCAAGCGCAGTTTTGGCCATACCTTTGGCATCTATCGAGTGGCGAATCCCATGGATGCCGAGCATTTAAAGACTTGTTATCTGGCGCATAAGCAGCAGGTATTTGATTATTTTCATCAAAGTCAGGCGATGACGCAGCAGTTTTTGAGCCTGCAGCTGGATCACCCCCAGAGTTTGTCGCAATTAGCTAACTTCATCGGTGTCGATCCCCTGGTTGTCAGCCATCAGCAAGCGTTTCCCCATCTTAATCGGGGCCGAAATGTGGCCAGCTGGGATGAATATAAGCACGAGCGAAAGATAAGCAGTAACCTGGCTGGGCCAGAAAATCGTAAGTATTTCAATTACAAAGTTTAATTTGTATCAGTGATTGTTTAACTAAGGTGGTTTTCGTTTCGGGTCTGCAGTGGGTTATTATTCTGGGTGAATAATTTACCGATAACTGTTGCCATGACGAATCCATTTCTACCAATCGATACCCTCTACACCGAGTTTAAAGCTGCCTATTCAGGGCATCATCTGGTGATCGAATCCGATACGGGCTCGGGTAAGTCTACCCGACTGCCTCTGTGGTGCGCCGAACCCGACGAGCAGGGGAGGCGTCCCCGAGTATTGGTGGTGGAACCTAGGCGGGTGGCATGTTTGGCACTGGCTGAATATGTGCAAGGCCTGACGGATTTAAGGGTCGGCTACGCCATCCGTTTCGATTGCACCATAACGACCGAAACCCAAATTGCCTTCGTCACGCCGGGCATCGCCCTGCGCTGGTTGTCTGGCGACATGGCCAGCCTTGGCGATTTTGATACCGTGATGATCGATGAGTTTCATGAGCGTCGTTGGGATACCGATTTGCTTCTTGCGCTGCTTAAGGCCAGAGGGCTCCATAGGCTGATCATCACCTCGGCTACCATAGCGGGTAGGGCGATTGCTGACTATCTATCTGATAACCATGATGTTAATGCCATCAGCCTGAGGGCTGAGGGAAAGAAGTTTCACGTGGAACTAAGCTACCTGGCAAGAGAGAGTCATCATCTGCCGGATATGCGTGGGTTAGAGCAGCGCCTGATCCCCGCGTTGCAGCAAGCCCTGGCGTCGACCCAGGGAGATATATTGGTCTTTTTGCCGGGCAAGGGGGAGATCTTATCTGCGATACAGGCCAGCCGGGCGCCACTCGCCGAAGTCGATGGACATATCACTCTGCTGCCGCTACATGGTGGCATAGATGCCCTGGAACAGGCCAAGGTGCTACAGACTGGCGAGCATCGCAGGGTGATCTTTGCCACCAATATTGCCGAGACCTCCCTGACCATTCCCGGTGTGACCGCGGTGATCGACTCAGGATTGGAGCGCCGCACGCATCAGCGCAATGGTCGTACCGTCTTGTCCCTGTCTCATATTTCCAAGGCCAGTAGCAATCAGCGTATGGGCAGGGCCGGGCGCGTTCAGGCGGGTATCTGTATCCGTCTCTGGGGACGGGCGGCGCCTTTGCTGGCGAACACTCCGCCTGAGCTAAGGCGGGAGGAGCTCGTCGAGCCCATGCTGGCGGCAGCCTGTGCCGGTGCCAACTTGGCGCAGCTGGATTTTGTCGATCCTCTGCCGGAGAGGTCACTGCAATTGGCGAAGGAGAGATTAATCGCCATGGGGGCATTGGATGCTGCGGGCCGTGCCACCTACCATGGGCGGCGTCTGTTTCCGCTTCCCATAGATACGCTATTTGCCCATTTGATTAGCGTCATGCCTGACGACAACTGCCTGGATTTGATGATAGACCTGGCCGCAGCCTTGGCCACGCCGGGGCGTCTCTATCGGCTGCCCAATGATGAATATGAGCGGCACAGGCTGTCGCAATGGGAGCCTTTTGGCTGCGATGCCTATTGCTTGATCAAGCTAGTTAGGAGTAATGAGCAAGCCGATGAGATCCCGCTTAAAGATATTAATCATCAGGCGATAGCCGAGGCCAGACACTTGGCCGGGCAGATCCGCGGGGCGCTGCGGCTCACTGCTCTTTCTAAGGCTGACCTTACTGACTCACTACTTAGGCGTAACTGGCTGCTTGCGGTGATGCGTGCCCAGCCCGAACTCGCCTATATCTGTCGGCTTAAGCGTCAACAGGCGCTCGGGAATGGCTTGAGTGAAGTGCTTATTGGCCGGGAGTCTCGTTTCGGCCCAACAGACAAGGACAAGTCGTCGCCAATGGCGGCCGTGGTGTTTGATCAACATGTGACCGCAGGTCGTGGCGTGAAACAGACTATCAATCTGGCACTCTGTATGGCGCCGATAACCTTAGATACCTTGTTGCAGGCTGGACTGGGTGAAGACAGTGTCGCCGAGCAGCTGAGCCCAGATGAGGTGCGTATCGAGCGACGCTATGCAGGCAGGGTGATAGAGACGCGCCGTGAGAAGATAAAGGCGCAAGAGGTTATCCCCTCCATCATCAAGAGTATTGTCGAGAATCTGTTGTTTCCCGGTCTTGGTGAGCGTCTAGCACAGGATATTGCGGCCTGGAACATCTGGCTCGAGCTTGGTGGTTATGAGGAGGCTAAGGCCTGTGGTATCGCCTTACCTGTACCCAAGCCCCAGACATTGGAGACATTTTTGGCGCAGCGGCTGTCGAGCCTAGGCATCGAAACACTAGCCGATCTTGAGCTTATTGAGGTAGGGGATCTTGAGTTTGCGGGGATCCCCGACTGGTTGCGGCAAGACTTCGATCTGGTTTACCCAATGCAGTTGACGCTGGCGGATCTTAAACTCAGTGTCAGTTATCAGATCAAGGGGAAGTGGGTGGTGTGTGAGTACCTGAGTGGGCAGCGAAAATCTGGCCCCAAACGTTGGGAATTGCCGCGCTGGCAGGGCTGGCGGGTCAAGTATAAGAAAGCCAGTCGGGTGGTAGAGGTCAACTAGCGGTTCGATCCTTAAAGATCTTATTCAAAATTCATGACATGCTTTTGAGTATAACTTTTTACTTTCGATCCCATTGCGGGATCGAAATTTAGCAGAGTGTAAAATAAGCAAGAACAAAAATTAAATATAATCAATAAATTAGCTTTAACTAGGAGTTATGCACCAATTTTGATCGCCAAGTGAATTACTTGTTGATATCTCTGTTGATTAATTCGATCGCCATCTTGGATGTTTATGCACCAAAATGAGGAAAGATCCCGCCGGGATCTTTCTCTGCTTGTTTAAATTATCTTCTCCGTATACCGCAAAAGCCGCTGCTTTCAGCTATCGGGCTTGGGCTTCATAAATGACTGTTTGAAAAACGCTCATCTATAGTGCAATAAGAGTGCAATAAGTATGCTTACTTGCCGATACAGAATGAGCCGAAGATCTTGCCAAGGAGATCGTCTGAGGTGAACTTTCCGGTGATTTCCGAGAGCGCTAGTTGACACATGCGAAGCTCTTCTGCCAGGAGTTCACCCGCTTGATAGACCTCTAACTGTTCCTGACCGAGTGCCAGATGACTGCTGGCGAGTTCTAACGCTTCAAGGTGGCGACGACGGGCCAGGAAGCCCCCTTCGAGATTGCTCTGATAGCCCATCAGGGACTTAAGGTGCGCCTTGAGCTCCTCCACGCCCGAACCTGTCTTGGCAGACAGGCGGAATACCTTATGGCCCTGCTCGTCGGTAGCATCGAGTGCCTCGCCTGTGAGGTCGGCTTTGTTACGCACCACAGTAACCCCTAAGTTTTTGGGTAGGCGGTCAATAAAATCTGGCCAGATATCATGGGGATCGACAGCGTCCGTGGTGGTGCCATCAACCATAAAGAGTACCTGATCTGCGGTGTCTATCTCGGCCCAGGCGCGTTCTATTCCTATCTGCTCTACCGTGTCTGTGGTATCGCGTAGGCCGGCCGTGTCTATGATGTGCAGCGGCATGCCGTCGAGATGGATATGTTCGCGCAGTACGTCGCGGGTGGTACCGGCAATTTCGGTGACAATGGCCGACTCTTTACCTGCGAGGGCATTGAGCAGGCTAGATTTGCCCGCGTTGGGACGACCGGCGATCACCACCTTCATCCCTTCGCGTATGATGGCGCCTTGCTTGGCGCTGGATTGCACAGAGTCGAGTTTAGTGATGATTCTGCTGAGCGAGCCGGCAATCTTGCCATCTGAGAGGAAGTCTACCTCCTCGTCGGGAAAGTCTATTGCGGCTTCCACATAGAGACGCAGGTTGGTGACCTGCTCCACCAGCTCGTGTACCTGAGTGGAGAACTCACCCTGTAGCGAGTGAAGGGCGCTCTTGGCCGCCTGTTCGCTGGTGGCATCGATAAGATCGGCAATCGCCTCGGCCTGAGTCAGATCCAGTTTATCGTTCAAGAAGGCTTGCTCGCTGAATTCGCCAGGCTTGGCGATGCGTACACCCTCGACATCCATGACGCGTCTGATCAGCATGTCGAGTACCACCTGGCCACCGTGGCCCTGCAGCTCGAGGACATCTTCGCCGGTGAAAGAGTTAGGGCCCTTGAAGTAGAGGGCGATGCCCTGGTCTATCACGGCACCATCGGCGTCTTTGAAGTCACAGTAGTCGGCATAACGAACCTTAGGCAGATGCCCTAGTACGGCCATGGCTACGTCGCTGGTCTTGTCGCCAGAGACCCTTATGATACCTACGCCGCCGCGGCCTGGTGCGGTTGCTTGTGCCACGATAGTATCTGTCGTCATTACTGTGTTTCCTGCGCTGATGGAGTGAAAGTTGTCTTCATTAAAAAGCAAAAAGCGGTCAATACAAAGTATCCGACCGCTTTCTCATTAGTTGGAGCTAGAGGTTATTTTAACCCTTTTTTCTCCAAACCGGCATAGATGATCTTCTGCTGGGTGATGGCTACCAAGTTACCGACCAACCAGTAAAGCACCAGACCCGCTGGGAACCAGAGGAAGAAGACGGTAAAGATCATCGGCATCCACTGCATCATCTTCTGTTGCATAGGATCCATGGTCGGTGCCATAGGCTGCATCTTCTGCATCGCGAACATAGAAGCACCCATCAATAGCGGCAGTACATAGTATGGATCTTGTACCGATAGGTCGGTGATCCATAGCATGAATGGCGCGTGACGCAGCTCGTAGCTTTCCAGCAGTACCCAGTAGAGTGCGATGAAGATAGGCATCTGCAGCAAGATAGGCAGACAGCCACCCATAGGGTTCACTTTCTCTTTCTTGTACAGTTCCATCATGGCCTGACCCATCTTCTGACGGTCATCGCCGAAGCGCTCTTTCATCTCCTGCAGCTTAGGTTGCAGGTTACGCATCTTGGCCATAGAGGTGTATTGCGCCTTAGTCAGCGGGTACAACATACCACGTACGGTCAGAGTGATTAGGATGATTGCTACACCCCAGTTACCCACGAAAGACTGATAGAACATCAATAACCAGTGGATTGGGATAGCCAGCCACCATAGGAAGCCGTAATCGACTACCAGGTTCAGGGATTCAGAAATGGCCGATAGGGCCTCTTGATCCTTAGGACCTACGTAGAATTGGGCACTGATAGTCTGCTCTGTACCCGGTGCGATATCATACACGGCACCACGGAAACCGATATTGGCCAGGCCGCCAGCGCTTACGCTAGAGAAGATGGTGTTTTGATCGTTGGCTGGTGGTACCCAGGCTGATACGAAGTAGTGTTGCAGCATTGCCGCCCAACCACCAAGCGTCTTCTTGTCCAGGTTCTTGTCAGCCATATCTTCGAAGCTGTACTTCTCGTAGCGAGTATCTGCCGTTGAGAAGGCGGCGCCACGATAAGTCGGCATCATCATGCTGCTTTCGCTCTTCTTGATGCTGTGCTTGATCTGGCCATACATCTGCACCTGAAGCTGCTCTGCTGAGGTGTTGTTGATGCGGTATTCTACGCCTACATCGAACTTGCCTCTGTGCAGGGTGAACACCTTGGTATAGGTCACGCCGTTGTCGGCAACATAGCTCAGTGGGATCTCCAAGATATCCTGGCCATCGGCTAGGCTGTAGGCTTGAGATTGGCTGGTAAAGTGAGCACGGCCCTTAGCGCTGCTATCGATACCGTTGCGGCCAATAAGACCACTCTGAGAGATGTAGTAGATATCTTTGGTTTGCTGTAGCAGGACGAAAGGTTCTTCCTTGTCTTGCTCTAGCTTATGACCCACCAGCGCAGAGTAGACGATATCGCCACCCACTGGGTTAATTTTCAGGGTCAGTTGGTCAGTTGTGACACTAATGAGTTCTTTAGAGGCGGCCACTGCTTCGGGAAGAGCAGCGTCGGCATCAGGAACGTCAGCACTGTGCGCATCTGTGACGGTTGAAGCTACAACTGAAGATTCAGTGGCAACCGGTTGCGGATTTTTGTCTGTTTGCCATTGCTGCCACAGCAAAAAGCTGACAAAAAGCAGACCGATGAGCAATATATTGCGTTGAGATTCCATAGCCTATTTATTACACCTGTTATTTTTTGGAGGGACGGGATCTTCTCCGCCCGGATGTAAAGGGTGACATTTTAATACGCGTTTCCCTGCAAACCAACTCCCTTTCACAAATCCGTGCAATCGAATCGCTTCGAGCGCGTAATTGGAACATGTGGGGTGAAAACGGCACTTTGGCCCCAGTATAGGGCTGATAAAGATTTGGTAGCCTCGGATCAGCTTAGTGGCTAGCCATTGTAACGGCGACTGAGCTTGCGCCATAACTTCTCTACCAGTTTGTGCAATGCTGCATTATCCATATCCAATACGCCGTTTCTGACGAGCACGACAATATCGAGTGGCGGTAATTCGTGTTGGTGCAAACGAAAATTATCGCGGATGATACGTTTAACTCGGTTGCGCTGATTGGCTCGCTTAACATAACGCTTTGCAACAGTTAATCCAATACGAGGATGCTGTAGCTCATTAGGGATGGCGAGTAAGGTTATTTCAGCTGAAGAAGCTTTGATGGGATTGGAGAATACAGATTTGAATTGCGCGGGAGTTAACAGACGTAACTCCCGCGTAAAGGTATAGCTGGTCACTTGCATTTCTACTTATTAAGCAGAAAGACGAGCGCGACCTTTTGCACGACGACGTGCGATAACCTTACGGCCACCAACAGTAGCCATACGAGCGCGGAAGCCGTGAGAACGCTTGCGCTTCAGGTTGCTAGGTTGAAAAGTACGTTTACTCATTATGGCAATCCGTCTTTGTTAGGTGAATAAACCTTATCCCTATAAAAGAGGTAAGGGCAAAAAAGAGGCCGAATTGTAATCACTTTAGTTAAGCCCGTCAACATGCAAAACCGTCAAGTGGGTAAAATCTGCCTCTAAATCTTCCTATCTTGTCATCCTTACACACTATCTAATGTGGATAACTCTGTGAATGGCCACTACATCTTGTGGATCTAGTGATCATTAGCCAGATCGAAGGTCGCCAATTATAGATCGATCTGGATCGCTTAATAAAGCTGAGTTTACTGCTTTGTCAGATTATTTTGATCGATAAGGATCGTTTTGGATCTGTGTAAATAAATAAAGATGATCTTACTGGGGATAAATCTATTTAAAGGATAGCGATCCTAGTGATCTCGCTATAGAATACACCTCTTTTGTATGATCTTTTGGGGATAAGTACGTGGCGGTTTCACTTTGGCAGCAATGTATCGGACGACTACAGGACGAGCTTTCCGCTCAGCAATTCAGCATGTGGATCAGACCGTTACAAGCCGAAATGGACGGGGAAACTCTAGTGCTCTATGCACCGAATCGATTCGTACTCGATTGGGTGAGAGACAAGTACCTTAATACCATCAATCAGTTCTTTACCGAACAGATGGGCAGTGACGCCCCTAAACTACGTTTCGACATTGGTAGCCGCCCGGTGAGCAAACCGGCAGCGCCGGCTGCCTTGACCAAGAGCCCAGTTGCGCCCGCGGCCAGCAAGTCCCCAAGCAAGCCGTCATTTAACAGTAACGAACCTGCGGTTACGGCCAATCATAGAAGTAACATCAACCCTACCTATCAGTTTGATAACTTCGTCGAGGGTAAGTCGAACCAGCTGGGTAAGGCGGCTGCCTTGCAGGTGTCAGAAAACCCGGGGGGGGCCTATAACCCTCTGTTCCTCTACGGTGGAACGGGTCTTGGTAAGACTCACCTATTGCACGCCGTGGGTAATGGCATCATCAAGAATAAGCCCGATGCCAAGGTGGTCTATATGCACTCAGAGCGTTTCGTGCAAGACATGGTGAAGGCACTGCAGAACAATGCGATCGAAGAGTTTAAGCGCTACTACCGTAGCGTCGATGCGCTGTTTATCGATGATATTCAATTCTTTGCCAACAAAGACAGATCCCAGGAAGAGTTCTTCCACACCTTCAACGCCTTGTTAGAAGGTAATCATCAGGTGATCCTGACCTCAGATCGTTATCCTAAGGAGATCGATGGGGTGGAAGATCGTCTCAAGTCTCGCTTCGGCTGGGGTCTGACGGTAGCCATCGAGCCGCCTGAGTTAGAAACCCGTGTGGCGATCCTGATGCGTAAGGCGCAGGAGAGTGGCATTAACCTGCCTGACGAGGTGGCTTTCTTTATCGCCAAGCGTCTGAGATCAAACGTACGTGAGCTGGAAGGCGCGCTGAATAGGGTGATTGCCAACGCTAACTTTACCGGACGTCCGATCACTATCGATTTTGTGCGTGAAGCCCTAAGAGATCTCTTGGCTCTGCAGGAAAAATTGGTCACTATAGATAACATTCAGAAAACCGTAGCTGAATACTATAAGATCAAGATGGCCGACATGCTGTCGAAGCGTCGCTCACGCAGCGTCGCCAGACCGAGACAGATGGCGATGGCATTGTCGAAAGAATTAACTAACCAGAGTCTGCCTGAGATTGGCGATGCCTTTGGTGGCCGTGATCATACGACAGTGCTACACGCCTGTCGCAAAATTGCCCAGCTACGTGAAGAAAGTCATGACATTAAAGAAGATTATGCTAACTTAATCCGTACGCTATCTTCATAAACTCTGGGAAATTGAAACTGATGAAATTTTCAATTGATAGGGATGCCCTATTAAAGCCGCTTCAACTCGTGAGTGGGGCGGTGGAGAGACGACATAATTTACCAATTCTGGCAAACCTTTTAGTTGAAGTAAGTGGTCACTCACTTAAGTTGACCGGTACCGATTTAGAGGTCGAGTTAGTCGGCCAGGCACAGCTGCAAGGCGAGGTCCAAGAGGGCCGTACCACAGTACCGGCGAAGAAATTTCTCGATATCGTCAAGTCACTTCCCGATCAAGTCGAATTAAAAATTGAGCAGCAGGACAATCGCCTCTTGCTACGTTCGGGTCGCAGCCGCTTTACCCTGGCGACCCTACCGGCAGAAGAGTATCCCAATGTGGATGCCTTCCAGGCCGACATCGAATTTACCCTCAAGCAGGGCACCCTCAAGTCCCTCATCGATGCCACTCAGTTTTCCATGGCTAACCAGGATGTACGTTACTACCTGAATGGTTTGCTGCTTGAAACCGAAGGCAATGTGCTGCGCGCCATCGCGACGGACGGTCACCGTCTGGCCCTGAGCCATCGCATGGTAGAAGATTCTCTGCCCGAGAAGCAGGTGATCGTGCCGCGTAAAGGCGTGTTGGAGCTCCAGCGCCTGTTCGAGGGTGAAGATCTCGATGTCACCCTGGCTATCGGTGAGAATGCTATTCGTGCGACGACTCAGAGCGCCGTGTTTACCAGTAAGCTGGTGGATGGTCGCTTCCCGGATTATCGCCGCGTGCTGCCTAAGGGCGGTGACAAGATAGTTATCGCCAGCCGTAATCAGCTCAAGCAGGCGCTGTTGCGCGCCTCGATCCTCTCCAACGAGAAGTTCCGTGGTGTGCGCGTTCAGTTAGAACAGAATCTGATTAAGATCACCGCGAATAACCCAGAGCAGGAAGAAGCGGAAGAGATTCTCGATATCGAATATGACAACGCGCCCCTGGAGATCGGCTTTAACGTCAGTTATCTGCTGGACGTGCTCAACAACCTGCCATCGGATGATGTGCGTATCACGCTGATCGATGGTAACTCCAGTGCCCTGATCGAAAATCACGTCGAAGAAGATTCCATGTACGTCGTGATGCCGATGCGACTCTAGTCTTAAGCTGTGCACGCCCACAAGGGCGTGCCTCTTCTTAGATGGCCCCTGCGCCATTGTCATGAGTATTAGATGAGTTTATCTCGCCTTCATATCGATTCCTTTCGTAATATCGCCAGTGCCCAGTTGCAGCTCGGTGACGGCCTGAATCTAATCTATGGCCAGAACGGCAGCGGTAAGACGAGTATTCTCGAGGCGATCTTCTTTCTGGGGATGGGGCGCTCCTTTCGCAGTCACCTGTCCCAGCGGGTGATTCAGAACGATCAGGACAAGCTCACCCTATTTGCCCATCTGGAACAGGGCGAGCAGGAGACCAAGATAGGGCTGAGGCGTTATCGCTCAGGGGAAACCGAAGTCAAGATGAACGGCGATAAGGTGAAACGTCTGTCCACCTTAGCCGAAACTTTGCCCATTCAGGTGATCACTCCCGAGAGTTTTTCGCTGCTTTTTGAGGGGCCAAAATCCCGTCGTCAGTTTATCGACTGGGGAGCCTTTCATACCGACAAAGGCTTCTACACCGCTTGGGCTAATGTAAGACGAATTTTAAAGCATAGAAATCAGATGCTTAAAAGCGAAACCCCTTATCAACAAATTCAGTTTTGGGATAAGGAATTGGTGCGCTATGCCGAAATCGTGACTGAGATACGAAAGCGATATGTAGGCTCGTTAAATGAACGACTTAAGGGTATAATCGAAGAGTTTTTACCTCAGGTTGATGTTAAGGTTTCCTTTACCCGAGGCTGGGATAGTAAAACTGATTATCAGACTCTGTTGCAGGCACAATATCCCAGAGATGTAGCGGCGGGACACACGGCCAGTGGTCCTCATAAGGCCGACCTCAGATTAAGGGTCGGGACTTTGCCGGTACAGGATGCCCTATCCCGAGGGCAATTGAAGTTGCTCGTATGCGCACTGCGTATTGCACAGGGAAAGTTGCTCAAACAACAAATAGATAAAAACAGTATTTATCTGGTGGATGATCTGCCATCGGAATTGGATGCTAGGCACAGGCAACTCTTGCTGCAGCAGCTAAGCGATACGGGCGCACAAGTCTTTGTCACCGCCATCGAGCCTGCGGCAATAATGGATTCGTTAAACACGCCACCCGTTAAGGTGTTCCATGTGGAACAAGGGCGTGTAACGGTAATTGAATAACCGACGAGAGAATAATATGTCAGAGAATAGTTACGATTCTTCGAGTATTAAGGTACTAAAAGGCCTTGATGCGGTACGGAAGAGACCTGGGATGTATATTGGTGACACCGACGACGGTACGGGTCTGCATCACATGGTGTTCGAAGTGGTCGATAACTCTATCGATGAGGCGTTAGCGGGCCACTGTAATGACGTGATCATTACTATCCATGCCGACGGTTCGGTATCGGTAAAGGATGACGGACGTGGTATTCCGGTTGCTATCCACCCTGAAGAGGGGGTTTCGGCGGCTCAGGTTATTATGACGGTACTGCACGCCGGCGGTAAGTTCGACGATAACTCTTATAAAGTATCTGGTGGTCTGCACGGCGTGGGTGTTTCCGTGGTTAACGCCCTGTCTGAGAAGCTTAAGCTGACCATTCGCCGTGACGGCAAGCTGTATGAACAGTTCTACACCATGGGTGAGCCCGATGCTCCTATCGCCGAGATAGGCGAGGCTACCAACACAGGTACAGAGATCCGTTTTTGGCCAAGCGCCGAGACTTTCTCGGACACACAATTCCACTTCGATATCCTGGCTAAGCGTGTTCGCGAGCTGTCATTCCTAAACTCGGGCGTAGGTATTCGCCTGATCGACGAGCGCGACAACAAGGATGAGTTCTTCAAGTATGAGGGCGGTATCAGTGCCTTCGTCGATTACCTCAACCTGAACAAGACCCCGGTCAACAAAGAGATCTTCCACTTCGTGCAGGAGCGCGAAGACGGCATCACAGTTGAAGTAGCGATGCAGTGGAACGATGGCTTCCAGGAAAACATCTTCTGTTTCACCAACAACATTCCTCAGCGTGATGGTGGTACTCACCTTGCCGGTTTCCGTAGTGCCCTGACCCGTAACCTCAACAGTTACATGGACAAGGAAGGCTTTAATAAGAAAGGCAAGACCTCTGCCACAGGTGATGATGCTCGTGAAGGTCTGACCGCCGTTATCTCGGTGAAGGTACCGGATCCTAAGTTCAGCTCTCAGACCAAAGACAAGCTGGTATCGAGCGAAGTGAAGTCGGCTGTTGAGCAGACCATGGGTGAGAAGTTGGGTGACTACCTGCTGGAGAACCCGAACGAGGCTAAGCTGATTGTCGGCAAGATCATCGATGCGGCCCGCGCCCGTGAAGCGGCGCGTAAGGCCCGTGAGATGACCCGTCGTAAGGGCGCATTAGATTTAGGTGGTCTGCCAGGTAAACTAGCGGATTGCCAAGAGAAAGACCCTGCGCTTTCTGAAATTTACATAGTGGAGGGTGACTCTGCGGGTGGTAGTGCCAAGCAGGGTCGTAACCGTAAGAACCAGGCGATTCTGCCGCTTAAGGGTAAGATCCTTAACGTGGAGAAGGCCCGTTTCGACAAGATGCTCTCTTCACAGGAAGTGGCAACCCTGATCACTGCGTTAGGTTGTGGTATTGGCCGTGACGAATATGACCCTGATAAGACGCGTTATCACAACATCGTCATCATGACCGATGCTGACGTCGACGGCTCGCACATTCGTACCTTGCTGTTGACCTTCTTCTTCCGTCAAATGCCTGAGCTTATTGAGCGTGGCTATGTGTTTATTGCTCAGCCACCACTGTACAAGGTGAAGAAGGGTAAGCAGGAGCAGTACCTGAAAGATGATCCGGCACTGACCGAATACCTGACCAACCTGGCCCTGGACGGCGGTGAGATCCATCCGTCTCAAGACGCACCGGCCATGTCTGGCGCGCCACTCGAGAAGTTGGTTTATCAATACCGCGAAGTGGAAGCGATTTTCGATCGCCTAGAGCAACGTTTCCCTATCATGTTGACCGAGCGCATGCTGTATCAGCCTGGCTTGACCAGCGATACCCTGGCCGACGAAGCTAAGGTGAAGCAGTGGTGTGACAACTATGTGGCGGCCCTGACCGAGGCGGAATCCGGTGGCTTTATCTTTAGCGCCGAGCCTTTCCTCGACCCTGAGCGTCAGGTCTATCTGCCTAAGGTGACGGTACGTAAGCATGGTATCGATACCCACTACCTGTTCTCTTACGACTTCCTGCAGTCGAGCGATTACCAGCGCATGACGGCACTGGCCGAAGCACTGGAAGGTCTGATCGAAGAGGGTGGTTATGTGAAGCGTGGCGAGCGAGTGAAAGAAGTTTCTTCGTTCGTTGAAGCCTTAGATTGGCTGATGAACGACTCTAAGCGTGGCCTCTACATCCAGCGCTACAAGGGATTGGGTGAGATGAACCCTGAGCAGCTGTGGGAAACCACCATGGACCCTGAGTCGCGTCGCATGCTGAAGGTGACCATCGAAGATGCCATCGCCGCCGATCAACTGTTTACCTGCTTGATGGGTGATCAGGTTGAGCCGCGTCGTGACTTCATCGAGTCTAACGCCCTCAACGTGGCCAACCTGGACGTATAACAGGTTGCGAATGTGAAAAGCCCCGGTCTTCCGGGGCTTTTTTGTATGTGTACGACGCAAAGCTATCTCAGTGCTTCACGCTTACCACAGGCTTTTGGTTATCGTTCCAGGCTTGCCCTAATCGCCCTGGCAAACTCTAGTGCCTCTGGATTGTCGCCGTGAAGGCAGAGGCTGGTGGCTCGGCAGCTAACGACTTCACCGCTTAATGTCTTCACTCGTTGCTGCTTTACAATAGATTCGACCTGGGCAAGTACCCCTTGTGTGTCTTTGATGAGGGCCCCAGGCTGTGCGCGGGAGGCCAGTGTTCCATCGGCCAGGTAGCCGCGATCGGCGAAGGCCTCTTCTATCACCTCAAGGCCTGCGCGCCTCGCCTGACCCACCAAGGGGCTGCCTGCCAGTATCATCAGCTTCAAATTAGGATTAATCGCCTCGATGGCTCGAATGAGAATACCGCCCAGGACTGGATCCTGGGCCGCGTCGTTGTAAAGGGCACCGTGAGGCTTCACGTGGTGGAGTTTGACGCCCAGCTCGTTGCATACGGCTCCTAAGGCGTTAATCTGTTGTATTAGTGAGTCAAAAAGCTGTTCGGCATCCATGTCGAGAGACAGTCGTCCGAAGTTGGCCCTGTCGGGGTAGCTGGGGTGAGCGCCAACCTTCACATGATGTGCCTTGGCACGTTTAACGGTCGCCAGCATGCTCTGGTGATCGCCGGCGTGACCGCCGCAGGCGACATTGGCCGAGGTGACTAGGGCTAACAGCGCCTCATCTTGAGTACCCCCCTCGCCGAGGTCGGCGTTGAGGTCGATTTTTAGTGGCTTAACTTCCATCCATAGCCCTCGCTAGGCGGTAGAAATAGTGTTGCCATTCAAGGTTAGCATCTTCCACCTGGTTGGGGCTCACATGCTGAAAGCGGATCGCCTGAGGCGTTCTGGCCTGGGCCAGTTTCCATCTGTCGGCCTCGATAACCACCGCAATTCTTGGGTAGCCACCGCTGGTCTGCGCATCGGCCTGCAAGACGATAGGTTGACCGCCGGGTGGCACCTGGACAACACCCGGCAGCACGGCGTGGGAGCGCAGACTCAGCTGTTTGGCCGAGTCGAGTGATTCGCCGGTTAGCCTGGCGCCCATGCGATCGTTTTGGGGCGAGACGGTCCAGGCATAGTGCCAGAAGGCCTTACGATCCTGGTCGCTAAACAGACTCATCTCCGGGCCGGGCAGGGCCCGCAAGATACCGTCGTTGGCCCTGTGCACTGCGCCGACGGGGCGGCTGAAACTAGCCTTGGCTTCTAGCTTTATACTGAGGCTGTCACCGGATGCCAGCCGGCCTCCTCTATGGCCACCGAACTGTCCGGCCAGGAAGGTGCCGCTGCCGCCAAGTACCTCGGGCACTACCACGCCGCCTAAGATGGCCAGGTAACCCCACACGCCTTGTCTCGGTCCCCTCAGCGTCAGGCGTTCCCCTGGATTAATCCGTCCTCGCCAGCCATGCCACAGGGGACGATCATCTATCTTGGCCTCAAAGGTGGCGCCGCAAAGGGCGACCCAGCTTGGGGCCTCGAAGGTCAATTCATAGCTGCCGCTGGCGAGTTCGATGGCGGGGGTATTGTCCTCGTTGCCCAGCAGGCGGTTGGCGAGGATGAGCGAGTACCTGTCCATGGCGCCACCGCTCGGCACGCCGAGATGCCCCTGTCCCTGCCTGCCGAGATCTTGAATGCTGGCTAGGCCGTTTACGCTATCTAGCCGTATCATAGGCAGATCTCCACGGCCGTAAATCTTACTCTGTCACCAGGCTTGAGCAGGTTGGGATGCTCTCTCTTGGGGTCGAACAGCACTTCCTTTGTTTGACCTATGATCTGCCAGCCACCAGGGCTGGCCAGGGGGTAGATCCCCGTCTGCTCGCCGCCTATCCCCACAGAGCCTGCGGGAACCTCTAGTCTTGGGGTTGCCAGCCTGGGTGTGTGTAGCGTCTCGGGTAGGCCGTCGAGGTAGGCAAACCCAGGCTGAAAGCCGACGAAAAACACCCGGTAACAGGCCTGGCTGTGAAGCTTGATCAGCTCTTCCGGGCTCAGGCTATGGTATTTGGCGACAGTATGCAGATCCGGCCCCGCCTCACCGCCGTAGCTTACAGGGATCTCTATGGTGCGGCTGTCGAGCTCCTCAGTTGGCGCGCTGTGCCAAAGGGCGTCGAGTTTCGCCTGCAGGGCTTTTAAGTGTCTGCTCTCCCTGACGACTACCGTCAGGTTGTTCATGCCAGGAATTGCCTCTTCGACGCTCGGTAAATGGCGCAATTGTTCGGCAATCCAGCAGAGCTTGGATTGCAGCGCCCAAGAGAGTGCGGCTTGGGGGGCGGGATCGAGAACCAGGGCGCGTTCGCCCAAGGGGTAGATACTTGTCTGCAAAGTGGGCATTAACCTGTGACTGACACTAATCATCTGAGTCTACCCAGCTTGAGGCGCAATAGCCATTAATCCCATGTCCGGACATAAAAAAACGCACCCCTAGGGATGCGTTTTTTGTTTAACGAGCAGCGACTTACTGCAGCAGCGAGATATCTGCCGCGTGCAGGAATTGGGCTCTGAGCTTAGCCAGCAGCGCCAGACGGTTCTGCTTGAGGGCTTCGTCGTCGGCCATCACCATCACGTCTTCGAAGAAGGTGTCTACGCTCTCACGCAGGCTGGCTAACAAAGCCAGTGCCTGTTGGTAGTCGGCGTTGGCAAACAGTGGCTCCAGCTGTGGCTGCAGCTCGTTGAGCTTGCTGGCCAGTGCCTGTTCGGCGCTCTCTTGTAGCAGAGTCGCGTTAACTTCGCTGGCGATCTCACCCTCGACCTTGGCCAGGATGTTAGACACACGCTTGTTGGCTGCAGCCAGTGCAGAGGCCTGTTCCAGGCTTCTGAAGTGGGTAACGGCCTTGATGCGACTGTCAAAATCGGCAGGTGAAGTTGGGCGACGTGCCAATACCGCCAGGATCACATCGACGCTGATGCCTTGATCTTGGTACCAGGCGCGGAAGCGACCCATGAGGAATTCGAGCACCTGCTCGGCGGTGTCGGCATTGCTCAGGTTGGCACCATGGAGTGCCTGAGCTTTGGCAATCAGGTCAACCAGATCCAGCGGTAAGTTGTTTTCGACACAGATACGCAGGATACCGATTGCCGCGCGGCGCAGGGCGAAAGGATCCGCTGCGCCTTTTGGCGCCTGACCTATACCGAAGATACCCACTAAGGTATCGAGTTTCTCAGCCAGTGCGACCGAGATTGAGATAGCTTGAGTCGGCACTGTGTCGCCAGAGAACTTAGGCTTGTACTGTTCTTCCAGGGCTAGGGCTACCGCCTCGGTTTCACCGTCCAGGCGAGCGTAGTGCATGCCCATGGTGCCTTGCAGATCGGTAAACTCCATCACCATGTTGGTCATGAGATCTGACTTAGAGAGTAGACCCGCACGGCCTGCCTGCTCGCTGTCGGCGCCAATGCCTTGGGCGATGAAGGCGGCGAGGGCAGAGATGCGCTCGACTCTGTCTTTGATGGTACCAAGCTGCTGCTGGAATACTACGGTTTCCAGGCTGGCGAGACGAGATTCCAGGCTATGCTTCTTGTCGGTATTGAAGAAGAATTCAGCGTCGGCAAGACGTGGGCGAACCACTTTTTCGTTGCCCGCGATGATCTGCGCCGGATCCTTAGATTCGATGTTGGCCACGAAGATGAAGTGCGGTAGCAGGGTGCCTGACTTGTCGAATACCGGGAAGTACTTCTGATCGCCTTTCATGGTGTAGACCAGGGCTTCTGCCGGCACATCGAGGAACTTCTCTTCGAAGTTTGCGGTAAGCACGACTGGCCATTCGACCAAAGAGGTTACCTCTTCCAGTAGATCTTCATCTATCTCGGCGGTGCCATCAATGGTATCGGCAGCGGCCTGAGCATCGGCCTTGATCACGGCCATACGCGCCTGATAGTCGGCCATCACCTTGCCCTGGGTTTCCAGCGCGGTGAGATAGTTGTCTGCATGATCCAGTTCCAGAGTGTCGACACCCATGAAGCGATGGCCACGGATGGTGCGCGCCGATTCGATACCCAGTAGCTCACCCGGGATCAGCTCATTGCCCATCAGCATGGTCACTGTGTGTACCGGACGGATAAATTGTGTCTTGTTGCTGCCCCAACGCATAGGCTTAGGAATAGGCAGCTTGTCCAGGGCGCGCTGAGCCATCTCGGCAACCAGTGACTTAGTCTCTACACCGACAACCTTGGCCTTGTGTAGCAACCACTCGCCCTTATCTGTGGTGAGGCGTTCGGCCTGGTCGACCGTGATGCCGTTACCACGGGCCCAGCCCATGGCGGCTTTCGTTGGGTTACCCTCGGCGTCGAAAGCCTGGGCGATGGCAGGGCCACGCTTTTCAACCACCTTGTCGGCCTGGGCCGTAACCAGGGCGTTGACCTTAAGAGCCAGACGACGCGGCGCCGCGTACCAGGTAGCAGATTCATAGCTAAGTTCGGCCTTCTGCAGCTCTTCTTCGAAGTTAGCCAGGAAAGATTCGGCTAGGGTGCGCAGTGATTTTGGCGGTAACTCTTCTGTGCCTACTTCAATGAGTAAGTTTTCAAATTTCATTTTAATATACCTCTACTTACACATTGGGAAGCCGAGTGCTTCGCGGGCTTGGTAATAGGACTCAGCCACTGACTTGGCCATGGTGCGCACACGCAGGATATAGCGCTGACGCTCGGTGACCGAAATAGCATGACGGGCATCGAGTAGGTTGAAGGCGTGGGAGGCTTTCATCACCTGCTCATAGGCAGGCAAGGGCAGTGGCGTCTCGAGTGCTAGCAGCTCGTTACAGGCTTTCTCGCAGTCGTCAAACTGCTTGAACAGTACTTCAACGTTGGCGTGTTCGAAGTTGTAGGTCGATTGCTCAACCTCGTTTTGATGGAACACGTCGCCATACATGATCTTACCCATAGGGCCGTCGGTCCATACCAGATCATAGACGCTGTCGACTTCCTGGATATACATGGCCAGACGCTCTAGACCATAGGTGATCTCACCGGTTACAGGGCTACACTCCAGGCCACCAACCTGCTGGAAGTAGGTAAACTGAGACACTTCCATGCCGTTGAGCCAGACTTCCCAGCCCAGACCCCAGGCGCCCAGAGTAGGTGACTCCCAGTTGTCTTCCACGAAGCGAACGTCATGGATATTCATGTCGACGCCTAAGGCTTCGAGAGAACCCAGGTAGAGTTCCTGAATATTGCTTGGTGACGGCTTAAGTACCACCTGGAATTGGTAGTAGTGCTGCAGACGGTTAGGGTTTTCACCGTAACGACCATCGGTAGGACGACGACAAGGCTGAACATAGGCGCTACTCATCGGCTCTGGGCCAAGAGAACGCAAGAAGGTCATAGGGTGGAAAGTGCCCGCGCCTACTTCCATGTCCAGCGGTTGAACGATGGCGCAACCTTGCTGCGCCCAGTATTCCTGCAGGGTTAAGATGAAACCCTGGAATGTTTTTACGTCATGTTTCGTCGTCATGTCTACTACTGTCGGCTTGTGATAGAAAATGGTTTCGATTATACCTTGTTGAAAAAGGCTTATGTAGGTTATTTTTTACCTTAACGGCGGAAAAATAGGAAAAAACACCATGGATGTTAAGCGTTGTGGCTGGGTCGGCGAAGATCCGCTATATCAGGCGTATCATGACGAGGTTTGGGGGCGTCCCGTGTATGACGCTAAGGAACTGTTTGCCAAGCTCTGTCTGGACGGGCAGCAGGCAGGACTCTCCTGGATCACCATACTCAAGAAGCAGCAAAATTATGAGGCTGCCTTTGCGGATTTTGACCCTTACGTTATTGCTAAGTTTGATGAGCAAAAGGTAGAGGAATTACTACAAAATCCCGGCATTATTCGTAATCGGCTTAAGGTCAATTCCATTATCAAGAATGCCAAGGGATACATCGCCTTCGTGGAGCAGGGTAACGATTTCTCCGAGTTTCTCTGGAGTTTCGTCGACGGCCAGCCCAAGCTGAATCATTTTCAACGGCTGGATCAGCTGCCGGCACAGACCCCCGAGTCGGAAGCCATGTCAAAGGCATTGAAAAAGCTGGGGTTTAATTTTGTCGGCCCGACTATCTGCTATGCCTTCATGCAGGCGGTAGGCATGGTCAACGACCACACCGCCGACTGTTTCTGTTACCAAGATAAATCTAACTAAGGTGCCTAGTAACCTTTAAAGCGCATGGTGGAAGGGTCATCTGTCTGTAGGTAGATGGCCTGAAACTGTGTCTCACCCGTGTCGAGTTGGGTCTGCTTGATAAATGCGTAGTTTTTATCAAATTCACTCAATTTATCAATGCTTTGTTGGCTGATAGTGTCTGTTGTAAGGCTTAGGACGCAGATTCTGTCTCCGCAGGCATATTTTTCACTGTATATGGTCTCCGGCAAACGGGTGAGTCTGTCCGCCAGAGCCGTCTGGCGCTGTTGGCTGGTGGCATCATAGTTGTCGAGGGACTCGATGAGATCGACATAGGCTTCCAGGTCTTTATCAAATAGCTTTTTTATCTGCTCACCATCAACAACCCCCTGCGCGTCAATGATTTGCGCCACCAGCAGCTTGGCCGAGGTCTGTTTGTCGTCCTCTACCTCATTCGATTCGGGTGTATCTGTATCGATCTTATTGCCGCTGTCGGTGTCACTCATAAGGCTTACTGTTTCTACCTTGCTGCTTGTTTGGGGCTGGGTCGGAGACTGACGTTGAGCACTCCTGTCTTGGTCAGTCTGGACGATGGGGATCTTTGGCTCACCTCTTGGCTGAGCATGATCTGCCTCTAGCATCAAATAGGCGATGGCCGAGGCGGATAATAATATGAGTAGGGGGAGTTTTAGGGATTTCATTTCCAGCATCCTTTTGGTTGTGCTCTTCCAGATTGAGCTTTGGTCGATTAGCTTAGGCTAATTTGCTGGCGAGTGTAAGTGCAAGATATAAAAAAGGGTGTTCCACGTGAAACACCCTTTTTGCTTTTTAGGTCATTTTGATCTGTTTTTAAATTTTTCTGAAATTAAAATTTGTGGCTTATCTCTGCCAGATTTTAAAATTGAAAACGTTTAAATTTCGAAGAAAAACGGCTTACGTTTGCTTTTGTCACCATTGAGTTGATTCATCGACTCGGCATCGAATAGCTTACCGTTGACCATGGTGTAACTCACCTTGTCTGTTACTCGGATATCTTCTAGCGGATTGCCATCGATAACGATCAGGTCGGCCAGCTTGCCCGTCTTGATCGAACCGAGTTGATGATCCATGCCGAAGGTTTCCGCCGGATTGATGGTGGCCGTCTTTAACACCTCCATGTTATCCATACCGCCTTGGGCAAACATCCACATCTCCCAGTGTGCGGCTAAACCTTCTCGCTGGCCATGGGCACCTATGTTTGGCTTCACGCCAAGGTCGTTGAGTTCGTTTGCGACTCTGGCGACATTGAAGTGGTTATAGTGTCCGTCCGGTGCGGTAGGGCGACGCATGGAGCGCGCCTCTAGCAGATCGCTCGGCACATACTTAGACAGGCGAGGGTGAGACCAGACATCAGTCTTATCGTACCAATAGTTTTCACCCGAGATACCACCATAGGCCACCACTAGGGTTGGCGTATAGTGAACCTCTGTCTGGCTCCAGAACTGTTTGATATCGCTGTAGATGGCGGCCGCCGGCAGAGAATGCTCTACCGTGGTATGGCCGTCGGCGATCATGGTGAGGTTATGCTGCAGCAGGCTGCCGCCTTCTGGTACCACCATCATCTCAAGTTCTCTCGCGGCCGCTATCACCTGCTGACGCTGATTGCGCCTTGGCTGGTTATAGCTCTTCACGCTGAAGGCGCCAACCTTCTTGAGGCGCTCCAGATGGAACTTGGCGTCGTCTACCGAGTCGATGTGAGAGGTATAGCCGGGTAAGTTCGCCCCATAGAGAATGGTGCCCGTTGAGAAGATTCTCGGCCCGACGATATTACCCGCCTTCTGCTGCTCGGAGGCGGCGAAGATCTCAGTCGTGTCGTTAGAGGGGTCGTGAATGCTGGTCACACCCAGTGCCAGGTTGGCATACAGCTCCCAGTTCTGCTGAGGAATGATCTCATTCTCTCCTTGAGCGCCATGGGCGTGGGCATCGAACAGGCCGGGCATGATGCTCTTACCCTTGATGTCGATAACCTGGGCGCCATTAGGCACCTGAGTGTTGGCGTCGCCGACGGCGATGATCTTGTTATTCTCGACGATCACCACGCCGTTTTCGATCACCTTGTCCTCTTCCATGGTGATCACTCGACCGCCGACGAAGGCTATGGTTCCACGTGGAACATCAGCCTTCTTCTCGAAGCCAATCTGAGTGATCTTCGGTTCGATAGCCGGTGCTTTCTCGTCGGCCTGATAGTCGGCGTCGACATCCATCTGGTACAACTCCGGGCCAAGTGTCCAGTAGAGTTGCGAGCTGTCGCCGTTCCAACTGATGCTTTCACCGGCGCGAACGCTGAGCTGAGTGACAGGTAGGTTATCGGCCTTAGGACCTATCTCTATGGTCTCGCCATGCTTGGCAAATGGGGTGACCCATACCTTGAAACGCTCGGCAAAGGCTAGCTGCTCGCCGTCTGGAGAGACCCTGAATTCGGTGGCATGCTTGCTGGTGTAGTGCACTCGCTTCTGGAAACCATGTAGGTTGATCGAGGCTAGCTGAGGTGTCTCTCCATGATCCATGAAGAAGACGCGATCACTGTCGGCACCAAACTGGGGTTGAAAGCCATCGGGTGTGATCTTGCGGCTCTCTTTGCTCTTGATGTCGACAACATAGAGGCCGGGTTCCTGTGACCAGGTGCGCGGCGTGATATAACCGCCCTTAATCTTACGGTAAACCACCAGATCGCCATCGGGAGAGAAGGTGGGTTCAACATACTTGCCTGGCTCTTGGGTCAGTGTCTTGCTGCGACCGCCGCGAGCATTGATGATGCGGACGCTGCCTTGCTTGTCATCGTCCCAGGTGGTGAAGACTATCTTCTTTCCGTCACGAGACCACTGAGGGTAGAGCTCTCTTACCTCATCGTCTAAATTAGTCAGGCGGCTGACCTTGCCTTCAGGAAGACGCTTGATCCACAGCTTACCCAGTGCCTCGTAAACCACCTTATCACCGTCCGGTGATACTTGTGCCATGCGCAGCATCTTCACGTCGAAGCTGTCTTGATCGATATTCTGCTTGAAGCGCACCGAGGGTTGCACCGCGAGCTCCGTTTTCACCTTGAAGGGGATCTCTTTCACCGACTTGCTCTCAACGTCGAGGCGGTTGATCTTACCACCAGCCCAGAAGACCAGTTCTTCATTATCTGCCGTCCAGCTCATGCTTGGATAGACGCCGTGGATGGCCCAGGTTTCCTGCATGTCGCGGTCGAGCTTGTCATAAAGCTTGGTCTGTTTGCCCGACTTAAGATCCAACAAATAAAGCGTCGATTGGAAACCATCGCGCTTGATGTAGGCGAGTTTAGTGCCGTCTGGGCTAGGGGTTGGGCGAATCGCGCCGCCGGTACCTTCGATCAGTACCTCTATGTCGCCGGTCTGGGTGTCATAGCGCTTGATCTTGTAGATGCCTTTGACCGAATCCTTGGAGTAATGGAAGGTCTTACCCGGGGTGGCATCCTGACTGAAATAGACATAGCGACCATCCGGTGAGTAAGCTGGCTCGCCCAGGTCTTTCTGTTCGTTCGGGCGTTCGGTTAACTTAACCCCTGTACCGCCGGCAACATGATAGAGCCAGACTTCGCCGGCCCCCAGGCTGCGACTACCGGTAAAGTGTTTACGGCCGATGAGGTATTGAGAATCCGGGCTCCATGCTGGGCTGTTGAGCAGGCGAAAGGTTTCCTTGGTGACTGGGCGAGGATCTGTGCCATCGGCATTCATCACCCAAATATTGTCGCCGCCATCTTCATCCGAGGTGAAGGCGATGTGCTTACCGTCGGGACTATAGACGGGTTGCATCTGCCAGGCGATGCCTTGAGCCAGTGGCTTGGCTTCGCCGCCTTCGATAGGCATCTGATAGATGTCACCCAGCAGGTCGAACACTATATGTTTGCCGTCTGGGCTGACACTGACGTTCATCCAAGTGCCTTCGGTAACGTCTATCTTAACCTGTTCCAGTGGGGCCTTGGTCGGAGCATTCACCTGCCAGGCTGAGTCGGCATCTTTGTCTGCCGCCCAGCTGGGCAGGGAAAGGCTGAGGGCGATCGCCGCGCAGAGGGGCGTTAATTTTTGTTTTAGCATAGGAGTTCCCAGTTTCATTATTATCCTTGGTTGGGCGCCTTAGAGTGGCTACATAGAGAGTGTTGTATACAATCAGCCCTAGTTATCGCATAAATTCAATAACAGTAAAACCTAATTTCTGTGACATTTGGTGAATGGTGAGCATAGCCTGGGTGGCTTAAGTTGGGCTTAAATCCGGTTTAAGTTTGGCGGGCTCGAGAGGCATAGTGAATGTTGATACGACAGGGGCGTTTTGGCCTGAGTCGAAGCCTAAGTCGCAATCTATGTAGAAGCTTAAGTTAACCTGGGAGGGTAGATAGCTTGGCAGCCTGGGTGGCTGCCAGAGGGGGGCGTTTAATCCGAGCTATTCGGCTAGCTCTACGCTATCGCCGATACTGATCTCGGCATCGTTAAGCACCCTGCAGGTGACTCCGCCGCGCCAGTCGGGACGCAGGGCTGCCTCGAGTCCTGCATAAGCCATTTCCATCTTCTTGCAGGGATCGGTTTCGCCGGTGATCTCCAGTTCGAGCGAGCCGATTCGAATGATCTTGCCTAGGTCTTGCTTGCTGAAGCTGATGCCGTCTATGAGTAAGTTGGCTCTACGTGTTGTCCAGGGGAGTTCGGTATCGAGTGTCTGACAGGCATCTTGCCATTGCTGCGCCGACAGTAGGGTGACCTGACGTTTACCTGGCTTTCCAAATACATCTTGTGCGACCCCAGTGCTGGTGGTGACGAGTGCCGCCGAGGTTTCCAGCATGGATCCACCTTTGACTACCTTGTAGCTAATGCCTTGTAAACTTGCCATTTCTATCAATCCTTTTGAATGCCGAATCTCAGTGTAAACCGTGACTCGAACCGCTGGCAAGGGGAATCGGCACAGTGCCGAGCGAGTTTAGGTGGCGAGGGAAAAGGTTGGCAGATAAGGCTGCGCCGAATGCATTACAGCCTTGAATGCTAGGGAAAGTGCTGGCTTAGAGCCCTTTCTTGATCAGGTACTGATAAGGAGTAGACTCTGTCTGGCTGGCGATTAAGGTGTGATCCATAAATTCGCAGAAGCTGGGAATATCACGTGTGGTCGCTGGGTCGTCGGCAATGATCAGCAGCGTCTCTCCGTCACTCATCTTACGTACCGACTTTCGCACCATCATCACAGGCTCGGGACAACGTAGCCCTAGGGCATCGAGTTGGTGTTGGGCTTGTGCAAAAGGGTCGCTCATATCGTAAACCTTAATTGAAGTGAGACCGGATGAAATAGAGGGGGCTAATATTACGCTAGCCGGGCGGTTAAGCCAAGTCATGCCCCCTGGATTTGTGATCCTTTTAAGGACGTTTCACGTGAAACAGGCCTGATCATACCAAGGCGACGAAACGAGCCTGAGTCACCCCTTGAAGATCTGTTGGAGTGAGCTCGATATCCAGGCCACGGCGCCCGCCACTGACATAGATCTCGGGCAAGTGCTCGGCACTTACGTCGATAAAGGTGGCAAGACGTTTCTTCTGTCCTATTGGACTAACCCCGCCCAGCACATAGCCTGTACTACGTTGAACCTTATCCGGTGCTGCCATGGCCGCCTTCTTAGCCTTTGCCGCCTTGGCCAGTTGCTTAAGGTTTAACTTCTTATCTACTGGGATGATGGCGACCACAAGATTGCCACTGTCCAGTTCAGCCACTAAAGTCTTGAAGACTAACTCGGTAGCAAGATTGAGCTTCTCGGCGGCCTCCAGGCCATAGGCGCCTGCATTGGCGTCGTGTTGATATTCATGGAGACGATAGGTGATCTTGGCCTTATCGAGCATCTTAGTCGCGGGTGTCATGATTCTCTCTTATTGGCGATTTACGCATAACCTTGACCAAAAGGTCTGAGTAGGGAAGTGTAGCGATAACCCGCCAGTTGAGGCTGTGATAGAGGGCGAGGTTTTTAGCTTCCGTTTGCAGATAGAGGCTGTCGGCGCCAGAGGCTAATGCGTAATGCTCTGCGGTGGCTATCAGTCTCTTTGCAATGCCTTGTCCTCTATTAGCGGGTATTACATAGATGCCACCTAGCCACACGCTATCGACTGGATACTCGGGGTGTTCCTGATATCTGAGTTGAATTGCGCCGACGGGAAGGCCGTCGACTAAGGCGAGCCAGAGTTGCGGGATCCCCGAGAGTTGCAGATATTGGCTTAGCGTATGAGTCAACTCAGCCTGAGTGCGATTGACACCTAAGTGTCCCCACTCCTCGTGATACCAGGTAGCCACTTGTCCTATGGCCTCGGGCTTGTCGATTAACCGAATAATGTCCATATGCCTCCATCTTAATTCATGCGCCTGATGATGATATTACAGCAGTGGTGGCGAAGTTAAAGACAGAAACTATTTGAATCGCTTGAAGCGTAAAAGGCTTGCAGAGGGAAGTGTGGTCTTGGTGTTTCACGTGAAACAAAAAAGGAGCGACTCGGTCGCTCCTTTTATCAGGCTAATATTCGGGTGGCGGGTTATGCGCGCTCGAATACGGTTGCTATGCCTTGGCCCAGGCCGATGCACATGGTCGCCAGACCTAAGGTCGCATCTTTGCTTTCCATCAGGTTGATTAGCGTAGTCGAGATACGAGCACCCGAGCAGCCCAGCGGGTGACCCAGGGCGATGGCGCCACCGTTGAGGTTAACCTTCTCATCGACCAGATCCATCAAGCCCAGATCCTTCACACAAGGCAGCGACTGCGCGGCAAAGGCCTCGTTGAGTTCGATAAGGTCTATGTCATTCATGGTAAGGCCTGCACGCTGCAAGGCTTTCTGAGTGGCCGGTACAGGACCATAGCCCATGATGGCCGCGTCACAGCCGGCTACCGCCATAGAGCGGATGCGAGCGCGAATCGGCAGACCTAATGCCTTGGCTTTCTCTTCTTCCATCACCAACATGGCCGAGGCGCCGTCTGACAGTGCCGACGAGGTGCCTGCGGTGACAGTGCCGTTAGCAGGGTCGAATACCGGACGCAGTGTCGCCAATGATTCCAGTGAGGTCTCTGGACGAATCACCTCGTCATGCATTACCTTGATCAGTGCGCCATTGGCATCGTGACCTTCGATGGCGTGGATCTCGTTGGCAAAGCGGCCTTCGACCGTTGCCGCGTGGGCACGTTGGTGTGAGCGTACCGCAAACTCGTCTTGCTGTTGGCGCGTGATGCCGTGCATCTTGCCCAGCATCTCGGCGGTGAGGCCCATCATGCCCGAGGCCTTGGCGACGTTGGTGGCCAGGCCGGGGTGAAAGTCGACACCATGGTTCATCGGCACGTGGCCCATGTGTTCGACACCGCCGACGATAAAGGTATCGCCCATGCCTGTCATGATGGCGCGAGCCGCCTGATGAATGGCTTCCATGGAAGACCCACACAGACGGTTTACCGTGACGGCACCAGCTTGTTTCGGAATGCCGGCTAGCAGCGCCGCGTTACGTGCGATGTTGAAGCCCTGTTCCAGCGTCTGTTGTACACAACCCCAGATAACGTCTTCAATAGTATTAGGATCGAGTTGAGGATTGCGTACCAACAGCGCCTTCATCAGCTCGCCAGAGAGCGACTCGGCACGCACGTTTCTGAATACCCCAGCCTTAGAGCGGCCCATGGGAGTACGGATGCAATCTACAATAACTGCTTGTTTCATTATTCTATTCCTTCCGGGTGATTAGGCTGGGTAGTAACTGCCGTTGATGGCAGCCAGTTCACGCATCTTGTCGGTTACCTGATACAGGCCACCCAGGTGGGCGTACTGGTCGGCAAGGGCGACGAAGTTAGCGACACCTAAGGTGTCCAGGTAGCGGAACACACCTCCTCTGAATGGAGGGAAACCGAGTCCATAAACGAGTCCCATATCGGCTTCGGCCGGCGTGGCGATGATGCCTTCTTCCAGACAACGTACCGTCTCGATGATCATAGGGATCATGGTGCGGGCGATGATCTCGTCGCTGCTGAATTCCTTCTGCTCGCCGAATGCGTTACCTAGGAGTTCATAGCTGAGCGGGTCGACCTCTTTCTTAGGCTTACCGCGGCGATCCACCGAATATTGATAGAAGCCTTTGCCGTTCTTCTGACCGAAACGCTCGGCCTCGAACATGACATCTATGGCGTCTTTGCCTTGTTTCGCCATTCTGTCTGGGAAACCTTCGGCCATTACCGCCTGGGCGTGATGACCCGTGTCCAGACCGACTACGTCGAGCAGATATGCGGGGCCCATAGGCCAGCCAAACTGCTTCTCCATCACCTTATCGATGGCCGCAAAGTCGGCGCCATCTTCTAGCAGGCCGCTGAAGCCGGCGAAGTAGGGGAAGAGTACGCGGTTAACGAAGAAGCCAGGGCAGTCGTTGACCACGATAGGCGTCTTGCCCATCTTGGCGGCGTAAGCCACGACGGAGGCGATGGTCTCTTCAGAGCTGTTTTCGCCGCGGATAACCTCAACCAGCGGCATCTTGTGTACCGGGTTAAAGAAGTGCATGCCACAGAAACGCTCTGGCTTCTGTAGGCTCTTGGCCAGTAGGTTGATGGAGATGGTCGAGGTGTTAGAGGTGATGATGGCATCGTCGGCAACGACTTGTTCTACCTCGGCCAGTACCGTCGACTTGACCTTAGGATGTTCGACAACGGCTTCCACCACCACGTCGGCTTGCTTGAGCGCGTCATAGTCCAGGGTGGCGTGGATGTTGTTGAGTACACCCGCCATCTTGGCCGGTGTCGAGCGGCCGCGATTGATCTGTGCGGTGAGCAGCTTAGCCGCCTCATTTAGACCAAGATCCAGTGCCGCCTGATTGATATCTTTCATCACGATAGGCGTGCCCTTGCTGGCACTCTGGTAAGCGATACCGCCACCCATGATACCCGCACCCAGCACGGCGGCCGAGTCAACCGAACTTGCCTGTTTGGATGCCTTCTTGGCCTTGCCTTTCACCAACTGATCGTTGAGGAAGATGCCGATAAGCGCCTTGGCCACGTCTGTCTTGGCCAGCTTGACGAAGGCCTGATGTTCTACCTGCAGTGCCTCAGCACGTTCACTCTTGGCGGCCTGTTCGATCACCTCGACGGCGGCCATAGGTGCAGGATAGTGTTTACCGGCAACCTTGAATACCATGCCCTTGGCAGTGGCGAAAGACATCATGGCTTCCAGCTTAGGCAGGGTGAGTGGCGACAACTTACGCTGACGACGGGCCTGCCAATCTATCTTCTCGGCGATGGCATCTTGTAGCATCTGGCGCGCTGCCGTTTCTAGCATTTCGGGGGCGACAATCGCGTCGATGGCGCCAACTTTGAGGGCGGCCTCCGGGCGTTGATCTTTACCTGTGGTGATCCACTCCAGCGCGTTGTCTGCACCAATCACGCGAGGCAGACGAACGGTACCGCCGAAGCCTGGAATGATGCCTAGCTTGGTCTCCGGAAGGCCGATGCGCGCCGTGGTGTCGGCGATACGCAGATCCGTGGCTAAGATGGTTTCACAACCGCCCCCCAGGGCGAAACCCTTGATGGCCGACAGGGTGGGGAACGGCAGATCTTCGAGCTTGTTGAACACCTTGTTGGCGTCTTCTAACCAGCCCTGTAGCACGCTATCTTCTTGTGCAAAAAGTCCCAGGAATTCTGTGATGTCGGCGCCTACGATAAAGGCATCTTTGCCCGAGGTGAGCATCAGACCCTTGACCCCTTGGGTTTGTGTCAGGGCATCGAGTGCGTCGTTAAGAGAATTGAGGGTCTCTCGATCAAACTTATTGACTGAGCCCTCGGCGTTAAAACAGAGCCGAGCGATATTGTCTTCAAGTAATTCCACTTGAATCGTAGGACTTTGGTAGATCATTGCTTGCTTCCTTATTGCTTAAAGAGCGCCACCCACTATTAGAATCTTATTGCGTAGGTAAAAATCTCTATCTTACAGCAGGCCATCATTTGACCAGTTGCTGCTCAGTGTGCGTCTAAATCAGATAAATTTCAACACCCAATTTAAACACTTGTTTAATTTTGTTCGATTAGGGGGATTTTTGCCCTTATGTTAGACTCACTAGATCATAGTCGCTGTACTAAAAATAGCGCCTTTTCATTACACCTTTTCAGCTAAAGGGAGGGGTGAAAGAAGGGGCCGAAAAAGAATAACAGGAAGCCTATTATGGAAAACTTAGCCACCCTTTATCCCGCCCATATTGCCGAACTCAACCGGCGTGTCGCCGAGATCACCGCAAGAGAGCAGTTGGCCGGCTTAGTGATTCATTCGGGTCAGCCTCATCGTCAGTTTCTCGATGATCTGGATTACCCTTTTAAGGTTAATCCCCATTTCAAGGCCTGGCTTCCGGTTATCGATAATCCCCACTGCTGGCTGATAGTGAATGGTCGGGACAAGCCGCAGCTCATCTTCTATCGTCCGGTGGATTTCTGGCATAAGGTCGCGGACCTGCCCGATGATTTCTGGACGACCGAGATAGAGATTAAAGTGCTGACCAAGGCCGACAAGGTGGCGGATCTTCTGCCGGTTAACCTGCAAGAGTGGGCCTATATTGGTGAGCACCTGGATGTCGCCGATGTACTCAGCTTTGGCAGTCGCAATCCAGAAGCGGTAATGAGCTACCTGCATTATCACAGAGCCAGCAAGACAGAATATGAGCTGGCCTGCATGCGCAAGGCGAGTGAGATAGGTGTGCGTGGTCATGTGGCGGCCAAGAGCGCCTTCTATGCGGGGGCCAGCGAGTTTGAGATCCAGCAGGCCTATCTGGCCGCGACCGATATGGGTGAGAACGATGTGCCCTATGGCAACATCATAGCGCTGAACCAAAATGCGGCCATACTGCACTACACGGCGCTTGAGCATGTGTCGCCCAAGCAGCGACTCTCTTTCCTTATCGATGCCGGCGGCAGTTTCCATGGTTATGCGTCGGATATCACCCGTACCTATGCCTTTGAGAAGAACCTGTTCGGCGACCTAATCGCCGCCATGGACAAGCTACAGTTGGATATCATCGACATGATGCGTCCCGGCATGAAATATGTGGATCTGCATCTGGCGACCCACGAGAAGCTGGCGCAGCTGCTGCTGAACTTCAAGCTGGTGCAAGGCGATGTGCAGGGACTGATAGAGCAGGGGATCACCAGCGCCTTCTTCCCTCACGGCCTGGGGCATATGTTGGGCTTACAGGTGCATGATATGGGGGGCTTCCTCCACGATGAGCGCGGCACGCATATTGCGCCGCCTGATGCGCATCCGTTTCTACGTTGCACCCGTACATTGGCGGCCAACCAAGTGCTGACCATAGAGCCGGGCCTGTACATCATAGATACCCTGCTCAACGAGTTTAAGCAGGATGGCCGCGCCGAGTCGATTAACTGGGCTATGGTGGATCAGGTGCGTCCTTTCGGTGGCATTCGTATCGAAGACAACGTGATTGTCCATAGCGATCGTAACGAGAATATGACCCGTGATCTGGGTCTGCATGGTTAACAGGTAAGGCGTTTTTGAGCGAGAGTTATCCCATTCCGGCTCAGCCGATCATCATAGAAGAAGAGATAAAGCATAGCCGCTTTATCTCTTTTCTCTTTCACTGCCCGTCTGAAGAATCTCTGAAGTGTGCACTTACTAACATTAAGCTGGAGTATCCGGGAGCGAATCACTATTGCTATGCCTTTATCGCCGGTGCGCCGGGCAATAATGTGGCCATAGGCAGTAGCGATGATGGTGAGCCCTCTGGCAGCGCCGGTCGCCCTATGTTGGCGAGCCTGCAAGGTGCCGGGATAGGCGAGGTAGGCGCGGTTGTGGTGCGCTATTTTGGCGGCACCAAGCTTGGGGTCGGCGGCTTAGTGCGCGCCTACAGCTCAGGCGTTAAACAGGGGCTGGCACAGCTGGAGACAGAGGTTAAACAGATCCGATATCCTGGAAGGCTGGCGTGTGACTATCATCAGCTCAAAGATGTGGAGCACTTTCTCGAGCTTTGCGACGGCCAGATCTGCGACAAGATATTTACCGACAGGGTGAGCCTGAGTTTCGAGATGCCCAGGGCGACCCAGAATCGTTTCAATCAGGAGTTGGCGACGTTAAGCCAGGGACGCCTTAAGGCGGAGTTTTCCGACTAATTCGGGAGCGGACTAACATGTTCGCAAAGGGCTTTTTGCCTCGGGTCACAAAGTGCCAATAAATTTTATACAACTGCCGGGATAAACTATGCGAGAATGCGCCAGTGCGTCTTCGCAAACGGAATAATAAAAACGCCCTAATGCAATATAGAACCATAATAAGAATTACAGGCCTGCTCATGGGGCTGTTTTCTTTGTCGCTTCTGCCGCCAGCGCTAGTTGCCGTGATCTACAAAGATGGCGGAGGCACCGCCTTTCTGCAGGCCTTCTTTCTCAGTCTGTTGCTCGGCTTCGTGCTCTGGTATCCCAACCGACGCCACAAGAAGGATCTGCGTACCCGTGAAGGCTTCATGCTGGTGGTGCTCTTCTGGGGCGTGCTGGGCTCCATAGGTGCCGTGCCTTTTATCTTCTCTAGTCAGCCCGATCTCTCGCTCACCGACAGTTTCTTCGAGTCTTTCTCGGCGCTCACCACCACGGGGGCGACCGTGCTGGTGGGGCTGGATAGCCTGCCGAAGGCGATCCTCTTCTACCGCCACCTGTTGCAATGGCTGGGGGGCATGGGGATCATCGTGTTGGCGGTGGCCATCTTGCCCGTGCTGGGGATCGGGGGCATGCAGCTCTACCGGGCGGAGATCCCCGGGCCGGTGAAAGACAGTAAGATGACACCGCGAATCGCGGAGACCGCCAAGGCGCTCTGGTATATCTATCTGGCGCTCACCATTGCCTGTGCCATCGCCTATTGGATCGCCGGCATGGATGTGTTTGATGCCATCTGTCACTCCTTCTCGACCATCGCCATCGGCGGCTTCTCGACCCATGATGCCAGCATGGGCTATTTCGACAGCACCGCGATTAACATGGTGTGTGTGGTCTTCCTGTTGATCGCGGCGCTGAACTTCAGCCTGCACTTTGCGGCCTTTACCCGCCGTGGCATCAACCTCAAGGTTTACCTGAGAGACGCCGAGTTTAAGGCGCTTATCGTGATCCAGCTGGCGCTGACGCTGATCTGTTTCGCGACCCTCTACCATACCGGCATCTATGACAGCGCCGAGGAGACCTTCGACTTCGCCCTGTTCCAGGCGGTGTCTATCTCTACCACGGCCGGTTTTGGCACCGAAAGCTTCCACATGTGGCCGCTGTTTTTGCCCATGCTGCTGATCTTCTCCAGCTTTATCGGTGGCTGTGGTGGCTCGACCGCGGGTGGTATCAAGGTGATGCGGATGATCTTGCTGTTGCTGCAGGGCTCCCGAGAGCTCAAACGCCTGGTACATCCAAGGGGCATGTTCTCCATCCGCATTAATGGCAAGGCGCTACCGGATCGCATCATAGATGCGGTGTGGGGTTTCTTCTCTGCTTACGCCCTCGTTTTTGTGGTTTGCATGTTGATCCTGATGGCGCTGGGCATGGATAATATCACCGCCTTCAGCGCCACCGCGGCCTGTCTGAATAACCTGGGGCCTGGGCTGGGTGAGGTCGCCAGTAACTATGCCAGCATAGGCGATGGCGAGAAGTGGGTGTTGGTGGTGGCCATGCTATTCGGCCGATTGGAAGTGTTTACCTTATTGGTGTTGTTTACACCGACATTTTGGAAGAATTAATGAGTCGTACCCTAATTATCTATTCGACCGTAGACGGTCAGACGAAAGCCATCTGTGATCGGATTGCCGAGCAGTGCAAATCGGACTATCAGCTGGTGACCATGGTTAGCCTGGAAGAGGCACAGTCGGTCAACCTGTCCTATTTTGACAAGGTCCTCATAGGGGCGAGCATTCGTTACGGTAAACACAGACCCGAGCTGTTCCAGTATGTGAATCGTCACAGAGCCGTGTTAAACAGCAAGAAGAATGCCTTCTTTACCGTAAACGTGGTGGCGAGAAAGCCGGAGAAGAACACGCCGGAAACCAATCCCTACATGAAGAAGTTTCTGCAGCTGACGCTGTGGCAGCCGCAGCAGCTGGGGGTGTTTGCCGGTAAGATAGATTATCCCAAGTATCGATTCTTCGATAAGTTCATGATCCGTTTCATCATGTGGATCACCAAGGGCCCAACAGATACCTCGGGCACGTTTGAATTTACCGATTGGGATAAGGTGCAGGAGTTTGCGAAAGCCTTTAGCGAACGTTAAAGGCTTTCATCTTCCCAGGGCTTATGCGCAGTAACGCTTGTAGAGGATGGAGATCACCTCGGTGACCTGCTCGTTCTTCAGTGTGTAGTAGACGATCTGTGAGCTCTTACGGGTCGCTACCAAGTCTTCTGCGCGCAATACCGCCAGGTGTTGTGACAGCGCCGACTGGCTCAGGGGCACGTTCTCATTCAGCTGGGTCACACTCAGTTCATTGTCGAGTAGCTGGCACAAGATCATCAGTCTATAAGGGTTTGCTATTGCCTTTAGCCACTTGGCTGCGCTCTGGGCATTGGTGACCATTGCATCTACATCAATATCTTTTTGCATACGGCAACTCTCTTGTACTCTATTAATTAGATTATTCTAATTGAATGGAAAAGTGAAAGCAATGATACTCAGCCAGCCTGGGTAACTCAACGAGAGCCGACCTGTGTCCTTTTAGGATTGCTCATAATTTTGTAGTTATTTTACCCCGAGTTAAATATCCAATTGGTGGTGTATTTCACAAAAACCTTAACTAAATTGTGATCCAATTTGAGGTTTCTCTCGCGCTTTGCTGTAACAATGTGACTCTCTTTTCCAATACAGATGAGTCGTTTATGGCCTCAGTACTAATTGTTTATTACTCTCGCGGCGGTCATACGGCCAAGATAGCCCAGGCGATGGCGGCGCACCTGAACACCTTGGGACATAGCTGTGATGCTCTGCGCATTGGCGAGTTTGAGCGTATAGATTGGGAAAAATACGACTACGTCGCCGTAGGTGCCTGTGTGCTCTATGGTAGCTACCACAAGTCAGTGTTCGAATTTGTGACCCGCTATCAGGCCGAGTTGGTGGCCAAGCCAAACAGCTTCTTTAGTGTCAACGTGGTGGCCCGTAACCCAGAGAAGCGGATCCCCGAGAACAACAAGTATCTGCAGAAATTTATCGAGCTTTCTCCCTGGAAGCCTGATGATGTCAAGGTGATCGCCGGTAAGGTAGATTACCCCTCCTGGCGTTGGTATGACAGGTGGATGATCCAGCTGATCATGAAGATCACCGACGGCCCAACCGATCCCAAGGCGGTGATCGATTACACCGACTGGGAAGACGTTAAGTTATATGCTGAGCACCTGTTAACCCTCAAGGATTAGTCTCTACTCTCCGTTCATCGCGCCCTGACAACAGCCCTTGCCTTGGCGCGATCTTGCTTGTCACCTGGTCAGACCTCTGGTAGCCTTTGCCCTTCATTTAAGGGAGCCAGGTGAGATGAACCTCTATTTTCGTTTGTTTTGGTTGATGTTTTGGCGGGTGCGCCATTGCCGGAGTATCGATTTTCTGGGTACGAGTAAGATCAGTTATCGCGCCTTGCCGATGGACTGCGACATCAACCTGCATCTGACCAACTCACGTTATCCCGCCCTGATGGATCTGGCTCGCACCTATATGCTGGCCGAGATGGGGCTACTGAAACGTTTCTTGAAGCTCAAGTGGCTACCTATAGTCAACGCCGCCGAGTTTACCTATATCCGCGACATCAAACCGCTGTGTCGTTTCGATATCGAGAGCCGCCTGGTGGGGTGGGACGAGAAATATTTCTATATCGAGCAGCGCTTCGTCAGCGACGACACGCTCCACTGTATCGTGCATGTGCGTGGCGTATTCGTGAACAACCGTAAACAGGTGCCGATTCCGGATATGCTGAAGGAGGCAGGCTTCGACGGCCCAGCGCCGAGCTTGCCGCCGGAAGTCGAGAAGTGGAAAGCCTTCCTCACGCTGAAGAAAGAGCGTAATTTACCTGCCAATTAGGGGATGGGGCGAAAACCCGCCTGCACCGCGGCGCTGGTTAACTCTATCTCTTCCTGTACCTGGATCCAGGCACCTCGAGTGTTAGCCTGATTCAGGTACCTGTCGATGGGATCTAACTGGTACAGCTTGAAGCGGTTTCTGGCGTGATTCAGGCAAGGGATCAGCGCGCAATCTGCCAGGGTAAAGGCGTCGCCACAGAGCCAGTGATTCTCTCTTAACTTGTCGTTCAGCTCGCTTAGAAGCAGCATGATCTCCTTCTCTAATTGTCTCGCCTTGAGCGGATTTTCCTCTTCTCGTGCATCCATCTGCTCCAGCAGGTAGAGGGGATTATTCAGGTCGTTATCGATGAGACGGTCATACAGGCGCACCTGTAGGCGCTGTGGGTAATCCTGTGGCAGCAGCCGGGTGCCAGTGGAAAACTCATGGTCTATGTAGTCGATGATGATGCTGGATTCTGGCAAGAGCTCACCGGTACGTGTCTTGAGCAGGGGTAATTTCCCCAGGGGATATTGCTGTTTAAATTCGTTGCGGAAAAAGGGATCGCTCAGCTCTATCACCCTGGGATAGAAGTTAGCTTGTTTCTCGTATAGGGCGATCAAGACTTTCTGGGAATATCGTGACAGGGGATGGTAAAACAGTTCCATCAAATGCACCTCCCACTTGCCCAGAACCGATAAGCTAATCTTAGTCCGAAATCCTGCAACTGGCCTGCTTTTTACCTCGCCTTATACCGTCGTGTGCGGCGTCAGGCGGGCGGTCAGCAACTCGATCAGCGCCCTGACTCTGGGTGGGATCACCTCAAGGTAGGGATGCACCAGGTAGAGGGCGCCACGTCCCAGGTGATAGTCGGGTAGCAGATGCACCAGCTGCCCACTGGCAAGGTGCTGGTCTATCAAGGGGGCGGGCAGTAGGGCCACGCCCAGCCCCTGGCACACCAGGCTCAGGGTACCCTGTAGGCTGTTGCAGTTGAAGAAGGGGGTGAGCTGCAGGCGGACGCGCTCCCCCTCGCTGTTTTCAAACTGCCAGTGCCTGGGGAGCCTGTCGCCGGCTAGGCCTATCCAATGATGATGGTTGAGATTGTCCGGGTGCAATGGCGCACCATGGTGGGCCAGGTATTCCGGGCTGGCAACCAGTAACTCATCGAAGCGGCCCAGCTTGGTCTCGTTAACGCCGGGCTGACTGGCGGCGCCTATCTGAATTGCCACGTCGATCTGGTGGTCGCCCAGATCCAGTTGTCTGTCCTGTATCAGCAAGGAGAGATGCACCTTAGGGTAATCTCGATGAAACGCCTTGATGATGGGGGCGATGACCTCATAGCCTAGGGCTTGCGGAACGGCAAGCGTGATGCTGCCTTGTAGCTCGGCATCGCTGGGCTTTAGGGAGGTCTCCGCCTGTTTGGCGAGTTTGAGCAACTCGGCGCAGTAGCGGTAAAAGGATTGACCCTCCTGGGTCAGAGACAGACTGCGGGTGGTTCTGTTTAACAGGCGCGACTGACACCTGTGTTCCAGCTTCTTCAGGTGCTGACTCACCATAGAGCGGCTAATGTTTAGTGATTCGGCGGCGCGGGTTAGCGAGCCCTGTTCGACCACGCTGGCAAAGACCAACATGCGGTAGAGTTGTGATGCGTCCATAATTAACCTCACCAGCTTTAGGGCAAGCCGATAGCAATCATCTCTGGTTATTGTTTACTAATGTTGTAAAAATAGCCCAACATAAGGGTTATTTATTGTTGATGATAACCAATAAGTCAAAGTCTGATGCGTGATGGCGAGTCTGCTGGTGGGTGATCTATGGCAAGGTGAGACACGTAATCAGGGGTCAAAAAGTATTTAAGGAGCGGCCAACAGTATGGCGCGATTAGAATCATTCGACAGCATTTATCAGCGCGCCTGTGAGCGCAAAGGCGGAGAAGAGGGCCTGGCTGCCCGTCTGCCAGAGGTGCTACCTCAGGCGAAGATCGCTCAATACTCGGATGCCGAGTTGCTGTCTGAGTTGAGTAAGAAGGTGTTTCAATCTGGGTTTGTATGGCGCATCGTCGACAACAAGTGGCCCGCCTATGAGGCGGCCTTCTTTAATTTCGAGCCCCATAAGATCTTGATGTTGTCGCCGGAGCAGATTCAGCAGCGTGCCAGCGACCCCGAGCTAATACGTCATCTGAAAAAGACTATGGCGATCTATGACAACGCCCTGATGGTGCATGATATTAAGCTCGCCCACGGCAGCTTTGCCAAGTTTATTGCCGACTGGCCCAGCGAGAATATCGTTGGACTCTGGGCCGAGCTGAAACGCCTGGGCCGCCGACTGGGTGGCAATACCGGCCCCTATTTTCTGCGTACCATAGGCAAGGACACCTTTCTGCTGACCGAGGATATCAAGGGGTATTTTCAGGCCCATAAGCTGATCGACGCCGGTTTTACCTCGAAGCGGGGCTTGGCTCAGGTGCAGGAAACCTTCAACGATTGGCAGGCTCAATCGGGTCGCTCCCTGGCAGAGATCAGCCGTATTCTCGCCTGTGGCGTGGGCGACAACAGGATATAACTAAGTGATTATCCCAGAGCAGCGGGGATAAGTATTCTGACCCCCATGGATGGGGGAAATGCCAAAAAATGTCAGGAACATTTTTGGCCATGTATAAATCCCCTCTATGCTCACTGACCTTCATGGATGAAGGAAATGCCATTTGATGTCAGGAACATCAAAGGCCTTGAGCACCGGGGATATTTTTGGCCCTGTACAAATCCCCTCTTTGTCCATCCATGGACACCGGGGATAAGTATGTCCCTATACAAAAAAGCCAGCCCGAGGGCTGGCAAAACGTGCAGAGATTGGAAACTGCGAGTGCTTAGAAACTCTTGCTGACGCCGATAACGACTCGGTCATCAAAAATCTTGGTCTGTGTGCCGTACACCTTATGGCTCTCATCCACTGTGCTGCCGTGGTATCTGAGATCAAAACTGAGGCCCGCGAAAGTCTTACTTACCCCAAGGTTCCAGTGGCCCCAACCCTCGGCGCCATTACCATCGAGATCCTGATAACCTACGCTGCCCGAGAGGCTAATGCCATTTTCAAACTGATAGCTTGGATGGATGGCATAGTTGACGCCTTGCCAGCCGTCCACGCCAAACCAGTCATCGACGGTGGGTGTAACCTCTAGTTGCAGGTTGGCCTGGCCAAACTGTTTGCCTACCTTGAGCCATAACTCTGTGTAGTTAGAGTATGAGGCGCCAGGGTAGAGATAGGAGAAGAGCATTACATCATAGGTAATGCCTGAATCGCCGAAGGTGCCAGCCTTACCTATGTAGGGTGCCGTGACGATTTCCAGGTTAGGATCGGCAAACTTGATGTTTGAAGTGTAAACACCGCCGTACCAACCTTGATCATTTCCCCATCCCAGCGTGCCTTGCACAACAGGGACATCGCCATCCATGGTCTCTGACTCACCACGAAAGACATAGTCTGAGGCAAAGGTCAGCTTGCCTGTGATATTGCCACCTAACACTTGTGTGCTTTGCGGCTCGGCCATGACGCCGCCAGCGGCTAACAGGCTGCCAAGGAGTATCGAACATTTTAACTGAGTTAAGGTCTTCATCATCTTCATCTCATCTAGCTGTTGTTTGGCTGATGAGGCGACTATAAGTCCAAGTTGTGAATGGCCTTGTTGGCACAGATGAACTGATCAAATAAAGATGTGAACAATTATGAACAACTTTGATTTAACCTCATGTTTAATATGGTGTTAGTTTTCATCATGTTCGAATGACGAAGATCACTATTTAGACACAAAAAACGCTAAAACTGAGCCAAAAGTTGCAATCTTTAACTGTTTCTTAACAAGAAAACATGATTAAAAATAAAAATTTGCATTAACTTACAATATCTCCGCCTACTTGTTCTTGTTGCACTAAGCTAGGTGTGAGATAAATAGTTTCTAAATCTTTTTTTAATTTTGCTCACATTAGATATCCCATAGCGCCTCGATCGTGCATGGGGATTTTTTGTTGCGGCTTTGATCAGGAGTTCTCATGCGGCAAATAGTAAAAATTGCCTCGTTAGTTAGTGTGGCGTTATGGATAACAGGTTGTGGCCAGGACGAGAACCCAGGTCATTCGGCGGCAGCTCCACAAAGCATGGAGGTTGGGGTGGTTCAGGTTGTCGAACAGTCCCAGGCTATTCAGGTTGAGCTACCGGGTCGCAGCAAGGCCTACCTTGAAGCCGAGGTGCGTCCTCAGGTTACGGGAATCATTACAGAGCGCGGCTTCGTCGAGGGTGGTGAGGTGACCGAGGGTCAATCTCTCTATCAGATCGATTCGTCGACCTATAAGGCGGCGCTGGTCAGTGCCGAGGCCGATCTGGCCCGTGCCAATGCCAGTCTCGTCTCGGCCAAGGCCAAGGCGGCCAGATATAAGGCCCTAATCAAGACCGATGCCATCAGCCAACAAGATTTCGACGAGGCCGACGCCCTCTATAAAGAGGCGCTGGCTAACGTGACCGTGGCTAAGGCGGCGATCAATACCGCTAAGATTAACCTGGAATACACCCAGGTGAAGGCGCCTATCTCAGGCCGTATCGGTAAGTCGTCTGTGACCGCGGGTGCCCTGGTCACCGCCAATCAGAGCGATGCCCTGGCGACGATTCAACAGCTGGATCCCATCAATGTCGATATCGCCCAGTCTAGCGCCCAGCTACTGCGCCTCAAGGCCAAGCTTAAGCAGGGACAACTTCAGGCGGCCGACAATGCCGATGTGCGTCTGATCCTGGAAGATGGCACAGAGTATGAACATATGGGTTCTCTCAGATTCGCCGAGGTGAGCGTGGATGAAAACACCGGCTCGGTAACCCTAAGGGCCGAATTCCCTAACCCGGATGGCGTCTTGCTGCCTGGCATGTATGTGCGCGCCGTGTTGAACGCGGGTACAGATCCTAAGGCGATTCTGGTGCCACAGAAGGCGGTCACCCGTAATACCAAGGGTCAGGCCGTAGCCATGGTGATTGGCGGCGAGGGCAAGGTTGAGTCGAGAGTGGTGACCACAGCCGAGGTGATCGATCACCAGTGGCGCATCACCAGTGGCCTGAAGGCCGGCGATCAGCTGATCGTCGAGGGTTTACAGAAGATACGTCCAGGCGCCCCGGTAGTGGGTAAGCCGCTCAGCGAGATGCAATCAGACAAGCAACCACAGAAGTAAGGTAAAGTTATGGCTCGTTTTTTCATCGATCGCCCTATCTTTGCCTGGGTGATTGCAATTATTGTTATGTTGGCCGGGGTGCTATCTATCATGAAGCTTCCCGTGTCGCAGTACCCGAGTATTGCGCCGCCGACCGTGGTGATTAGCGCCATCTATCCGGGCGCGTCTGCCAAGACCATGGAAGATACGGTTACCCAGGTGATCGAGCAGCGCATGACGGGTATCGACCATCTGCGTTACATCTCGTCCACCAGTGACAGCTTCGGTAACGCGCAGATCACCCTGACGTTTAACGCCGAGGCCGATCCAGACATCGCCCAGGTCCAGGTGCAGAACAAGCTGCAGCTGGCGATGCCTCTGCTACCGCAAGAGGTGCAGGCACAAGGGGTTAAGGTCAACAAATCCAGCTCGGGTTTCTTGATGGTATTGGGCTTCGTGTCCCAGGATGGTTCGCTCGGTAAGAATGATATCTCCGACTATGTGGGCTCTAACATCTTAGACCCCATGAGTCGTGTACCCGGTGTGGGTGAGATCCAGCTGTTCGGTGCTCAATATGCCATGCGTATATGGCTAGATCCCCTCAAGCTGACTCAGTACAACCTCACCAGCCTGGACATCATGGCCTCGATTCGTGAGCAGAATGCTCAGGTGTCTGCGGGTCAGTTGGGTGGTGCGCCATCTATCGCGGGTCAGGAACTTAACGCCACGGTAACGGCGCAGAGTCGTCTGCAGACGGCGGAAGAGTTCAGAAAGATCATCATCAAGTCAGATCCTTCGGGTGCCAAGGTTTACCTGGAAGATGTGGCTCGCGTCGAGCTGGGCTCGGAAAGTTATTCGGTAGAGTCCTTCTACAACGGTCGTCCGGCTGCCGGTCTGGCGATCAAGCTGGCCACAGGTGCCAACGCTCTGGCAACCGCCGAGCGCGTGCGTGAGAAGGTCGACGAGATGCAGCCCTTCTTCCCCCAAGGCCTGGAAGTGGTTTATCCCTATGACACCACCCCCTTCGTCGAGAAGTCGATCGAGGGCGTAGTGCATACCCTGCTGGAAGCCGTGGTTCTGGTGTTTGTCATCATGTATCTCTTCTTGCAGAATTTCCGTGCGACCCTGATCCCAACCATTGCGGTGCCTGTGGTCTTGCTGGGTACCTTCGCCATCCTGTCGGCGACCGGTTTCTCTATCAACACCCTGACCATGTTCGCCATGGTATTGGCCATCGGTCTGTTGGTGGACGACGCCATCGTTGTGGTGGAGAACGTAGAACGTGTGATGTCGGAAGAGGGACTGAGCCCGATAGAAGCCACTAAGAAGTCGATGGATCAGATCACCGGCGCCCTGGTGGGTATCGGTCTGACCCTGTCGGCTGTATTCGTGCCTATGGCATTCATGTCTGGCTCGACCGGTGTGATCTATCGTCAGTTCTCTGTGACTATCGTATCGGCCATGGCGCTTTCTGTGCTGGTGGCGATCATCCTGACACCGGCTCTGTGTGCCACCATGCTGAAGCCGATTGCCAAGGGGCATCATGCGGTGGAAACCGGCTTCTTCGGTTGGTTCAACCGTAGCTTCGACAAGATGACCTCGCGTTATGAGGCCAGCGTGGCGGCGATGATTAAGCGCGCCGGTCGCGTCATGTTGATCTATGTGGCCCTGACGGTTGCCGTGGGCTGGATCTTCATGCGCATGCCGACCGCCTTCTTGCCGGACGAAGATCAGGGTATCTTGTTTACTCAGGCGATCCTACCGACTAACTCGACCCAAGAGAGCACCAAGAAGGTGATGAGCAAGATCTCCGACTTCTATCTCAACGAGACGGGCGACAGCGTCAAGTCGGTATTTAGCGTATCAGGCTTCAGCTTCGCCGGTAGTGGTCAAAACATGGGTCTGGCCTTCGTTGGCATGAAAGACTGGTCTGAGCGTACCGGCCCGGGTCAAGACGTTAAATCGGTCGCCGGACGTGCCATGGGCATGTTCATGCAGATGAAGGAAGCCTTCGTGTTTGCCTTCGTACCGCCTGCGGTGATCGAGCTGGGTACGGCAAACGGTTTCGATTTTTATCTGCAAGACAGAAATGGCCAAGGCCATGAGAAGCTGCTCGAGGCCCGTAACATGCTGCTGGGCATGGCGTCACAGAATCCTAACCTGGTGGGCGTGCGTCCAAACGGTCAGGAAGATGCACCTATGTATCGCATCCATATCGATCACGCCAAGCTTCGCGCCCTGAGTATCGATATCGACGCGGTCAATAGCGTGCTGGGTACTGCCTGGGGTGGTAGCTATGTGAACGACTTCATCGACCGTGGTCGTGTGAAGAAGGTCTATGTACAGGGTGATGCCCAGTACCGTATGCAGCCGGAAGACCTCGATACCTGGTATGTGCGTAACAGCCAGGGTGAGATGGTGCCTTTCTCGGCCTTTGCCACAGGTACCTGGGAATATGGTTCGCCGCGTTTGGAGCGTTTCAACGGTCTGCCTGCGATGAACATCCAGGGCGGTACCGCTCAGGGTTATAGTACGGGGGCGGCCATGGCCGACATCGAGGCTATGGTAGCCAAGTTACCGCCAGGATTCGGCGTCGAGTGGAACGGCCTGTCATACGAGGAACGTCTCTCGGGTAACCAGGCGCCGGCGCTTTATGCCCTGTCTATCATGGTGGTCTTCCTGGTACTGGCGGCCTTGTATGAGAGCTGGTCTGTGCCGTTTGCGGTGATCTTGGTGGTTCCACTGGGGATCATCGGGGCCTTGCTGGCGATGAACGGTCGTGGCCTGCCTAACGACGTGTTCTTCCAGGTGGGTCTGTTGACTACCGTAGGTCTGGCGACCAAGAACGCCATCCTGATCGTCGAATTCGCCAAAGAGTTCTACGAGAAGGGCGCGGGTCTGGTGGAAGCGACTCTGCATGCGGTGCGTGTGCGTCTACGTCCTATTCTGATGACCTCGCTGGCCTTCGGTCTGGGTGTTGTGCCACTGGCCATCAGCTCGGGCGTTGGCTCGGGCAGCCAGAACGCTATCGGTACCGGCGTATTGGGCGGCATGATGAGTTCGACCTTCCTGGGGATCTTCTTTATCCCTATCTTCTTCGTGATCGTCGAGCGTATCTTCAGCAAACGCGAGAAGAAGGGCGCCGCAACTCAGGTCGCCGACTCGACACCACAAGAATAGGCATTAGCCATTTCGTCAAAAAGCCCGGTAATAACCGGGCTTTTTATTGCCTTAGGGGCTGTTGACCGTTCAGGTTTAATTTTTGTTCAATCTAAACGCGTTTTGCTCAAGGCAGGTGTTGTGCCGCATAGTTATTCTGTGCAAATAAGTCCTTAACGTATTGCACTTGCTGGCTATTTATTGAAAGATAATCGGCTAATAATAAGCCGTTAGGTAACTTAAGATGTCCCTATATTCTCGCGCTACGCTCCTCTGTCTCGCCGCCTTCGGCACATCCGCCATGGCAGAGACCAGCGGCCCTCAACCGGCCCAAATCTCGTTAAATAACACTTATATCAATGATGCCATCTTGCCGCCGAGCATCACCTGGCACGGCACCAGCGAAGCCTTGCTGCGCGCGGCAGATGACCCTTGGGCGACCCCCTTCGAGCAGGGCGGTCTCAAGTCCAGCCCCAGCTATGACGACACCTTCGCCTGGCTGGACAAGCTGCTCGCCACCAGCGACAAGCTCCGCAAGGTTTCCTTGGGTAAGAGCCCTCAGGGGCGAGATATCTGGATGATAGTGGCGAGCCAGGAGGGCGCGGCGACCCCCGATGCACTCCAGGCCAACGGCAAGCCTAGCTTGCTGGTGCAGGCGGGGATCCACTCGGGTGAGATAGATGGCAAGGATGCGGGCATGATGTTGCTGCGCGACATGGTGATGGGAGACAAGCAGGCGCTATTAACCGGTGCGAACCTCCTCTTCGTGCCCATCTTCAGCGTCGATGCCCACGAGCGCAGCGGCCAGTTTAACAGGGTTAACCAGCGTGGCCCGGTGGAGATGGGCTGGCGCACCACGGCCAATAACCTCAACCTTAATCGTGACTACGCCAAGGCAGATACCCTAGAGATGCAACATATGTTGGCGGCGATTAATCGTTGGCAGCCGGATCTCTATATCGATGTGCATGTCACCGACGGCATCGATTATCAGTATGACGTCACCTTCGGCTATAACCTGGCCCAGGGCCTGAGCCCCGCCAGTTATCGCTGGCTCAATGATAAGTATCGTCCTCGAGTGGAACAGGCGCTCAGCGCCCAGGGGCATGTACCCGGCCCTTTGGTGTTCGCCCTCGACAATCGTGATTTGAGCCAGGGTTTGTCCTTGTGGAACGCCAGTCCACGCTACTCGAACGGCTATGGTGACGCGCGCCATCTGCCGACCATATTGATCGAGAATCACAGCCTCAAGCCTTTTAAGCAGCGGGTTCTGGGCACCTATGTGATGCTGGCCTCGACCCTAGAGGTGCTGGGCGAGCAGGGCACGGCGCTGCGTAGCGCCATCAAGCAGGACAGCTATCGCTATAGCGACCGTATCACACTCACCTGGCAATCGGAGACTCAGCCAAAGGGCTGGGACTTTAAAGGGATAGACTATCGCCTGGAGCTGAGCCCCATCAGCGGCGAGACAGTGGTGCGCTGGACCGGCGAGCCCAAGCTGTACGAGAACCTGGCCGTGAAGGGTAAGACCCGTGCCGACATCAAGGTGAATCGCCCCAAGGCTTACTATATTCCGCCCCAGTGGCAGGCAGTGATCGAGCGCCTGAGTATTCACGGTATCCGCATGACGCGCCTGGAGCAGGCACAGACACTCACCCTGACCCAATATCGATTCGGTGAGCCGGCCTTTGATGCCAAGGATTACGAGGGGCGTCAGCGGGTCTCTGCCCCTGTGTCCAGCCATAAGACTAAGGTGGTGCTGCCAGCGGGCACTGTGAAGATCAGCACTCATCAGCCGCTCGGCGATCTGGCGATTCTCCTGCTGGAGCCGCAGTCGCCCGATTCGCTGCTGCAGTGGGGCTTCTTCAATCCCATCTTTACCCGCACCGAATATATCGAGCACTATGCGGTAGAGCCGCTGGCGACCAAGATGCTCGAAGAAGATCCCGCCCTGGCGGCCGAGTTTGAGGCCGCGCTCAGGGAACCTGAGTTTGCCAAGGATGCCGAGGCGAGACTGCGCTGGTTCTATGAGCGTAGCCCCTATTACGACAAGCTGTACGGTGTCTATCCCGTGCTAAGGGACTAAACCAAAAAGCAGGCCTGGCCTGCTTTTTTATGCCTGTTTATTCGGGCCTGTATGTTCGGGTCTGACTAACGAGGCGTTACTCCAGTGCCTTTGGCTTGCTGGCCGACAGGCTGTAGACCATAGGGATCGGCTTGCCCTGATGCAGCTGATAATATCTGGGCCTGTCGCTGGTCAGTCCCAGGCTCTCACCTGTCACCAGATTGTCGAAGGCGTCGTAGGGACTGAAAGGAAACTCCTCAATCGCATCTATCCTGAGCCCGGCTTGGATGAGCGCCCCTATCACGTCGGCCAACGAGTGAGGCCAGGTCACCATGGTGTGTTTCGTGTCGCTGGCATTTTCCGTGTAAGTGCCTTCTTCCTCAACATCACCCTCCTGCTGGGCGAAGTAGCTGTAACCCTCCATCATCGCCTGCACGGGATGAAACTCCACCATATAAAACTGGCCTCCCGGTAGCAGCGACTGATGGACCAGCTCGGCCCAACGCCGTAGATCTGGCAGCCAGCAGAGGGCGCCATAGGAGGTGTAGACCATATCGAATTGCTGTTGCAGTTGAGCACCAGCCTGATAAACATCGCTACAGATGAAATTGGCCTCGAGTCCGCAGGCCTTAGCCAGCTGCTGGGCGTGATGAATGGCGGTATCGGACAGATCGACTCCGGTCACCTCGGCGCCCAGGCGTGCCAGGGAGAGGGTGTCCAGACCGAAATGACACTGCAGATGTAGCAGGCTTTTCCCTTCCACCTCAAGCGCTGCCAACTCTATCTCCTGCAAGGAGCTGTTACCGGCGAGAAAGCCTTCGACATCGTAGAAGCTGGATTCTAGGTGTTCTAAGGTTCTGTGATTCCAGGCCGTTCGATTTAGGGTTAAGTAATCCACTGGGCGCCTCATAAGTTGATGAAGTATTTCACTAAATAGTAACTAATCCCACGAACCAGGTGGTGATGTCGCCACCCTCAAATCGTGCAAACATAACAATAACACATTAAAAACAATAAGATAACTTGTTGGCATGCTATCTGCTTAGTTGGGCTATCTAAGACGCCACTTTGAGGCGTGACGAATGACTCTAATAAAGAATAAGGAAGGTTTTTATGTTGGCTCGCGCAATTACTATGGTGACCGCCCTGGTACTCGGACTCACTGGATGCATTGTGAATGTGAACAGTGCGGGTAGGGACAACTTCGATTATCACAAGCAGACTCAACTGACCCTGGAGGCCCAGTCGCTAGATACCCTGGTCGCCGATACGGGCGCTGGTAGCCTGAAGATAGTGGGTGATGTCTCGGTTGAGCAGATCACCCTAGACGCCGACATCTATGGTTATGATGGCGCCGAGCCCGAGTTGACACTTACCCGCAGCGGCAACAAGGCCAAGCTGGTGGCTAACTTCGACAGCTTTCATCGCATGAGCTTCTCAAATGGTCAGTCGCCCTACATAGATCTTATGGTGAAGGTGCCTGCCGACATGATGCTGGATATTCACGATGGTTCGGGCAGCATAGTGATCCGCGGCGTGCAGGCTGACATGCAGATTGAAGATGGCTCCGGCGCCATAGAGATAGATGGCGGGAACAAGCTCACCATAGACGACGGCTCGGGCAGTATCTCGCTCACCAATGTGGCGGGTGATATTCAGGTTAAGGATGGCTCAGGCAGCCTGACTATCGCATCGGTAAAAGGAGATGTGGAGATCGACGACGGCTCGGGTGCCATAGAGGTTAGAGGGATCAAAGGTAAGGTCACCATAGACGATGGCTCAGGCGGCATTAGTGTGGTGGACACCCAGGGGCTTCACATCATAGACGCCGGCTCAGGCAGCCTCAGCTTCGACAAGATTCAGGGTCAGGTCAGCATAGACTAAGCCAGGACTTCCCGGCGCAGAGGCTAATCTCGGGGTCGCACGAACCTAGGGATTAGCCGATGCCCACCCTTTAAACCTGAAACCTGGGGTCAGGCTCTGGCTAGCTTACGCGGCGCCAAAGGCTGGCGAGCTTGCAGATATTGGCGGATCACCAAGATGCTGGCAAGCAGCAGGAGTCCCCAGCGCAGACCGATGATCTGCCAGGCCATCTGCGAAGAGGTTTCCTTGTATTGGCATGCCAGCAGTGTGATCAGCAGTACGCCTGCCATTACTCCCCAACGCTTAGGCGACATACGCACCAAGGGGATATAGGAGGCAACGTAGGCGCAACTTAGTCCCAATAAGGCGCCAGCCAGGACGTCTACCGGCCAATGGGCACCCACCAAGATGCGTGATAGCGCCACCATGTCAGCCCCCATCAGCAACGCCCACTTGCTCTTCTTATCTCGCATGACCATGAGTAAGGTGCCGGCAAACAGGAAGGCGCTGGTGCTGTGGCCCGAGGGAAAGCTGTGGTGCAGGCGTGTCTCGCCGACGATATAGAGAAAATCCAGGGCCGCCGCCGGTCTGGGGGCATCGAAATACTGTTTCAGCAGGGGGACTAAGATCATCGACAGCAGGCTGGCGGTCAGCACTCGCGGCATCAGCTCGGGGCGACGCAGCAGGCAGATGAGTACGATAGTGCCCAGTGTGCTGCCGTGGCCGAGATCTGTAATTGCGAGCTGTAGCCACTGCGGCACCTTGGGCGAGAGGCCGTTGATGGCATGAAAGAGGTTAAGGTTAAGAACCTGATTCAGGCAGAGGAGCATGAGCATGCTGACCAGCAGTAGCAGGGCGCCATAGCGGCTGCGATCTGTGGTCATCATCAGGGAGGTTTCCCTGGCGTTCTGAGCCTGGGTCAGTCTGAACATGGCACACCTCTTCATCTTAGGAGTCCCCAGTGTAGGCTCCTAAGTGTGAAGAAAGCGTGAATCTTGGTGAAAGTCTTACGCCTTTTGGGTGGTTAACCTTGCAATGCCTGCCAACGCCTTGGTGCGATACATGGCACCATATTCGCGCCAGATCAACATAGCGGCAGTGGCGATCAGGCCCCACCTGAGCATGAGTATCGGCCAGATAAGATCTTTATCGAAACTCTTATCCAGTTCGCATATCACGAGTACCAACCAGAGGAAGGCCATGATCAGCGCCTTGTGTAACTGGCTTAGCTTGACCAGAGGGCAATGGGCCGCTGCGTAGGCGCAGAAGAGGCCGACGAAGGCGCCCATGATCACATCCTGTGGCCAGTGCGCACCGACAACGATACGCGACAGTCCCACCAGGCTGGCGAAGCCGATTGCTAGGCATTTGATCTGCGTCTGCCTAAAGGCGAAGAAGAGGGTGCCGGCAAACAGGAAGGCGGTGGCGGTATGGCCTGACGGGAAACTGTGTTTGAGGCGGATCTCGCCGACAATATTGAGAGTCTCCAGCAACACGGCCGGACGAGGAGCATCGAAGGTCTGCTTCAGCAGGGGCACTATGATCAGCGACAGCACGCTGGCGATGACGACCCTGAGCAGGAGCTCCGGACGTTTCACCAGGCAGCAGAGAGTGATCACCCCAAGGGTGACGCCATTGCCGAGATCTGTGATCAGCAGGAGGAGATCGGCGGGTGCGTAGGCCGCAATGCCGTTAAAGAATCTAAATAGGGATAGATTGTTCGAGGCGTCTAACACTAAGAGGTGTAGACAAAGTAGAAACAAGAGTAACCCAATAAAGCCGCGTCCCTGGTACTTGTCTTGCGCAGGCATTCCCATCGCCTTTGCTTGTTGTTGTAAATTCATAGTCTTTCCACATAAACGCGCCCGCCTACGATAGTGGTTTGTTATGGGTAAGTAAAGGCGTTTAACCCGATGTAAAACCTGGGTTTACATCTTGTTGGACCGAGTCGCGCTGGTTTGTTCTGGTTTTAGCCTATGATTTACAGCTGCTTTCCCTTGCATTTTCTACGGGTTTTCATCATTTGAATCAAAGTGTATTAGCGCAACTTTTTGCGCTTTTGTGAGCCTTTTCACGGCGATCTCCCGCTTCAGGGCTGCCGAGCGACTGCCGACCCGTTCACGATAGACCAGGGTCAGTGGCCCCTTGCCCCTGAGATACTTGGCGGTCTTGGGGCCATTGTCACTATGCTCCTTGAAGCGGCGATCGATATCTGTGGTGATCCCCGTGTAGAGGTGGCCGTTGGCGCAGCGGATCATGTAGAGGCTCCAAGACCCTGCGCTCATCGCTTCTTGTGTCATCTTAGGCCATCCCTAACAGGCCGAGGAAGAAGGCATACTCTTCGGCCGTATCTTCATAGTGGCGATAACGGCCGCTCTTGCCGCCGTGACCTGCCTCCATGTCGATATGAAACAGTAATAGATGGTCGTCTTGTTTGAGCTCTCTGAGTTTAGCCACCCACTTGGCGGGCTCGAAATACTGTACCTGAGAGTCATGCAGGCCAGTGGTGACCAGCAGGTGTGGGTAGGCCTGGCGGCAGATGTTGTCGTAGGGGGAGTAGCTCAACATGTAGCGGTAGGCCTTGGCCTGATTCGGGTTACCCCATTCGTCATATTCGTTGGTGGTGAGGGGCAGGGACTCGTCTAGCATGGTGGTGACCACATCGATGAAGGGAACGTGCGCCGCCACGGCGAAATAATGCTGCGGTGCCTGATTGATCACCGCACCCATCAGCAGGCCACCGGCACTGCCGCCACTGGCGACCACCTTATCCCGGGCGCAGTAACCTAGCTTCACCAGGGCCTGGGTGACGTCGATAAAGTCATTGAAACTGTTCTGTTTCTGCATCAGGCGACCGGCATCGTACCAGGGGCGCCCCAGCATTTCACCGCCGCGAATGTGGGCGACGGCATAGACGAAGCCGCGATCCAGCAGGCTGAGGATGGCGCTGTCGAAGTCGGGCTCTATGGTGTAGCCGTAGGCGCCATAGCCATATTGATACAAGGGGTTGCTGCCATCCTGGCGGAATCTGTCCTTACGATAGACCAGGGTTACGGGCACCTTGGCGCCATCTCGGGCGTCGATGAACAGTCGCTCGGTCTGGTAGTGCTGGCTATCGAAGTTGCCGAGCACCCGTTCCTGTTTCAGCAGTTGCCTCGGCGTTGCCTGGGTGAGATCTACCTGGTAGATAGATTCCGGCGTCGATGGGCTGGCATAGTAGATACGCAGATAATGGCTGTCCTGGGTTGGATTCACGTCCAGCCCCACCACGTAGGCGGCATCGTCGAAGCTGAGTTCATAGGCCGGGGCGTCGTCGGGCTGTATAAGGATCTGGCTCAGTCCCTGCTGGCGATACTGCACCACCAAATAGTCTTTCAGTACCAGGAGATCTTCCAGGCGCCGCGACTCGTCTGCCGGGAGTATCTCCTGCCAGCTGTGCTTGTCGGCGAAGCTCGACTCGAGCGCCTTCATCAGCCGGAAATTTACCGCCTGCCAATTGGTCAGTATGTAATACTCATCGCCCCGCTTGGCCACCGAATATTCGTGACCCGTCTCGCGCGGCAGCAGCGGCTTAAAGTGTCCCTCGGCCTGCTGGGCATCCAACACAGAGACCTCGCTGGTGAGCGTGCTCTCATGAGTGAGCACGATACGCGACTCATCCAGGCTCTTGCCGATCGACAGATAGAAGCTGTCGTCTGTTTCCTGATAAACCAGACGGTCATTAGCCTGGGGATCGCCCAAACGGTGGCAATAGACACGGTTGCCCAGCAGGGTTTGCGGATCCTTGGCGATATAGAAGAGGTGTTTGTTGTCGTTGGCCCAGACGATTTCGCCGTCTGTGTCGGTTAGGCTGTCCTCGAGCCAGCTCTCTTGGTCGAGTCGTTTGATGCGGATGGTATAGATGCGGCGACTCAGGGTGTCTTCGCTGATCGCCAGCAGGGTTTCATCTGGGCTGACGCTCAAGCCGCCCAGGCTATAAAACTCCTTACCCTCGGCGCGCTCGTTGGCATCTAACAGCAGCTGCTCTTCGCCCTCTAACGCTCGCTTACGGCCAAACAGGGGGTACTCGTCGTCTCCCCGGTAGCGCTTATAGTACCAATGCCCATGCCAGCGATAGGGGACGCTGGACTCATCCTTGTCCACACGGCCAACCAGCTCCTGAAACAGTGTCTGTTGCAACGACTCGAAGGGGGCGAAGCAGGCCTTATGGTAGCGGTTTTCCGCCGCTAGGTGCGCCAGTACCTCGGGGGACTGACGGTCATCGTCCCTAAGCCAATAGTAGTCATCGATACGCTCATCGCCATGGTGCTTGAGTACATGAGGCTGTTTGCGGGCGATAGGAGGAGTTATCCCTGACATAGGACTGACCTTATTCTGAATCGAAAGTGAGCGGGTGCTGGAGCAAGAGCTTAGGTGATCTGGCTTATATTTGTCACCCCTGACGCTTGTACTTTGATGGATTTAGGCGCAACATAGCCACGCTTTCCATCGACGGAGAGTACATTCTCAGGGCGGGGTGAGACTCCCCACCGGCGGTGATCAATCCATTCGGGTTGTCAGCCCGCGAGCGCCTATTTGCATCTAGGTATTAGTTTGCAACTAGGGTCAGCAGATCTGGTGAAGTGCGCGCCAAGCAATCTATTCCAGAGCCGACGGTAATGAGCACCTAGTGCACTAAGTCCGGATGAAAGAGAATATAAGATAGCGTGACTGCGAGAAGATGAGGCCAAGCCCCTGCTTTTCTCGTGCCTGCACACCTCTTATTCGGCGAGCCGAGATAATTTTATCTCAAGGCGCGCCATTTTCTGTATGCCCTGATTCTGGAAAAACCATTTTATTAGTCTTACTAAGGATTTAACCATGAATCAGTCTCTACTTTCTCCCTTTGGTGATGCCATCACTCGTGTCGAAGCTGCCTTAGCCGCGCTAAGGGCCGGTCAAGGCGTGCTGGTGGTCGACGATGAAGATCGTGAAAACGAAGGGGATCTTATTTATAGCGCAGAACACCTGACCCAGGCGCAGATGGCACTGTTGATCCGTGAATGCAGCGGCATCGTCTGTCTCTGTCTCACTGACGAGCGCGTGAAACAGCTGGATCTCCCCCCCATGGTGGCAGACAACTCCAGCCAGTATGGCACCGCCTTTACCGTGAGCATCGAGGCCAAGGTGGGGGTAACCACAGGGGTGTCGGCGGCCGATCGCGTGACGACCATCAAGGCCGCCATTGCCGATGATGCCAAACCGAGCGATCTGGCGCGTCCTGGCCATGTCTACCCACTACGGGCACAGCCAGGTGGCGTATTGACGCGTCGCGGCCACACCGAGGGTACGATCGATCTGATGAAACTGGCCGGGCTCAAGCCGGCCGGTGTGTTGTGTGAAGTGACCAATGTCGATGGCACCATGGCCCGTCTGCCTGAGATCATCGCCTTCGGCGAGCAGCATAAGATGCCTGTGCTGACCATCGAAGATATCGTCTGCTATCGCAAGTCGCTACTCGAACAGGCGAGCTAATTCGACGCTCGTCGGTTCACATTTGTGGACTCTATTGAGTATCTATAGTGAACAAAGAGTCATATATTGGCTCTTTGTTTATTATTAGGACGCAAAAATCTCCCTGTTAACCGTCTTCTGGTTTGTCAAAACCTGTGCCAGCTTAGGTAGCTGGGGCCCAAAGTCGTTCTCACCAAATCTTCCTACCAATTTAAATGTTAATAAAAAATAAAGGCTTATTGGATATTGCGCCATAGATCCGTCAATTTCGTGACCTAGATTAGACTTTGGTTAAATAGGTGTGACGCCGGGCCTTAGGCTATGTTACTACTCTCAGACCCTAATTCCCTCGTGTCTGCTTTTGTGATTGTCGAGCAAGGAGCGCTTTAGATGTCATCTATGCTGAACCGGTATAGTTTGAGCCAGAAATTAATCTTGCTGGCGACTATCCCCATGTTGTTGCTGCTGATCTTCGGCTGCTTGCGCATGTTCGATCTGATCGAGCGGCAGCAGACGGCTCAACGTAATGCCCTTGGGGTGATGATCACAGAGCAGACCCAGAAGCTGATTTATGCTCTGCAGAACGAACGCGGCCTGTCGGCCGGTTTTATTGCCAGCAAGGGGGAGCGATTTGAACGGCGGCTGCAGACCCAGCGGCGTCAGACTGAAAAGGCGTTTCAGGAGCTACTCGATGCTCCCAATATTGCCAACTTGCATCTTTCCCTGAGCGAGATAGATAGACCCAGCGTCAACCTGCAACAGAGTGTCGATACCATTCATAGTCTCGCCGCGCGGCTGGAGGAGGTGCGTCAGGATGTCGATAGGCTCAAGGAGAGTGGCAGTTTCAGCTTCTACAGCGAGTTTACCCAGCACCTCCTGGTGCTCATCTCCCAGATCCAGTCTCAGGTGCAAAATACCCTGCTCGCCAAGGCCTATAACGATCTCATCCATATGCTTAAATTGCAGGAGCTTGCGGGCAAGGATAGAGACTTGCTGAACCGGCTGCTGTCGGCCGATAGCCTGGATTATCAGTCCTATCTTGCTGGCTATTCGATGGAAAATGAGCTGAATGATGCCTTCCATGAGCTGTTGTCCACGACCTCCATGGCGGATCTCGTGCTTATCCAGGAGACCCTGGACAATGAAGCGACCCAGGAGTTGGCTCTGATGAAGGAGCGGGTGAGGGGGCAGGTGAACCTGATTCTGCTCGCCAATCGAATCCGGGAAAGGCTGGGGTATGGTGGCCTGATCGATCACTTTCAGGATTACCTGCTCGGAGGCGAGGCGTCCAATATTACGCTGTTCGAAGAGGATCGTCAGGCGATACAGGAATCGCTGCGTCAGGCACAGGGGTTACCCTATGTGACATCGGTACAGCGTAAGGCGTTAGAGCAAATTGCTAACGCTGTGTCGCAATATCGTGAGGCGATATACGCTCAGCGCCAGCATAAGTTGTCAGGCAATACCGGGCCCTTGCCGCTAGTCAGGGAAGAGCAGCCTATGCTGGAGGCGCTGTCACTGTTACAGCATCAACCCCCTGCGGTGACCAGCGAAGCCTGGTGGGCCTTGGCCAGTGAGTCCTTGAGCCAGATGAATCAGGCCAGCCTGATCTTGAGTGGCAATATTGCCTTGTTGGTGGAACGGCAGGGGCGTGAGGCGCTGGGTTATTTGGTGCTCGGTATCATGGCTGCCATGTGCAACTTTCTGTTCTTGATCGTCTTGGGTCGCCTCATAGTCAACAACCTGGTGACCCGTATCGGTACCATAGCCTCTCTGATGCAGCGCATGGCCCAGAATACTCAGCTGCAGCTGTCAGTGCCGGTGGATGGGCGAGACGAGGTCGCCAAGATGGCGATGGCCCTCAACGCCATGTTGAGCGAGCGCCAGAAGGCCAACCGTGAACTCTCCCTGGCCTCGGCAGTGTTTGAATACTGCGCCGAAGGGATAGTGGTCACCGACAAGGATAACCTGATCGAGGCGGTGAACCCCGCCTTTACCCAGATCACCGGCTATACCCTGGCGGAGGTCAAGGGACGCAGCCCGGCGATCCTTAATTCTCATCAGCAGCCTCATCACTTCTACGAGCAGATGTGGCAGTCGCTCAAGCAGTACGGCAAGTGGCAGGGGGAGATCTGGAACAAGCGTAAGAATGGCCAGATCTATCCCGAATACCTAGCCATTACCGTGGTTAAGGATGACAAGGGGCGGGTGGTACAGCATATCGGCCTCTTCCTGGATATCAGCAATCGTAAGAAGTACGAACAGGATATCTGGTACAAGTCCAACTATGATGCCCTGACCAACCTGCCTAATCGTCAGCTTTATACCTCGCGTCTGTCGCAGATGCTGCAGCTGGCGGAGCAACGTTGTTGCTCGGTGGCCGTGCTCTTCATCGATCTGGACAGATTTAAGTACATCAATGACATCTATGGCCATGCTGTGGGTGACGAGCTGTTGCAGGTGGCGGCGGCTAGGCTGGAAGCCCTGTTGGAACAGCACGATTTCGTGGCGCGGCTTAGCGGCGATGAGTTTGTGGTGGTTATGGGGCACACCAAACATCAGGGCGAGATAGAGCTGCGGGCGAAGCAGATATTGCAGCACCTGTCATCGCCCTTCGGCATCAATCGCAACGAGTTGCTGATCTCCGCCAGCGTCGGTATCAGCTGCTACCCCAGCAACGGCACCAGTGTCGAGGTGCTGACCCGTAATGCCGAGACAGCCATGTATCAGGCAAAACAAGATGGCCGCAACTGCTTCGGTTACTTCTCGCCCGATATGAACAACAACATGTTGGCACGTATCACTCTGGAGCAGTCGCTGCGAAGCGCCGTGTTGCAACATGAGTTTTGCCTGCATTATCAGCCGATTGTCGATACCAGCAGCGGTGAAGGCATAGCCCTCGAGGCCCTGCTGCGTTGGCGTCATCCGCAGCGGGGCTTGGTCCCCCCCGATGAATTTATTCCCATCGCCGAGGAGACTGGGCTGATCGAGCCTATCGGAGAGTGGGTGATCCAGCAGGCGCTGCGGGATCTGCGTCAATGGCATAACCAGGGGATTATGATCAACATGGCGATCAACGTCTCTGGCCGCCAGCTGGCCCATGGTGACCCAAGCCATTTCGCCTGTATGCTCAACGGCCTGCTGCAGAAGTATGATGTGGCGCCTCAATATATCCATATAGAGATCACCGAATCGATGCTGATGGCCGATACCGAGCTATCCCTCGCGGCGCTGACGGCGATTCGCCATCTGGGGGTCGAGATCTATCTGGATGATTTTGGCACCGGCTACTCTTCTTTGAGCTATTTAAAGCAGTTCCCCATCTCAGTGATCAAGATAGACAAGAGCTTCGTCGACAACATGCTGGAAGACAGGGCAGATGCCAACCTGATCAAGGCGATCATCACCATGGGACAGAGTCTGGATATGCGCCTGGTGGCCGAAGGGGTGGAGAGTGAGCCTCAACGTAGCTTCCTACAGGGATTAGGTTGTGATTTCGTGCAGGGTTATCTTGTTGCTAAGCCTATGCCTGTGAGCGAGCTCGAGCCCTTGCTGCAGCGCATCGTTCGGGTGAGACCGACTTCTCTGCAGTAATCATTTATACCAATCGTAATAAACAATTGATCATTCTAGCTTGTTAAAATGCTCGATAACTGTATTAGTATTTTTAATTGTAGAATAACTACTTATCTAAAAATCCTGCTTTGTTCTCAAGCGTTTTTCCTGCGCTATTTCTGATCACATGTTTACTGTGATTGGTATTAGATCTGTGTTTGTGATCGGCAGCTATTTGCCAATGACCACAGGTAAGCGTGATCTTGAGGAAATTAGGCGAGCGACTTTGGAGTGAGGTCTATTGGTTCTGCTCTGTGGGGTGAGTCCTGTGGGTTGAGGCCTGTGGGTTGAGGCCTGTGGGTTGAGGCCTGTGGGGGAGTTGAAGGCGGGGCGTTATGCCCCGCATCGGGCTTATTCGCCGACTGTCATCACGCTGGCAGACTCCTGCTGAGCCATCTGTGCCAGATCTTTATCGACGAAGAATAGCGCCTTGCCATCTTCGCCTACCAGACGGATCTTATCGACGATAGACTTGAACAGCTTCTCCTCTTCGTGCTGCTCAGACACATACCATTGCAGGAAGTTGAAGGTCGAGTAGTCCTGATTGGTAAAGGCGGTGTGAGCCAGGGCGTTGATCTTGCTTGTGATCATCTGCTCATGCTCATAGGTGTATTCAAACAGGGCAAGCAGCGATTCGAACTGTGATTGAGGCGCCTCGATCGCCCCCAGCAGCGGCATGCCACCGGTTTCGCTGACATAGGTAAATAGACGATGCATGTGCTGCATCTCTTCGTCGGCGTGAGCACGCATAAATTTCGCGGCACCCTCAAAGCCCTTGTCTTCACACCAGGCGCTCATCTGTAGGTAGAGGTTAGAGGAGAAGAACTCCACATTAATTTGCGCGTTCAACTGATCTATCATCGTTTGTGCCAGCATAGTTACTTCCTTAATTGGGTCATTTCTAATTGCTTAGGGCCTGTTTATCTTTCAGGTTCAGTTTTTGTTCGATCTAAACGGGTTTAGATGAACCCTTTGGGCAGCGTTTTTAGGCCATTTCTGCTGCGCTATCGCCAGTTTGTGTTGAATAACGACAGGATTCAGGCTCTGCCTTGTATCAATTACCCTCAAACTGCGGCAAAAACAAACAGGAAAGGTACAGGCCCTTTTTATTGTGTTTAACCCCCCGGCGAATTGCAACCATCTTTACTTAACTCAATGTTTTTAAATGCAAATAATTATCGTTAATGGCTTAATTAAGTGGCTCTTCGTTCAATTGTTACATTTGCTAACCAAATCATGCGGATTTATTAACACTTTGTCTCTAGGCTTTAGGGTCAAGAATTTAATCTCATGACCCCGGCCGAGCCTTAGCGCCAGGGGTGGGACAACCGATGAACCTCACCAAATTAAGCACTAGTAATCCTGCCGGCACCTTAGTGGCGCTGCTGCTGATCGCGATATTCGGCGTGTTAGCCATAGGCAAGTTGCCGATTCAGCTGTTGCCCGACATTCAGCGGCCGCAAATCTCTGTCTTCAACAACTGGCGCTCGGCGGCGCCACAGGAGATGGAATCCAACATCATAGAGCCTCAAGAGAATGTGTTACGCCAGGTGCCGGGAGTTGTCGAAATGACCTCCAACATCTCTCAGGGCTTTGGCGGCATCACACTCACCTTCGAGGTGGGTAGCGACATGCAGGCGGGGATGATCAATGTGATCAACGCCCTCAACCAGACGCCGCCGCGGCCGCTGGACGCCAACGAGCCCTTCATCAATGTCGGCGGGGGCAACGGTGCGCCGAATCTGGCCTCTCTGCTGATCCGCATGGCGCCGGACAATCCGGCCACCTACTTTGCCCAGTATCAGAAGCTGATCGACGATGTGGTGGAGCCTAGGCTGAGGCTGATCTCAGGCGTAGGCTCGGTGCAACTGCAAAGCCGCCTGCCGAAAGAGCTGCATATCGAGTTCGACCCCTACCGCGCCGCAGCGTTGGGGATCACCTTAGATCAACTGCGCAGCACCCTCTCGCGGGCGGCGGATATCTCGGGCGGTACCGCCAATGTGGGGCGTCGCCAATATACGGTGCGCTTCATTGGTCAGTACACGCCGGAAAACCTAGGCAATCTCATCGTCACCTATAACGAGGGGCGCCCCATCTACCTCAACGAGCTGGCGGATGTGGCCGTTTCTACCGCAGAAGTGCAGGGTTTTACCAAGCGTAATGGTTATCCTGCCTACTATATGACGATAGAAGGCACCTTCGATGCCAATACGGTGAAGGTGCTGGACGGCGTTAACGAGGCGATTGCCGAGCTCAACCAGGGCCCGCTCAAGGAGGCGGGGTTGGTGCTGGATCTCTCCTTCGATGCCTCTGTACATATCAAGCGGGCCATCTGGCTGGTGAAGGGTAACCTGGCGATAGGTGTGGTACTCGCCCTAGTGATCCTCTATGCCTTCCTGCGTAGCTTCCGGGCGACCCTGATGATCGCCTCGACCATCCCCGTCGCGTTGTTGATCGCCTTCTTCTTCCTCGAGATGATGGGGCGTACTCTGAACGTGATCTCTCTAGCAGGCCTTGCCTTCGCCGTGGGGCTGGTGTTGGATGCGGCCATCATAGTGCAGGAAAACATAGTGCGTATCTTGCAGCAGGGGGCACCTGTTCGCGAGGCCATCGCCCGGGGCACAGATCAGGTGAAGGGCGCCCTGCTGGCCTCGACCGCGACGACAGTGGCCATCTTCTTGCCGATCCTGTTTATGCCTGGGGTGGAGGGGCAGCTGTTTTCAGACCTGGCGCTTACCCTGTCGGTGGCCGTGGTCTCCTCTTTTATCAGTGCCATCACCCTGATCCCAGTATTTAGCCTGTTGTGGCTCAAACTCTCCTCACAGGAAGATGGGCAGCAAAAAGGTCGCCTGTGGCAGTGGATATCGACTACTGTCCAGCGCCTCACCGGCGACTTGAAACGCGCCAGCTTCTGGTGTGTCACCCTGATCATAGGGGCCGCCTTGTTGACGTTTGCCCTGATGCCTAGGCCCGACTTTCTGCCCCAGGCGCGCTCCGACGGCATATTTGCCTTTTTTGCGTTGCCGCCGGGCGCCAATGTGAAGACGCTGGAGAAGGAGGTGGGCGATGTGATCATCGAGCGCCTCAAGCCTTACTATGACAAGGAGAAGCAGCCTTATATCAAGGGGTATAACTTCTCCATGTACAGCGCCTTCAACGTGCTCTTCATCTATCCCGAAGACCCGTCTCAGGCCGATACCATGATAGATCTGCTCAACAAGGAGATCTTGGTGGGCCTGCCCGATACCCAGGCCTTCACCAACCGTGGCTCCCTGCTGCAGTTTGGCTTTAATGGCGGCCGGGCGATTAATATCGACCTTCAGGGGGCCGACATGGAGGCCCTGATGGAGACGGCAGGCAAGGGGATGGGGCTCATTCAGGAGGCGCTGCCTGGCGCGGTTGTCAGGCCGATCCCTGGGCTCTCCATGGCACAACCCGAGCTGCAGCTGATCCCTAACGAGCGCCGCCTGGCCCAGGCCGGTGTCGACAGGATACAGATAGCCAATGCCATTCGTGCCTATACCTCTGGCTTGTTTGTGGGCGAGTATTTCGACGGTAACGAGCGCATGGATGTGCTGCTCAAGGGGCCCAAGTGGCAGGTGCCCGAACAGCTGTCGGCGACCCCCGTCTATACCCAGGCGGCGGGCATACAGACCATAGGCGAACTGGCGACCCTCAAGCGCACTGTTGGACCGACTCAGCTGCAGCGGGTTAACGGCAAGCGTAGCGTCAGCCTGTTGATCTTCCCGCCGGCGGATATGTCCTTGGATGAGGCGCTGGAGAAGCTCAACGAATCGGCGGTACCGACCCTGAGAGCCAGCCTGCCGGAGAACAGCTCCCTCATGTATCGTGGTAGTGCCGACAAGCTCGACAGCACCATCAAAGACATGGGAGCCAACTTTGCCCTGGCCGTGGTGATCCTCTTCCTGCTGATGGCGGCCATGTTTAAGTCTGCCAAGGATAGCCTGCTGGTCTTGCTCTCCATGCCGCTGGCGATCTGCGGTGGCGTGGTGAGCCTGCGCCTGCTTAACCTGTTTAGCTTCCAGAGTCTGGATCTGCTGACCATGATAGGTTTCATCATCTTGCTGGGGCTGGTGGTCAATAACGCCATCTTGCTGGTGGATCAGACTCGCCAGAGTTATAGGGACAACCCGGATATCGATCTGGCCATCGCCCAGGCCGTGGCGACCCGTGCCCGCCCCGTGTACATGAGTACCCTGACCTCCATCTTCGGCATGCTGCCGCTGATGTTGGTGCCGGGGGTAGGTAGCGAGATCTATCGTGGCCTGGCGGCGGTTATCGTCGGCGGCATGACCTTTAGTGCCTTGTTTACCCTTATTTTAATGCCCAGCCTGTTGCGTCTGGCCCATAGGCTGAGTCCAGTTACAGATCGGGTGGCCGATGAGCCAGCCCTCGCATCCACCACAGGAGTGAAGTCATGAGATCCTTAATTGTCGGCGTGCTGGCGCTCTCTCTTTTCGGCCCCATGAGCTGGGCTCAGGGCGAGGCGCCTGAGCGTCTGGTGCAGGTGGTTCAGGTTGAGAACCGCGCCCTGTCGCCCAAGATCATGGTGATAGGCTCTGTCCATTCCCGTAACTATGCCGAGCTGACCTCGGGTATCGAGGGCAAGCTAGAGTGGGTGATCGAGGCGGGTACTCAGGTGAAGGCGGGCGAGGTTGTGGCCCGTATCGAGAAGACGCGCCTAGAATTACAGAAGGCTCAGCAGGAGGCCCAGATAGAGTATGAAACCGTGGGACTATCGCGGCTTAACCGCGAGCTGAAGCGGCTGCAGCAGCTGATCGTTAACAAGAATGCCTCGGAAACCGAGTTAGACAAGGCGCGCTCGGACCGTGATCTGGCGGCGGCCAACCTCAAGCTGGCGCAGATCAAGCTCAAGATGATCCTCGATGATATCGCCCGCACCCAGGTGAAGGCGCCCTTTGCCGGCATCATCACGGCGCGTCAGCGTCAGGCGGGCGAGGATATCAGCCGCGCCGAGTCTATCGTCGCTATCACAGACCCGGACAACCTGGAGATCCGCTTGCATGCACCGCTCAAGCACAGCCGCCGGGTGAAGGTGGGGGATGAGCTTAGGGTCTACCACGGCCTGGGAGAGTTCTCCGCTAAGATCCGCAGCCTGATCCCTGTGTCCGACGTGCGCTCGCAGACCTTCGAGGCCCGCATCGACCTGCCGCTGGAGCGCCAGGATATGCTCAACGTTGGCGAGCTGGTGTCTCTTGCCCTGCCGATCGCTCCCAAACAATTGACCACCTTAGTGCCTCGCGATGCCGTGGTGCTGCGCTCCGCCGGTGCCTTCGTGTTCAAGATAGATGAGAGCAACAAGGCGGTGAAGGTGGCCGTGGAGCTGGGTGACGGTGAAGGGGAGTGGATCGCCGTCAAAGGCGAGCTAAGCGACAGGGATCAGGTGGTGATCCGCGGCGCCGAGACGCTGCAAGATGGTCAACAGGTAAAAGTGCAGGGTGACGCCCCGGTGCTGAGCGCCGGTTAATCTATATCTTTGGAGATAGTCGAGCCGACATAGGTCCCACCTGTGTCGGCTTTTTGGTTGAATCTCGGCAGATTGCGGCCAAAAACTGCCGTCGAGATCATAGTCTTCTGATCTCAGCATGGCATAATGAGCGGCAATATTCGCTTTTACTCATATCCTACAGTTAACGCTAAGGTACTCTATGTCTATGCAAGCCGATCCCTGTGCAAAACCCAGCCTAATGCATCCCGATGAAGCCATCATCAAGCTTTTGGAACAAGTTCGTCCATTGGAAGAATCGGAAATGGTGCAGCTTCCCCATGCGCTGGGACGTGTGCTGGCCGAGGATCTGGCGTCTAGCATAGACCTGCCGCCATTCGATAACTCGGCGATGGACGGCTATGCCTTCCGTTTCGAGGATCTGGCCCAGGGAAATCGTTTTACGCTTATCGGTCAATCCTTTGCCGGTCATCCCTTCGAGGGCGAGGCCAGCGCCAATACCTGTGTGCGTATCATGACGGGCGCGCCTGTGCCGCCGGGTTACGACACGGTACAGATGCAGGAGAAGGTCGAGGCAGACGGCGATAGCATAGTGATCGAGGCGCCCAAGGCCCTTGGCGCCAACGTGCGTCGTCGCGGCGAAGAGGTGAAAACTGGCGGTAAGGTGTTGTCGGCAGGGACTCAGATTGGTGCTGCAGAGATGGGCGTGCTGGCCACCATAGGCGCCAGCCAAGTGCGGGTGACCCGTCTGGTGAAGGTCGCCTTCTTCTCTACGGGTGACGAGCTCCGCCCCGTGGGCAGTGAGCTGGCACCGGGTCAGATCTATGACTCTAACCGCTATAGCATTCAGGGGCTATTGAGCCGCGCCAACGTGGAATGGATAGACCTCGGGGTGATTGAGGATGATCCTGAGGCGATCCGCGCCGCGTTCCGTAATGCCGCGGCCAGTGCCGACATGGTGCTCACCTCGGGCGGTGTCTCCGTGGGTGATGCCGATTTTACCAAGCAGATCCTCGACGAGGAGGGGGAGATCACCTTCTGGAAGCTGGCCATCAAGCCGGGTAAGCCGTTCGCCTTCGGGCGCATCGGCGAGGCTGTCTTCTGTGGTCTGCCGGGTAATCCTGTCTCCTCCATGGTGACCTTCTACAAGCTGGTGTGGCCGCTGTTAAATAAGATGCAGGGGCTGCCACAGGTCAAGCCGCTCTCGTTGCAAGCCAAGCTCAAGGGCAACCTGCGTAAGTTCCCCGGCCGAGTCGAATATCAACGTGGTGTGCTGAGTCAAAACGCCCAGGGTGAGGCCGAGGTGAGCGTCACCGGTGGTCAGGGCTCTGGCATGCTGACCTCCATGAGCCTGGCCAACTGCTTTATCATCCTGTCTCAGGATCAGGGGGATACGCCGGACGGTAGCCTGGTGACCGTGGAGCCCTTCAACTCAGTGCTGGCACTCTAGGGGCTGGGCAGATGGAGCCGAATATGCAAGAGGAGATCCTCTCTGACGCTGAGATCCTGCGCTATAGCCGCCATATCTCCATCAAGGCGATGGATTTCGACGGCCAGGAGCGACTCAAGCAGGCCAAGGTGTTGGTGATAGGTGCCGGTGGTTTAGGCTGCGCCGCCACCCAGTATCTTGCCGTCGCGGGTGTGGGTCAGCTGACGCTGGTGGATTTCGATACCGTGGAGCTGTCGAACCTGCAGCGCCAGGTACTGCATCATGATGCCAACATCGGCCAGCCCAAGGTGGAGTCGGCTAAGGCATCGCTGCTGCAGCTTAATCCGCATCTAAAGGTAGAGACGATCAACGCCGTGCTCGATGACGAGCAGATCCTGGCGCTGGTGGCAGAGCATCAGCTGGTGATGGACTGTACCGACAACATAGTGGTGCGTGAACAGCTTAATCAGGCCTGTTTCCGGCACAAGGTACCCCTGGTATCGGCCGCCGCCATACGTATGGAGGGGACGGTCACAGTGTTCGACTATGGCGAGCAGAGCCCATGTTATCACTGCTATAGCAAGCTGTTTGGCGATCAACAGTTGACCTGTGTCGAGTCGGGCATTCTGGCGCCCGTGGTGGGTATGATAGGTTGCCTGCAGGCGGTGGAGGCGATCAAGGTGCTGGCCAAGATGGGTAAGACACTCAGCGGCCGCATCCTGATGATAGATGCCATGACCATGGAGTTTCGCGAGATGAAACTCCCTAAGCAGCCTGGCTGCCAGGTATGCGGTGTGTGAGTGTTTACTTATGGCGAAGTGAGAAGCGAGGTCTGGCCTCGCTTTTTTTATGTCCGGTCGATTTTGCCGTTATCTGAGTATTATACCAATCACAGTAAACATGTGATCAGAAATAGCGCAGGAAAAACGCTTGAGAACAAAGCAGGATTTTTAGATAAGTAGTTATTCTACAATTAAAAATACTAATACAGTTATCGAGCGTTTTAACAAGCTAGAATGCTCAATTGTTTATTACGATTGGTATTACTTCAGGTGTCTGCCGCCATCCAGCGCCAGGGAGCTCCCCGTCACATACTGGCTCTGCATCAGATAGTCGATCGCCTGTAGCACCTCGGTTTCGCCACCCTCTCTTGCCAACACAGACTTGGCCCTGGCCTTGTCGCGATAGTCCTCATCGTCATCTTCATTGAAACAGATCAGCGCCGGGGCGATGGCATTGACCTTGACCTGTGGCGCCAACTTGCCGGCGAAGGAGAGGGTCATATTTTCCAGTGCGGCCTTGCTGGCGGCGTAGGCGATATGCTTCTTGCTGCCCTTCTGCGCCACATAGTCGGTGAGATGGATGATGTCTGTCATGGTCTCTCGGTTTTGCAGTAGCGGTGCCAGGGCGAGGTTGAGTTGATAGGGAGCATAGACATGTACCTGCATCATCTGGCTGATGACCCCATCGACACCCACAGGATCGTCGTCACTCAACCAGAGCGAGGCGTTGTGGATCAGTGCATCCAGGCCTTGGTAACGCAGCTTCAGCGTCTGGATCAGTTCGTCGAGCTGTGCCTGATCGGTAAAGTCACATTGATAGAGGTCGGCGCCCAGTTCGGCGAGGGCGTCTATGCTGGGGTAGTGAGTGCGAAAGGTGCCGAGCACCCTGTGTCCGCGGGCAAGAAAGGCCTTGGCCAGATAGAGGCCGATGCGTTTGCCTACGCCAGTGATGAGTATGTTTTTTTGCATCCTGATGCTCTCTGGAATTGCCGATGTTGGCATCGATAGTAGCCGCGGCGACTCGCCGGGTTCAAGTGCTTTCGGGCCAACCGCCCTTGTCTTGGGGCTTTTTTATCTGGATGGTTATAAGTTTATTCTCCTCCAATAAATCTTTTATTGTTTGTGTTCGAATTATATCGCCGGTTGTCGATATGCCGATCAATACAGTTTTTATCCGGAAAAATAGATATATATGGCCAAATTTTGGCTTCAATTTGGAATAACACCGCTATGGCTGTTACAATGGGGGCGAATATTTTTATTATATTGCTATGAGTTCAAATCATTTTAATCGAATCTAAATGATGGCCTGGTGGCGATTCTTTGAGGTTTTAACGGAGAGAATCGATGACGAAAGGTATTGATAAATACAGCATTGAAAGCACCGACTATACGGTTGGTCAGGACAATGTGCAGAAGTGGGGGTTTGATGTACACAACCCCGTATTTGGGGTGAGTGCCGGGTTGATCGCTGCCTTCTTGCTGGCGACCCTACTGACCGATCCCGAGACGGCTAAGTCTGTGCTCGACGGTATCAAGTGGAAGATTATTGGCGCGTTCGACTGGTTGTTTATCTGGTCGGGCAATATTTTTGTGATCTTCTGCCTGGGTCTAATCCTGTCGCCGTATGGCAAGATACGCCTGGGTGGCAACGAGGCCACGGCGGACTACTCTTTCCTCTCTTGGTTGTCCATGCTATTTGCGGCAGGCATGGGGATAGGCTTGATGTTCTGGAGTGTGGCCGAGCCGGTGGCCTACTTCACCGGCTGGTATGAGACGCCGCTTGGGGTCGAGCCCAACACGCCCGAGGCGGCCAAATTGGCCTTAGGTGCCACCATGTTCCACTGGGGTCTGCACCCCTGGGCCATCTATGGTGTGGTCGCCCTGTCGCTGGCATTTTTCACCTACAACAAGGGTATGCCTCTCTCTATCCGCTCCATCTTCTATCCCCTGCTGGGTGACAGAGCCTGGGGCTGGGCGGGTCACATAGTCGATATCCTCGCCGTGTTGGCCACCCTGTTTGGCCTGGCTACTTCGCTAGGACTCGGGGCGCAGCAGGCCGCCAGTGGTATCCACCATGTGTTTGGCATAGATGCCGGCCTTGGGCTGCAGATGATAGTGATTGTCGGTGTGACCCTGCTTGCCGTGGTCTCTGTGGTGCGCGGCATCGACGGTGGCGTTAAGGTGATCAGTAATATCAATATGATCGTCGCCTTCCTGTTGCTTATCTTGGTGGCCATGATCGGCTATGCCGTGAGTCTGGGCACCATTCCCACCACCCTGATGGCCTATGTGGAGAACATCATTCCCCTGAGTAATCCTCACGGCCGTACCGATGAGGCCTGGTTCCAGGGTTGGACGGTATTCTATTGGGCGTGGTGGATCTCCTGGTCGCCTTTCGTGGGCATGTTTATCGCCAGGGTCTCTAAGGGCCGTACAGTGCGTGAGTTCATTACCGCAGTGCTGCTGGTACCTACGGCTGTGACCCTTATTTGGATGTCGGTATTTGGCGGCATGGCGATCGATCAAGTGGTCAACAAGGTTGGCGAGCTGGGTGAGAAAGGCCTGACCGATGTGCCGCTGGCCATGTTCCAGATGTTCGATGTATTACCCTTCGGCACTCTGTTATCCATCATCGCCGTGGTGCTGGTATTGGTGTTCTTCATCACCTCGTCGGATTCCGGCTCTCTGGTGATCGACAGCATTACTGCCGGCGGCAAGATAGACGCGCCCGTACCGCAACGTGTGTTCTGGGCGCTGTTGGAAGGTGCGATTGCCATGGCACTGCTGTGGATTGGCGGCACTGGGGCGATTCAGGCCTTGCAGGCCGGAGCTATCTCGACCGCGCTACCCTTTACCGTGATTCTGTTGCTGATGTGTGTCAGCCTGCTCAAGGGGATGCGTACCGAGCGCTTCTAAAGCTGAGTCGGTTAAAGTTAACAAAAGAGGCGGCCTGGCCGCCTTTTTTATTGCCAAAAATCCTTGATAGGACGGCTGGGGTCGAAGTGATGAGCGACCTGTGCCTGCAGCAGCTCGGCGGTGGCGATGGCATCGGTTAGGGCGTTGTGGGGCGGATAGCTGGGCAGGCCGTATCTCGAGCGGCTTTGCCCCAGCCTTACCGAGCCCGGCTTGTCGCCCTTGAGACGATTGAGCAGGCCGCCATGCTGGCGATTCTGTATGTCGGTTTCCAGTGCCATGGTGTCTATCACGGGAAATTCTATCCCCTGCCGAATACGGTTGATCAGCGCCCGTTCGAGGAAGCGTCGCTCTATCTCTTGATAGTGCACCACCATGATCTTACCCGTCATCTGCTGCAGTACCTGTTCGAAGATGGCGGAAAAATCTGGTGCGTCCAGGATGTCGCTGTGGGTGATGCCGTGGATGATCACCGACTCCTCGGCCAGCTGTTCTCTGGGTCTTACCGTCCAGTGTTTGGCGCGGTTGAGAAAGATGCGCCGCAGATTAAAGGGCACTGTGCCTATGCTGACGATATCATCCTTGTCGACATTCAGGCCCGTGGTCTCGAAATCCATGGCCAGAAACTCTATCTCCGCCAGCGGGGTGTCGGGATCGGGCAGGCCTCCCATGTAGTACTGGCGTAAGCCTTCATGCTCAGTGGTCTTGAGTCTCTGTTCGAACTTACCGGGCCAGTCGATGCTAGGCGGTGAGAGTAGCTTCTTCAGCATCTTGGCCTCACTTAAACTGATTGCTGGCGTTGTAGCGGAACTTGAGGAAGTTCTGGGCATTACTCAAGATCTGAAACGCATCCTTGAGGTTACGCCGCTCGAAGTCGGATAGATTTTCCGGCTCTATGTTGTTGTCGGGATCTATGCCTTGCTCGACATCAAAAGCCTGATGGCGGATACGGACCATGGAGATGAACTCCATGGCGTCGCGCAGATCCTGAGCACGGCCCTTGGGAAGAATATTGGCGTCTATGATGTCGTCCAAGCGCTCGAAGGAGTTACGAGAGCGTGAGCCGACCGCCAGGGCGTGTACTCGGATCAGATCCGCCAGCGGCGCCGTGCCGCGTCGCTTGAGGTTGATGGAGTTGTTATGGCGGCCATCTTTCTCCATCACGAAGTCTTTGAAGAAGCCCAGTGGTGGGGTGCGATTGAGGGCGTTGCGGGCCAGGCAGGCCAGGAAGCGGTTGTTCTTCCGTGCCCGGCGTACGATGAAACCGTTGAGCTGCTCGGCCCACTTGAGGCGGCCATAGACGCCGTCGAGATCGAAGAAGATGGAGGCGTTAAGCAGGGCCTTGGGGTTGGGGTCGTCGATCCAGTCGGCGAAACAGGCTTCCCACTCTTTGCGGGTCATGCGCCACATAGGGTTGGTGGCCATGATATCGCCGGTGCAGTAGCTGTAGCCGCAGCGATCCAGGGCGTCGCAGACAAACAGGGCCAGCTGGCTGAAGTAGTCGTCGTGTTTGCCCTTGTCGAAGCTGTCGTCGAGTATGATGGCATTGTCCTGGTCGGTGACGATCAGCTGTTCGTCGCGGCCCATGGAGCCGAGAGCCAGGAAGCAGTAGGGGATGGGCGGCGGCCCGAGTTTCTCTTCGGCCATTTCGAGTATGCGCTGCTTGAAGCTACGGCCGATCACCGACATGGCGCTGCCCACCATGTGGGAGTTGGCATCCTCGTTGACCAGACGCACGAAGCTATCTTTAACCTGGGCAGAAAGCGTCGCCAGATCTTCCAGGCTCTGCTGCTGGAAGATGCTGCTGACCAAGAGGAGCGAGTTCTGTGACTCGTATCTGACGATATCCGTGGCTTCTATGATGCCTATGGGCTTGCGTCCCTTGCATACCGGCAGGTGGTGCACGTTGTAGCGCAGCATGGTGAGCATGGCCTCGTAGACATAGGCGTTATGATCTAGGGTGATCACCTCTGTGCTCACCACGCTAGCCAGTTCGGTGGCCGGGTCGATGCCTTCGGCGACGACCCGGGTGCAGAGATCCCTGTCCGTGATGATCCCCAGCAGGGGCGAGACATCGGATTCCTCATCGTCCAAGACGTCCGGATCGATCACCAGCAGGGAGGAGACATTCTCCTGGGCCATTCGGATGGCCGCCTGCTGTATGCTCTCATCTTTATGGATCACCGGGGCATCCCGGGTCAGCAGGGTCTTCACCTTAGAGGTGGTCAGGTCATTTTGATCGCTGGAGTTAGATACCGTCTGGCGCAGGCGGGCGCTGTCTTCCACCTCGACGAAGTCGGCAAAGGTATCGTGCTGCTCATAGAGCTCCTGGAAGATCGCCTCGGGAATGCAATAGACCAGGGTATCTTCTATCGCCTTGACGGGGAAACGCACCTTGTTGTTGGTCAGCAGGCCCATTTGGCCGAAGAGATCGCCGCTGTCCAGGCGGTTATAGAGTTCGCCCTTGCGTCGATAGACCTCCACCACGCCGCTGCGCACCATGTAGAGGTCATGGATATGATCGCCGAAGTGGATGATGGGGGTGTCTTGGCGATAGTAGGCGATCTCCACATGGCGACTGACCATGCTGATCACCTCTTCGGGCAGGGCGTTAAACGGGGGATACTGGACTAAGAAGTTTTGGATCTCGTTTAACTCTGCTTCCATCGGCTTGCCTGTAGATGTTTTGCTAATACCCTACATACTACCCCATAGCACAGGCTTTGTAAGGCGATGAAGCCAAAAGATTTCGGGCTAATGGGCCGTCCACAGCATTTGACCACACTGGCTGAGATCATAGCCGCCGAGTTGCGCGGCGAGCTGTCGGCTCTGGGGGCTGCCCAGCATCTCGAACAGCGCCTGAAGCTGACGTCTGAAGTAGATCCCCTGGGGCATCACGAAGTCGAAAGATTCGGTCACAAGGGGCACGAAGCTCAGGCCGCTCTCCAGCGCCACGGATTGGCAGCCGAAGCCTATGTCGGCCTCGTTGCGGGCGATGAAGCCTGCCAGCTCACGCTCGCTGTAGGCGGTGATCTGGGGATTGAGCTGCTCTATGCTGGCCCCTTGTTTGATCAGCCAGTGTTCCAGATGCTGCTGGCTACCTGCACCCGCCTGGCGTCCCACCCAGCGCCAGGGCAGACCTATCACCTTATCCTCCTCCTGACATCTGTGGTGCATCTCGCTGCGCATCATCAGCCCCTGCTGACGGGTATAGCCGTGTACCATCACCCACTGCTGGTGGTTAGGGTAGCCCTTTAACAGGGCTGGGTGGCGAATGTTACGCTCTTCCACATTACCCCAATGCAGGGTGCAGACGTCTGCATAGCCGCGAGACAAGAGGTCCAGCCCCATGCGAGAGCCTGTGGAGCTGTAGCTGATCAGGTCACTCTTGCCTATCTTAGACATGAGACGGGCCACCAACATGGAGAGCAGGGGATCGTCGCTGCCCGTGATATGCATGCGATCCGACAGCATGCCGCTATGGCAGGAGTCCATGACCCAACGATCGATCAGTATCTTGGGAAACAGCCACTTACCCGTCACCTTGGTGGCGGGCAATATGCGGTCGTTGGCCATGGAGTAGACCTTCTTCTCGTTCAGGTCGAGATACTCGGCGACCTGCTTGGCGCTCATGTAGACGAGTTCGCTGGGTTCAGTCATGGATAGTCCTTTAAACCTTTGCCGTTAACCTAGGTTGCGTTTCGGCGGCGTGGCATCAAATTCGATATTTTCCGCACCATGGTAGATGAGGAAGTGGCGCCCCTTGGCACGGGCGATCATGGTGATCCCCAGCTTCTGGGCCAGTTCCAGCCCCATCTGGGTGGCACCGCTGCGCGAAAGCAGGACGGGGATCCCCATCTTGGCCACCTTGATCACCATCTCAGAGGTGAGTCGCCCAGTAGTGTAGAACAGCTTGTTGCCGCCCCTCTGCTGCTTGAGCCACATCTCGCCGGCCAGTGTATCTACCGCGTTATGGCGGCCGACATCTTCGACGAAGCCGATGATCTGATCGCCCTCACACAGGCCACAACCATGCACGGCGCCGGCATTCTTATAGGTCTCGTTGTAGGCGCTGATGTTATTGAGCAGGCTATAGAGCATGCTCTGTTTCAGCCTTGGGGTCGGCAGGCGAATATCTTCGACGCCATCCATGAAGCCGCCATACACAGTGCCCTGGCCGCAACCTGTGGTCACCGTCTTCTCCGCCAGCTTCTCTTCCAGGTGTGCGGTCGACTCCTTGGTGATCACCGCCGCCGAGTTAATCCCCCAATCCACGATCACAGACTCGAGCTGATGGACGTCGCTGATGAAGCCCTGATTTTTCAGGTAGCCCAGTGCCAACGCCTCGGGACGGGCACCGAGTGTCATCAGGGTCACTATGGGACGCCAGTTCAGGTAGAGGGTGAGGGGACGTTCACAGGCGATATACTTGTCGACCACTTCGCCCTGCTCGTTGATGGCCTTCACGGCCATGGTGAGTGGGGCATCGGCCTGGGTCTTGACCAGTGTGGGGTGTTTATAACTTGTCATTGCTCTCGTCTTGTTGCATTGGGGGCGCACTGAGCATAGCAAGTATCGTTCCCATGCAATGATTTCGAGTGTAAATGCGTGATCCAGGCGTCGACTTTGTGCGATGTCGCCCTTTTCTGTCCCGGCCAAAATGGCTTTTAGGACAAATTGTCCTACGCTTGTTAGGGATTTGATGATCCAGTTCAAACTATTCCCCTTCTGGCGATGGCATGTAAATTGCTTTGTTAGGTCTATCGCTAACCCAATGCCCGGCGAATCTGCAATACGCCGGCCTGCTAGGCAAAACGGAGACGCAATGCAACATACCGAAAGTCAATGGCCCATGTATGTCTCACTGAAAAAGGTGGAGAAACAGATGGGGCGCTGGACCGCTGAAAGTTGGGAGTTAGATCAGATAGTCCCAGCCACTCAGCCCGCGCCTGCCGGGGCCCACATCGTCATGCTGGAGCTCTACAAAGATGAGCGCGGTAGCTATCGCATCAACCTGGATATGGATAATGCCATGCTCTACGTGGTGTGCGACGAGCTGGAAGATGGTACCTGGGTACCCGCCTATATCTCGGCCGACCAAAATGTCGCAGCCGGTTGCCTTGAAGGCGACACTCCTGTGCTGAATTTTCCCATGCCTAAGGCGATCGCCTGTTGGATCGAGGCCTTCATCACCCGTCACGGCGAGGTGGAGATCTGCGCCCATAGGCGCAAGCATGTTAATCGCCGTAAGAACGAGGGGCCGAGTACCAATCCGGATAGGGGGCTGGTGTCCTGATGAGTGATAAACCAAGCGGACTCTTCGCACGCTGGACCCAGCGTCGCCAGCAGGTGCAGGCCGAGGAAGAGGCGGCGCGCCTGGCCGAACAGACCGAGGAGCAAGTTGCTCCGCCTTCGGTTGAGGCCGAAGGTGCAGAAGTTAACGAGCCGAGCGACCAAGCCTCTGGTGAAGAGAAGAAGATACTGACCGCCGAGGACCTGCCGGATCCCGAGAAGATAGAGGTGGGCGGCAGCTTCGCCAGTTTCATGGCCGACAATGTCGACCCAGAAGCTAAGACGGCGGCCCTGCGAGCCCTGTGGAAACAGCCTCACTATAACGAGATCGATGGCCTGCTGGAATATGCCCTGGACTATACGGATCAACCCAAGTTGACCGCCGAGGTATCGGCCGAATTAGCCAAGAAGGTCTTCAGGCATCTGACTAAGGATGAAGAGGCGGCGGAGGCTGGCGCCGACGCGGCTGAAACACAGCAGGCGCAGCAGGAAAACGCTGCGGCGCAGGTCGAGGACAATTTGGACAGGGCATCCGATGAGGTGCCCCAAAATGAACCAGAATTACAGGCATCAACCAAGCCACCTGTTGTTTAAGGTAAGTTTAGAGTGCTTTTAAATCCATAAATTTGGTACGTGAATTGCTGTATTAACCGCAATTAACAACGAGTTAGATAATCGTTGAATTCAGGGTGAAGCTGGCGCAACAAGCGCATGCCGTCAGAGCACAACAGCCACCCGGCTGATACAGCAGCCAAATACTGCTTAGGAACGCAATGTGAGCATGCATTTAGAGACGAGCGACAATTTGGCCCACCTGAAACAGGTGCGCCAGCAAGTGTTGGGACAGACACAAATTCTGCAAAACCTGATCCCACCCACAGTGAGTTACACTACTGAGGGCAATGTGTTGATCATTGGTCCGGAAGACTTGGCACGCCTGGCGGCCGACAAGCTGGCCAATATGGGTCAGCGCGCCATTTTGGCCAACGAGTCGATCACCAGCCAGGATGAAGACCACCTGGAGAAGGTGATGAGCGCCGCCGAAGATGTCGAGAGCTACTACAACAAGCTCATCGAGATCAAAGGCTTCCTGGGGCAATTCCAGGTCAAGGTTGAGCACGACAACGGCACCGCCGACCTCAGCCTGGTGGCCATTCGTAAGGCCCATTTCGATCTTATCCTCGACCTTAGCCAAGCGCCCTGCATCAACCTCGAGATGCTGCCACCGGGTTACTTCTACGTGGGGCAGGATGAGGCCAAGTTGATGGATGCCATCGCCCAGCTGCCCGAGTTGATCGGCGAGTTCGATAAGCCTCGCTACGTCAAGGTGAACAGCGACATCTGTGCTCACCACAGAAACGGTATCGATGGCTGTAACCGCTGCCTCAACTTCTGCCCGGCCGATGCCATCGCCAGCGTAGATCACAAGATAGAGATCGACCCTTACCTCTGCCACGGTGCGGGCAGCTGTACCAATGCCTGCCCAACGGGAGCCATCAGTTACGATCTGCCGACGCCACAGGCGCTTCACTCCTACCTGAACAAGCTGGTGACACGCTTCCGCAGTGCGGCGCAGACCGCCCCCGTGATTTTGTTCCACGATGCCAGCCTGGGTGCCTCACTGATCGGCGACGAGCTGCCTGGTGCCATCTTGCCGGTAGAACTCGAGGAGATCACGGTCGCCAGCATGGATCACTGGATGGCGGCTTTGGCCTGGGGCGCACGTCAGATCTTAGTGCTCAACACTGAGGCCACCGCGCCGACCCTGACTCAGATGCTCAACGGCGAGCTCAAGCTGGCCAACGAGATCCTCGATGAGATGGGTCAGCCCCAGCGTGTCAGCGTGATTGAGGCCAAGCAGATTGCCGAGCTAGCCGCGCTGATCGAGCCGAGCGCCAGCTGGCCTGTGATAGTGCCGGGTGAATTCGCTGCCACCACTAAGCGTGAGACCCTCTACGCGGCGATCGATCACCTCAACAGCCAGGCGGCCTCTACCGATGCCTGCCTGAGCAAGAGCAATATTCCTTACGGCAAGGTGAGTGTTAACACAGATAACTGCACCTTGTGTCTCTCCTGTGTGTCGACCTGTCCTACCCAGGCGCTGACCGACGGCGGCGATAAGCCGGCGCTCTATTTTGTCGAGCAGGACTGCGTACAGTGCGGCCTGTGTGAGTCGGCCTGTCCGGAGAAGGTGATCAGCCTGACACCACAGATTAATTTCGATGCGGCGGCCCGTCAGAGCCGTCAAACCCTGAATGAGGAGGCCCCGTTCGAATGTATTCGTTGTGGTACCCCATTCGCCACCCAATCCATGGTGCAACGGATGCTGGATGTAGTCGGCGGACACAGTGCCTTTAGCGCGAATACCGAGCGTCTGAAGATGTGTAGCGACTGCCGGGTAAAAGACATGTTTGAAGACATACTTCAAGATCCTGAAAAGCAACTGCGATAAGAGTTTAGCCATGACCGAATTAGTAAGAGAAGTATCAGAAAACGATCAGTTAAGAGCCGATATCTACCAGCTTTTGGCGGCACTTTTACGCAAGCAGCCAAGTGCTGAACTGTTGCAGTTCCTTTCCACTCTGGAGATAGATGCCGACGATGACAGCGACATGACCAAGGCCTGGCTGGCGCTGAAATTGGCGGCGGGTCAGTTTACCCCCGAGCAGCTGGAAGATGAGTATTTCAATATCTTCCTCGGCGTCGGCAGTGGTGAGATTTTGCCCTACGGCAGCTGGTTTATGACGGGCTCGCTGATGGACAAGCCGCTGGCCCTGCTCAGACAGGATCTGGTGCAGCTGGGGTTTGAGCGCAGCGAAGAGGTGAAGGAGCCGGAAGATCACGTGGCCGCCCTGTGTGAGGTGATGGGCACCTTGATCCTGGAGGCGCCGGGCTTCCGCCAGTTGGCCTTCTATCAGCGCCATATCGGCAGCTGGATCGATCGCTTCTGCGACCATCTTGGACGGGCGCCAAGCGCGGCCTTCTACGCCACTTTGGCGCAGCTGGCCAAGGCGTTTTTCATTATCGAAGCCAATGAATTTGAACAACTTAAGTTAGATATTCCGGTGAACTGCCCCGGCAGCGAAGCGGAGAAGATTGAACCAACAGCCAGCGAACTCGCGTCCTAGGCTGTGGTTTAGCTTTGATGTCGGCGCGCAAGCGCCGACATACTGAAACCGAGGGGCAACCCTCACCAAGCGTCGGGTTCTGGTCTTAGTGTTAACTGGCTGAAAGCTAGGTTGACCGAGATGATGAGACTAGGGCCCAAATTGAGTCAACATCAAGGAGACACTATGAAGAAGCAAGCTTCCGATATGGGTCGTCGTCAATTGCTAAAAGCATTAGCCCTAGGCAGTGCAGCGGGTGCCGTGGCAACCGTGAGCGGCCAGGCTGCGGCAGCAACGCCTGCACCTCAAAAAGATGCAGCGCACGGCGATGGTTATCACGAGACAGATCATATTCGTAGTTATTACGCGTCTTTACGTACCAAGTAAGCCTTGGACGAGTAATTACGCAGTAATTCAATAACATTAGGAGAGTGTGTGATGCGATTAACCCGCAAAACAGACCAGGCAGAAGTCGCTAAAAAGCCTGCCCTAGGTCTAAGTCGTCGTCAGTTCCTTCAGTCTGCAGGTCTTGCTACTGGTGGTATTGCCGCGGCCTCTATGCTTGGTGCTGGAATGATGCGCAAAGCCGAAGCGAAAGAAGTGCCACATGATGCGCCAACCGAAGTGAAGCGTACCATCTGTTCTCACTGTTCAGTGGGCTGTGGTATCTATGCCGAAGTGCAAAATGGCGTGTGGACAGGTCAGGAACCTGCTTTCGACCATCCATTCAATGCCGGCGGTCACTGTGCCAAGGGTGCGTCTCTGCGTGAGCACGGCCATGGCGAGAAGCGTCTCAAGTACCCCATGAAGCTCGAAGGCGGTAAGTGGAAGCGTATCTCTTGGGATCAGGCTATCGAGGAAGTCGGTCAGAAGGCACTGGATATCCGTAAGGAGTCAGGCCCGGATTCAATCTTCTTTATGGGTAGTGCTAAGTTCTCTAACGAGCAGGCGTATCTCTATCGTAAATTCGCTGCCATGTGGGGCACCAACAACGTCGACCACTCGGCACGTATTTGTCACTCTACCACTGTAGCCGGTGTTGCTAACACCTGGGGCTATGGTGCGCAAACTAACTCGTTCAACGATATCCGCAACGCCAAGGCGATGATGTTTATCGGTTCTAACCCTTCAGAAGCTCACCCGGTTGCCATGCAACACATTCTGGAAGGTAAAGAGCGCGGCGCGAAGATTATCGTTGTCGATCCTCGTTTCACCCGTACTGCGGCTAAGGCCGACGAGTACGTGCATATTCGCCCAGGTACCGATATTCCTTATATCTACGGTTTGCTGTGGCATATCTTCGAAAACAAGTGGGAAGACCAGACCTTTATCGACCAGCGTGTCTACGGCATGGAGCGTATCCGCGAAGCTGCCGCTAAGTGGAACCCTGAAGAAGTTGAAAACGTGGTCGGTGTACCTAAAGAGCAGATGTACCGTGTGGCCAAGACACTGGCCGAGACTAAGCCTGGCACCATAGTCTGGTGTATGGGTGGTACTCAGCACCACATAGGTAATGCCAACACCCGTGCTTACTGTATCCTGCAGTTGGCCCTGGGTAACATGGGTATCTCCGGTGGTGGTACTAACATCTTCCGTGGTCACGATAACGTTCAGGGCGCTACCGACTTCGGTCTGCTGTTCGACACCCTGCCTGGTTACTATGGCCTCAAGACAGGTTCTTGGAAGCACTGGTGTAACGTATGGGATCTGGACTATGAGTGGGTGAAGGCTCGCTTCGATCAGGAACAACGCCTGGGTCAGGATCCTATGACCTCTACCGGTATTCCTTGTTCTCGTTGGCACGACGGTGTGCTGGAAGACAAGTCTAAGATCGCTCAGAAAGACAACATCCGTATGTCATTCTTCTGGGGTCAGTCGGTCAACACAGAGACCCGTGGCCGTGAGGTGCGTGAAGCACTGAACAAGATGGATACTGTGGTGGTTGTGGATCCATTCCCAACCATGGCGGGTGTCATGCATACCCGTAAAGACGGTGTCTACCTGCTGCCGGCGGCGACTCAGTTCGAGACCTATGGTTCGGTATCTGCCTCTAACCGCTCACTGCAGTGGCGTTCACAGGTGATCGAGCCGCTGTTCGAGTCTAAGCCTGACCACGTCATCATGTACAAGCTGGCGAAGAAGTGGGGCATAGAGAAAGAGTTCTGTAAGCATATCAAGGTGAATGGTGACGAGCCGTTGATCGAAGATATCACCCGCGAATACAACAAGGGTATGTGGACTATTGGTTACACAGGCCAGAGCCCAGAGCGTCTGAAGATGCACCAGGAAAACTGGGGCACATTCGACATCAAGAGTCTGGAAGCACCGGGTGGCCCAGCTAAGGGCGAAACCTATGGTCTGCCTTGGCCATGTTGGGGCACGCCTGAGATGAAGCACCCAGGTACCCAGATCCTCTACCGTACCGACCGTGAAGTCCGCTTCGGTGGTGGTAACTTCCGTGCCCGTTACGGTGTTGAGCACAATGGCAACAACATCCTGGCCGAAGGCTCTTACTCTAAGGGCAGCGAGATCAAGGATGGTTACCCAGAGTTCACCGACAAGATGCTTAAGCAGCTTGGCTGGTGGGACGACCTGACCGCAGAAGAGAAAGCGGCTGCCGAAGGTAAGAACTGGAAGACAGATATCTCTGGTGGTATCCAGCGTGTCGCCATCAAGCACGGTTGTATTCCATTTGGTAACGCTAAGGCCCGTTGTATCGTTTGGAACTTCCCGGATGATATTCCGGTTCACCGCGAGCCTCTGTATACGCCTCGTCGTGATCTTGTGTCTAAATACCCAACTTACGATGACCGTATGGTTGCGCGTCTTCCTACCCTGTACAAGTCAATTCAGGATCAGGACTTCGCCAAAGAGTTCCCACTCGCCTTGACCTCTGGTCGTCTGGTTGAGTACGAGGGCGGTGGTGAAGAGACACGTTCTAACCCTTGGTTGGCTGAACTACAGCAAGAGATGTTCATCGAGATCAACCCTGCCGATGCGGCGGATCGTGGTCTACGTGATGGCGATGTCGTATGGGTTCACAGCCCAGAAGGCGCCAAGATCAAGGTGCAGGCAATGGTGACACCGCGTGTGATTGAAGGCGAGTGTTTCATGCCGTACCACTTCGCGGGTATGTTCGAAGGCGAGAGCCTGGAGAAGAGCTACCCAGAAGGTACAGTGCCTTACATCATTGGTGAATCGGCCAACACAGTATTGACCTATGGCTATGACGTCGTGACTCAGATGCAAGAGACTAAGTCTAGCTTGTGTCAGATCACTAAAGCCTAACGCAACTTGATGAGGAGATAAGCCATTATGGCAGTCATGAAATTTCTATGTGACACCAAACGCTGCATCGAGTGTAACGGTTGCGTCACAGCATGTAAGAACGAAAACGATTCCGCTCTCGAGTGGGGTATCCAACGCCGTCGCGTCGTGACCATCAACGATGGTCAACCCGGTGAAGCCTCGATCTCTGTGGCTTGTATGCACTGTACCGACGCCCCTTGTCAGGCGGTTTGCCCAGCAAACTGCTTCTACAAGACGGAAGATGGCCTAACACTACACAACAAAGATACCTGTATCGGTTGTGGTTACTGCCTATACGCCTGCCCATTCGGTGCGCCTCAGTTCCCTAAGAAGAGCACCTTTGGCAGCCGCGGCAAGATGGACAAGTGTACTTTCTGTGCCGGTGGCCCAGAAGAGACCTTCTCCGACGCGGAGCGTAAGAAGTACGGCGCTAACCGTCTGGCCGAGGGTAAGTTACCTATGTGTGCCGAGCTTTGTTCGACCAAGGCGCTGCTCGCCGGTGATGCGGAAGTGGTTTCCAACATCTACCGTGAGCGTATCGCGGCCCGTGGTAACCCTAATGCGATCTGGGGTTATACCCCTAAGACTGGCGTTTAAAGTGAATAGTACCGTAAGCCCTCGGGCTTACGGTCTGTAAAGGAGTGACTATGTTATTAAAATCACTGCGCAGCCTATTCACTGTGTTGTTATTGCCATTGGTCTTGGCAATGGGCTTAGGTCTGACGACGTCAGCCTACGCCGTTGACGAGCAGACCAGTCAACAGATGGCCAATACCAGCGACGCTGAGTTATGGAAAGCCGTGAAGTCAGGAGACAAGGGATACACCACAGCCAAGGGCGTGGAGACTGGGGTAATGATTAACGTGTCTGCCATCGAAGGCACTAACGTTAAGAACGACTATCTCACCCCTGTGATGGCACTGGCCGTTTGTGGTGTGTTCGGTGCTTTCTTGATCTTCTATCTGGTGAATGGTCCTTCAAAGCTAAGTCATGGTTTCTCTGGCAAGATGGTATTGCGCTGGACCAAGGCCGATCTTTGGATTCACTGGGTGATGGCACTTTCCTGCCTGGCGTTGATCTTTACCGGTCTTAACATCATGTTGGGTAAGCATGTGCTGCAACCCTATGTGGGCACAGGAATTTGGGGTTCGCTGATCTACGGCAGCAAGACGATCCACGATTATGCGGGTCCCTTGTTCATCGTGGCTTGGGCCATCTGTGTGGTTAAATGGATGCCGTTGCAGACATTTAAGCTGTATGACCTTAAGTGGTTCCTGGTGGTTGGTGGTTACATCAACTTCGGTCCCTTCAAGGGTAAGCACCCAGACAGCGGCTTCGCCAACGCCGGTGAGAAGATGTGGTTCTGGACACTGACCCTGTTCGGTCTCTTCATCGGGGTTTCCGGCATCATGCTGGTAATGCCTGGGCTCGAACTGCCACGTGAAGCCTCCATGGCGGCACTGCTGGTTCACGGCCTCAGCGCCATCATCATCATCGCCTTTACGATCGTCCACATCTGGATGGCGACCGTATTGAGTGAAGGTGGTATGGAGTGTATGAAGTCGGGCTACTGTGACGAGAACTGGGCGGTACAGCACCACAACCTTTGGTATGACGAGATCAAAGAGAACGGTACCCTGACGTACAGGGACTAGACCTACAGCGACTAGACTCAAAGCGCAGCCGCGTTATTGAATAAAAGCGCATAGATGAAGCACCCCGCCTAAGCATTAGGCGGGGTGTTTTTTTATGTATTTTCTACGTAAATAGGCGGTAATAAGGAACTTCATATTCAGTTTAAGAAGGGATTATTGTATTGGGTTCAAGCCTGAAAAATTCTAGCTTACGAATTACAAGATAGTTAACTCACTATTTTTTGCGTAGTAACTTCTCTGTTTCAGTTATGCAAGCAGGTAGGAATTGATTGTAAGTATCAATGTAGTTGGTCTTTATTCCACTTATTAGGTTTTGATCATTCTTTATTTCTTTGAGTAAATTTCTAATTGAGTTTTGTATTTCTGCTTTCTGAACTGTGTGATTGTCTTCGTTTGAGCTTTCTATTTTTAGTAGAGCCTTTTTGATTACTTCCTCCTCACTTTCTTCAAATAGCAAGGTGTCTACTATTGCTCCCCAAGCCAATTCACATCCAAAAAGTGTTTTTTGATCATTAATGTTCGTGTTAATGCTCAAATTCGCTTGATGCTCTTTGTTTGTAACGATTTTTGGGTGAGCGACTGAATTTATTCTACAAGTCTTAGCCCAAGAAATGCAGGAGTTTCCACATGGTTGTCCTTTTTTACAAACCTTTGCATCTATCGAAATAGAAAGAGTTAGTAAACTCACGAATGTGATAAAGACAAGTAATTTCATTTATACAGCTCCTTAGCACCAGTAAGACGGGTAGGTTTATCTTTTAGCGCTTCACTATAACTCACATTACCATCGCGATAAGCCATTGAATAGGGGAGCTCGAATAAGTGAGCAGATGAATGTTGGATGGTGAGAATAAAATCAAGAATCGGCGGTGAATCTATAGCTAGGCAGTGACGACTTTAGCGGACTCAGATCACCTTTGACTGTTTTTTGAACGCACTTTTTATTTTCAATAACAACAACTTCATTACATCTACAGGATCCCGGTTTTAGCTATTTTTAGGGATTGCCAGCAAAGTGTATTGGTTAAAGTATGACTGGCTTAACACTTTGGTCATTTATTCAATTTTTCCGCGTACCTACCCCTGTTCAGATCAATATCTCAGCTTCATTTCTTCCTTATATTGCAACGGCAATTAATCGGATGTTTTTAAAAAATATAGCATTTTTACCAATTAGCCACCTGTAAATAACATTGGGTTAACTCGTGTTGCGGTGGCGAGTTTGAATAGATCATCCCTACTAATCGAAACTTCCTATTCCTCTAGGAGCAAGAATGAAGAAGCAACAGCCCGATCTGAATCGCAGATCTTTGCTGAAAGCACTCACCATAGGTGGTACGGCCGGTGTGGCCATTGCCGCAAGCGGTGTGAGTGTTGCCAATGCAACAGAAAGTAAATCTCAAGAAAAACATGCCGATGGCTACCATGAAACTGCACATATCCGCAGTTATTACAATAGCTTGCGTAGCTAATTAGGAGAATTTGAGCGATGAAGTTAACGCGCAAAACAAATGAGGCAGTCGCTGCGGCCAAGCCAAGCTTGGGCATCAGCCGTCGTCAATTTATGAAGCATGCGGGTATCACTACCGGTGGTATCGCGGCAGCCTCTCTTCTCGGTACCGGCATGATGCGTCGCGCCGAAGCGAAAGATATTCCACACGATGCACCTATCGAGATCAAGCGCACCGTATGTAGTGCCTGTGCGGTCGGTTGTGGTCTGTACGCCGAAGTACAAAATGGTGTCTGGACGGGTCAGGAGCCAGCATTTGATCACCCATTCAACGCCGGTGGTCACTGTGCCAAAGGTGCTGCGCTGCGTGAACATGGTCACGGCGAGAAGCGTCTTAAGTACCCAATGAAGCTGGTCGACGGTAAGTGGAAGAAGCTCTCTTGGGAGCAGGCCTTCAACGAAGTTGGCGACAAGATGCAGAGCATTCGTCAAGAGTCTGGTCCAGATTCACTCTACTTCATGGGTAGTGCCAAGTTCTCTAACGAAGGCTGCTACATGTACCGTAAATTTGCGGCCATGTGGGGTACCAACAACGTCGACCACTCGGCACGTATCTGTCACTCTACCACTGTAGCCGGTGTTGCTAACACCTGGGGTTATGGTGCGCAAACCAACTCTTTCAACGATATCCAGAACGCCAACGCGATCTTCTTTATCGGTTCAAACCCTGCCGAGGCACACCCTGTTGCCATGCAGCATATCCTGATCGCTAAAGAGAAGAACAACGCTAAGATCATCGTGGTCGACCCACGTTTCTCTCGCACCGCGGCTCACTCTGATCTGCACTGTGCACTGCGTCCTGGTACCGATATTCCTTTCATCTACGGTATGTTGTGGCACATCTTCGAAAACGGCTGGGAAGACAAGACCTTCATCCAGCAGCGCGTGTTCGAGATGGACACCATCCGTGAAGAGGTGAAGAAGTTCCCACCACAAGAAGTGGCCAACATCACAGGCGTGAGCGAAGAGCAGGTTTACCAAGCGGCTAAGCTGATGGCCGAAAACCGTCCTGGTACTGTGGTTTGGTGTATGGGTGGTACCCAGCACCACGTAGGTAACGCTAACACTCGTGCCTACTGTATCCTGCAGCTTGCACTGGGCAACATGGGCGTTTCTGGCGGCGGTACTAACATCTTCCGTGGTCACGATAACGTACAGGGCGCGACCGACCTGGGTCTGCTGTTCGATACCCTGCCTGGCTACTACGGCCTGAAGACAGGTTCTTGGAAGCACTGGTCACACGTTTGGGATCTGGATTTCGACTGGGTTAAGGGTCGTTTCGACCAGAACGAATACCTGGGTCGCATCCCAATGAATACTCCTGGTATTCCGTGTTCTCGTTGGCACGACGGCGTATTAGAAACGCCTGAGAAGCTGGCGCAGAAAGATCGCGTACGCATGGCCTTCTTCTGGGGACAATCTGTCAACACAGAAACCCGTCAGCGCGAGGTGCGTGACGCCCTGGATAAGATGGACACAGTCGTGGTTGTGGATCCATTCCCAACAATGGCGGGTGTCATGCACCGTCGTAAGAATGGTGTCTACCTACTACCTGCGGCGACTCAGTTCGAGACCGAAGGTTCGGTATCTAACTCTGGCCGTAGCCAGCAGTGGCGTGAGAAGGTGATCGAGCCACTATTCGAATCTAAGACAGATATCGAGATCATGTATCGCCTGTCGCAGAAGCTAGGCTTCGACAAGGAATACACTAAGCGCATCGCTAAAGATGCCAAAGATATGCTAGTGATCGAAGACATCACCCGCGAGATCAACCGCGGTATGTGGACCATTGGTATGTCTGGCCAGAGCCCAGAGCGTCTGAAGCTGCACACCCAAAACTGGGGCACCTTCAGCAACAAGACGCTTGAAGCAGAAGGCGGCCCAGCCAAGGGCGATACCTATGGTCTGCCATGGCCATGTTGGGGCACACCAGAGCAGAAACACCCTGGTACCCAGATCCTCTACAATACACACAAGCACGTGCTGGAAGGCGGTGGTAACTTCCGTGCCCGTTATGGCGTCGAGTACCAAGGCAAGAATCTGCTGGCCGAAGGCAGCTTCTCTAAGGGCAGCGAGATCCAGGACGGTTACCCAGAGTTCAGCGACAAGCTGCTTAAGCAACTTGGCTGGTGGGACGATCTGACCGCCGAAGAGAAAGCCGAAGCCGAAGGCAAGAACTGGAAGACCGACCTTTCTGGTGGTATCCAGCGTGTGGCCATGAAGCACGGTTGTATCCCATTTGGTAACGCTAAGGCCCGCTGTATCGTGTGGACCTTCCCGGATCAAGTGCCTGTACACCGTGAGCCGCTGTACACGCCGCGTCGCGATCTCGTGTCTAAGTACCCAACATACGACGACATGCAGGTTCATCGTCTGCCTACGCTGTACAAGTCTATTCAAGAGAAAGACACGGCAACTAAGTACCCACTGGGTCTGACCTCGGGTCGTCTGGTTGAGTACGAGGGTGGTGGTGAAGAGTCTCGTTCTAACCCATGGTTGGCCGAGCTGCAACAAGAGATGTTTGTTGAGATCAACCCAGGTGATGCCGCCGATCGCGGTATCCGCAACGGCGACACAGTATGGCTGGAAGGTGCCGAAGGCGGCCGCATCAAGATCAAGGCCATGGTGACTCCTCGCGTTAAGCCTGGCGTGACCTGGATGCCATACCACTTCGCCGGTGTGATGCACGGTGAGAGCCTAGAGAATAACTATCCAGAAGGTACTGTGCCTTATGTGATTGGTGAGTCTGCGAACACGGCATTGACCTATGGTTATGACCCTGTCACGCAGATGCAAGAGACCAAAGCGTCGCTTTGTCAGATCACTAAAGCTTAAGTATCGGGAGATTTGCCATTATGGCTACAATGAAATTTTTATGTGATACCAAGCGCTGCATCGAATGTAACGGCTGTGTCACGGCATGTAAGAACGAAAACGACTCTGCGCTCGAGTGGGGTATTCAACGTCGCCGCGTGGTGACCATCAATGACGGTCAGCCTGGCGAGTCCTCTATCTCTGTGGCGTGTATGCACTGCACCGACGCCCCTTGTCAGGCGGTTTGTCCGGCAAACTGCTTCTACAAGACGGAAGATGGTCTGACACTGCACAACAAAGATACCTGTATCGGTTGTGGCTACTGCCTGTACGCCTGTCCGTTTGGCGCGCCTCAGTTCCCTAAGAAGGGCGCATTCGGCAGCCGCGGTAAGATGGATAAGTGTACCTTCTGTGCCGGTGGTCCTGAAGAGAACCATTCAGATGCAGAGCGCCAGAAGTACGGTTCTAACCGTATTGCCGAAGGCAAGCTGCCTATGTGTGCCGAGTTGTGTGCGACTAAGTCGCTACTTGCCGGTGATGCTGAGGTTATCTCAAACATCTTCCGCGAGCGTGTTGCATACCGTGGTTCGAAAAATGCGATTTGGGGTTAATCCCCAGCTTGTATAAGGCCACAACAATCCACACCGGGCCTGCCCGGTGTGGACGATAAGGATGTAATATGAACAAATGGTTCAAACAATTTAGCGTGATCTTAGCGCTAGTGATAGGTACCACATTCAGTGCCCTGTCGTTCGCCCATGGCGATGCGACCGACCATACCCATGCCGCCACCGAGGGGCAGATCTGGTCTGAGCTACAGGCGGGCGCCACCGGATATACGACCTCTCACGGTCAGTTCCATAACCAGCCGATCAACAGCTATGATCTGCGGGTGTTGGAGCTTCGCAGCGACTGGCTGGCACCCGCCTTGATGGCGGCGTTGTTTGGCATGATCATCATCTTCGTGCTGTTCATCAAGGTGAACGGTATCTCCAAGTTGCATCATGGCTTCTCGGGCAAGATGGTGTATCGCTGGTCGAAATTTGATGTCTCTATCCACTGGTTGGGGGCGATCCCTTGTCTGCTGTTGATCCTCACGGGTCTGACGCTGCTGGCAGGACGTTTCTTCTTCCAGCCTTACCTGGGTGAAGGTTTCTGGGCCGGCCTGGTCTATGGTGCTAAGCAGATTCACGACTACATGGCGATCCCCTTCATGCTAGGTTGGGCGTTGATGACTACCCTTTGGGCTAAGAACCAGCTGCCTAAGATGTATGACGTTAAGTGGTTCCTGGTTGTGGGCGGTTATATCAACTTCGGCCCATTCAAGGGTAAGCACCCGGATGCAGGCTTTGCCAACGCGGGTGAGAAGATGTGGTTCTGGGCCTTTGCCCTATTCGGCCTCATCATCTCGGCCTCAGGCATGTTATTGCTGTTCCCGAACCTGTTCGAGCCGAGCCGCACCCTGAGCCTGATAGCATTGGTACTTCACTCTGTCAGTGCCATCGTTATCTGCGCCTTCTCTATCGTGCATATCTTCATGGCAACCGTGATGTCAGAAGGTGGTATGGAGTGTATGGTGTCGGGTTACTGTGATGAGAACTGGGCGACCCAGCATCACAACCTTTGGTATGACGAGATCAAAGAAAACGGCACGTTGAAGTACAAAGAGTAAGGCTTTGGCGTCTCGTATCTGAAAGATTAAACACCCCACTCGGTTTCCGGTGGGGTGTTTTTTTATGTCTGAAGCGGGATGATCTGCTGAAGATCTTAGCCAATGACACCAGATGTTGCGCCGCTATGTATGAGGACGCGATTGTCCTAGCCGTCTAACCGACCCGGTTAACAGTCGTCATCGCGTATGCTTGTGGTGACGCTGTCGGCCTTGGTCTCAACCCTGAGGTAGCAGGCGAGGGCATCGTCAGCCAGGAGATCCCCTGGGGTCTTAAACAGGCTGCGCTGGCCGATGCGCAGCTCAATATCCTTTTGGATCCAGCTGGCCCCGTAGAACCATTCCTTCATGGTGATTGTCAGCAGTTGAGGCACGGTGTCGCTGCTCCATTCTGGTCTGCCATATCTCACCTGGACTTTTTGGCTGTCGCTTGGGTTGAGGTAGTAGCTTGCCGTGGGCTGCGTCTCCACCCCTAAGATGGCCGAGCGGGCATAGACAAGTTGATTGGCGGCCTGCACCGAGGCCTCGAGCTGCTTAAGCTGGGCGATCCTCGCCTCTCGCGTCAGGCTTATCCACCTGCTGGCGGCCGCTACGCTGAGAATGGCCAGTATGATGATCACCACCACCATCTCTATCAGGGTAAAGCCAGAGGCTCCTTTATGTCTCATGGTTACTCGCATCTACAGGTTAACGCTTAGCATTAAATAAAGTGGAGGCAGCCTAACTGCTTGGGTGACATTTGCAAGCAAAACCTAGGTGGTTCTTACAATAACAGCTTGAATGATAACGGCTTGTTTGTTGTCTGTTTAGAGTTGGTTTGTGCTTTGTTGCCGGGTCGCGACCCAGCAGTATTTGACCTAAGATCAAGCTAGTCTCAACAAGCAGGAGAGAGAGATGGAGAGTAAAGCGGTAAGCGACAGCATGGGCGACCTCAATATTCCCGCCGATGCCCTCTACGGCGCGCAGACGGCGCGGGCGATCAAGAATTTTCCGGTCAGTGGTCGCCCTATGCCACGCAGCTTCATCCGTGCCTTGCTGCTGGCTAAGCTCGCCGCCGCCGAGGCCAACGTGGCGCTTAGGCTGCTGCCGCCCAATATTGCCCCTGCGGTCGCCAAGGCGGTGCAGGAACTGCTGGCGGATCCCCAGATGATGCGCCATTTCCCCATCGACATGTTTCAGACCGGCTCGGGCACCAGCAGCAACATGAACGCCAACGAGGTGCTGGCGACCCTGGTATCGAAGAGCCTGAGTCAGGCGGTGCATCCCAACGATGTGATCAACCTAGGGCAGAGCAGCAACGATATCATTCCCAGCGCCATACATATCAGCGCCCTGTTGGCGGTAGAGCAGTCGTTGCTGCCTTCGCTAACACTCCTGTCGCAAACTATTATGGCCAAGGCGCAGCAGCTGGCCGATGTTACCAAGACGGGGCGTACCCATCTGATGGATGCCATGCCGGTTCGTTTCGATCAGGTCTTGGGGGGCTGGGGGAGTCAGATCGATCTGTGTCGCCAGCGACTAGTGGCGCTCAGTGGTGAGCTGACTCAGCTGCCGGTAGGCGGCACGGCGGTGGGGACTGGGGTCAACACCCACGAGGATTTCTCAAGGCTATTTTGTGAAAGACTCTCGGCGCTGACGCGCACCCAGTTTCGCCCGGCCGATAACCTGTTCAGCCGCATGGCGAGCCATGATACCGCCGTGGCCCTGTCGGGTCAGTTGAAGACACTGGCGGTGGCTATCATGAAGATCAGCAACGACCTGCGCTGGATGAATTCAGGTCCGCTGGCGGGGATCGGTGAGATCAGCCTGCAACCCCTGCAACTAGGCTCCTCCATCATGCCGGGCAAGGTCAACCCAGTGATCCCAGAGTCCGCCTGCATGGTCGCCGCGCAGGTGATGGGTAACGACATGGCTATTACAGTTGCCGGGCAGTCCGGTAACTTTGAGCTGAATGTGATGCAGCCGCTGATCGCGGTCAATCTGCTGGAGAGCATAGAGATCCTCAGCAATGTGTCGCGCCTGCTGGCCGACAAGGCGATTGCGAGTTTCGTGGTGAATCGCGACAAGATAGCTGACTCCCTGCATCGCAATCCCATACTGGTCACCGCTCTGAGTCCTAAGGTTGGCTATGTGCAGGCCGCTAAAATCGTCAAGCAGGCCTATCAGGAGCAGCGGCCCATACTCGAGGTTGCCATGGAACTCACAGATCTTAGCGAGGAGGAGCTCAGGCACTTGCTGGATCCCGAGCGCCTGACCCGCGGCGGTTTGGGGTAAGGCCGCTTAGAGAGCGGCGAATCGAGAGGATGGTGATTCCGAAAGAGTCGCCTTATCAAACAAAAAGGCATCCCTAGGGATGCCTTTCTCGGTTCAATGTGCTCGGTCTTACCAGGCCAGCTGCAAGATCTCGCGGCTTATATCCAGGCCGAGATCGCCTGACTCAGACAGGGCGGTCATGCCGTGGGCCTCCAGCGCCGTGACTATGTCGTCAATCTGATCCTGGGCGATATCATAGTCGCGCAGGCGAGTCTTGAGGCCCAGTTGCTGGAAGAACTGCTCTGTCTTGTCGATCGCCAGGTCGACGCGACTCGCCTCATCACCTTCTGTGATATCCCATACGCGCTCGGCGTATTGCAGCAGCTTGGCGTGTTTCTGGCTCTTGCGTACACGCCAGACAGACGGCAACACCGCGGCCAGGGTCTGGGCATGGTCGATACCAAACAGCGCCGTCAGCTCGTGGCCTATCATGTGAGTCGTCCAGTCAAACGGCACGCCCGCGCCTATCATGCCGTTGAGGGCGGAGGTGGCACTCCACATCAGGTTGGCTCTGGCGTTGTAGTTCTCCGGCTCTTCCAGGGTGAGAGGGCCAATCTCGATCAGGGTACGCATGATCCCTTCGGCGGTTCTGTCCTGCACTCTGCCGTCTACCGGATAGGTGGCATACTGTTCTAGCACGTGGACGAAGGCGTCGACGACACCATTGGCTACCTGAACCTTAGGCAGGGTGAAGGTCAGGATCGGATCCAGCAGCGAGAAAGTTGGATAGATGCTGGGATGGTTGACCGGGAATTTGCCGCCGTTATAGCTCACTACGCCGAAGGCATTCATTTCAGAACCTGTGGCCGGTAGCGTGGCTATGGTGCCCAGCGGCAGGACGCGATCAGCCTCCACCGGCACAGGCGCGAAGCCGTGGAACAGCAGGCTGGCGCTGTCACCCTCGAAGCGTGTCGCCAGGGCGATGAACTTGGTGCCATCCATCACAGAGCCGCCGCCGACTGCCAGTAGGAAGTCGATAGACTCCTCTCTCGCTAGCTCGGCCGCCTTGGCTAAGGTCTCATATTGTGGGTTGGCCTCGATACCGCCGAACTCGACGACGGTGCGGTCACCCAAAGCATTGAGGACCTTGTCCAGGGTGCCGAAGCGTTTTACGCTGCCGCCGCCATAGGTCACCATGACGCGGGCGTCGGCTGGAATTAGCTTGTCGAGCTCGTCCAGGCGATCTTTACCGAAGACGATCTGTGTGGGATTACGATAATCGAAGTTAAGCATGGGGATACCTTGTGTCACCTAAGAATATGCTGCACATACTAGTCTCTTGGCGCGAGTTTTAAATACCTATTGCTGCCCTGTGTTTGCCTATTTCTGCTTTGTTGGGTTTAAAAGGCATAAATTTGATATAATTTGATGCCTTTTTCTGCTTGGGTGATATTATCGCTATCCGTTGAACCCTTATCCTGTCCCAAGAGGTGAAGTGTGAAGAGTATTGCCGAGCTGATGTCTGCCTTGGCCCCCGATGAGGGGATGAATGATAGTGTATTGCCCGGCATCAAGCTGTTTCGCTGCTCCGCCTACGGTGCCCGTGGCCCCTTGTGTTACTCCCAGGGGATCATGATAGTGGGGCAGGGCAAGAAGCGGGTCTACCTAGATGATAAGGTGTTTGACTATGATCCCCAGAACACCCTGGTGATGACAGTGCCCATGCCGGTGGAGTGTGAAACCTTCGCCAGCACAGAAGAGCCTGTGCTGGTGATGATGATAGATATCGATCTGGCGCAGCTTAACCGCCTCATTCCCGTCATGGACAACCACAACAGGGTACCGCAGGCGCTGAACGAGTCTCGACTGCCCGGCTATTTTGTCGCGTCGACCGGCGAGGCGCTTGAATGCAGCATTCATCGTTTGCTACTGGCGCTACAATCGCCGCTGGAGGCCGAGGCGTTGGGTCAGGCCATGGTATTGGAGATCTTGTATCGCCTGTTGGCCCTACCCAACGCCGCGCCCCTCTATGCCCTGGCGCTGAGCCATACCCGGCTGTCGCGCATCGACAAGGCCCTTAACTATCTGCATAAACACTATGCTGCCAGCATTGAGGTAGATCAGCTGGCGGCCCTGGTGAACATGAGTCCCTCGGCGTTTCATCGCTGCTTCAAGGAGGTGACTGCCTCATCGCCGATTCAGTACCTGAAGAAGCTGCGTTTGAATAAGGCCAGGGAGTTGCTGCAGCGCCCAGGGGTGAAAGTAAAACAGGCGGCTATCGAGGTGGGTTACGAGAGCCCGGCCCAGTTTAGCCGCGAGTTCAAACGCTACTTCAGCCACAGCCCGGGTGAGTGCGCTAGGTAAGCCGCTTCTTTATTGCTTGATACACTGCAGTAAGACGATAAAAGGGGGCATGTTGTTGTGTGCCACGCTGTGGCCTTCGGGTTCGGTGCGGCGCTTCTGATGCTGGCGCATGCCCACGTCATCGCCTTCACCTGTCGCGTATTCCGGCTCGTCGCCCGAATCATAGTAGTACCAGTCGTCGTAGACATGGGTATGCTTGGGTAATTCCGCCAGTGTGAGTTTATGCTTCTCCTCGCCGCCGATGGCATTGAGCTTGCGCACCGAGAGTTCATTCTCTTGATTATTCATGGCTAAGGTAAAGCGGCCACGCCCCTCGGTGTAGGGCTGCCAGCCCTCAGGGCAGCTGGCAAGGTCGAAGTAGGCGACCGTCTTAGCCGGAATGATGCTTCCCTTGTCGGCAATTTGTTTACTCAGGGCGGAGAGCTGTTGCGCGGTGGCGAGGTGGTTGGCCGCGAGTTCGTCGTATTTGATATAGCCAAAGAGTGCCAGCGATGCGGTGAGCAGCACCGAAACCAGTAGATTCCATTTCATGATTAACGTCCCTGTAGAGGTTAACGCTCCGCCATAAGGGTCGGAGTCTATATATTTATTTTTATTACCAATTTAACCTACGCTATTTAAATCATCGCTGCAACAGGACGATTTTTGTTAAACGTTTTCCCTGTTATCTCGCTACCCTTATCGGGTAAAAATGCGCGATCACATTTATTCAACATTTCCTAAAACATGACATGCTTAACAATTCTTTGGCTAATCCAATGCTAGGTGTTGTAACTCTAAGCCAGTTCACGTTTTATATATTCCTAAAGTGATACTTTTGTGTTCCGCAAATGGATGTGTATCGCTTTAAGTCCTTATTTATAAAAAGGCTTTGTTCTCAAGGCCGGTTCAGCCAGGAATATCTATGTCTTCGTCTTCTATTGTTCAAGCGGCGCCAGGTGCATTGATTAAGCCGTACCAAGCTAACATTACCGTCCCTAACTGGATGCTGAACTCGATGGAACGAGTGATGCAGTATTATGTCGACAAGAACCTGCGACTCGATACCCAGTCGGCCTCCATGATGCCGGCACCCGTCGAAGGCAAGAAGTACATGCTCTATGCCCATGTGCCTTTCTGTCACACGCTCTGCTCCTTCTGTACCTTCCACCGTTTCCTGTTTAAAGAGGAGAAGGCGCGCGCCTATTTCGTCTCGCTGCGTAAGGAGATGGAGATGGTCAAGGCGCTGGGCTACGACTTCGAGTCCATGTATATAGGTGGCGGTACCACGACGGTTTTAGAAGATGAACTGGCGCGCACCATAGAACATGCCAAGAAGCTCTTTCCTAGCATCAAAGAGGTCTCCTGTGAGTCGGATCCTCAGCATCTGGACAGTCCAGGCTTTAAACTGCTCGAAGGCCTGGTGGATCGCATGTCTATCGGGGTACAGAGCTTCAACGACGACATCCTGGCGATGACAGATCGTCTGGAGAAGTTTGGTTCGGGCCAGCAGACCTTCGATAAGATCATGGCGGCCAAGGAGCTGTTCCCTATCATCAACGTGGATCTCATCTTCGGATTCCGTGGCCAGACAGACGAGGTGATTCAGCACGATCTGGATATGGCCTCCCGCCTAGACCCTCGTCAGATCACCACCTATCCACTGATGATCACCCATCAGACCCGTAAGAGCGTCAAGGGTAAGCTGGCCGCGCCTCAGGGGGATATGGCACGTCAGTATCGCCAGATCTTAAATAGCCTCAATGGTCAGTATAACCAGCTGTCTGCCTGGGCGTTTGGCAAGGCCAACAACGAAGGCTTCGACGAGTATGTGATCGACTATGACGAATACCTGGGGGTGGGTTCGGGCTCCTTCAGCTTCCTCAACGACACCCTGTATGTGAACACCTTCTCTCTGCGCAAGTATCAGGAAAACATCGCCTCGGGCCGCATGGGTGTCGAGCAGCAGAAGAACTACAGTCAGAAGGATGTGATGCAGTATCGCTTCCTGCTGGGCATGTTCTCGGGTCGTCTGTCGCGCAAGTATTTCCGCGATACCTTCGGCGTAAACCTGGATTGGGCACTGTTTAAAGAGATGACCTCGATGAAGGCGATCGGCGCCATCAAGAACGACCCGAATGATCCCGATAATCTCATCGTGACGGACAACGGCAAGATGATGGGCCTCTTGATGATGAAAGAGTTCTATTCAGGCATGGATAACGTGCGGGCGCAGCTGCGTAAGCCGCTTAAGCCCTGCGATATGTAGCCATGTGATATGTAGCCCTGCGAGATGTAAAGGGCATTTGCTATCCAAGCTAAAGAGGCCGATCATAGATCGGCCTTTTTTATTGTAGGAGCCCTATCTATGCAGGCCTTGGAGTCGCTATTTTCCCAGTTTGTTGCCGCCAGCTCGCCAGCCGATGCCGCTCATGATCTCGCCCATGTTAGGCGGGTGGTGAAGACTGCCAAGCGTCTGTGCGATCTCGAATCTGCCTGCGCCGAGGTGGTGGTGCCAGCCGCCTGGCTGCATGATTGTGTCACCCTGGCAAAAGACGATCCGAGTCGCAGCCAGAGTTCAAGGATGGCGGCCGATAAGGCGATCGCCTTCCTTAAGCGCATCGATTATCCCCTGCAGTACCATGATGCCATTCACCATGCCATTCATGCCCACAGCTTCAGCGCCAGAGTGATCCCCGAGACGCTGGAAGCCAAGATAGTGCAGGATGCCGACAGGCTCGATGCCCTGGGCGCCATAGGTGTGGCGCGTTGCCTGCAGGTAGGCACAACGCTCGGGCGCCCGCTATATCATGCCGAGGATCCTTTCTGCCAGCATAGGGAGGCCGATGACAGCCGTTATACCTTAGATCACTTCAAGCAGAAGCTGTTTACCCTGGCCGATACCATGCAGACGGCGGCTGCGAGGGAAGAGGCTCGGCGCCGCACCCGGGTGATGCAGGACTTTCTCGACCAGCTGGCGCAAGAGATCTAGGGGACCCGCTTGGGAGCCTGTTTGTGATTAGCCTTAGCGCGTCGTGCTAACTTCTGTTCGAGCTGACGAGCCTCCTGACGTATCTGTTCGATAAAGAGATCTTGATAGCCTAGCAGCTCAAATTCTCTCAGGCACTGGTGGTAGCGGCGCAGTTTTTCTTCCTTGCATAGGGGCTTATCCATCAGCTCTTCTAATGTCAGTATTGAGTCCATTCAATAACCTCATAACCTCTTTTGCTTGTCAGCCTAACGTCAACTTGGCACCTTGTAGAGGCTGATTTTTATCCTAAAACCTCATAGGTCGAAAGGTTGATGAGTTTTTTGTTAATTTTTTCATATGCTTATTACATTCCCAAAGTTGGCTTAGGTCAGAGGTCGCATATCACCTAAGCTAATATGGGCGATCACTTACGCACTCATTAGTCGAAAAGCTCATAAGAGACGTTTGTGGAGCACCCGGTAATAGGGTAGCTTGGTGAATTCTTCGTTTTGTACAGGGAAATCTGATGATAGTACGTATCGGTGAGTTTCAGGCCGCGCCGGGTCAGGCTGAGGCGTTAAAGTCCTTCCTTCTCTCGTTAAGCGAGTACATCTGTGCATCGCCTGGCTGCCTAAGCTACGAGGTCTTATGCCCACTCGATGAGGCGGGGCGCCTGTTGGTGATCGAGCGTTGGGAGTCAGCCGAGCATCACCGTGCCTCGGTGCAGGCCTATCCGAGCGATAAGATGCAGGACGCCATGTCACTGTTTGCCGCGCCGCCGACCGGTGGCTACTACACGCTGGCTTAATATTGGCATCAGTATTGGTATTAGCATTGGCATTAGTACTGGCATAAGCATAGGGGCAGGGATGAAGCCATGATCTACTTCGAGACAGAGCGGCTAATTTGCCGCGCCTTTGAGTTCAGCGATTTAGCGGCCTTTACCGCCTACCGCGCCGACCCTGAGGTGGCCCGCTACCAGGGCTGGCAAGATTATCAATATCGCGATGCGTTGGCGCTGTTTGATGAATTGCAAAACACTGCCTTCGAGACGCCGGGCACCTGGATGCAGTTGGCGCTGGAGTGTCGCCAGACCCGAGTCTTGGTCGGGGACTTGGCGCTGCATTTTATCGACGAGCAACAGGTCGAGATTGGCTTTACCCTGGCGAGCGAGTATCAAGGTCAGGGCTTGGCTCGGGAGGCGCTGCAGGCCCTGCTTATCTACCTGTTTGATGGCCTCGGCAAGCACAGAATCTCGGCCATCACGGATGTGAAAAACCACGCCGCTTGGGGGCTGCTTGAGCGCCTGGGATTTCGCCGCGAGGCCCATTACCGAGACAACATCTTCTTCAAGGGGAGTTGGGGCAGCGAGTATGGCTATGCACTGCTGGCAAGCGAGTGGCGGCAAGTACAGACAGGGGAGAGCATTCAGGATTTTCGCCTGATAAGGCGGGTCGCGCCCTTGGCTGACTTTTTGCGCCTTAGGCAGATCACAGGGTTGACGCCGAGATCCCGCGCCGCGGCGGTAGCCGGGCTCCCCCTCAGTCTGTTTGGGGTACACATCTTAGCCGATGACAGACTAGGGGGTGAAAGAGTGATAGCCATGGGGCGAGTCGTGGGAGATGGCGCCCTAAACTTCGAGCTGGTGGACATCGCCGTGGATCCCAACTACCAGGGGCGAGGCCTGGGGAGTGCCATCATGTCCGCCATCATGGAGTATCTCGATGAGGCGGCGCCTAAGGGGGCTTACATTACCTTAATGGCTGATGTTCCAGAACTTTATCTGAAGTTTGGTTTTAAATTCTCGCGACCGGCGAGTGAGGGCATGTATCTGCTGCAGCCCTAATCTGTTGAGCCCTCCTGCCTGGCTTGATATAAAGGAGGCACGGCAGGCCCCGATACACGAGGTTAGGGGCCAGTAACCTTTTCGTTAGGGGAGCCTAATCTTTCCATCTCCCCCGTTACCCGGAGCATTCATGGCTAATATTTTGCTGGTTGCCAACCTCAACTGCGATCGTATTCTCAGACTCGATAAGCCCCTGAAGATGGGGGGACGTTTTCATTATCAGGATGGTGGTCAGCGCCTCGGTGGCGGTGGTGCCAACACAGGGATAGGTCTGGTGTGGGCAGGTCACGAGGTGGCACTGGTCAGTCAGGTGGGTCGCGACGAGATTGGGGATTGGTTGCTGGCCGAGACCAGTACCCTAGGCATAGATTGCCGCCTGATGCAGCGCTATCAACAACATACCTGTGAGATGCTGCTGGTGATGACCCCTGATGGCGAGCGCACCATCATACGCCCGGAGCGACCAAGGTTTGAGCTTGCCGCCCCGCCTAACTGGCGAAATTGGGACGCCCTCTATATTAACTCTTCGGCAGAAGGCGCCGTCAGCTGGGCCAAGACGGCCTTGCCTCATAGCTTAGTCGTGGCGCAGCTGGCCAAAGACAACCGTGAGCGTCCCTGCCATGTGTTAATAGCCTCGCGCGCCGATATGCAGGGACGTAGCGAGCTGTCGCCCTGGCAGTTCGGTCTCTCCATCGCCGGCGAGAGTCTAAGGGCGTTTATCGTGACAGATGGTGCCGACGGCGCCATGCTCTATCAGCCAGAAGGCGAGACGCGAGTCGCCGCCGAGGCCGCCACTGTGGTGGATACCACTGGGGCTGGAGATGCCTATGCGGCGGGCTTGATCCATGGATTAGTGCGTGGTGATGGCTATTGTCAGGCCATGGCCGAGGGGGCGCGCTGGGCGGCCTTTGCGGTGGCGACAGAGAGTTCGATACCCGGAGAACAGTTAAAGGCATACCTGGAGCAGGCGGTCACACAAAAGGCCTAGATTTGTCATCATAGTGTCATTTATCCAGATTAGAGTAACGCCATTGGTCGTAAGCGGTTCCCTGACCTTGTTTTGTGTAGCTTCTTTTCAAACATAGTGTGTTTTTCTGTTCTCTCGCCCCATCTTCTGGGGCTTTTTTTTGCCTGCAGTTTCTTGCCTCTTGTTCTTTGTTCCTTGTCTAGCGCCTGTTGCTATGGCCTAGGCCTAACAGGGCCTGCAAGAGTATGAAATTAAGCGGTAAGACGGCTAATAGGTGTTGTTTCATGATATCTTCTTGAGGGAGAATTAGGGCCTGTTGACCTTTTGAGAACAATTTTTGTTCTAATTGAGCACGTTCAAATCGCGGCATGAGGCTTGAAGTATAGTTATTCTATATAAAAGCCGAGTAACAAAGAGTTGTACGTGCTCAAGACGAACCCTGCGGGCAGCGTCTGTATCATTTTTCTACTGCGTTATTGCTCATTGATGTAGCACACCACATTACAATCGCTCTGCCTTGTATAAAAGCGATACAGAATGATGCAAAAATGAACGCGAAAGATAAACAGGCCCTAGGCCGCTATTTTTCAGGGGCAGTGCCTGAGGCGACAGAGGGAGTTTGTATCGAATCGTCTCGCCTTTGTCTGAGGGCGAGAGGCGTAAGCAGTAGTCAGGGGAGTGAAGGATATGACGCGGTTGGTAGATAAGATTTCGGGCCTGTATCGTGGCGACAAGGCCGAGGCATTCGAGGGAATACCCAGCATGATCGACGCCAAGCGGGCGTGCACTCGTTTGGTGGTGGGTGAGCTGGGCGTCGAGGGTGACGGCCAGGCGGATCCCAAGCATCACGGCGGCGCCGACCGTGTGCTGCACCATTTTCCTCGCGAGCATTATGGTCAGTATCGTCGCTGGGACATGATGCAGGGATTCAAGGATGTGCCCGCCATGGGCGAGAACATCAGTACCGTTGGGCTGGACGAGACCCAAGTAAATATCGGCGACATCATCGCCATCGGCGAGGTGCGCCTGAAGGTGACTCAGCCACGCTCCCCCTGCTTCAAGCTCAATCATCAGTTTGGTTATCCCGAGTTTGCCCTCGCCATGCAGACCAGCGGCCTGTGTGGCTGGTTCTATCGGGTGGTGACGCCTGGGGTGATCCACCTGGAGGATGATATTCGCCTCGTCGAGCGTCGCAGCGACATCAGCCTGCGCGAGGCGATGGGGATCTATTTCTCGCCTACCTTTGATGCCGGCGCCTATGATCGCCTGGTGAGTTGTGAGGGGCTGGCGAAGTCTTGGGTAAATAGCTTGCAGCGCCGCCTGGAAAGTCGCAAGATTGAGCCTTGGGAAATGCGCTTATTTGGGCCTAACCGCCTGTAACAATAAATAAAAAGAGAATGAATCATCAAGGAGTGTAATTCGTGTCTGATATTGAACAACTGTCCCGTGACGATAGAAACATGGGGGTGGCGGTGCATCTGGCCAGCTTTTCCGGCTATCTGATTCCCTTCGGTTCTATACTAGGGCCCCTGATTGTCTGGTTGATGAAGCGTGAGGAGATCCCCTTCGTCGACAGCTGTGGTCGCAACTGCCTCAACTTCAAGATAAGCGTGATGGTATACGCCATCATCAGCATGATCCTCATGTTCGTCGTTGTAGGTTTTATCCTGCTGGGTGTATTGGCGATCTTCGATATCGTGGTCACCATCATCGCCGCCATGAAGGCTAGCGAAGGCATTAGTTACCAGTATCCGCTGACGATTAAGTTTCTTAAGGCCTGATACCTATTAGCCAAAATAAAAAGCCCGCGATTGCGGGCTTTTGTGTGGCTGAAGCACTTTAAGCAGTGAACCGCCTAGACCTTGAAGCCGGCGACCAGGCTGTCTAGCCTGTGGGCCAGCTGGTTGAGCGACTGGCTGGCCTGGGCCACCGCCTGGGAGGTCTCGCTGGTACGCTGGGTGATCTCGCTGATCTCCGTGACGTTGCGGTTGATATCTTCCACCACGGTAGATTGCTCCTCGGTGGCCGCCGCGACCTGAATATTCATGTCTGTGATGGCGCCGATCTGCTGGCTGATCTCGGTCAGGGTGTGGCTGGCCTCATCGACCGCCTGCACCCCTTCCTGGCTGCGGCTCTTGCTCTGGGTCATCGCCTCGACGGCGCGGGCCGCCTCGCTCTGCAGGTTGTCGATCATCTTCTGCACCTCGTCGGTCGACGCGGCGGTGCGTGAGGCCAGGTTACGGACCTCCTCGGCGACCACGGCGAAGCCTCGGCCTGCCTCACCGGCACGGGCGGCCTCGATGGCGGCGTTGAGGGCCAGCAGGTTGGTCTGATCCGACACGGCGCGGATCACATCCAGGATGCTGCCGATAGAGGTGGTGTGGGTGGCCAGGGACTCGATCACATTGCCTACCTGCTCCACATCCTCTGAGAGTTGATTGATGGTGTCACGGGCGCGGGTGACCACTATCTGGCCGTTGCTTGAGGCGTTGTCGGCGTCCTTGGCGTTGTCGGCCGCCTGGGCGGCATTACCGGCAATCTCATGTACGGTCGCGCCCATTTCGTTGATGGCGGTGACCACCATCATGGTCTGATCTTTCTGTAGCTGGCTGTCGTCCTGGGTCTGCTGAGCCTGATTGGCCACATCCTTGGCGGCATGACTCAGCTGCACGCTGGTGTCCGTCACCTCTATGATGGAGTGCTGGATCTTCTCGATGAAGCTGTTGAAGCCCTTAGCGAGCTGCGCCAACTCGTCGTTGCCTTCGACGGGCAGGCGCTGGCGCAGGTCGCCCTCACCCTGACCTATGTCCTGCAGCATGTCGGCTACCTTGGCGATGGGCTGGCTCACCGAGGCGGAGACGAAGGTAGAGAAGCCGATGAAGGCGGCGGCGATCAGCAGAGTCCAGATGAGGATCTGATAGGCCGACTCTTCCAGTAGGGCAAACACCTCGGCTCTCGGCACCTGGGCAATGAGATACCAGTCCATCGAGGGAATATAGCTGCTGGCGACCAGCAGGGTTTCACCATCCAGCTCTGTCTGTGTCAGGCCGAAGTCGGCTTTGCTCAGCAGTTGCCTGGTCACATCGCCGCCATAGAGGGAGGCCAGGCTGGCCTTGCCTATCTGGCTGGTGTCCGAGTGCAGCTTAACGTCGCCCTTGGCATCTACCAGGTAGACGAAGCCGGTATCTTCGATCTTGAAGGACTTCAGCAGGCGCACCATGTCATCCAGTGACTTGGCCAGCCCGACCAAACCGCGGTCGTTAGGCTGTTGATAGTTGATGAAGAGTTTTACATCACCATTGGCCTCGGTGAACACGTTGAGCATGCGCTCTGTGCCGCTGTTTTTATAGTTAAAGAACCAGCCATCCTGATCCGGAGTGAGGATCCGCAAAAAGCCGTCCTGGGTGTAGTAGGCGGCGGTCTGTCTGTCGGCATAGGAGGCCTGCACCAGCTTATATTGCTGCTGCACATCCTTGAGCTGGGCGATCACCAGGGGCTCTGTCTCGGCAGGACGCCCCTCGACCAGCCACTGCTTGAGCATCTTGCTGCTGGCCAGCTGCTCGGCGGCGTTCATCAGGGTGGCTATGTCCATCTCTACCTTGTTGCGGATCGCCTGCAAGGTGTTGGGCAGCTCGGAGGTGAGCATGCGCTGCTCGACGACTTCCTTGGCGCTGCGTTGACTCAAGACACCCACTAGCACGGTAGACAACAATACCGCGACCGTAACCGTGAGTAATATTTTCTGCTTGATGGTGAGCATGTTTAGTTTCATCTTTTATGACTCGCATCTACTCTGTCCGAGCATCCCTCGGAGTGTGACAACTTGATTATTAAGGTTAGTCGCTGTTTTCTAAACACGCTAAACCATTGAACTTTTTTTGAGGGTAGGGCGATCCACTCTGGATCATAGAGTGCGTCTTGGTGACGCTTGTAGGTATGGGGCCATTATGGTGGCCAGGGATGTTAAGCGCAAGTAAAAACGCGCCCTAAGGCGCGTTTGAATTAGTCTGTTTGCCGAGCAACAAGGCCTGGCTTACATGTTCGGGTAGTTAGGTCCGCCGCCACCCTCTGGGGTGACCCAGGTGATGTTCTGGCTTGGATCTTTGATGTCACAGGTCTTACAGTGGATGCAGTTCTGACCGTTGATGACAAACTTCTTCTCGCCGGCTTCTTCCACCACCTCATACACACCCGCCGGGCAGTAACGCTGGGCCGGTTCGTCGAACTTGACCAGGTTCACCTCGATAGGGATCCGCTCGTCTTTGAGACGCAGGTGACACAGCTGATCTTCCTCGTGGAAGGTGTTCGACAGGTAGACAGAAGAAAGCTTGTCGAAGCTGAGCTTACCGTCGGGCTTGGGGTACTCTATCTTGCTATAGGCACTCACCTCGGCCATCTGGGCATAGTCGGCCTTCTCGTCTCTGAGCGTGATAGGGAACTTGCCGCCAAACCAGTTCTGATCGATATAGTTGAAGGCGCCGCCCAGGTAGGCACCGAACTTGTGCATCGCGGGGCCGAAGTTACGTGAGCAGTAGAGCTCATCCTGCAGCCAGCTCTGTTCGAACTTCTCCTGGTAGCAGTCGAGATCTTTACCGCCCTCTACGCCAGCATGCAGGGCGTGGCAGATGGTCTCGGCCGCGATCATGCCGCTCTTCATCGCCGTGTGGGTGCCCTTGATCTTGGCGAAGTTCAGGGTACCTGCGTCACAACCTATGATCAGGCCGCCTGGGAAGCTCATCTTAGGCAGCGAGTTGAGACCACCCTTGGTGATGGCGCGGGCGCCATAGCAGAGTCGTTCGCCGCCCTGTAGGTACTGGCTGATCACTGGATGTGTCTTGTAACGCTGGAACTCATCGAATGGGCTCAGGTGTGGGTTCTGATAGTTGAGATCGATAATAAGACCCACGGCGATCTGGTTGTCTTCCATATGATAGAGGAAGCCACCGCCCGAGGCGCCGTCGGTGAGCGGCCAGCCACCCGTATGAACCACTTTACCCTGCTCGTGCTGCTCGGCGGGGACCTTCCAGATCTCCTTGAAGCCCAGGCCGTAGTGTTGCGGTGTCTTGCCGTTATCCAGGTGGAACTTCTCGATCAACTGCTTGCCCAGGTGGCCGCGGCAGCCTTCGCTAAATACAGTGTACTTGGCGTGCAGTTCCATGCCCGGTTCATAGCTGTCTTTGGGCTCGCCATCGGCGCCGACACCCATGTCACCTATGATGATCCCTTTTACGCTGCCATCTTCGTTAAAAAGCAGCTCGCTGGCGGGGAAGCCTGGGAAGATCTCGACGCCCAAGGCCTCGGCACGCTCGGCGAGCCAACGGGCCAGGTTGCCGACGCTGATGATATAGTTGCCATCGTTATGCATCGTCTTAGGGATAAGGGCGTTGGGCATGGCGCGTGAGGCCGTGTCTGAACTGAGCATGTGCAGCTCGTCGTGGGTGACGGCCGTGTGTAGCGGTGCACCTTGCTCTTTCCAGTCACCAAATAGCTCTTCGAGCACCTTAGGCTCGAACACGGCGCCTGAAAGTATGTGCGCGCCCACTTCCGAACCTTTCTCGACCACACAGACGCTGAGCTCCTGGCCAGAGTCTTGTGAGATTTGCATTAGTCGACATGCGGTAGCCAGGCCGGCAGGGCCTGCGCCAACGATAACGACGTCGAACTCCATCGATTCGCGTTCCATCACTTCACCTCTTTTAGCTTTCCCCCGATTGAAACGGGTGTTTTATTCTTTGCATCCACCTTACCCTAAAATGGCGAAATGGCACAGAGTTTAAGCAGTCAGGATAGACTAATTGATGGTATTTATCTTCGTGAGCGGTGTCACATTATGTTAACGCCCGATTGATCTCAGACAAGAAACGGGAAGTTTCTGCTATAAAAGCCGGTCTATATCGGCCTATAATTGGGAAACGACGGTTCTCCGAGCTTTCTCTCCTACGTCCACAGATAGGGAGATTAAGCCGTGGCAATAGTGCCACCGGGGTGAGGAAAGAAATTGACTCACCTCCCCTTACTTGGAAAGGTGATCATGTCTCAACTACAAGACAATTTTGGTCGAAGATTTCACTATTTGCGGATGTCGGTTACCGATGTCTGTAATTTCAAATGCACCTACTGCCTCCCGGATGGTTATCGCCCCGACGGTAAGCCTAAGTTTTTAGATCTCAATGAGATCGAGAATCTTGTGGGCGCCTTTGCCGAGGTCGGCACCCAGAAGATCCGCATCACAGGTGGCGAGCCCACCCTGCGTAAAGACTTTACCGATATCGTGCGTATCGTCGCCGATAACGACAAGATCAAGACGCTGGCAACCACCACCAACGGTTATCGTTTGGAGAAGCATGCCAAAGAGTGGTTCGATGCCGGCCTGAGACGCATCAATGTCTCGGTAGATAGCCTGGACCCACGCATGTTCTATCAGATCACCGGCGAGAATAAGTTCGACGAGGTGATGCGCGGCGTTGACGCGGCCCTGGAGGCGGGCTTCGAGCGGGTGAAGATCAATGCCGTGCTGCTCAAGGGCTTAAACGACAAAGACTTGCCACGCTTCCTGCACTGGATCAAGCACACCCCAATCGATCTGCGTTTCATCGAGCTGATGGAAACCGGCCTGGGACGCGAGTACTTCAAGGCTCATCATCTGGCGGGTGCCGACATCAAGTCGCAGCTTGTTCAGGATGGCTGGCAGTTGGATCAGTCGGCGGTCGACGATGGCCCGGCGCAAAACTTCAGCCATGACGACTTCAAGGGACGCATCGGCTTGATCATGCCCTATGAGAAGAACTTCTGCGCCAGCTGTAACCGTCTGCGGGTCTCCGCCAAGGGGAAACTGCACCTGTGCCTCTTCACCGAACACGGTGTCGATTTGCGGGATCTGCTGCAATCCCACGAGCAGCGTGGTGAGTTGATCGAACGACTCCACGGCCAGTTGAGGGCGAAGAAGGAAACCCACTTCCTCCACGATGGCATCACAGGCGTGACCCAGCATCTGGCCTCTATCGGAGGCTAGGCTGGCTTGCGCCAGCGCAAGAACTTGCTTTCGTTGTCTGGGTATACTCTGCCCATATTCCTGTAGACGCGCCAGTTAACCGCAAACAACACCAAGAGTGAAGAGAGACGTTATGGGTCATTGCACGAGAACTCAATTTGAACCGCTCAATATCGCGGTATTAACCCTTTCCGATAGCCGAGATCTGAGCCAAGATACCTCGGGACAGTTTTTACAAGAGGCTCTGTTAGCGGCCGGACACAAGCTTGCCGAGCGCCGCCTGATTAAAGATGACAAGTATCAGATACGTTCGGTATTGTCTCAGTGGATAGCCTCGAGTGATGTGCAGGTGATCATCACCACCGGCGGTACAGGCTTTACCGAGCGCGACAATACGCCCCAGGCGGTCAGGCCATTATTCGATCGCGAGATTGAAGGCTTTGGTGAGCTGTTCCGTCATATCACCTATACCGAGCTCGGTACCTCGACGGTGCAGTCCCGCGCCCTGGGCGGCTTCGCCAACAAGACAGCCATCTTCTGTCTGCCGGGCTCTACCGGTGCCTGCAAGACGGGCTGGAACAAGATCTTAAAAGAACAACTGGATGCCACTCACAGACCCTGTAACTTTGTGATGCACGTGAAGAAGGTAGCAATCGATGAGTAGTGAATTTACCCATATTAATGCCGATGGCAATGCCCACATGGTGGATGTCACCGAGAAGGCGGTTACCGAGCGCGAGGCCCGCGCCGAGGCCTTCATCGAGATGGCGCCCGAGACGCTTGAGATGATCATGAGCGGCAGCCATCACAAGGGCGACGTGTTCGCTACGGCCCGCATCGCGGGGATCCAGGCGGCGAAGAAGACCTCAGATCTCATCCCGCTGTGTCACCCCCTGATGCTGACCAAGGTCGAGGTGGATCTCGAGGCGCAGCCGGCACATAACAGAGTGCGTATCACCAGCCTGTGTAAGCTGTCCGGCAAGACTGGGGTCGAGATGGAGGCGCTGACCGCGGCCTCGGTGGCGGCACTGACCATCTACGACATGTGCAAGGCGGTGCAGAAAGATATGGTGATCTCTCAGACACGCCTGCTGGAGAAGCGGGGTGGCAAGTCTGGGCACTTTAAGGTTTAAGCGACACGAGTATTTAGGGGAAAGTTTATGATTCATGTGCTGTTTTTCGCCCAGGTGCGCGAACTATTAGGCGAGAGCAAGCTCGAAGTAGAAGCGAGCGAACAGACCACTACCGCCGAAGGCCTGCGTGCGCTGCTGGCGGCCAAAGACGATAAATGGGGCAAGGTATTGGCCTCCGACAAGCTGTTGGTGGCGGTCAATCAGACCATCAGCAGCTGGGATACCCAGGTCGAAGATGGCGACGAGGTGGCCTTCTTCCCCCCAGTTACCGGAGGTTAGTATGAGCCAGGCGATCGATCGAGTATTGGTGCAGACGCAAGATTTTAGCGTGCCCGAGGAATATGCCCGTATCGCGTCCGATGACAGCGACGGCGCCGTGGTCACCTTCGTGGGCAAGGTGCGCGACTTTAACGATGGCAGCGCGGTGACCGATCTGACCCTGGAGCACTATCCTGGCATGACAGAGGCGGTGCTCAACCAGATTGCTGTCGAGGCCAGAGAGCGCTGGCCGCTTACCCATGTGACCATCATTCACCGGGTCGGCACCATGGCCCTGGGCGAGCAGATCGTCTTTATCGGTGTCACCAGTGCCCACCGCAAGGCAGCGTTCGCGGCCTGTGAATTTTTGATCGATTTCCTTAAGACCAAGGCGCCATTCTGGAAGTTAGAGGCGGGCGATCAGGGCAAGAACTGGGTCGAGGCTAAAGATGCCGACGAACAGGCGGCCAAGATGTGGGACAAGCAGTAAGCCGGGACGAGTGCCCGGTTGATGAGGGTTGAAATGGATTTACTCAGAGGTTTTGTTTTAGGCTGCCTGCTGCTGTTGGGAGTTACCCCAAGCTGGGCGGCCGAGGTGCCGGCCATCGCCGCCGCCTCCAACATCAAGTTTGCCCTGGATAAGATCGCCGCCGACTTTACCAAGGATACGGGCAAGCGGGTGCGCATCTCCTATGGCTCCTCGGGCAACTTCGTGGCGCAGCTGCGTCACGGAGCACCGTTCGAACTTTTTCTGTCGGCAGACGATAAATATATCTATCAATTACATAAGGTTGGTGTAACTCAAAGCGACGGTGAGATCTACGCCATAGGTCGTCTGGCGCTGGCCGCGCCCAAGCGTTCGCCTTTGAGCCTAGATGCCGAGCTGGTCGGCGTTAAGACACTGTTGGAGCAGGGCGGATTAAAGCGTTTTGCCATCGCCAACCCAGATCACGCACCCTATGGCGAGCGCGCCCGGGAGGCGCTGCAACATCTGGGACTCTGGCAACCTCTGCAGCCTTATCTCATCTACGGCGAGAACGTGTCTCAGGCGGCGCAGTTTGCCCTGAGCGGTTCGACCGATGGCGGCATCGTCGCCCTGTCGCTGGCGATGGCGCCTCAGTTTCGCGCCGCCAGCCACTATGTGGCGCTGCCGAGCGAGTGGCATTCGCCCATGAATCAGCGCATGGTGCTGACGCCTAAGGCGGGGGAGACCGCCAAGGCCTTCTATGCCTACCTGTCGCAGGCGAAGGCGAGGGCGGTGTTCCTCGAGTTTGGCTTCGGCCTGCCCGATAACAGCCTGGGCAATGAAGTCGCTGATGCTGCTAACAAGCCGGCCGGAGACCACTGATGGATTGGCAGGCGCTGCTGCTTTCGATCAAGTTAAGCTGTGTCACTGTGCTGGTGTTGATCCCTTGTGCCATCTGGGCAGGCCGCTTCCTGGCCTATCGTCAGTTTAGGGGCAAGTCCTGGCTGGAGGCGCTGATCATGGTGCCCCTTGTGCTGCCCCCGACCGTGATCGGCTACTACCTGCTGGTGGGGCTGGGTAGCCAATCCTGGCTGGGTCAGACGCTCGAAGCCCTGCTGGGGCAACAGCTGGTGTTCCATTTCTCGGGCCTAGTGGTGGCCTCTGTGCTGGTCAATATTCCCTTTGCCATACAGCCGATTCAGCGCGCCTTCGAGGCGGTGCCCGAAGAGGTGCGCGACGCCGGTGCCTGCTGCGGCATGAGTCCGGCCAAGGTGTTGTTTAAGATAGAGTTGCCTCTGGTGTGGCCGGGCGTATTGACCGCGCTGGTGCTCTGTTTCTCCCATGTGCTGGGTGAGTTTGGTGTGGTGCTAATGATGGGTGGCAATATCGCCGGCGAGACCAAGACCATCGCCATATCCATCTATGACAGCGTGCAGGCGTTCGATTTCGCCGCCGCGGGGCAGATGTCTCTGCTGCTCCTGCTGTTTGCCATCACAGCGCTGGCGCTCACCACCAGCCTGTCCCGTCGATTAGGAGGCGTGAGTGTCTCAAGACGTCGCTGATCTCAGTTGTAAGATCTATCAGCAAGAGGGCATCGCCCTGGATGCCGAGTTTGTCTGCCGCGCCGGCGAGGTATTGGCCGTGGTCGGCCCCTCGGGGGGCGGTAAGTCGACCCTGATGCGAATGATCGCCGGCTTGACCAAGCCAGAGTCGGGTGAGATTCGCTATGGCGACAGCGTCTGGTTTAGCAGCGAGAGTGGGCGCTACCTGACGCCTCAGCAGCGTCATCTCGGCTATGTGCCGCAACACTTTGGCCTATTTCCCAACATGACGGCGCTGGCCAACGTGGTGGCGGCGCTGGATCATATCCCCAAGGCGGAGCGGGTCGCGCGGGCCAAAGACTGGCTCGAGCGGGTGAACCTGCACGGCCTGCCGGACAGACTGCCGGCCAATCTGTCCGGTGGTCAGCGTCAGCGGGTGGCCCTGGCTCGAGCCCTTGCCCGGGAGCCCAGAGTCCTGCTGCTGGACGAGCCCTTCTCGGCGGTCGATAGGGAGACCCGCGAGCGTCTCTATCTGGAGCTGGCTCGGCTCAAGGAGCAGCTGGCGATCCCTGTGATCATGGTGACCCACGATCTTAACGAGGCGTTGCTGCTGGCGGATCGCATGATCCTTATCAGCCAGGGCACCCTGCTGCAGCAAGGCAGTCCGCGGGAGGTGTTGAGCCGTCCGCGCAACGAGGCGGTCGCCAAACAGATGGGGCTGAGAAACCTGTTCGACGCCCATGTGGTGGCTCAGGAGGCGGAGCGACAGATCACCTGGCTTAAGTTTGGTGAGCACCTGATTGCCGGTAATTACCGTGAAGAGTTAGATATAGGCGCCAAGGTGCGCTGGGTGATCCCTAATCAGGGGGTGAGGTTTAACTCCATCACCAAGGGGCGTCTGTGCCGCAGCTTCAACAAGCTCAGTATCACCATAGAGTCCTGCCTCAGCATGGGGGAGACCATGCGCATCCTCGCTAGCATCAAGGGGGTGAAGCATCATCTCAATGCCGAGGTGCCGCTGCATTTCGCCCAGAAGATGGGCCTGGCGCCCGGCGTCGAGACCGAGGTGGCGCTCAAGTCTGAGCTGATCCATATCCTGGAGAATGACTGACTCTCGAGAATGAGTCAGCTTTTCTGGCCGCCGAATAGAATATGATCAATCCTTAATACGGCTTCCATCTCCCCGATATTTGCCATCGCTTATCCTAGGGCACTATGACTCGAGGAGACACATGATGCAGAAGAAACTAACCGGCACCCTAATCCTTTCTTGCGTACTCACCCTACCTGCCTTCGCCGCCTACAATGGCCCCAAGGCGGGCGGCGTGATCCAGCAGGCTAGCGATGCGCATGTGGCCAAAGATGGCACACAGGTGGAGCTGACAGGAAAGCTTATCAAGAGCCTGGGGGATGAAAAGTACCTGTTTCGCGACAGCAGCGGCGAAGTCGAGGTGGAGATAGACAACGCCCTGTGGCGCAACATAGAGGTCTCCAGCGATACCACTGTGACCCTGAGGGGCGAGGTGGATGACGAATGGCGCGGCATTGAGATAGAGATAGATAGCATCGAATTGGTCGATCAAGCGGAATAAGTCCAGGCGCTGGTGCCCAGATGAGTGAAATCGGCCAAATGAGTTTAAACTAAATTTAATCTTGAAAGCCCAAAGCCCCTCGTCTATCCCATTGGTACAGGGATTTTTTGCGTGTAAGATACCGATATTGAAGAATTTAATGGAGGAGCTATGGCTCGTTGGTTTATCAGTTTAATGCTGTTGTCTGGACTGGCGGGGGCGAATTTGGCCCAGGCCAACCCGGCAGTGCTTGAGTTGCTATCGGATAGCCAAAGCCTGACTCCACAGAAGATGATCCAGCAGGCAGAGAAGAGCTACCCTGGGGTGATATCCGAGTTTCAGATCGATGTGGAAAATGGTCAGTTGATCTATGAGATCAGCATGATCAACACCAAGGAAGATACCATCAGCGAGTTTGAGTTCTGGGCCAAAGATGGCCGACTCATTCGTCAGAAGGTGGAAGCCCTGGAGGCGGACGATAAGGATGAGCTCAAGGCGGTGAGGATGCTCAGGGATATGGAGCAGACCTTCTCGCAACTGCTCAAGTTGGCCATGGGTGACAGCAACGCCCATATTCTGGAGGCGCAGCTGGATCACGACCTGGGCATCAGCTATCTGGAACTCAAGCTTATCGATGCCAACGGTAAACATAGGATAGCCTTCGATATCGAAAATCAGCGGCCTTTGCCCCTGTTGAAGTGGGATTAACAGATGAAAATATTACTGGTAGAAGATGATGCGACCACCACAGAGTATGTGGTCAAGGGATTTGCCGAACAGGGGCACAATATCGAGACGGCTAGCGATGGTCATCAAGGACTCTTGCTGGCCACCAGTATGCAGTATGACCTGGTGATACTGGACCGCATGTTGCCACAGCTCGATGGCCTTAAGTTGCTGGCGGCGCTGCGTGCGACTGGCAATCAGACCCCGGTGCTTATCCTGTCGGCGCTGAGCCATGTGGATGAGCGCGTCAAGGGGCTCAGGGCCGGTGGTGACGACTATATGACTAAGCCATTTGCCTTCTCCGAACTCTTAGTGCGCGCCGAGAAACTGATGCAGCGCGGTAATTCGACGCCGGCACAAACCGAGCTTAAGGTGGGCGAACTGGTGATGGAACTGCTGACCCGTAAGGTCACCCTGGCGGGCAGCGAGATCATGCTGCAGCCCAAAGAGTTTCAACTGCTGAAGTACTTGATGGAACACCCGAATCAGGTGATCAGCCGCACCCTGTTGTTCGAGGCGGTGTGGGATTACCATTTCGATCCTCGCACCAATGTGATCGACGTGCATATCGCCAAGCTGAGACGCAAGTTTGAAGAGCTGGGCTTTGGCGAGCTGATCGAAACGGTTCGAGGGGCTGGCTATCGCCTCCGTCAAGGGCATTAGACCCTATCAGAGTAGTGCCTGGCGCATTACCATCATCTTCTCGGCCCTGGTGACCCTGATTATTGGCACCCTGCTGTTTGGCATGTATCGCCAATTGATCAACGAGCAGGAGCTGCAGACCAACCAACACCTGGCGGCGGAGAAGGTACGTTATCAGCAGATGGCGCTGACCCTGGACAGACGCAGCTTTGCCACTCAGATCCGCACCGCCGACCCCAAGACGGCCCTGGTGGTGTGGCGCAGCTCGTTGGATCTGGTGGGGGCCCTGAGCCTGATGCCTGATGATATGCCGCTGCTGCCGGAGACGCGAGATTTCCCCATTCTCACCAGCGGGCCGGACAAGTTGCACATTCTCACCGGTGGCCTGGTGATCACCCGTTATGGTCCCGTGCTTATCGCCACCCGAACCGATCAGCTGGCGACGTTGATCGAGCGCTTCGTCAACGCGGCCATCACGGCGCTGATGTTGACTATCGTGCTGACCCTAGCCCTGGGCTATTTGTTTTCCAAGGCGATCCTGCGCCGCCTGGTACAGTACAACCGCCTGAGTCGCCGCATCGAGCGTGGCGAGTATTCCACCCGACTGCCAATCAGCTGGCGACAGGATGAGTTCGATATGCTGGCGGGCAACTTCAACCAGGTGCTGGATACCCTGGAGGCTAACCTGCATGCGGTGCGTGGCGCCACAGACAATATCGCCCACGATCTCAGGACGCCACTGTCTCACCTGAGGATCGGCCTGGAACAGCTACCGCAAAAGCCGGTCGAGGAGCTGGATGAGGCCAGTGCCATCCTGATAGAGGAGCTGGATCACTGCCTGGCGACCTTCGATGCCATGTTATCCCTCACCCGTATCGAGGAGGGGCAGCAAGATCTCGAACTACAACCCTTGAGTCTGAACGATTTGTGTCAGGATCTGTTTGAGATGGCCGAGGCGATGGCCGAATCCAACGGCCAGACATTGACCCTGTCGCTGGACGAAGACCACAGCGTGATGGGGGATAAGTATCTCTTGTTCCAGGCGTTGTTTAACCTGGTGGACAACGCGATTAAGTACTCCGGCGAGGGAGCCAAGATAGAGATAGCGCAGCAGGGGAACCGCATATTGATCCGCGATAATGGCCCCGGGATCCCTGATGATGCCACCGAGAAGGTATTTGACCGTCTGGTGCGCCTGGATCCCAGCCGTCACAACAAGGGCACGGGGCTCGGACTTTCGCTGGTCAAGGCGATTTTGCAGCGTCATAATGCCCGCATCGAACTCTCCGATAACCAGCCTGGGCTGCAGGTGAGCATACGTTTTTCATAAGGGCGACAATCCATGTATCAGATCATTGCCGATGAGGCAGACTTCCTGGTGATCGACAAGGCACCCGGGGTGCACTTTCATAGCCAGGACGGCAGCGCAGGCGTGATGGCACAGCTCGAACGGGATCTCGACATCAAGCTCTACTCGGTACATCGCCTGGATACCATGACCTCTGGTTTGCTGCTGTTCGCCAAGTCGAGCGAGGCGGCGGCCGGGTTTACCCGTCTCTTCAGTGAGCACAAGGTGCAGAAGTACTATGTGGCGCTGGCTAAGGGCAAGCCTAAGAAGAAGCAGGGCAGCATAGTGGGCGACATGGCCAAATCTCGTCGCAGCATGTATAAGCTGCTGCGCAGCAAGGAGAACCCGGCGATCACTCAGTTTTTTTCGCAATCCGTGGCCGAGGGTCTGCGTCTCTATCTGCTCAAGCCGCTCAGTGGTAAGACACATCAGCTTAGGGTGGCGCTGGCCAGCCTTGGGGTGCCGATCCTCGGCGATAGCCTCTATGGTGGTGAGGAGGCCGATCGTGGCTACCTGCACGCCTTCGCCCTGGGGTTCGAATGGCAGGGGCAGGCGTATGCCTATCGGCACGCGCCTGAGCAGGGCGAGGCATTTGGCCTAAACGGGGTAAAAAACCAGTTGCAAACATGGGGTAAGCCTGAGAAGTTAGATTGGCCAAAACGAAATTGAGTCAATTAAGGAAGCCTGTCTATGGATACCAACAAACTGCTGCTCGTCATCATTGCCATTCTGCTACCACCGGTTGCCGTCTTCTTGAAGAGTGGTGTCGGTAAGGATCTGCTGATCAACATCATTCTCTGCCTGCTGTTCTTCATTCCAGGCCTGTTACACGCCCTGTGGGTGGTGACCAAATCTTAAGTCTTGTTCGAGGCTAAATCTTGCTCGAGATTAAGTCTTGTTCGATATTAAGTAATGGAGCGCGGCATAGGCTGCGCTTTTTTATGGCAGATTGTTAACCCTGGCCTGAACAGTGAGTTCAAGCCACCTCCCTTTTTCTCCGTATCCCGACTTGCCAGACTCGCTGGGTCTAATTCAAGTGAGTAAAGGAGAGAAGATGAATAAGATCTGGAGCCCGGATACCCTGGCGGCCCCTGCGGCCAACTACCATCAATGTGCGCTAATCCCTGGGCCCTCGCGCTGGCTGAATATTGCCGGACAGCTGGGCATAGACAGGCAGGGCAAGCTTGCGCCCGACACAGAGGGGCAGATAGTGCAGGCGTGGGAGAACTTACGCGCCGTGTTACGGGCCAACGAGATGGATCTGAAAGACTTGGTGTTGGTGCGTATCTACCTTGTCGACAGAGATGATCTGCCAGCCTACCAAGCCGCCAAGGCGCGTCTGGGGTTCGATGTGGGCGAATTGCCAACCACCTTGCTCTTCGTCCAGGGGCTGTTTGACCCACGCTGGCGGGTAGAGATCGAGGCGCAGGCGGCTAAGGCTTTCGAGGGGGATTAGGCCGTTGGCGCCCAATTTAAGCCGAACTGACTTGCATTAAATTTGTACTGTTAACTTTCTGATAACCCAATGGGGCGGCGTTTTAGGCTATAATCGCCGCCATGAACAGAAAGAAGAAAATCAATCAAACACTTAAGGCCAAGGCGAAGAAGGCGAATGCTAAACTTCATCGCACAGGTAAGCCTAAGTATATCGCCAAGGCCGAACGCGAACGACTCGCCGAGGCGGCCGAACCACCCGCTGAACTCGTCTCTTAGGTTAGAGACCTTCCTCAATTTATTTTCATTCGTCCCGTTGGGGCGCTTTATTGCCGACACCTTCCTATCTTGAGTCTCCTGATGAGATACACATTGGAGTTGTGCTCGGCGTGAGCGACCCAAGAAAGGGCAATGCTTGGGCGGCTTGATGTAGCGCGTCCGATGACAAGGCAAGATAGGCCGATATGGCTTTCGCCTAAATAAGGAGAACCATGAATACTGTTTATACCGTTGGAGAGCTGGAGTCGTTTCTGGTGGCAATTTTAGTGCTCTTTATTGGCCATTCGGTTAATCGTCACGTGGCAGCGTTTCGTAAATATAATATTCCCGAACCCATAGTGGGTGGTCTGCTGGTGGCGGCGGTGATCACCGTGCTGCATTCCTACAACATTTCGTTGGAGTTTTCCCTGTCGATGCAGAATACCCTGATGCTGATGTTCTTCAGTAGCGTGGGACTGGCGGCCAGTTATAAATTATTGATGAAGGGTGGCACCAAGGTGTTCCTGTTTCTGGCCATCGCCTCGCTCTACATCATTATTCAGAATGCCGTGGGGGTCAGTATCGCCACCGCCCTGGGGCTGGAACCGCTGATGGGACTGATCGCCGGTTCGATCACCCTGTCGGGTGGCCACGGCACAGGTGCGGCCTGGGCGCAGACCTTCTCCGAGCAGTATGGTATCAACACCCTGGAGCTGGCGATGGCGGCGGCAACCTTCGGCCTGGTGATGGGCGGTATCATAGGTGGCCCAGTAGCGCAGCGCCTGATCAACAAGAATGGTCTCGTCTCCGCTTACGGTGTCGGTGGCAATCACCACAAGGACCATCCGGATCTGGTGACCTATGACCAGCTCGAAGAAGACAGGGTGACGGCCAAGAGTATCCTTGAGGTGCTCTTTATTCTCTTGTTGTGTGTGGCCGGTGCCAAGTGGTTTGGCTCCCTGGTGGGCTATCTGGATATCGGCTGGTTGAAGATGCCTGAGTTCGTCTATGCGCTCTTCTTCGGTGTGGTGATCACCAACATCACAGAGGTGTCGCGTGGTTTTAAGATCAACCGCGAGAGTGTCGACGTCTTGGGGACGGTTTCCCTGGCGCTCTTCCTGGCCATGGCGCTGATGAATCTTAAGTTGTGGGAGATCTTCGATTTGGCGGTGCCGCTGCTCATTATTTTGTTGGTGCAGACCGCCGTGCTGGCGCTGTTTGCCTATTGGATCACCTTCAAGCTGATGGGCGCCAACTATGATGCCGCCGTCATGGCCGGTGGTCACTGTGGATTTGGCTTGGGTGCCACGCCGACGGCTGTGATGAACATGGGGGCCCTAGTGTCACGCACGGGGCCATCGCCACAGGCCTTCATGGTGGTGCCCATCGTCGGTGCCTTCTTCATCGACATAGTCAACGCCATCATATTGCAGGGCTATCTCAGCTTTATCGGCTAGCCTTACTCGCTTAGTATTAAAAAAGCACCCTAGGGTGCTTTTTTGCTATTGGCCCTCAGCCTGAGGATGATCCCGGCGATATAGGGTCCAATGCTCCATCTGCTCGCCACTGGGCAGGGTGCAGATGCCGCTCTCGAGGTCGAGTGTGCCGTCTAAGGATTCGCAGTAGACGGCGGCTGGGTTCGCCATAGACAGTGGTTTGGACTCTGCGGCGTCTTGCTCCTTGTCCACCTGCGTCTGACAAGCCCCTAAGCCTAGGGTGAAAAGCAGTGCCGCTATGGTGTGGGATATCTTCATGTCATTTTCCTATTCTCTGATTAGCGATTAACCCTTTATAACGTTGCCGCGTCGAAAAAGGGTTAAGCGCGAAGATCAATGTAGAGCCGGAATAAAGTAGAGGCTGTTGGCATACACCTTCTGCGAGCCAAGCCAGATATTTCTAAATAAGAGATTGTCCGCCAGGGCCACCAGGGCGCCCTTGCCGTGTCGTTCGACGAGAATGGCGGGGGTCTGACTTAGGCTGCGCTGATACTCCTCGGCCAGGAAGCCGTCCAGCAGGGGCTCGTCGGCGTAGGTGGCGGCCGTGACGAAAGGCGGCTGGTTCTTGCTTAGGCCAAACGCCTTGTTCTTCAGCACAGGCAGGCGATTGCCACCCAAGCCGAAGGTGATGGGGTGGCTGGTGTCCAGGTTCAGTGCCAGTACGGCGCCGCCGATAGCCTGGCGTGCATCCAGCTTGCCCTTGTCGCCGAAAGCGAGGCCATCGGTGGCGAACAGCTGACTGAAATAACGTTTCTCTCTGATATCGCTCTTGAGCAGGTTGCCCTTGGATAGCCACTGCAGCGCGCCTTTCTGGGCGACGATGACGCCTCCCTCTATGGCGAATTGTCCCAGCTTGCGGGCGTATTTATCTTCCAGGTTGGCGTAGCTGCCGTCCATGAGGAACACATGGGTGTATGGCGTCAGATCTATGCTGGGCAGACGGCTGACATCCACCTGGGTCAGGGGGGCACCGATAAGGTTGTCCATGAAATACCAGAGTTCACCCACTTCGGTCGACGAGGTGCCGTAGCCGGTCACCACTAGCGCCTTGATGGGGGCTATATCGTGAAAATCCGGGCTGCCGAGGTCTATTCCTGAGCTGGCAAGTCCAGTATCCACGCCCACTAGCTGCACCCGATGTTGCTTAGCCAGCGCGGCGAGCCTTTCGAGCAGGGCGTCCGGCGCTAAGGTGGCCTGGGCCACTGGGATCTGTAGGGTGCCGGCCTCCATATTCAGGGGCTGGCCGTCGAGATTAAGGCTGAAGGGCTTGGCGGCAAATTTGACCCTAATCCCCTCGCCGAGCAGGGCCTGTAGCAGGGGGGGGGCGTTCTGCTGTCGCCAATCGATCAACACCGCGACGTTATTGCTGCTCAGCATGCCGGGCGTTCTGGCTTGCGGCTCGGTGAGCAGGTCGTCGACATTCAGGTTAACGTTGCGGGCCATCTGCAGGTTATAGGAGAAGGCGAGGTTCCAGCTGGAGACGTCGTAGAAGGTAGCGTCTTCAAATTCGGTGCGCAGATCGAACATGGCCAGCAGCAGTGTCTTCTGCGGCTGATTGATGGGGACAAACAGGCTGTCGTCCTGGCTGTATTGGTGTCTGCCCTGCTGCATCCTTTCTTTGAGATAGAAGAAGGCGATTCCATGACGGCGCAGCAGCTGGGCGAGATCGTCGCGTCTGCCGGGATCCCCCGGCGCGCCGAGCAGGAAGCCGGCTTCGCGCCCCGATGGTGGGTGTTTGTCTTTGCGCTGATAGAAGCGGCTCTGATACTGCTTCAGCTCATCTGCCAGTGCCAGGGCCCCCTTGAGGCTGGAGAAGGAGGTGGCTATCTGGTTGTCTATGGCCTGGCTGAAACGCAGCAGGCCATTCTTTGAATCCTGCAGCTGTCCGCGCACGCTGGCCTGTTCAAACAGTATGCCTACCGCGCCGTTAATGTCCGGGTAAGTCGAGCCTTTGCCATAGTAGAAATCGTCAAACATCTGCTTGGTAAAATAGCGCTGCTTGCCCTCGTCCAGTGCCTTGGCATGGAAGCTGGCGAATTTTTGGGTGATCGCCTGATTCTCCTTGGGGGTCAGCGGATGGGTGCGTGTCGGTACCCCAGGCTGGAAGAAGAAGGTCTGATCGTGGCCCATCTCGTGGAAGTCGCCCAGGTAGTGAGGCTGCCACTTGTGGAACAGGGCGATGCGGCCCTGAGACTCAGGGTGGCGCAGGAACAGCCAGTCACGATTAAGGTCGGCAAAATAGTGGTTACGTCTGCCGGCGGGCCAGTTTTGTCTGTGCTCGTTATGATTCTCGTCGCTCACTTTTACCTTACCGGTATAGTTGTTGGTCCAGGTTGAGAAACGATCTAGGCCATCTGGATTCTGAGACGGGGTGATCAACACCACTGCCTTATCCAGTAACTCCTGCACCCAGGGTTCCTGGCTCTGGCTGAGGCGATAGCTGACCTCAAGCGCCGCATGGGCGCCGCTGGCTTCGTCACCATGGATCGAATAGGCCAGCCAGATGATCAGCGGGCCATCTGGGGCCTTGCCCGCTTTCACTTGCTGACGCCCTTGGATGATCTGTGCCAACTTGGCCTGGTTGGAGGATGAGGTGATCACCGCCGTGAGCTGCTGTCTGGCTTCGTGGCTCTGCCCAGTGGATTCCAGGCTGACTCTGGGACTGTTTTGGGCGAGCTGCTTGAGATAATAGTTGATCTGATCATGGCGCAGATGCCATTGACCGAGGGGGTAACCGAGGAACTCGCTGGGTGATGCCAGGCTGCTGTTTGTCTGGTAGGCGGACGAGACTGAGATCACGCTTTGAGCATTTGTCGCAAAGCTCGCGAGCAGGGGAACGATAGAAAGCAGCAAAAGGCAGAGTCGCAGCATGGTAATGCTCTTTATTATTGTATATAAAGGCTAAATTAACAGTTAGACCAGTGAGTTTCCAGCTTACGGTCTGACTTTAGCCATACTGCCAAGGCAAAAATCTCACGACTATTAGACAAAGGGGCTACAAAGCTGGTGATAGTCGGAGTATCATAGTCTTAATTCTTACTAAAACACTCGGGTTTATCCTGACGGAGCATGTCTTAATGATCACCATTTCCGATGCAGCTCAGGCGCATTTTGTTAAGCTACTCGCTGACCAGCCTGAAGGAACTCATATTCGCGTTTTTGTTATCAGCCCAGGTACCCCTTCGGCTGAGTGTGGCGTGTCTTACTGTCCGCCGGATGCCGTAGAGGCAGACGACATCGAACTCGAATTTAATGGTTTTCATGCCATGGTGGATGAGAAGAGTGCTCCCTTCCTCGAAGACGCTTCTATTGACTTCGTTACCGATCAACTCGGTTCGCAGCTAACTCTGAAGGCGCCTAATGCCAAGATGCGTAAGGTCGATGCCGATGCGCCACTGAAAGAGCGTATCGAGTATGTGATCCAGTCTGAAATCAACCCTCAGCTGGCCAGCCACGGCGGTAACATCATGCTGGTGGATATCGACGAAGCCGGTATTGCTATCCTGCAATTTGGCGGTGGCTGTAACGGTTGCTCCATGGTTGACGTGACCCTGAAAGATGGCATCGAGAAGCAGCTATTGGATATGTTCCCTGGCGAGCTGACCGGGGTGCGTGATGTCACCGAACACCAACACGGTGAACACTCTTACCAATAATACCAATCGTAGTAAATAATTGGTCATGCTAGCTTGTTAAAACGTCCGATAACAGCGTTAGTATTTTAGATTGTAGAATAACTACTTATCGAAAATACTGCCTTGTTCTAGAATGTTTTTCCTACGCTATTTCTGATCACTTACTTACCGTGATTGGTATAAAGAGTAAGCAAGCAGACAGCGGGATGACTTAGGTCATCCCGTTTTCGTTATGGCCTTGCTCAATCGATAGTGGTAATCCAATGCCAGGCTGAGGCTACGGGTGAGCATAAACAGACTCATGGCGGCCCACAGGGCATGGTTGCCATGGTCCTGCAGCAGTAGCCATGTGGGGAAGAAGACCCCGAAGGTGGCGAGTATCATGGTGTTGCGCATGGCCTTGCCTTGGGCTGCGCCGATATAGACGCCGTCAAACAGGTAGGAGCCGAAGGCGAGTAGCGGCAGGGCAACGACCCAGGCAAGATAGGCCTGAGCCTCCTGGCGCACCTTAGGTATGTTGGTCAGAAGATGGATTATCTGCTCGCCCCACAGGGAAAAAAATAGGGTGAACAGCAGGGCAAAGATGGCCGACCATAGCCCGGCGAGGTTGACGCTTTGGGTTAGGCGCTCATGGCTCTTTTCGCCCACGGCCCGCCCTACCTCGGCCTCAGCGTAATAGGCTATGCCATCCAAGGCGTAGGAGATGAGCAGCAGGAGGTTGAGCAGCACGGCATTGGCGGCCACCGTATTGTCGCCCAGGTTGGCTCCCTGAAAGGTCATGAAGGCGAAGGCGAGTTGCAGGCAGAGGCTGCGCACAAAGATATCCAGGTTGAGGCGCACCAATCTCTGATAGCAGTTGAGCGACAGACTGCGGCACAGTGGCATAAAGGCGAAGTCACCTTCCTGTTTGATGGTGCGCAGTACCATGCTGGCAGCCACGGCAAAACCAGTCATGTCGGCCAGTACAGAGGCCAGGGCAGCCCCTTCGACGCCCCAGCCTAGCCCCATCACAAACAGGAGGTCCAGCAGTATGTTGATGATGTTGGCGGCGATGAGCTGCCACATGGCGGCCTTAGGTTGCTGGCGACCCAGTAGCCAACCTAGCAGTGCCAGGTTGACCAGAGCGAATGGGGTAGACCAGATGCGGATGTTGAAATAGGCCTGGCTGTAATACTGTACCTGCTCGCTGGCATCGGAGAGTGCCATGGCCGTGTCTATGATGGGTTGCTGCAGAAGCAGGACTAATAGCGCGAGTAGAAGTGCCAGGCTGGTCGACTGTATCAGCAGACGGTATTGGGTTTGCATCTCTTTGGCGCCGAAGGCCTGCGCTACCAAGCCCGTAGTCGACATGCGCAGGAAGCCCAGAATCCACAAAATCAGGGTGATCACCGTTGACCCGACGGCGACTCCCCCTAAATAATAGGCGTTACTCAGATGTCCCACGACGGCAGTATCGACCAGCCCCAGCAGGGGAACCGTAATGTTAGACAGAATCATGGGGACGGCGAGCGCGAACAGCTGGCTATTTTTCTGTTTATTTAACAATAAGTTTAGTGGCGACATAGACTCTCAGAGGTTACTCAATATGTTTAGAAGCGTGATAGCAGCGCTATTGGCCTGTCTCAGTTATTCGGCTCAGGCGGTGGTGATTCTACAATATCATCATGTATCCGAGGATACCCCTAAGGTGACCAGCGTGACACCCGCTCAGTTCAGAGAGCAGATGAGCTACCTGAGGGAGAATGGCTTCAAGGTCAAGCCCTTGACCCAAGTGGTCGAGGCGCTAAAGCAGGGACGGGAACTGCCCGACAAGACGGTGGCCATCACCTTCGATGATGGCTATCAGAACATTGCCGATACCGCCCATCCTATCTTGAAGGAGTTCGGCTACCCCTACACCATCTTTATCTCCATCGATCCCATAGTGCGCAAGCATAAGAATGTGATGAACTGGGCGACCCTGAAACGCCTCAGCGATGAAGGGGTGACGCTGGCCAATCACAGCTGGGGCCATGAGCATCTGATCCGACGCCTGCACGGTGAGGATGAGCAGGCCTGGTTGGCCCGGATTAAGGACAATCTACTCGCCACCGAGGCAGAGATACAGGCAAAAACCGGCCAGAGTGTGAAAATGTTAGCCTATCCCTATGGCGAATATAATACGGCCATAGAGACCTTAATGGAAAGCTTAGGTTTCGTGGGTTTTGGGCAGCAGTCTGGCGCCGCTGGAGGCTACTCGTCGCTTACCGCCTTACCGCGCTTTCCGGTGGCGGGGGCCTATGCGGATCTTACCTCACTCAAGGCCAAGCTCTATAGCCTGAACATGCCAGTGCTGGCGATCACGCCGCGCAATACGCAGCTAGAGCAGGGACAGTGGCGACCCGAGATGCAGGTGACCCTGGATATGACAGATATCCTTGCCGGGCAGGTGATGTGCTTCGTACAGGGGCAAGGCGCCATGAAGCCGACCTGGTCGAGTGAGGATACCTTTAGTATTCGCGCGCTGATGGATCTACCGCCGGGTCGTTCACGTTATAACTGTACCGCGCCAAGTAAGGTGAGTGGTCGTTACTACTGGTTCTCCCAGGCCTGGGTTAGACCGAAAAATGATGGTACCTGGATACAGGAGTAACGTGTGTTAGGAGATCTCCGCCGTCTTGTTGCTGTTGAGTAGCTGCATCAGCCGGGTGGGGATCTTATCCAGATGTAATATTTCCTTGTGGGCATTGAGCTCGGCAGCTGCGCCCGGCATGCCCCAGACCACAGAGCTGGCCTCATCTTGTATTATGGTGTGACTGCCGGCGGCCTTGAGTCGTTCCAGCCCCTGGGCGCCATCTCTTCCCATGCCAGTCAGCAGTATGCCTATGGTATCGACGCCATAGCACTCGGCGATACTGTTGAACAACACATCCACGGCGGGTTTATGGCGATTGACCGGATCTGAATCCAGCAGCTTGGTATAGAGCCTGGTGCCACGCTTCTCCACCGCTAGGTGTGCATCCCCAGGCGCCAGATAGGCGGTACCGCTCTCTATAAGCTCTCCCCCTTTGGCCTCGATCACCTTCATCGCCGAGTGGGTATCCAGTCGCTTGGCGAAAGAGAGGCTAAAGGCGGCGGGAATATGCTGGGTAATGACTATGGGAGGCGTATTTGCCGGCAGCGGAGTGATCACCCGTTGGATCGCCTCGGTACCGCCGGTGGAGGCGCCGATGGCGATCAACTTGTCCCCTGTGTTTTCAAACTTACTACTTGTGGTTACCCGGGCCACCGGACGGGTGAGCGGCTTAACATGGCTGACGGCGGCGGTGCGCACCTTGTCGATCAGCTCATCGGTATAATCCAGCAATGTATTGGTGAGGTCCGACTTAGGTTTAGAGATGAAGTCTACCGCCCCTAAGGCCAAGGCCTCCAGGGTGACCTCGGCGCCCTTGTGGGTCAGGGTTGAGACCATGACGACCGGCATAGGCCTGAGTTTCATCAGGTTGCGCAAGAAGGCGATGCCATCCATCTTGGGCATCTCGATATCTAGGGTCAGCACATCTGGGTTGAACTGCTTGATCAGGCTCCTGGCCTCGTAGGGATCTTCGGCAGAGGCGACCACCTTGATATCCGGCGCCTGTGAGAGCATATGGGTAAGCAGCTGCCTGACCAGAGGTGAGTCATCTATGATCAATGCTTTTATCATCTGGCGCCATCCTCTCGTGTCATCTGTCTCATGCTCTGGCACCGAGTCGTTGCCGCACCAGGGCGGCATGTTGAGGTTGATAGATGGTTTGACCGATCAGTTTGAAATCGCTGGAGATATTATGCAGCGTCTCCGAATGGCCGATAAATAGGTGGCCATCTTCGGCGAGCAGTTGTCGAAACTGGCGGATGATCTTCACCTTGGTCTGGATATCGAAGTAGATGAGCACATTGCGACAGAAGATGAGATCGAAGGGGCCGTGCATGGGCCACTCGCCCAGTAGGTTTAACTGTTTAAAGTGGATCAGTCGCTTGAGCGAGTCGCAAAGCCTGACCTCATCGGCATTAGGTCCTGGCTCGACATACTGGTTCAGCAGTGACTTGGGCAGGTTGGCCATAGCCTCCTGGCTGTAGATACCGGCCTTGGCCCTGTCCAGCACGTTGGTGTCGAGATCCGTGGCGAGTATCTTCAGATCCCAGCTGGCCGGTGGAAAGTGTTTCGCCAGAGTCATGGCGATGCTGTAAGCCTCTTCGCCGCTAGAGCAGGCCGATGACCAGATGCGCAGGCGACGGTTGCGTCTCTGTTGCCACTGAGGCACCAAGTGCTGCTCGAGATAGTCGAAGTGGTGCGCCTCGCGAAAGAAGGAGGTGAGGTTAGTGGTTAGGGCGTTGATGAAGTTGATCAGCTCACCGCCATCGTCCTCGAGTCTTTGGCAATACTGATTGAAGTTATTCAACTTGAGCGCACGCAGGCGTCTGCTGAGGCGCGAGTAGACCATGTGCTGCTTCCTGTCTGGCAACACTATGCCCGACTCGCGATAGGCAAGCTGTCGAATAAATTCGAAGTCTTGCTGCGCCATCGGAAATTCCTTTTCGTTGCTCTGTTCCAATTGTTTCCCCTAGCCTGATCTTGGCTCCTGGCAATCGATTCGACTCAATGGGGGCGCCTTCCCTTGGCGCCCATAGACTTTATACCAATCGTAATCAATAACTGATCGCTTACTTACAATGGTTAGTATTAAAACTCATTCCACTCCTCGTTGCTGATATTCAGGGGGCCATGGCTGTCGCCGGATACCAGCGAGAGCGGCGCCGAGGTCATGCCCGAATGCACCGGGGTCTGGGACTGGAAGAAGCCGAGCTGGGCCTTCATGTTGCGTGCCTGCTCCGCCATGGCATCGCCGGCGGCCGATACCTGTTCGACCAGGGCGGCATTTTGCTGCGTCATCTCATCCATCTGGGAGATCGCCTTGTTGACCTCCTGGATGCCCGCCGATTGTTGATCTGAGGCTATGCTGATCTGGCTTATCATGTCGGCTACCTTAGTGACAGCCTGCACTATATCTTCCAGAGTCTCGCCAGACTGGTTAACCAGCTGGGTGCCGTCGGTTACCTTGGTCACGCTGTCGCGGATCAGCTCCTTGATCTCCTTGGCGGCGCCGGCGCTGCGTTGGGCCAGATTACGCACCTCGCCAGCCACCACGGCAAAGCCGCGACCTTGTTCGCCCGCTCTGGCGGCCTCGACGGCGGCATTGAGGGCCAGCAGATTGGTCTGGAAGGCGATCTCATCGATCACCCCTATGATGTCGGCGATGCGCTTGCTCGATTCGTTGATCGCCTCCATGGCGGTCACGGCCTGGTCGACCACCTTGCCACCATGGGCGGCCTTAGTGTTGGCCTCCTGGGCCAGTTGGTTGGCGACCGTCGCGTTTTGCGCGCTCTGGGTGACCGTCGCCGTCATCTCCTCCATGCTGGAGGCGGTCTCTTCGAGGGAGGCGGCCTGCTCCTCGGTACGCTGACTCAAATCGGCATTACCTTGGGCTATCTCTTCCGCCCCCGAGGTGACGGTATTGGCAGACTGGTTGATGCCGTCAAGCACCTCGGTCAACTTGGAGGCGGTGGCATTGGCATCGGCCTGTAGCTTACCAAACTGGCCTTGATATTCGCCCTGGATCTGACGATTGAGATCCCCCTTGGCTAGGCCATCAAACATGTTCACCACATCGCCGATCACCTGATCGGCGATACCGACCAGACGGTTGAGACCGTTAGAGAGGTTGAGGAAGAAGCCTTCTTTATCCTGGGTGCCGACCCTCAGGGAGAGATCGCCCTTGCTGGCGGCGCTGATGATGGAGTCTATCTCATGCTCTATGGCTACCTCGGCGGTTCTGTCGGACCACTCCACAACCGTGCCTATGCTGGTGCCGTTAGGGTCGCGGATGGGATTGGCAACCACCTGGAAGGTGCGTCCGCCCACCTTGAGTTGGCTGGTATAGGTGTTGGTCAGCGTCTTGAGCAGGTTGCGCTGGTGGCTGGGATTCTTGTGGAAGTTGTCTATGTTGACGCCGATGAGGTTGCTGGCATCGAAGTTCGGCAGATCCTTGGCGATATCGTTCTGCGCCTGCTTGAACATCTGGCTGACGGCTTTGTTCATGTAGATGATATTCAGATCGGCGTCGGCCACCATGGTATTGGAGGAGACATTGTCCAGCGCCTGCTTGATGCGGGCGTTTTCGGCGGCCAGCTGACGCTCTGTAGCCTCCTTGGCCAGCTTCTCGGTCACATCCTGCCATTCGACCACAGTCCCCGTGCGCACGCCATTCTCAAATACCGGGGTGGCGATCAGGGTGAAGTCCAGCCCCGCGACCTGGATGCTGGTGTCATAGCTGCCGGTGAGCCTGTCGAGCATCTTACGTTGATGGGCAGGGTTCTGGTGGAAGAGATCGATATTGCTGCCGATCAGGCTATCTGTGTTGAACTTGGTCAGCGTCTGTTGCAGTGTCTGCTCATTGTCCTTAAGCATCTGGGTAACAGAGTCGTTGAGGTAGATGATGTTGTAATCGGCATCCGCCACCATGACGTTGGCACGGCAGACATCTAATGCCTGCTTGATGCGGCTGTTCTCCTGAGCCAGCTTGTTCTCTGCGTCGGCCTTGGCCAGGGCTTCCGTCTTATCCTGCCATTCGACCACGGTTGCGATGCGCTGATGCTCATCGTCAAACACGGGGGAGGCGATCAGCGAGAAGATGCGACTGCCTACTTTGATCTGAGCGGAATGAGGTCGCTTCAGGCTGGCTATGATGTTCTGCTGATGGCTGGGTTGCTGGTGGAAGGTGTCCATGTTGGTGCCAATCAGCGTATCGACGCTGAAGCTGGTAATGACCTGCTGTATGTCTGATTCGGCCTGCTCCAGGGTGTGGCGTAGCGACTGGTTAAGGAAGTTAATATTGCCTTGTGGGTCGGCTAACATCACGTTGGCCTGACAGATCTCCAACGCCCTCAGCTGCGCCTGGCTGGCTTGATTGGCATGCCATTGCTGGGTCAGGCTGTGGCTGATCTCTGGCCAATGAGGATAGTCGAAGGTGGAAAAGCTGGGGGGATTCTTGCCATTGATCGCCTGGCGGATCTCGTCGAAGGCCTGTCGCAGATTGTGTTGCACCTGTCCCTGCTGTTGAATACCCAGGGCGATGATGGCGATGGCAATCACCTGAGCTATGCCAACCCAGAGCGAGGGCTGCTGGGTGAAGGCTAATAGGGCTGCGACGGCGGCGATAAGCAGTCCAATGATTGGCAGATTGTTTGCGTTGCCAGTCTTGCTGTTCATTGCATCCATTCTCTGTTCCTCTCTTGCCGGTTTAGGCGCTGACAGCCTGTGTCGATGCAGCGTCGATATTATTGATGATGTTTGACAGTTGGGCGGCCTCAGGCAACACCTCGCTGCTTAGTAGGGTGTCGATATCCAAAAGGATGACCATCTTGTCCGCCAGATTGGCGAGTCCCTTGATGAAGGTGAGATCTGTCTCTTCGCCAAAGTCAGGAGCATCGCGAAGATCCTTGTGATTGACGCTGAAGACATCGGAGACGGCATCGACCACTATGCCGATCACCTTGTGTTCGTCGCCGACGCAGACCTTGATGACGATCACCACAGTCGTGGGGCCATAGTCCAGGCTGGCGATACCGAATCTCTGCCGCAGATCTATGATGGGCACTATGGTGCCGCGCAGGTTGATCACCCCTTTGACATGGCCCGGGGAGTTGGGAATGACGGTCGTGGGCTCCCAGCCTCGTATCTCCTGTACCGAGAGAATGTCGACGCCATACTCCTCATCGGCCATGATGAAAGTTAGATACTGGTCGCTGGCATCGTCTTTGGCGGTGAGTGTGATGCCTGCTTCATCTGCCTGTGTCATGGATGAATCTCCCTTTTCATTTGGTTCCCTAGGCGGCGTGCTCTTGGGTGCTGTTGATGCCCGCGAGGCCGACTAATCCGGCAATATCTATGATCAAGGCAACCGTGCCGTCGCCGAGTATGGTGGCCCCCGAGATGCCGGGCACCTTGCTGTAGTTGTCTTCCAGGCTCTTGATCACGACTTGCTGCTGAGACAGAAGCTCGTCGACCAAGAGTCCGACCTTGTCGTTGTTGGCATCGACCACCATCACCAGGCCATCTTTAATCTGTTTGGCGTCGGCCTCATGATTGAAGGCCTCGTAGACCTTGAGCACTGGCAGATATTCGTCCCGTAGACGAACCACCTCATGCTCTTCACTCAGGCGATTGATGTGGGCCGTGGGCACCTCGAGTGACTCATGGATCGCGACTAGAGGCACGACATAGGTGTGTCTGCCTATGCGGACTAACTGGCCGTCGAGGATCGCCAGGGTGAGCGGCAGGCGTATGGTAAAGCGGCTGCCCTTATCCTGGGTGGATTTCAGTTCTATGGTTCCGTTGAGTTCGTGGATGTTTCTCAGCACCACATCCATGCCGACGCCTCGTCCCGAGAGGTCGGAGACTGTCTCTGCGGTAGAGAAGCCGGGTTTAAAGATAAGCTGGTGAATGGCCTCTTCGCTGAGCTCTTCATCGCTGCCTATCAGCCCCTTGGCGCGTGCCTTGTCGAGGATCTTTTGGGTGTTGAGGCCGGCGCCGTCATCGATGATCTCTATGATGATGTTGCCGCCTTGATGGAAGGCATTCAGTGTGAGGGTGCCTGTCTCGGGTTTACCCTTCTGGCGACGCACCTCAGGAGTCTCCAGACCGTGATCGAGGGAGTTTCGCACCAGGTGCACCATAGGGTCGACAATCTTCTCCATTACCGTCTTGTCCAGCTCGGTATCTTCCCCCTTGAGGATCAGTTCCACCTGCTTGCCCAGTTGCTGACCTATATCTCGCACCAGCCGGGGGAAGCGGTTAAAGGCAAAGCTGATGGGCAGCATGCGGATCTGCATGACGCTCTCCTGCAGATCCCTGGTGTGGCTGGCCAGCTGCTCCAGTCCCTGCTTCATGGTGATGAAGGATTCAGGTGTCATCTCCTCCTGCTGACCAATCTGGCCGAGCATGGCCTGGGTGATCACCAGTTCGCCCACCATGTTGATCAGCAGATCGATCTTCTCGATGCTGACACGAATCGAACCCGCATCTTGGTTCTTATTGCTCACCACGCTGGGTTTTACCGGGCTGGCAGCCTTGTTTGGTGTATCGGTTTGGCTAACCGGCTCTGATGGGGCTTCAGCCTCGGTTGGCGGTGTTGCGCTCTCTTGCGTATGCGCCTGATAATCGATTTCACATTCATCCTCGACCCACTCGAAGGCTTCCTTGAGACGGGACAGGGGCTGGTCAGTGGTGAGGGTGAGCGACCAGGTGAGATAGCAGGCCTCGGGGTCATACTGAGTGAAGTCGGGGATCTCCTGAGGCAGCAGCTCGACCCCAAGCTCACCACACAGGTTGAGCTCGTTGAACATCAACAGGGGATCGTTACCGTACCTGAGTATGTCCGTTCCCGCCTTGAAGGTGATCTGCCAGGTGGTTAGCTCTGGCGTCTCTGGTTCGTTTGGTGTTTGCTCTGGCGAGTGAACCTGATTCAGCTCGGCGGCAAATTTCTGCTCAAGTTCGCTGAGCATGGGATCATCGAAGGTCTGCTGGTGCATCACGGCATCGAGCATGTTGCGCAGCAGATCGACCGACAGCAGCAAGATGTCCTGGTGATGACTGGTCATCTCGCGGCGACCGTCACGGATCTCGTCGAGTAATGTCTCCAGCAGGTGGGTGTAGTTAGCAACCTGGGTAAAGCTGAAGGTCGCGCTGCCGCCCTTGATGGAGTGCGCGGCGCGAAAGATGGTGTTGATCGCCTCTGGATCCGGCGCGGCGATATCTAATTTCAGCAGCTCTGATTCCATGCTTTCCAAGCCTTCGAGACTTTCTTCGAAGAAGACTTGGCTGAATTGACTCAGATCGATTTCCATATCTCACCATCCAATCAAATTAACGTAACACTTTGTTGACCGTGGCAAGCAACTGGTCGGGATTAAAGGGTTTGACTATCCAGCCGGTGGCACCGGCCGATCGTCCCTCCTGCTTCTTGTCGCTGCCCGATTCGGTGGTGAGCATCAGCAGAGGGGTAAACTTGTAGTTGGGTAGGGTGCGCAGGTTACGGATTAGTGTGATACCGTCCATCACTGGCATGTTGACGTCTGAGATCACTAAGTCATAGTCCTGGCTCTTGGCCTGGGTCAGCGCCTCGTCACCGTTGCAGGCCTCGGTAACCTCGAATCCAGCCGTCTTAAGGGTAAAGCCCACCATCTGGCGCATGGAGGCAGAATCATCCACTGCGAGTATTTTCTTCATTCTTGAATTGTCTCCTGAGCAAGCGCAAAGATCTGTGCCGCGTCGAGCCCCAACTCGGCCAAGGTATGCCCGACCTCTTCGGTGGGAGGTGTCCATTCGATGGCGTGGTGGTGCGTTTGGCAATAGTGATGCAAAAAGTAGAGCAGCTGGGCACCTGAGGTATCGACCCGGGTCAACTGGCTGGCGTCGATACTCAAGGTATCAGACGCGGTGAGCTGTTCGGCAATATCATGGTGGACCTGCTGGATGTTACGAATCGTCAGCTCAGACGCCAAGCGAATCGGACTCTGGGTCATCGGGGGGCTCCTCTACAATCCCTGTCATTAAGACTCCACTAGGATCAAAAGATAGACGGTAAATAAGAGGCTTGCCTGAAAAATAACAGTTTTTTAACTAAGTCGGCTCCCGTGTGGGAGCCGACAGTGAAGGATTTTGTTACTCACCATAGTGGGTCGCTAGGGCGATCACATCGTGAATGAGGTGCTTGTTGCGGATTTGAGGTAGCTGACGAGGATCTAGGCTGGTGGGCTTAATCGTTGCCATTCGGGTGCCGTCGGGAGAGATGAGCACCATGGAGGCGCTATGATCCACCTGATAATTTTCGCCTTCGCCCACCATGGTATAGACGAAGCCAAGTTCCCGGGTCAGCGGGAGCAACTGGCTATGGGGCGCCGTGACTGCAACGAAGTTGGGATTAAAGAAGTTGATGTAATCTTTGAGCCTTGCCTGGGTATCCCGTGCAGGGTCGACCGACAGAAACACCACCTGCAGATCCACCACACCTTCCAGCTGTTGATAGGCCGCCGCCAGTTTGCCAAGCGTGGTGGGGCACACATCCGGGCAGGAGGTATAGCCCACAAAGAACAGGCTCCACTTGTGCTTAAGCTGGTCGTTGGTAAAGGCCTTGCCATTCTGATCGGTTAGCTCGAAGGGGGACAAGGGTCGCTGCTGGGGATAGCGATAGCTGGTGAGCAACTCGGGCGGCGTGGGCTTAGCTGTGTAGTTAACCGCCGCGATCGCCCCCAGGCCGCTGAAGATGAGTAAGGTAATGATGACCAGTATTGGCTTCATCGTTAGCTCCAGAGATAGTGGTCGACCAAGAGCAGCAAGAAGAGCAGCATCAGGTGGTAGATGGAGAAGCGAAACACCTGCATCGCCAGTCCCGGCTGGTCTCTATACTTGAGCTGCCAGGCCTTATAGATAAAGCCACAACTTAACAGGGTAGACCCCACCAGATAGAGGGGACCACACATGCCAACGAGCACAGGGTAGAGACAGGCCAGGGCCAGTAAAACCGTGTAGAGCAGGATGCAGGTCTTGGTAAATTCGACGCCGTGAGTTACTGGCAGCATGGGCACATCGACCTTGGCATACTCGGCGCGTCTGTGGATCGCCAGCGCCCAGAAATGGGGCGGCGTCCAGGCGAAGATGATGATCACTAACAGCAGCGCATGGCCGTGAAACTCGCCGGTTATCGCCGTCCAACCCAGCAGCGGTGGCATGGCTCCGGCCAGGCCGCCGACGACGATATTCTGTGGCGTGGCACGCTTGAGATAGGCGGTATAGATCACCGCGTAGCCTATGAGGCTGGCGAAGGTGAGCCAGGCGGTGAGCGGGTTGACGGCCCAGTAGAGCAGCATAAAGCCGAGAATCGCCATACCGGTCGCAAAGGTCAGTGCCTTGGTGATGGAGACTCGCCCCTTAGGTAATGGTCGATTATAGGTTCGGGCCATCAGGCCATCGATGCGGCGGTCGATCAGATGGTTATAGGCCGCGGCCGCCCCCGCCATCATGCCTATGCCAATTAGACCGGCGATTAAGGGTTGAACCGGTACGGCGCCGGGTACCGCCAGGCACATGCCGACCAATACGGTCAACAGCATCAGGGCGACTACCCTTGGCTTGGTCATCTCCAGATAGGCGCGCCAGGGGAGAGGGGTAACGGCATGCTTGGTGATAGTCATAGGTTTGGCCATGGCGATGCCTCCTTATGCCTTACGCCACAGGGCGTAGTTGATGAAAACCAGGGTGAGTAATAAGAGTGCGGCGCCCGCGTTATGGGATACGGCAACTCCCAAGGGGAGGTGCAGCACAACATTGCTGATGCCAAGCGCTATCTGTAGGCACAACAAGCCTAGTAGCACCCAGGCACTGCGTCTGAGCAGCTGAGAGTGAGACAGTTTGATCATGCGGTAGACCAGCCAAAGCAGGGCTGTCGCCGTAATGATGGCACCGAATCTGTGTGCCACATGGATAGTCATGCGGGAGGAGTAGTCGAGTATGCCAAATTCATAGCTGCCTTCCGTCTTATGTAGGGGGTAGAAGGCATGCAGTGGGTCGAGATTGCTTACCCAGTCCCCTTCGCAGATGGGCAGTGTGGTGCAGGCCATTGCCGCATAGTTAGATGAGGTCCAGCCGCCCAGGATGATCTGCAGCACGAGTAAGCCGAGGCAGAAGAGTGCGTAGGGGGCGAGTTTTCTCAGTCTGGGCTCGCCGCCGGGTAGTCGCAGTGGCTTGGTTCTAAGGTAGAGCAGCCATAGCAGGGAGATCAGGGTGAAACCGCCGATCAGGTGGGACATCACCACCACGGGCATGAGTTTCATGGTGACCGTCCACATCCCCAGCGCCGCCTGGAACAGGATTAATAGGGCGATAAAGCTGGGAAGCTTCTTAGGGGCATCGGGCTGCCTGAAGCTGATGAAGAGGATGAAAGCGACCAGTAGGCCTAAGGTGCCGGCAATATACCTGTGGATCATCTCCAGCCAGGCTTTCTCTGGTTCTACCGTATGTTCGGGAAAGCTGTCCTGTGCCTTGGCCAGTTCGTGGCTCTGGGTGGGCACCTTGATCATGCCGTAGCAGCCCGGCCAGTCGGGACAGCCTAGGCCGGCGTCCGAGAGTCGGGTGTAGGCTCCCATCAAGATCACGCACAGGGTAAAGACTAAGGTGAGTTTCAGTACCGATGTCATCTGCATTAGCCGACCCTCGACAGTTTAAGCATCTTTCTTAAGTCGGCGATCAATGCCTTGCCGAGCATCAGCTGGGCCTGTTCATCTTCAACCTGGGGGTAGCGCATCACCAGCGAACCCAGCGGATCCACTATGATGATCTCCTCCCGGGTCAGCATCTGGCTGACCGCCTCGGTGGCCTGGGCCGTGGCGAAGTCGAACTCACTCTCCTGCAGCGCCATGAGATCGCTGTCAGCTTGCAATAATATAATGGGATTGACCCTGTGCTGGTCTCGCCCCAGGGCGATCTGGCTCTGATGCAGTATGTAGAGTCGGTTCATACAGGCCTGATCGCATTGTGCCGGAAGCAGGTAGATCATCTGCCAGTGTTTGGGCATGGGATTGGTCATGGCCAGGCGGGCATAGTTTGTGTCGGGCGGCAGAAGCTCCCCCTTATTGGTGGCGCCGCCATGATAGAGGTTCAGACTCAGCACTAGTTTTGCTACCGCCACGGGCAAGACAAAGACCAGCAGTAAGATAATTAGGGGTTTTGCGCCTTGGCTCTTTGGGGATCTCATCTTAATCCTCTGGTTGATTATTTTATGGGTTAGCGCGCGCCAGACACCGAAAAATATCAACTCCCCGAGACGGCTAGGAAGTGACCATTTACCTGGGTAGGCACCCTATTTATCAAGGTGCCTATTGATTAACCTACAGGGTCAGATGTCTTTACGCAACAAGTTACGACACTCATTTGTTTTCACTGGATTCCTTATTTTTCCTCTTAAATATCAGCAGGTAAGTCATGAGCATTAGAAAGACGGTCGCCATGGAGAACCACTGCAGGGCATAGCCCTGGTGTTTCTGTGCACTCATGGGGATCGGCAGCCAGGGATGTGGCAGTGCGCCGCCCGGTATCGCCTCGGGTTGCAGTATGGCGGGGGCCAACGGCATGCCTAGCTGCTGAGATAGCTCGGTCAGGTTAAGGTTTTGAATTCGCATGGGATCGCCCACTTCGGGCAGTAGGTGTTGGCTCAAGGGGTTACTAGCCCTCTGATAGACACGCCCGCTTAATGTCACCGTCTGAGTCATTCGTGTTATTTGGGGTAACTTTTGTCTGTCTAGGCCACTGTCGACGAAGCCGAGTTCGACCATTAGCAAAGGCGCATCGGCTTCGACACGCATCACCTGATAGGCCAGATAGCCGACATGGCCCTCATATACCTGGTTATCCAGCAGTATGATGGGGGCATCCACAGGTGTCGCCTGGACCTCCAGACGATAGCCGGTGAGGGAGCCGCGCTTGGCTAAGACGAGCAGACTCTGATAATCCAGCGGCGCGGCGGCCTGCTTGAGGGTTAGCGCCTGTTGCAGCGCCTGTTTCTCGGCGGCCCTGTCTAACTGCCACAGTCCCAGCTTGACCAGAATGGTGAATACCAGCAAAGTAACTAAAACGAGAAAAATCGTGCCACCGCGAACCGTGGGAGCCTTCATGAGCGAAATACTGCTATTTAAGATCGTCTTAGTACTGCTATTGGTGTTCATTATCTTTAATCTTGGCCGGGCCTTATTTGTCTTGGTGAAGGGAGAGGGCAAGGCGCCCATGAGTCAGTATCTGGGGCGGCGTGTGCTCTTCTCTGTGCTGGTGGTGCTCTTGCTGTTGATTGCCCTGGGACTTGGGGTGATCACCCCAAATCCCAGACCCTATTAATAGGTGGTCATAAGCCTCCTTAGAGGACATAGACGAATACGAACAGGCATAGCCAGACCACATCCACGAAGTGCCAATACCAACTGCCCGCCTGGAAGGCGAAATGCTTATCAGGCGTGAAATGCCCCTTTAATACCCGCAAGAAGAGCACGAATAGGAAGATGGTTCCCAGGGTCACGTGCATGCCGTGAAATCCAGTGAGCAGGAAGAAGGTATTGCCATAGACGCCGGAGGAGAGGGTCAGCCCCATCTCCTGATAGGCGTGGGCATACTCTTTCGCCTGGAGGAAGAGGAAGGCGAGACCTAAGAGTATGGTGATGCCTAACCAGAGGGTGAGCGCGGTGCGTTTGCTCTTCTCCAGGCTCACATGGGCGAAATGCAGGGTGACCGACGAGGTTAGCAGTATGATGGTGTTGTACAGAGGCAGACCCGTCCAGCCCATGGCCTCCGTCTTGGTGCCATCGGGTGTGGTGACCAGGGGCCAGACCGCCTGGAAATTGGGCCAAAGTACTTCGTGGGTCATGGCATTGTTCGAGGCGCCGCCGAGCCAGGGCACTGCTATGGTGCGGGCGTAGAGCAGGGCGCCGAAGAAGGCGGCAAAGAACATCACCTCGGAGAAGATAAACCAGCTCATTCCCTGGCGGAAGGAGCGATCCATCTGCTTAGAGTAGAGGCCGGACATGGACTCGCCTATCACTGTCCTGAACCAGCCGAAGACCATGTAGAGGATGACGGCGATTCCCGCCGTAAGGATATAACCGCCGCTGGTCTGCTCCGTCTGTAACTGCTGTACATAACTGCCGGCGCCATAGGCGATGAGGAAGAGGCCGAAGGCACCAATGATGGGCCAGGCACTCTGGGCGGGGACATAGTAGTGTTCATGTTTGCTTGTCATTTCGCAGCTCCTTGCTCAACATCATCTACGTACCCCTTGTCGGTGATGTTGTATAGCGTATAAGAGAGAGTCAGTGTCGAGATCTGCTCGGGCAGCTCGGTATCGACATAGAAGATCAAAGGTAATTGCGCATTGGCATTGGCATCGAGTTTTTGCTGGTTAAAGCAGAAGCACTCTGTCTTGTGGAAGTAGGCCGCGCCCTGTCCCGGAGAGACAGAGGGAATAGCCTGCCCGACAATCTGCTGCGCCGAGAGGTTTTTGGCGTGAAACTGAGTACGAATCACCTCACCCGGATGCACCTGAATGCGTTTCATCTCGGGGGCGAAGACCCAGGGCATATCTTTCTGGGTCTGTGCCATAAATTCGACCGTTACCGTGCGGCTGGTGTCTATGGTCACCGCCTTATATTCGGCGGCGGTCGATTGCGTCTTACCATTGATGCCTAATTTTTCACATAGCACATCGTATAGAGGCACCAAGGCGAATCCGAAGCCGAACATGCCCACGCAACCTAACAGCAATAGGCCGATCAGCTTACGGTTGGAGTACGCCTTAGCGTCCGTCATGCTATTTCACCTCAGGTGGTGTCGAGAATGAGTGGTAGGGCGCCGGACTCGGCAATGTCCACTCCAGTCCCTCGGCGCCATCCCATGGCTTGTTGGGTGCCGGCTCGCCGCCGCGGATGCACTTGATCACCACCACCAGGAAGATCAGCTGTGACAGGCCGAAGGCGAAGCCGCCGATAGAGACTATCTGGTTGACGTCGGCAAACTGAATCGAGTAGTCCGGAATGCGTCGCGGCATGCCCGCCAGCCCCAGGAAGTGCATGGGGAAGAAGAGCACGTTCACCGAGATCACCGAGCACCAGAAATGCAGCTTGCCTAGCTTCTCGCTGTACATATGCCCAGTCCACTTAGGTAGCCAGTAGTAGGCCGCCGCCATGATGGAGAAGATAGCCCCCGAGACCAATACATAGTGGAAGTGGGCCACGACGAAGTAGGTGTCGTGGTACTGGAAATCCACCGGCGTGATGGCCAGCATCAGCCCAGAGAAGCCACCTATGGTGAAGAGGATGATAAAGGCCAGCGCAAACAGCATGGGCGTCTCGAAGGTGAGCGAGCCGCGCCAGAGGGTGGCGACCCAGTTAAATACCTTCACCCCTGTCGGCACGGCGATCAACATGGTGCAGTACATGAAGAAGAGCTCAGCGAACACAGGCATACCTGTGGTAAACATGTGGTGTGCCCAGACCAGGAAGGAGAGGATCGCGATACTGGCGGTGGCGTATACCATGGAGGAGTAGCCAAACAGCTTCTTGCGGCTGAAGGCCGGTACTATGGCAGAGATGATGCCGAAGGACGGCAAGATCATGATGTAGACCTCGGGATGGCCGAAGAACCAGAAGATATGCTGGAACATCACAGGGTCACCACCACCGGCGGCGTCGAAGAAGCTGGTGCCGAAGAACTTGTCGGTCAGTACCATGGTCACTGTACCGGCGAGTACCGGCATCACGGCGATCAGCAGGAAGGCGGTGATCAGCCAGGTCCAGACGAACAGTGGCAACTTCATCCAGCTCATACCCGGAGCGCGCATGTTGACTATGGTCACGATCACGTTGATGGCGCCCATGATGGAGCTGATACCCATGATGTGTACCGAGAAGACAAACAGCGCCGTGCTATCCGGGCTATAGGCCGTCGACAGCGGGGCGTAGAAGGTCCAGCCAAAGTTAGGCCCGCCGCCCTCCATGAACAGCGAGCTAATCAGGATCGCAAAGGCGAAGGGCAAGATCCAGAAGCTCCAGTTGTTCATGCGGGGTAGGGCCATGTCTGGCGCCCCTATCATCATAGGGATCAGCCAGTTGGCGAGGCCGGTAAAGGCCGGCATCACGGCGCCAAACACCATGATGAGGCCGTGAACCGTGGTCATCTGGTTGAAGAAGTTGGGCTCCACCAGTTGCAGACCCGGCTGGAACAGCTCGGCGCGGATCACCATGGCCATGGCGCCGCCGGTTAAGAACATGATGAAACTGAACCAGAGATACAGGGTGCCTATGTCTTTATGGTTGGTGGTAAACAGCCAACGCTTTATGCCCGTCGGGTGCTCCTCGTGGTGGGTCGAATGTTCGCCAATATGAGTGGCATCCATATCTGCTTCACGCGTTATTGCATTCATAATGCCTCCCTATTGACCCTGTTGATTGACGTCTGTTGCCTGAACCATGTCGCCAGTGTTGTTACCCCAGGCGTTGCGCTCATAGGTGATCACCGAGGCGAGCTCCTGTGGCGTTAACTGACTGGAGAAGGCCTGCATGGCGGTGCCAGGCTTACCGTGAAGCACTATGTCTAGGTGATTCTCAACTGGCCCTGTGGCGATGGCGCTGCCTTTGAGTGCCGGGAAGGCGCCGGGTAATCCCATGCCTGTGGCCTGATGACAGGCGGCGCAGTGGCCGAGATAAACCTGCTCTCCCTTGGCCATCAGCTCATCCATGGTCAGATCGTCTAACACAGGTGCTTGAGATTCCTCGGCGACGGAGTTTGCTGCCGCACTGGATTCGGCCGTCGGGGTAGGCATAGATTGAACCGCTTCGGCAGCTGCATCTGCTCCTGTATCAGCCTCGCTCGATGTGCCTGAGTTTGCCTGATTGACATCGGCTGCCTGCACCGTATCGCCGGTGTCGTTACCCCAGGCATTACGCTCGAAGGTGACCACGGCGGCAATCTCTGTAGCGGTGAGCTGCTGGGCGAAGGCCTGCATCGCTGTGCCGGAGCGGCCATGTAGCACCACATCTAGGTGATCGGCGACAGGGCCCTTGATGATTGGGCTGCCTATGAGTGACGGGAAGACGCCAGGTAAGCCGGCACCATTTGGCTGGTGGCAGGCGGCGCAGCGCGCCATATAGACCTGTTCGCCCTGAGTCATCAGCTCTTCTTTCGACAGGGTTTTCGACAAGGCTGCCTGCGCCTCGGCGGCGGCCGCGCTGGCCTGTGCCTCCTGCTCGACAATCCAGTTGTCGAAATCGGCTTCGGAAAGTACTTGTACCACGATTGGCATGAAGCCGTGATCCTTGCCGCAAAGTTCGGCGCACTGGCCACGGTAGATGCCTGGCTTGTCGATGCGGGTCCAGGCCTCGTTGATGAAGCCTGGGTTAGCGTCTTTCTTCACCGCGAAGGCCGGTACCCACCAGGAGTGGATCACATCCTCCGAGGTCATCAGGAAGCGGATCTTACGATTGACCGGCAGCACCAGTGGCTTGTCGACCTCCAGCAGATAGTGTTCGCCTTTGGTCTCCTTACCTTCTATCTGTTCTCTGGGGGTCGCCAGTAGGCTGTAGTAGCTGATGTCTTGGTCAAAATAGCTGTAGTGCCATTTCCATTGGGAACCTGTGATCTTGATGGTGAGATCGGCATTGCTGGGATCTTCCATGGCGATGAGGGTCTTGGTGGCCGGGATGGCCATGAGGATCAAGATGACAAAAGGAACGAGCGTCCAAGCAATCTCTACCTTAGTGCTCTCATGAAAGTTTGCCGCGACGGCACCCTTGGAGCGCCTATGGTTGATGATGGCGTAGATCATCACCCCAAAGACGACTAGGCCTATGGCACAGCAGATATAGAGAATCGTCATATGAAGGCTAAACACCTTATTGCTGATCTCTGTGACCCCTGATGTCATATTCAGGGGCATATCTGCTGCGAGTATGGTGGGCGTAAATAGCAACGCCAGCAAACAACACAACACTTGCTTCACTAGACTTCTCCTCTGTCAATTGCGAAGGCAACTACAAAGAAGAGCCACACAGTATGTCTCGGCTCTATGCAAACTCTTCAGTTCCCAAAAAAGCAACGATGACTTCAAAGTGCGTCGGTGGTGAAACTCTTGTTCTGTTGGTGGTGACCACGCTTGCACTTACGGCTGAATATATCAGACCAATTTCAGCTTCCGTGGGCGAGGTGTTACAAGATTATTTTCGCCGCTCAAGCCGACAACCAAATTGTGCGATATAACAAATAATCGTTGATATCTATTACTAACTTAATGGCTGTTTAAATATTGATCAAGATCACTTTTATTTTATTTTGCTAAACAAAACAGACACAAAAATGCCCCTTGCGGGGCGTCTGTATGGAAAGGTAGTGCGAGGATGATTAGTGTAGCGAGCTAAACAGATTCGAGGGCTGACCGCTGAGATCCTCTTGGGAAAACGGGCTGGCAGGTAAGTGACCGTTCGCATCTTCGATCACTACCCCTAATGCGCGGGTATTCTTGGCGACTATCTGTAGGCGACGACTGTCACGGGCATCCAGGGTTTGTGCCCAGCAGATCACCGCACTGGATGTACCACTTGTGAGGGCTTTTTCCATCGCCCACAGGGTTTCGACCTCATCCTTGGTGTGCACAAGTAATATACGGTCCATGCGAACACCGCCGTCGGCCAGCATCTGTTTGTAGCCTATGTTTGGCGGGCTGATCAGCACCACCCATTGCCCCTGCTGACTGAGTCTGGCTAGCTCAGGGGTGAGGGCCTGGAGCTCCTGCTTGCCCTGAGTCGAACTTGCCGTGGTAGAGATAGTGTTGCCATCGCCGCGCTTAAGCGAGCTGTCGAGATCGACCCACAGTCCTGGATGACGTGGCGCCATGCCCATTAGGTTGTTCATTGCCAGTCTCCATTTCGAATCACGCCAACGGCCAGGCCTTCGATACTCAGGCTCTGAGTGGTGAGATCGACGACGATAGGGGAATATTCTTCGTTTTCTGCATGAAGGAACACGGTGCTGCCGCGCTTCTCGAAGCGTTTAACCGTGACATCGTCTTCCACGCGGGCAACGATGATCTGACCGTTTCTGGCCTGTTCGACCTTATGTACTGCCAGCAGATCGCCTTCGAGAATGCCGATATCTTTCATACTGTCACCCTTGACCCTCAGCAGGAAGTCTGCGCTGGGGCGGAACATGCTTGGATCAACCTGATAGTGCTGCTCCACATGCTCCTGGGCCAGAATGGGCTCACCGGCGGCAACCTGGCCGATTAGAGGCAGACCGAGATCTTCAGGCTCTTCCTCTTGGGTCAGCTTAATGCCGCGTGAGGTGCCGGGCATGATTTCGATGCAACCTTTCTTGGCCAGCGCCTTGAGGTGTTCCTCGGCAGCATTGGCACTCTTAAAGCCTAAGCGACGCGCAATTTCCGCACGGGTAGGCGGCATGCCAGTGTCGGCAATATTGCGTTTAATCAGATCTAAAATCTCGGCTTGTCTCGGGGTTAAGGGTCTCATGATTAATCCTGTCTTTCCATACAGTACCTGTCAGTATATACAGTATTTTATGCAGTGCAAGTATTAACCAGATTTTCTGTCAGTCACATCAAGCGATTAGCGCGTAAAGCGCAGGCGGCTAGTCTCGTTGAGCCTGTTCTAGGGAGACGAGTAGATGATGGTAATCGTCGATGGCAGGGAAGTCGGCAAACTGCTTGTGCGGCTTTTGGCTGTCGGGATTCTTGATCCCTAGCTGATAGCCTACGCCGGCTTTTTGGGCCGCCAGTAGAATGGGCTCACTGTCGTCGATAAACAGGCAGCGGCTGGGATCCAGGGAAAACTCATTAAACAGGTGACGCCAGAACTTGGGATGCTCCTTGGGATAGCCTGTCGTGTGGCTGGAGAGCATCTCGTCTAACCCGCTAGCCAGTTCGGTATGTTTGAGCTTCAACGCCAGACTGTGGGGATGGGCGTTGGTGACTAAGATGCGCCGCTTGCCGTATTTGGCGAGCGTGCCGAGAAAGGGCATGCTGTCTTGACGCAGCTGGATCCTGTCGACCAGGGTGTGATGCAGCGCCAGAATGTCCAGACCCAACTCCTGTTGCCAATATTCGAGGCAATACCACTCCAGGGTGCCGAAGACCTTGGCATAGGCACTCTCTACCAGTTGCTGGGCCTCGGCCGGTGGGATCTGCCGCTGCTGACACAAGGCCTGAGGCACCAGGCTGAGCCAGAAGTGGTTGTCGAAATGCAGATCCAGCAGGGTACCGTCCATGTCTAACAATACGGTATCTATCTTATTCCAGGGAAACATAAAGGTAGTAAAAAAATTCCTTGGTTTGAGTTGTGGATTAGGCCCATCATAGTAAGATTGAGTGGTTAAGCAAACGCCATTTTTCAGGAAGTTCAATGTCGGACAAAAAGCCGCAGATCCTACATGCCGAAGTTGTTGCCCAGAGCCGTCTGTTCCAGATAGAGCAGGTGCATTTAAAATTTTCGAATCAGGTTGAGCGCCAATATGAGCGCATGAAGGGTAATACCCGCGGCGCCGTGATGGTGGTGCCTGTGCATGGCGAGGAACTCCTGCTGGGACGCGAATATGCGGCAGGCACCCATAGTTACGAGCTGGGCTTCCCCAAAGGCCTGGTGGATCCCGGCGAGACCCATGCCCAGGCGGCCAACCGTGAGCTGCAGGAGGAGATCGGCTTTGGTGCCCGTAAGTTGACCCATCTGATGGAGTTAAGCCTGGCGCCTGGCTACTTTGCCAGCAAGATGCAGATCTTCGTCGCCGAAGATCTGTATGAGAGTCGATTGCAGGGTGACGAGCCCGAACCCATAGAGGTGGTACGCTGGCCATTGAGCCAGTGGTCTGAGTTGTTATTAGAAGATGACTTTTCCGAATCTCGAAGCGTTAGCGCCTTGTTTTTGGCACAGAAACATCTAAAACTAAAGTAGTTAATCCGAATTATCATATTAGGCATTGCCAGATGTAGGCTGTTGGAGTTGTGATGAAGCCAGAAGAGTATGTTGAGCAGGCGATTTCGATTGCCATCGAGGCGGGAGAAGCCATTAAAGGGATCTACCTCGAGGGCAGTTTTGACAAAGAGGTGAAATCCGACAATACCCCGGTGACCTCTGCCGATATCGCGGCCCATAAGATCATCGCTTCCCAGCTTAACAGTCTCACCCCTGAGATCCCGGTTTTATCCGAAGAAGATGCCGATATCCCCTACGTCGAGCGCGCCGACTGGCAGCGCTACTGGTTAGTCGATCCCCTAGATGGCACGGGCGAGTTTATTGCCGGTAGCGGTGACTTCTCGGTGATCATCGCCCTGGTCGAGCACAACCGCCCTATCATGGGCGTGGTTTATGTGCCTATGACTGGCGTGGTCTATTACGCCATTGCGGGACTGGGCGCCTATAAGCGCAGCAGCAAGGGGGAGGTGCGTATCGCCAGCAAACAGCTCACCACAGACGATGAGCCTTGTTTGCGCCTGGCGGTGAGTCGTCGTCAGGATCCGCAGTCTGTATTGAAGCTTTTCAATCATCCCAAACACTGCGAGCTAGTGGTGCTGGGCGGTGCGGCGCTTAAGAGCTGTCTGGTGGCAGAAGGCCGAGCCGACTGTTATGTGCGTATCGGTCCTACGGGTGAGTGGGACACGGGCGCGGCGCAGATCATCATCGAAGAGGCGGGCGGCCAGGTGATGGATCTCGAGCTACAGCCACTGAGTTATAACGAGCGTGAATCACTAGAGAATCCCAACTTTATCGTCGTGGGATCGACCCACCTGCCATGGGACGAGCTGTTAACCCGTGAATAATCTCCCTCATATTTCTATCAAGGCGGCTGGTAAGCACCAGCTGCAGGCGCTCTATCGTCTGGAGCAGGGACTATTTGGTGCTCATGCCTATCCAGACTTCTTCTTTCGCCAGAGTTTCGACTGCTGGCCAAGCGGACTGCGAGTCGCTTGTGACGAAAACGAATGTCTACTGGGCTACATACTGCTGGCCAGGAGCGAACGGGTAGATAGTGCCTGGATCCTCTCGGTCGCAGTCGATAGTGCCGCTCAGGGGCGAGGCATAGGCAGGCGTTTGATTGTAGAGTCCTTGAGCGCGCTACCCGCTAGCGTGACACAGGTGAAGCTCACCGTGGCGCCGGATAATCCTGCCAGGCACCTCTATGCCAGGTTAGGCTTTGTCGAGCAAGGGCTGGAGGCCGACTACTTCGGTCCAGACGAAGACAGAGTTCTCATGACACTCAGCCGATAAATTTCCCTCTTTATTCTGGTCGCCGAAAAATAATCTTATTATGAACATTGTTTTTTATTTTGCTTGCTGGTAACTTGAACGCAAATTGACAGAGGGATGGAGCCGAGATGGCAAGACGTAAGGAACATACTCATGATGAGATTCGGGCGATGGCAACCGCCGCCGTGCTGCAGCATTTGGCGGTCGAGTCACTCGATAGCCTGAGCCTGCGCAAGGTGGCTCAAGTTGTCGGCTATGTGCCCAGCACCCTGGTGAATCTCTTCGGGAGCTATCAGGGTCTGCTACTAGCCGTCGCCGAGTTGACGCTGGATCAGCTTTACCAGTGCCTGGTTTCTAATGCACAAGTCTCTCAAGCCTATGACTCGAATCCACTCGAGGCGATGGCCAACGCCTACCAGCAATTTGCCTTCGAGCAGCCTAGAGCCTTTCAGCTGATCTTCGAGCTTAAGGCAACCGATGAGCAGGGGCTGAGCGAGCATCATGCCCGGCTTATTGCGCAGCTGTTTGCCTTGATAGAGTCTTGCCTGGGCGAGCTGTTGCCCGAGCTATCCGGTGAGCAACGATTACTGGCGAGCCGAGCCCTGTGGGGGGGCGTGCATGGCTTGGTGTGTCTGGCGCTGGACGATAAGCTCTTTGCTCCCGGGATAAGTATCGAGGAGGCCATTCGCCACCATATCGCGGTTCAACTTAAAGGATTGGGTTATCACAAGGAGGCGTTATGCTGTTAACCAAGCGGTTTTTTCCCTATTTTGCCACTCAGTGCCTGGGGGCACTCAACGACAATATCTACAAGAATGTGCTGCTTCTGATGGTGACCTATAGCCAGATAGAGGAACTGCCCATCAGCGTAAACCTGTTCGTTAACCTCGCCGCCGGCGTGTTTATCCTGCCTTTCTTCTTGTTTTCCGCCCACGCGGGAGTGGTGGCCGACAACATGGATAAGGCCAAATTGATCAGACGCTTAAAGCAGCTGGAGCTGGTGATCATGTCCTGCGCGGCCATGGCGATTCTGAGCCAGAGTTATATGGTGATGTTAGTGTTGCTCTTCTTAACCGGCAGCCAGTCGGCCTATTTCGGGCCGGTAAAATATTCGCTCCTGCCTCAGGCCTTAGCGGAAGATGAGCTGGTGACGGGTAATGCCTGGGTAGAGATGGGCACCTTCTTGTCGATCCTGATAGGCACACTCAGCGCCGGGCTTCTGGTGGCCAGCGACAAGGGCATTATCGCTACCGCGGCGACCGTGTTTGTGCTGGCCGTTGCCGGTTACCTGGCCAGCCGGGCGATTCCAGCCATGCCGCCTCAAGGAGCGATCACTAAGATTCGTTTCGCGCCCTTGTCGGGCACCTGGCGCGGCATAGCTAAAGTCAGAAAGACCCCGAGTATCTGGATGGCGATCCTGGCGATCAGCTGGTTCTGGTTTCTCGGGGCGACCTATCTGACTCAGTTCCCCAACTTTGCCAAGCTGCACCTGCATGCGGATGCGACAGTGGTGTCGCTCTTGTTGGCCCTATTCTCTATCGGTATCGCGGTGGGCTCCTTCCTGTGTGAGCGTTTCTCTTTTGGACACGTGGAATTGGGTCTCTTGCCCTTCGGTGTGGCCGGGCTGACCCTGTTTGGCGTGGATCTGCTGTGGTCACTCCCCGAGTTGCCGGCCCAGGCCGAGACCGTCTATAGCTTTAGTAGCTTCATCGCCGAGTCGCAGCATTACCGGGTGATGTTTGCCCTGTTTATGGTGGGGGTGAGCGGTGGTCTGTTTATCGTGCCTCTGTATGCCTTCATTCAGTCGCGCGCCGATAGGGGTGAGTGTGCTCAGGCAATCGCCGCAAACAACATAATGAATGCCCTGTTCATGGTGGTCTCGGCTGCGCTGTCTATTCTGCTGTTGGAGGGCCTAGGTTGGAGCATTACAGATCTCTTCTTATTGTTGGCGCTGCTCAATGCCGTGGTTGCCCTGTATGTCTATAGTCAGGTGCCTGAGTTTACCCAGAGATTTGTCAGCTATCTGCTGAGCCATATTTTGTATCGCGTCACCGTGACAGGCCGCGACAAACTCCCCTGCGAGGGCGCCGGCATCATAGTGTGCAATCACGTCAGCTATGTGGACGCGCTGATCATCATGGGCGCCTCGACCCGTCCGATCCGTTTCGTGATGGATAAGTCTATCAGCGAGATGCCGCTGCTCAAGTATCTGTTTCGCCACGCGGGAGTGATCCCCATCTGTTCCCCGCGCCAGTGTGAGGCAACCTATAATCAGGCGTTCGAGGCTATTCATCAGGCGCTGGCCAATGGAGACTTGGTGTGTATCTTTCCCGAGGGACGCCTTACCCCTAACGGTGAGCTGGGCGAATTCCGCCCCGGCATCGACAAGATCCTCGCCCGCGATCCTGTCCCAGTGATCCCCATGGCGCTCAGTGGCCTCTGGGGCTCCTACTTCAGTCATAAGGATGGTCATGCCTTGAGCACCAGACCCAAACGCTTCTGGTCTAAGATATCGGTTGATCTCGATGATGTGGTGTCGGGTACCGAGGCTAACCGCCATCTGCTGCGCGAGCGGGTCGAGGCCATGTTACCCGCATCCTAGCGGCTTACCGTTTTTGCAAGGGTTAAACATAAAGCCAGGCATCATGCCTGGCTTTATGTTTTCGGTGGTTTCACTTTATAAGGTTTTAGTGTGCTAGCGAACGGCGTATTCATCCAACCATTGATGCATAGCCTTATGGTCGCCCTGGAAGATCACCCGCTCGGCTTTCTTGGCTATCTGATACTGATACATGGGATCGTAATATTTGCTCAGTAGCAATTCGATCCACTCAAGGTGCGCCTGGGTATTGCCACTCTGCAGCTGCACCGCTAATGCGTCTCTTATCAGCTGTTGCAGCTCGTCGTGTTGCTTACCGCCGAGGCGTTTCTTGATGCCTGAGATGCTGTTTGCCAGATACTCACTAAATGCGTCGAATCCGGCCTCTTCGCCCAGACGCTCTACATAGCCTTGATGCATCTTATGGACATATTCGTCCAGCAGACGTGTCAGCCTGGCCTCCAGCGGTTCCTCAAGGATGACGACGCTGGCGGTCTGCATCCCCATGTAGAAAGCCTTGGGTAGCGCAGAGCGTCCGATGAGATAGCTCTCATCTTCTAGCAGCAGATCCCGCGCGGCGCTCTGTTGGTGTTTCAACAGGGCGACCCCTAAGCCATTTTCGAAGTTGATCTGCGTCGGCTGCGCCTCATGGTAGCGACCGAAACTCGAGCCCCTATGATGGGCGAGCCCTTCGAGATCGACTGCCTCTTGCCGCTGCAACAGAAAGTCTGTCTTACCGCTGCCGGTTATGCCGCTGAGGATCAACATAGGTTTCACCTCCGGCGCCCTGTCTATGGTGTCGATAAGGAACTGACGCATCGCCTTATAGCCGCCTTGAATGTAGGGCACGGCTCTACCGGCCTCGGCTAGCCATTGCTGAGTCAGCTGAGAGCGCAGTCCGCCACGAAAGCAATAGAGATAGGCTTCGGGATGGGCGTCGAGATAGGCGAGCCAGGCATTGACCCGCTGCTGTTTGACCTCGCCGCATACCAGGGAATGACCGAGGGCGATGGCGGCGTCCTGGCCTCGCTCCTTATAACAGGTCCCCACTTGTTGTCGCTCATCGTCACGCATCAGGGGACAGTTGCTACTGGCGGGAAAGGCGCCCTTGGTAAATTCTATGGGGGCGCGAACATCCATGATGGGATGGTCAGATGCCAGGATTCGAGCATATTCACTCGCGGGGATAATCTTGTCGTTTAGATGGCCCATTAGATCAGTTCCACCAGTGGCTGCGACTCGGATTGAGGCACTAGCTCACCAATACATTGTGTGGGCAGCCCCTCTTTTTCTAGCAGAGTAAGCAGCTCGGCCTCATGGCTGTTTGATACGGCAATCAGCAAGCCGCCACTGGTTTGCGGGTCGCACAATAGGGCTTTCTGCTCGTCGTTTACCTGGGGAAGATGCTCGCCGTAGCTGTCGTAGTTGCGATGGGTGCCACCTGGAATGCAGCCAAGCTTGAGGTAGTCCATTGCCTTAGGCAGCATGGGTAGGGCGCTTAGATCGACCCTGGCCGCCAGCGTTGCGCCTTGGCACATCTCGATGAGGTGGCCTGCCAAGCCAAAGCCTGTCACATCTGTCATGGCATTAACGCCTGGGATCTTGGCGATGGTGGCGCCTATCTTGTTCAGCTGACACATGGCGTCAGGGGCAATATTGATATCTTGCTCGGCAAGCTTCTTCTGCTTCTGCGCCGTTGTGAGTATGCCGATACCTAGCGGCTTGGTCAGATAGAGTCTGTCACCTGCCTTGGCCGTGTCGTTCTGTTTGAGTTCGTTTAAGGGGATCTGGCCTGTTACCGCGAGGCCGAAGATAGGCTCTGGCGCATCGATACTGTGGCCGCCAGCCAACATGATCCCGGCATCTTTACAGGCCTGGCGTCCGCCATCGACCACCTGCTGGGCAATTTCCGCTGGCAAGACATTGACCGGCCAGCCCAGAATGGCGATGGCCATCATGGGCGTGCCACCCATGGCGTAGATATCGCTGATGGCATTAGTCGCCGCGATGCGGCCGAAGGTAAAGGGATCATCCACTATCGGCATGAAGAAGTCTGTGGTGCTGATGATGCCAGTCTCGTCGTTTAGGCGATAAACGGCGGCGTCGTCACGAGTCTGATTGCCTACCAGAATGTTTGGATCGTCAAAGCTGGGTAGCTGAGAGGCCAGTATGGTGCCTAGTACCTTAGGTGAAATCTTGCAACCACAGCCAGCACCGTGGCTGTATTCGGTGAGTTTAATCTTTTCTACTGACATAACCTCAAACTATCTCTGGATAAAATGGAGAGCCGCTCATGATAGACCCATAGGTGCGGCACTTCAATCGCCTGACGTGTTATACCAATCGTAATAAATAACTGATCATGCTAGCTTGTTAAAACGCTCGATAACGGCATTAGTATTTTTAATTGTAGAATAACTACTTATCTAAAAATCCTGCTTTGTTCTCAAGCGTTTTTCCTGCGCTATCTCTGCTCACTTACTTACTGTGATTGGTATTAGATATGAAGGGCGGGAGGCCGTTATCATTCCTGTTTATTTCAGGGTGTAAAAAAGCCACCCCGGGGGATGGCTTTTTCGAGATCGGATTAGGCAAAGCCGGTGGTGAGGGACTTCCACTGCTTCTGGCGTGCCAGCAATTCCTGCTTCAGGTGCTCTACCTGCTGCATCAGCTGATGTGTGGTCAGCTGTTTGCGCTTGGCTTCAAGCAGCTCCTTATGGGCCTGATAGTAATCGGCAATATGGGTCTTGAGCAGCTCATATTCCGCATGGATCTTCTCGAGGATCTCTTCGTGGTTGGCCAGCTGTGTGACCTTATGCTGCGCCTTCTTCAGTTGCATCTGCAACTTGGCACTCTCGATCCGCTCCTGTGGCGTGACCCTGAGGTTGTTGGCCAGTCCGGTCCAGGCCATGGTGTTGATCAACCATTTGGTAGGATCGTAATGCCACCATTGGATGCCGTTGCGATAATCGTTTTCGAAGATATGGTGGAAGTTGTGATAGCCCTCGCCATAGGTGAACAGCGCCAGCACCCCGTTATCACGCGCCGTGTTCTTATCTGTGTAGGGCTGGCTGCCCCAGATATGCGCGAGAGAGTTGATGAAGAAGGTGCAGTGATGCACGACGACCAGGCGTAGCAGACCCGCCATGAGCAACATGGCCCACACATCGCCGTTGAGCCAGCCCAATAGTGCCGGCAGGCCAATATTCATGATGAGGAGTAGCGGCAGGTAATATTTGTGCTGCCACATCACAATTTTCTCATTTTGCAGATCACGGACGTTCTTATAATCGTGATAACGCTGCGCCTGATACTCTCTAAGCATCCAGCCGATATGGCTGTACCAGAAACCCATGTTAGCCGAATAGGGGTCCTTGTCGTTGTCATCCACATGCTTGTGGTGGATACGGTGATCCGACGACCAATGCAGGGCGCTATTTTGCAGTGCTAAGGCACCGCCCAAGGCAAAAAGAAAACGTACCGACCAGTGCGCCTTATAGGTGCGATGGGACCAGAGCCTGTGGTATCCCGCGGTTATCGACAAACCGCTGGCGAAGGCGAGCCCGACAAAGGCAACCCATTCTGCCATGCCATAGCCATAGGTGATGCCGTACCAAGGTACGAGAATGACAGCACCTAAGAAGGTGATGGCAAATAGGAGAATATTGGTCCAGATGAGGGGAGGTTTTTTCATTATAGTGTCCAGATTCTTTTTTACTTGAGCGTACAGCTGTACGCCAATTCTACCGACTTAATAGGGCAGGTCAAGGCGGGCTGCGTTTTTGCCTTAAAGAAGGTATGATTGCCAGATTGAGTTTTATCTAGTGGATTCATCATGATGGGTATCAGAGCACAGCAGAAAGAAAAAACGCGTCGCGCCTTGGTCGATGCGGCATTTAATCAATTAAGTGCCGAACGCAGCTTTTCTAGCCTGAGTCTGCGGGAAGTGGCACGCGAGGCCAACATAGCGCCAACCTCCTTCTATCGTCATTTTAAAGATATGAATGAGCTGGGGCTCACCATGGTGGATGAGGGGGGGCTGACCCTGAGACAGATGATGCGCAAGGGGCGCCAGCGTGCCGAGGCCGGTGGTAGCGTGATTCGCATCTCAGTCGATACCTTTATGGAGGTACTGGAGTCTAATCCCAACGTTTTTCGTATCCTGCTGCATGAACGCTCGGGCACCTCGGCACCGTTTCGTGCGGCGGTGGCCAGAGAGATAGAACATTTCATCTCAGAGTTAGCTCACTACACAGAGGCGACTACTAAGCGAACCCCCGAGTTGGCCAGGGCTCAGGCGGAGGCCTTAGTGACCTTAGTGTTTAACGCCGGGGCGGCAGCGCTGGACATGAAGCGGGTCGATCGTAAGATCTTGGCCGATCGCCTGGTGATTCAGCTGCGCATGGTGGCTAAAGGCGCCGAATGCCTGCAGCAGAAGATGGAACATCGCTAGAGTTATCTGTATGAAAAAAGGGGCCTGTTGGCCCCTTTTTTGATGCTTGTTTTATATCAGCGTCGTTCTAGCAACACGCCTGATTCCATATGATCTGTGTAGGGGAACTGATCGAATAGCGCGAAGCGGGTGATCTTGTGGGTCTTGTCCAGCACCTTGAGGTTGTCCAGCAGGGTGTTGGGGTTACAAGAGATATAGAGGATCCGCTCATAGCCCTGCACCATAGACAGGGTATTGTCATCTAGGCCGGCTCGCGGCGGGTCGACAAATATGGTGTTGCAATCATAGCTGTCCAGATCCACGCCCTCTAAACGTCTGAAGCTGCGCTTCTTGGCCAGCGCATCGGTAAAGTCTTCCGCCGACATGCGGATGATCTGTAGGTTGTCAATCTGGTTCGCCTCGATATTGTACTGAGCCGAGTCGACTGATGGCTTGGCCAGCTCGGTAGCCAATACCCGGTTGAAGTTCTGCGCCAGGGCAATAGAGAAGTTACCGTTGCCGCAGTAGAGCTCCAATAGGTCACCACTGCTATTACGTGTGATATCTATGGCCCACTCCAACATCTTGATCGCTACCTCACCATTGGGCTGGGTAAAGCTGTTCTCAACTTGCTTATAGATAAGCTCCTTGCCATTGACCGGCAGGGATTCGATGACGAAGTCGCGATCCATCACCAGCTTCTGCTTACGGGCGCGGCCTATGATGTTCACCTTGAACTTAGCCGATAATGCTTGCTTAAGCGCCTCGGCTTCCTGCTGCCATTGGGCATCGAGCTGCTTGTGGTAAAGCAGTGACACTAAGATCTCACCGCTGAGGGTTGAGAGAAAGTCCACCTGGAACAGCTTGTGACGCAGGACCTGATTGGGGCGCAAGGCCGCCATCAGCTCGGGCATCATGTCGTTGATCAGTTGGCTCGCCGGTAAGAATTGGTCGCAACGAACCTTCTGGTTCAGCGCCTTATCAAACATGTAATAGTAGAGATCTTCACCCTCATGCCAGACACGGAACTCGGCGCGCATGCGGTAATGGGCCTTCTGTGAGGCAAACACTTCCAGCTTGGGTGTCTCGAAGTCGGCAAATAGCTGCGCTAGTTTCTGACGTTTCACATCGAGCTGCGCGTCGTATTGCTGAGGATCCATTGCTTCTAGATTCATTTCTTAACACCGTTGCTGTCTATGGGGGCGCAAATAGTATACTACTTGTCGTTGATGTCTAGGGGTTGGCTAACATTGTAGCGGACTTTCCCGGGCGATTAACCCGCCTGAAAAGCCAATTGTGAGCCCAATGGCTTTAGCTTTAATCGGGAATGTGAAAAAATCCCTGCTTCTATGTACCAGCCTTTTAGTGATAGGAGAGCCAATTTGTCAGCAAATATACTCGTGTTCGATTCTGGGGTAGGAGGTCTGTCGATATTGGCGGCAGTGCGAGAACAGCTTCCCAGTGCGAATTACTGTTATCTGTTTGACAATGCCAGGCTGCCCTATGGCGAACTCGATGAACAGGAACTGGTACAGGGTTGTGTCACCTTAATTAGTCAAGCGGTTGCCCAATGCCAGGCCGATATCGTGGTGGTGGCCTGTAATAGCGCCAGTACGCTTATCCTGCCTGCACTAAGAAGCTGCCTGACCATTCCCGTGGTAGGGGTGGTGCCGGCCATCAAACCCGCGGCGGCCCTATCGCACAAGAAACATCTGGGTTTGCTGGCGACTCCAGGGACAGTCAATCGCCAATATACCCAAGATCTGATCGATCAGTTTGCCAGTAATTGTCGTGTAGACAGATTTGGCTCCTCTGAGTTGGTCTATCTGGCAGAGGATAAGATGGCTCAGAAGCCGGTCGATCGCGAGGCGCTGCATCGTATCCTGGAGCCGATAAAGGCGTCTGGACTGGATACCTTAGTCTTGGGATGTACTCACTTTCCGATTTTGAGAGAAGAGCTGCAGCGTGAGTTGGGAGAGTCTGTGCATCTATTAGATTCATCCAATGCCATCGCGGCTAGGGTGGTGAGTTTGCTCGATGCTGATAATAGCGGAGAGAGAGGTAAGAGCCGGGCGCTGTTCACGACGAACACGATTTCCGAGGGGTTAAGTAAGACCTTAGCTGCCTGGGGATTCAGTTCGGCTACCGCCTTTAACGATAGCCTGATGAAAACCGGCAGCTAAGCTCTGGTGCCGCTAAAGATAAAGCTAATGTCAGATAAGCTGGATTAAATTAGCTGGCCTGTGCTGCTTCGTTTTTATCTGTGTCTTGAGACTTGGCTTCACGAACCTTGAGCGTACGCTCCTGGAATTCGAATTCGTTCAGCTTGGCCATCGCCTTCTTAGCGCCCGCTTCAGACATCTCAATAAAGCCAAAACCTTTACGACGTCCCGTCTTGCGATCGCGAACCAATCTCACCGAGCTAACAGGGCCATATTTGCCAAATAGCTCTTTCACTTCACCTTCATGTACACGGTAAGGCAGATTGCCTACATAGAGTGTCATAGTGGGGCCAGTGTAAGTATCACCACTGGTAGCGTTAGCGGCAGATGGCTGAAGTGTGAAAATAACACTCGCAATAATAGCACCAGTAAAAAATGCGATCGCTGAATAAAGCTCTGGTGTGAACTGAGATATTGCCAATGCGCCTAGGATGGCGACAATCAAAACAATAAGAAATGGCTTTTGCATATAATAGGTTCTCTGAGGAATTGATAATTAACTGTTAACAGCTCGTATATGGTAATGAATTATTAGCAATTACACTAGCATATTGATGAAAAAACGAACTTTAGCGGCCTTTGATATTGAATGATCCCGATTGGTTCTGTGTGATTTCCCCTCATTTTGTTTCTTAATTCAGCGAAGCGATTAAAAGATCGACTTGCGATCGCCGATCGTTGAAAAAGCCCTTGCGCCCAAGTCAGAACTGCCTATAATGCGCATCCACTGACACGGCAAAGCAGATAACGCGGCGTCGAAACACTTGGTAGCTAAGGCGATAGGGTGGTCAGTCACTGAAAAGTGAAGCCTCAAAAAGTTTGCAAAAACTGCTTGACGCGAACAAGGGATTGCGTAGAATACGCAGCCCTAGCCACTCGGAACTACCGAGATGTGCAAATGCTCTTTAACAATTTATCAAGTAATCTGTGTGGACACTCACAGGTATTGAGTTAATCGAAAACGATTTAAATCTCAATGCAATTGATGAGAGTCCATAGCAATATGTACAAGCATCCTTAGATTCTTCCGAGTCTAAGTGATGAATCAGAATTCATTGAGTCGGACTTAGGTCCACAAAAACTTTTAATTGAAG
>NZ_JAKIKY010000009.1 GCF_023349185.1 Shewanella aquimarina | reverse complement strand
TCCCATAGGGGATTCGAACCCCTGTTACCGCCGTGAAAGGGCGGTGTCCTAGGCCTCTAGACGAATGGGACACTGTTGATACGTTATACTCCGTATCGAGTGAATACTCGTCGAAGCCAGTAGGCTATTGCTTCAACGCTATCGAATCGTCAACTTATGCAGTCAACCACTCAAGAAAGTGGTATCCCATAGGGGATTCGAACCCCTGTTACCGCCGTGAAAGGGCGGTGTCCTAGGCCTCTAGACGAATGGGACACTGGTGATACGTTATACTCCGTATCGAGTGAATACTCATTGAAGCCAGTAGGCTATTGCTTCAACGCTTTCAAATTAGATGGTGGAGCCTAGCGGGATCGAACCGCTGACCTCAACACTGCCAGTGTTGCGCTCTCCCAGCTGAGCTAAGGCCCCTTACCTAACTTGTCACCTTTGAGTGCACCGCGAGCATCTGCCGGCTGTGTCTCAACTGCGAGGCGCATTCTATGCAGCACACCCAAAAGTGTCAACTCGTTTTTTAGGAATTTATTCTATTTGCTACAAATTCAATCGCTTTGGAGATTCTTTGCTCACAACGGGCCTTTCCAACGAGGAAAGCGGTTAAATCTACAGCAGGCGACATACCGGCACCAGTTACGGCAACACGCAGTGGCATACCCACCTTACCCATGCCAAGCTCCAATTCGGCGGCAGTGGCTTCGATCGCCTGGTGAATTACTTCAACATTCCACTCTTCTAGCTCGGCAAATTTCTTCTGTATCAGTTGTAGCGGCTCTAACGCCACGCCACGCAGATGTTTCTTCGCTGCAGTTTCATCAAACTCGGCAAAGTCTTCATAGAAGTAGCGGCTAGAGGCGGCCAACTCTTTTAGCGTCTTGGCACGCTCGGCCAGGGCGGTGACCACTTCGGCCAATGCAGGGCCATTTGAGGTGTCTATGTTTTGATCTTGCATGTGCCACTCGAGATGCTTGGCCACATATTCAGGCGCCAGCTCCTTCATATAGTGCTGGTTCAACCAAATAAGCTTCTCGGTATTAAAGGCAGACGCCGCCTTATTGATATCATCCAGGCTAAAGAGCTGCTTCATCTCATCGATAGAGAAGACCTCTTGATCGCCATGAGACCAGCCCAGGCGTACCAGATAGTTAAGTAGCGCCTCTGGCAGGTAACCATCGTCGCGATACTGCATCACACCGACAGCGCCATGACGCTTAGACAGCTTGGCACCATCATCACCTAAGATCATCGCCACATGAGCGTACTCAGGCACAGGCGCATTAAGCGCCTTAAGAATGTTAATTTGACGCGGCGTGTTGTTGATATGATCTTCACCACGTACCACACAGGTGATGCCCATATCCCAATCGTCGACCACCACGCAGAAGTTATAGGTCGGTGTGCCGTCAGTACGGGCAATGATCAAGTCATCGAGTAGGTCGTTTGAGATCTCGATACGACCACGCACGTGATCGTCAAACACCACACTACCCTCGGTTGGGTTTTTAAAACGAACCACAAAAGGCTCATCGGTATCGCGCGGCGCCTTATCACGGCAGCAACCATCATACTTTTGCTGCTCACCCTTGGCGGCCTGCTCTTCACGCATCGTCTCGATACGTTCGCGGCTACAGTAACACTTATAGGCGGTGCCCTGCTCTAGCATCTGGGCGATGATCTCGTTGTAACGATCGAAGCGCTTAGTCTGATAGTACGGACCCTCATCCCAGTTCAGTCCAAGCCACTCCATACCTTCTAAGATTGCTGCGCAGGCTTCAGGTGTTGAACGTTCGAGATCTGTATCTTCGATACGTAATACAAACTCACCTTGGTTAGCGCGGGCATAGAGCCATGAATAAAGTGCAGTACGAGCACCACCTACGTGAAGAAAACCGGTAGGACTTGGAGCAAAACGCGTCTTAATCGTCATAATGGGACAGTAACCTGTTATCGAAATGTCTAAATATAGACTGAGCTATTTAATGTGGTCGCTATTCTAACAGCCAAATGGGATAAGAGAAAATAGCCAGACCAATAGCACCCGGCCCGAGACCAAAAAAGGTGACCGCCCCGTCACAACGCACAAGCTCGTCTCGGTCACTTACCGCATAGAAATGCCGAGCTCTCATTAGTCACGCCAAACTGCCACCTAACTAACCCGCCCCTTGTCACTAAGAGGCGACAGGCTTCATCCATATCAATAGGCACGACGAAAGATAAAAGCGGTAAAGATAGAAAGCTATAAAGATAGAAAGCAGTAGGGATGGAAGATGCGTAGAAAAAGAAGTATAGATAAAAGAGATGACTATGCGCCTATGGGCCCTCCCCAGATTCAAGACACTAGTGAGCCTCCCTTATATTAAGTAAGTTTTTGCAAATCCTATTTACATGGGCTGTTAGCAAGTACTTATTAGCAATCATCCTAATCACCCCCGTATAAAGCTCATGTACCAGCAGTAGAGAATCCGCGAGCGGCAAATGACTCGCTCCCCTTATGGCCTGTATCGACTTATAGATAATGCAGACGTCGAGTTATCTCTACATATAAAGCCAGCTTACTTGTACTAATGCCAAGTTATCTTGCCCAGCCAAACTAAGAAGTAGGCAGTAAAGACGAGCAACTTCTCTTTTGTTCGTCCCTTTACACGACAGTTTTTATCCCTCATGCCTATTTTCCTTACTCACCCCTGCTGATTATTGACTCGAACCAGCGAGCGAAAGCCCCCTTCTGTACAGGCTTTCGCCAAGGCGCCATCAGAAATCATCCTGATTTGTTTAACATTAAGACGATCCGAACAAATTTGAACCGGACTCATTATTTTCTCGAAAAAAGCGTTGACAGTAGATCGTTCCCCCCTATAATACGGCCCCACACAGCGAGGTCGATTAGCTCAGCTGGGAGAGCACCTCCCTTACAAGGAGGGGGTCACTGGTTCGAGCCCAGTATCGACCACCATACACTGTATGGTAATAAAATTTGATGTGTCCCAGGTCGATTAGCTCAGCTGGGAGAGCACCTCCCTTACAAGGAGGGGGTCACTGGTTCGAGCCCAGTATCGACCACCATATTTTATCTTTGATTGAATATGTGGTGCATCGAGTTTAATGTTGTGAGATATTCCCAGGTCGATTAGCTCAGCTGGGAGAGCACCTCCCTTACAAGGAGGGGGTCACTGGTTCGAGCCCAGTATCGACCACCATCTCTTCATGAGAGAATATCGAATATAATAATGTCCCAGGTCGATTAGCTCAGCTGGGAGAGCACCTCCCTTACAAGGAGGGGGTCACTGGTTCGAGCCCAGTATCGACCACCATAGCATAGCTATGAAATGATAAATCACACACAGTCCCAGGTCGATTAGCTCAGCTGGGAGAGCACCTCCCTTACAAGGAGGGGGTCACTGGTTCGAGCCCAGTATCGACCACCATATTTCCGCTTCTTTGCTTCACTCCCCTATTTATAATCAAACAGCCTAGCAGCAAGCCTTTGCCGCCGCTTATCGCTATTGCGAATCCCTTAGCCTCAACTATTCTTCATTAAGACTTTGCTCAAACCAAGTACTACTCAAGGTGGTTGAACATGGCCGATGTCACTCAATCTGCGTCGCTGGCAAGCATTGCCGCGTACCTTAAACTCACCCATGAATGCGATGAGCAGGAAGCGATGATCGAAGCCAAGGAGGTGATGCAAAATCTGGTTACCATGCGACAGAAAGGCTTTATCACGGGTTGGTATTTCGATGCCCAGGGTCACCTGGAACTGCTGCCCAGTGAGGCTATTCTTAAGCGTATCAATCCGCCCAAATAAGATGACTCTAACGTTAATTCAATAAAATAAATAAGTTAACAAAGCTCCAATTCCCTCCACTCAATTAAATAAACAAAATACTTTACTTAAAAGACTGCTGATGTAGAGTAGTGCTATCTATTCATTCTTTTAAAAGCTGTCATGAACGCCACCGACTCAGTACAAACCGCTCCCGAACAGACGGCCCAGCGCATTCTCGGCGTCACCTTAATCGTAACCCTGATCAGTGTGGCAGGCATTGCACTGCCTTATCCAGTACTGGCACCACTTTTTCATGACAACAGCTCTCCCCTCACCCAATTTATGGGGCTGCCCAGCGCATTCTTGATGGGCATAGTCTTAGGCATCTATCCCTTGGGGATCATCATAGGCGGCAGCTTCATCGGTAGCCTGTCTGACACCTATGGGCGCAAGCGTATGCTCAGCCTTACGCTACTCGGCAGCGTCATGGGCTATGGGCTCACTGCCTTCGCCGCCCATTCTGAGCAGTTTGTCCTCTTCTGTCTCGCTCGCTTACTCACGGGGATATGCGAGGGCAATATCGCCATTGCCAGGGCGATAGCGGCCGATCTGCACCCACAAATCGATAAGACGCGCAGTTTCTCGCTAATCAGCGCCATGGGTTACGGCGGTTATCTGCTTGGGCCCTTGGCGGGCGGCTACCTCATTGAGTGGGGAATGGAGATGGTATTCGGCGCCGCGGCCATTGCCTGCATCCTCTGTGCCCTGCTGAGTCACTGGCTGCTGCCACGTCAGCTCGACGAAACCAAGGCCAACGCAGAGAAAGGCTCTAGCCTGGTACTGCTCAGAGAGCCGGCTCTGAGACGTTTCTTTCTGCTCTATCTGCTACTGACCATGGGGGTTAACTTCTACTATGAATTCTATCCGCTGCATCTGGTTCAGCAGGCGGCCTTTACGCCGGCGCAGATCAGCTGGGTCACTGTGCTACTCACCGGCTGCATGATCGCCACCAGCATCTGGTTTACCCCTGTGTTACAGCGCAGATTCACCCACGCCGGCGCGAGTCTGGTAGGCATCTCGCTGTTTGGCGCCTCTCTGGCCTGCTTTCCTTATCTCACCAATGCCAGCTATCTGCTCACCTTCATGACCATAGGTGCGGGCATCGCCATCTATAACAGTTTCCTGCCAAGTTACCTGTCCCATGCCTATCAGGACAGGCCGCAGGGGCAGCTGATGGGCATGCTGGTGACCATCTTCTGTGTCGGTAACCTGCTGGCAGCGCTTCTCGGCGGACTGTTAGCCATGTTCGATGTTAAAATCGTCCTGTTGATCGGCGCCCTGTGCGCGGCGGGTGCCGGAGCCGTCCTATATCACGGTCACTTCAGACGACAATACTGGCCAGCGCACAGTTAACCATAGCGCGTGACACGCATCACAACTCGGCCAGCCTAAATGGGTGAGTTTCCACCCATCCGACTACAACCAATGGGCGACATTCTCCCCAAGTCGTCCTGTTTACCATTTAACCAACACGCAGCAACACATTGATATAAAGCCATTTACATAATTTAAACATTTTTGGCCTAGTCCTTGCCTATAATTTCTTTGAGTTAAGCACATAGTGAACCGTCAGTCGCCCTAAGGCACTGAAGGATTAACAATTATAGGGATAACAAAATGACCAGACTCAACACCTGTACCTTTATCAAACAGATCGTCAAGATGGCCTCAATCGCCGCAATTTTGGGAACCAGCTTGAACAGCTGGGCGGCACCAACGGAAATTAAGTTTTCCCATGTGGTTGCCGAAAACACCCCTAAAGGCCAAATGGCACTGAAGTTCAAGCAACTCGTAGAAGAGCGTCTACCCGGAGAGTATCAGGTAAACGTGTTCCCAAATTCTCAGCTGTTTGGTGACAACAACGAGCTCTCCGCCCTGTTGCTTAACGATGTGCAATTTGTGGCACCATCGCTGTCCAAGTTCGAGCGCTACACCAAGAAGCTGCAGATATTCGATCTGCCCTTCCTGTTCAAAGACATGGACGCCGTTAACCGCTTCCAACAGAGCGATGCCGGCCAACTGCTGCTGAATTCGATGAAACGTAAAGGTGTCGTCGGCCTGGGTTATCTGCACAATGGCATGAAGCAATTTTCGGCCAGTAGCCCGCTGATCTTGCCGGAAGATGCCCAAGGTAAGAAGTTCCGCATAATGGCCTCAGACGTTTTGGCTGCGCAGTTCCAGGCGGTCGATGCCATTCCGGTGAAGAAGCCCTTCTCGGAAGTCTTTACTCTGCTACAGACCCGTGCCATCGATGGGCAGGAAAATACCTGGTCTAACATCTATTCGAAGAAGTTCTACGAAGTACAGAGCAATATCACGGAGAGTAACCACGGCGTACTCGACTACATGGTGGTCACCTCAAACACCTTCTGGAAGTCGCTACCCGCCGACAAGCGCAAGGTGATCAAGGCATCACTGGATGAAGCGATTGCCTACGGTAACGATATCGCCGCCGCCAAGGTTAACAAAGACAAGCAGGCCATCATCGACTCTAAGCGCTCTGAGATCACCTACCTGAGCCCAGATCAACGCGCCGCCTGGGTCAACGCCATGAAACCTGTATGGGCACAGTTCGAAGATAAGATAGGTAAAGATCTTATCGATGCCGCCGTTGCCGCAAACGAATAATCAGCGCTAACCCCCTAATTTAATAGGAATGCATTGAGGCCGTTTCCACGGCATTCGGCCTCTTTCCTATTTGAGGAGTCCTAGAGATGATGTCTCGCTTTTTTTCTCATATCGAAGAGGTGGTACTTAACGCCTTGATCACCGCAATGACCCTGTTGGTCTTTGTCGAGGTGATCGCTCGTTTCTTCTTTAACACAGGTTTCTTGTGGATCCAGGAGCTGACGCTCACCATCTGCGGCTGGTTCGTGCTATTTGGCATGTCCTATGGCGTCAAGGTCGGCGCCCACATAGGGGTCGATGCCTTTGTCAAAAAACTGCCTAGAAGGGGACGTAAGTATACCGCCATCTTGGCCGTCACTATCTGCTTAGTCTACTGCGGCATGTTCTTATTCGGCAGCTGGGAATACCTGGCAAAGATGTATCAGATCGGTGTGCCGATGGAAGATATTGACCTGCCCCACTTTCTCATCGGCGGATTAGACGGTGACTTTGCCTGGGAATACCTGCGCATCGACGTCGAGGAGCCGGCCGTCCCCCTGTGGATCTCCCAAAGCATACTGCTTATCGGCTTTATTCTGCTTACCTGGCGCTTTTTGCAACTTGCTCTGGCCATCATCACCGACAAGACAGATGGCTTCGCCTTCGCCGATGAGGCCAAGGAGAGCATGCACCTTATCGATCAAGAGGCTCAGGCCGACGACAAACAGCCTGGAGATGAAAAATAATGACTATAGCAACCCTCTTTCTCAGCCTGTTTATCTGTATGCTGCTGGGCATGCCCATCGCCATCGCGCTTGGTTTTTCCAGCATGCTGACCATATTGCTCTTCTCCGATGATTCATTAGCCTCGGTGGCATTGAAACTCTATGAATCCACCTCGGAGCATTACACCCTGCTGGCGATCCCCTTCTTCATTCTGTCGTCGGCCTTCCTGTCTACCGGCGGCGTCGCCCGGCGCATCATCGACTTCGCCATGGACAGCGTGGGCCACATCCGCGGTGGCCTAGCCATGGCCTCTGTGATGGCCTGCATGTTGTTTGCCGCGGTATCGGGCTCATCGCCCGCCACGGTCGCCGCCATCGGCTCTATCGTCATCGTCGGCATGGTGCGGGCCGGCTACCCAGAGAAATTTGCCGCTGGGGTGATCACCACCTCGGGCACCCTGGGGATCCTGATCCCGCCCTCTATCGTCATGCTGGTGTATGCGGCAGCAACCGAAGTTTCTGCGGCGCGCATGTTCATGGCGGGGCTTATCCCCGGTCTGATGATGGGCCTCTTGTTGATGCTCGCCATCTATATCGTGGCCCGCATCAAGAAGCTGCCTTCAAGGCCCTTCCCCGGTTTTCGCCCCCTGGCCATATCGAGCGCGAAGGCGATGGGTGGCCTTGCACTGATCCTCATCGTACTGGGCTCCATCTACGGCGGTATCGCCAGCCCGACCGAGGCGGCAGCCGTCGCCTGCGTCTACGCCTATTTCATCGCGGTATTTGGTTATCGCGACATAGGCCCACTGAAAAACGTCAGCTGGCGCGATAGCGGCGAGTCGCTGCCAAGAGCCGTGCTGCGTAACCTGGGCTTTATGGTGCTCGCTGTGTTCAAGACCCCGGCCGACAAGGAGATACGCCACGTGGTGCGCGATGGCGCCAAGGTCAGCATCATGCTGCTGTTCATCATCGCCAACGCAATGCTGTTCGCCCATGTGCTGACCACAGAGCGTATTCCGCATCTGATCGCCGAGACCATAGTGGGCATGGGACTACCCGTTTGGGGTTTCCTCATCATAGTCAACTTGCTGCTACTGGCCGCGGGAAACTTCATGGAGCCATCGGCCATCTTGCTGATCATGGCGCCTATCTTGTTCCCCATAGCCACCCAGCTGGGGATAGATCCTATCCATCTTGGCATCATCATGGTGGTCAACATGGAAATCGGCATGCTAACGCCGCCCGTAGGCCTCAACCTGTTTGTCACCGCGGGGATAACCGGCCGCAGCATGGGATGGGTGATCCAATCTTGTGTCCCTTGGCTGGCACTGCTGCTCTTCTTCCTGGTGCTGATCACATATATTCCGCAGATCTCCCTGTTCCTGCCTGAATACATTGATAAGTTAAACGGTTATTAAAACACTTGATTTTGCTTAACAATTGGGCGAGTCTGAAACGGGTTATTAACAACTCCCTTTCAGGCTCGCTTTTTCAATTGGACATGCCTTTTATGTCGAAAATGATAACAAGAAGAAAATACCTCGGCGTCGGCTTCATCATACTACTTGGCCTCGCCTTTACCCTGCGCGTCGCCTACTGGTTCCATCTGGAACATGGCTATGAGATGACGCGGCAACAATCCAACGCTCAGATGAAAGAGCTGCTCAGCTTCCTCTCTGGCTCCCTCAGTCGTTATGAGAGCATTCCCCATGTACTCTCGACCAACCCACTGCTGGCAAGCGCGCTGTTACAGCAAGACGATCCCGATACCATCACGCAGCTCAATCGCTATCTGGAAGAGATCCAGAGCATCACAGAGGCGCTGGACATCTATCTGGTGAATGTAAACGGCGACGCCATCGCCGCCAGTAACTGGCAGCAGAGCTACTCCTTTATCGGCAAGAACTATGCCTTCAGGCCCTACTTCAAGGACGCCATCGAAGGCAAGATGGGACGCTATTTCGCGGTCGGTACCAGCTCAAACAAACGCGGTTACTACTTCTCCTATCCCATCTATAGCCATGGTTATCCAGTGACACCCAGCCAGGACGAGGCCAAGGTGTTAGGCGCTATCGTGGTGAAGGTCGATGTCACCGAGATAGAGCAGCAGAGTACGGGCATGGCCAGAGGCAGCAACTACGAGTTCGCTATCAGCGACCCGGACCATATCATCTTCCTCTCCAGCCGACCGGAATGGCGCCTCACCGCGCTAACACCAGTGACTCATCAGCTCAAACAGCGTATCGAGACATCGAGACGCTACGCCAATCGTGACATCAGGCCGCTGGCGATCGAGCCGCCCTTTGCCGCCTCACTGGCAGCAGACTACCGGATTTACCAGATTGGCAAGGATAAGCAAGGCGCCGAATTTATGGATAACGCCGCCTTCATGAGCGATGCCGACTGGCAGGTGCATATCCTCTCGCCGATGGCGCCCATCTACCGCTCGCTGCCGCCGCTGCTCCTGCTCTATGGCGCCCTCTACCTGCTGTGCGCGCTGGCGCTCTTGTTCGCCATAGAGAAGCGTAAGAATACCCGCCGCATGCGCCAGGCCCACGAGCAGCTAGAGCAGAGGGTCAAGGAGCGCACCCAGGCGCTAGAAACTAGCCATCAGCAGCTGAAGGAAGCCCAGGATGAGTTGATCCAGGCCGCCAAGCTCACAGTGATCGGCAGCCTGTCGGCCAGCATCAACCATGAGATCAACCAGCCGCTGGCGGCGATTCGTAGCTATGCACAGAACACCCAGACACTGCTCTCCCGCGCCAAGTGGGATGATGTCTCCAGCAACATAATGACCATCATAGAGCTGACCGATCGGCTGGCGGCCATAGTGTCGCAATTTAAGAGCTTTACCCGCAAGAGCAAGGGCAATGACAAGGCGATTAGCGTGGCACAATGCATCAAGGATGCCCTGACAATCATCCAGCCAGAGGTGGACAAACAGGGGATCGATCTCGTGCTGAACAATACAGAGTGTGAGACGCTCATCTGGGGTGACCCGATTAGGCTGCAGCAGGTGTTGATCAACCTGATGAGCAATGCCATGGTCGCCATGCGCGCCTGCAGCCCGAAACAGCTGATCATCAGCGTCGTGGTGAGCAATCGTCTGGAGATCACCATAGAAGATACGGGCACAGGCATAGACGAGAGCCAGATGCAGAAGATTTTCGACCCCTACTACACCAGCTCGCGCCAGGGGCTGGGCCTGGGGCTATCTATCTCCAGGCGCATCGTCGAGGCGATGCAGGGTAAGATAAGCGTTGCCAATCGAGAGCAAGGCGGCGCCATCTTCCAGATCACACTGCCCATACATGCGTCAGGAAACTAACTATGCAGAATCAAGTTTTTAATCAATACGATATCTTAATCGTCGATGACGAGCCTCTGATTGGCTCGGCGCTGGTGCAGCTGTTTGAACTAGAATCCTACCGCGCCCTAGCCCTCACCGACGCCAAACAGATTGGCCTTGGCCTGCCCGACAACTGGCCCGGCATAGTGATCTCCGACGTCAACATGCCGGATATCGACGGCCTCTCCTTGATGCGCACCCTGCTGGCCCAGGACAAGGATATTCCCATCATACTGCTGACTGGACACGGCGATATCGCCATGGCGGTGCAGGCGCTGAAACAGGGTGCCTATGATTTTATCGAGAAACCCTTTAACAACGAGCATATGCTGGATATCGCCAAGCGCGCGCTGGATAAACGTGCGCTGACCCTGGAAAACCGCAGCCTAAAACGCGAGCTGGAATCCCAGAGCACGCCGGGGCCGCGTATCTTGGGCCACAGCCCGGGGATCAAGCAGATGCGCCACATCATCCATCAGGTGATCGATATGCCTGCCGATGTATTGATCGAAGGCGAGACGGGCACGGGCAAGGAGCTGGTCGCCCGCTACCTGCACGACCACAGCCCTAGAGCCGAGGCCAACTTCGTCGCCATCAACTGCGGCGCTATCCCCGAGACCATCATAGAGAGCGAGCTGTTTGGCGCCGAATCTGGCGCCTTCACCGGCGCCGATAAGACACGTATCGGTAAGTTCGAGTATGCCAATGGCGGCACCCTGTTTCTCGATGAGATCGAGAGCACGCCACTCTCCCTGCAGGTGAAACTGCTAAGGGTGCTGGAAGATAGGAAGGTGGAGCGCCTCGGCTCCAACAAGAGCATAAACCTGGATATTCGCATCATTGCCGCCACTAAGGTGGATCTCAAGAGCCTGTGCGACACAGGTGAATTTCGCCAGGATCTCCTCTATCGTCTCAATCTGGTGACTGTGCCTATTCCGGCCCTGAGAGAGCGCCGCGAAGATATTGGCCTGCTGTTCCTGCATTTTGCCCGGGTCGCCTCGGCCCGCTATCACAAGGCGCTAATCCCTCTGACGGCGGAATATACGGCCCAGCTGGTCTCCCACGACTGGCCCGGCAATGTCAGGGAGCTGCGTAATCTGGCCGAGCGCTACGTGCTCCTAGGCCCTGAGGCGGCCTTTGCCACCTCTCTGGGACAGAGCAGTCAACTCAATGCCAACATGTCGCTGCAGCAGCGGGTGGAGTTTTTCGAGCGCCTGCTGATCGAAGAGGCGCTGAGTAACAACAAGGGCAGCATCAAGCTCACCATGGAGCAGTTGGAGCTGCCACGTAAGACCCTCTATGACAAGATGCAGAAGTTCGGCCTCAACCGAAAGACCTTTATCAACTAAGTCCGCAAACACATTAGCCCTTTAGCCCGCCGCATCCAATAGCGGCGTGCGCGGCCTGTGGGTGCGTTGCAGCATCACTACGATAAAAATCACGCCGCTAAGCAGGGTCAGGCTGCCGCCGACCACACCGCTCCAGCCCCAATGCTGCCAGAACGGCAACAAGTAAGGCCCACCGAGCGCCGCCCCCAGATAGTAGCTACACAGGTAGAGCGCCGTGGCCTTGGCCCTGTGCTGCTGGGCGCGCTGCGCCACCCAGGCGTTGCAGACGCTGTGGAAGGTAAAGAAGCCGAAGCTCGATAGCAGGAAACCGATAACGATGGCGCTGCTGGTATCCCCTAAGGTGACCAGGCTGCCGACACACATCATCACCGCCGAGAGGATAAACAGCGGCTGGCGTCCCAGGCGCGTCACCCACTTGGCCGAGCGAAACGAGGCATAGGTGCCGCTCAGATAACAGAGGAAGATCAGCGTCACCTGAAACTTGCCCCAGTGAAACGGTGCCTGCATCAGGTGCAGCTGAATATAGCTAAACTGATTGACCATCACCATGAAGGCCAGCGCGCCGAGAAGATAGAGCTTCACCAGGGTGGCATCGCCAAGGTGCAGGCCAAACCCCTTAAGATCGGCAAGCCCGAAGCCACTCTTGTGTTGACGGCGACGGATCCGCACCCGGTCGAGGCGCGGCAATAACAGTAACACGCCCACCACGCCAGCAAGGGTCAAAACACTCACCAACCCCATGGCCTCTACCCAGCTCAGATACTTAGTCATCAGGCCGCCAATCAGGCGCCCCGCGATGCCGCCTAAGCTATTGGCCCCGATATAGATGGCTCCGGCCTTGAGCAGCACGCTGGTATCGAGCAGATCCTTAAAATAGGCCATGGCGATGGCGGGCACAGCCGCCAGCAGTATCCCCTGAAAAAGCCTTACCGCCACCAGCGCCGAGAAATCCTGCACCCAGATCAACATGATATCCGCCACCACCAACAGGGCCAGGCTCCACAGCAGCGGCTTACGCCTGCCGAACTTGTCCGACAGAGTGGCATAGAAGAGCAGCGCAAAGGCCATGGAGAAGCTGGTCACCGACAGCAACAGGGTGGCATGGGCCGGCGACACGTGAAAACTGGTTGCGATCAGCGGCAACATTCCCTGCACCATATACAGGTTGATGTAGATCACCACAGAGGCCAGCGACAGGCCCCAGATCAGACGAAGTTGTAATGCACGGCTGGCGGTCATGATTTCGCGCTCAAAAGGAGAGATAGACACAGGCTAGCACCGGCGCTAACATAACAAAAATAGATTATATATATGATGTCAATAATATTTTGTTATCGACGATTCAAGGTTCAAACCGATAGCAATGCGCCTTTAAGCGACAAGGCTTCACCCGGGGTGGTAAAACATGGATATCAAACAGCTTAGGCAGTTAGAGGCGCTCGCGACTCGGGGCAGTTTTACCCTGGCGGCCAAGCAGCTCAACATCGCCCAGCCCGCCCTGAGTCAGGGGATAAAACGTCTCGAAGAGTCCCTCGGGGTCACGCTTATCAATCGCAACAAGCACTACCGCGGCCAGGACGGCAGCCGTCTCACTCTCACCGCCGAGGGCGAGGCACTGGCGCAACACGCCAGGCTGATCCTCAAGCAGGTCAAACAGGCCGAGGCCCATATTAAGTCGATGGCCAACCTCACCAAGGGCGAGGTGCGCATCGCAGTGCCGGGCATGCTGGGGTCCTACTACCTGCCCTCGCGCCTGATGGCCTTCAGGCACAGGTATCCGGATCTTAAGCTGTCACTGTTTGAAGGCGGCACCCGCGACAGCCTGCGGATGTTGCAAAACGAAGAGGTGGATATCGCCATCATCACGGGGCAAGACCTGCAGCCTAACTTCGACAGCCATCTGCTGCTCAGGGAGCAGATGGTGGTGGCCGTGGGTGAGGATCACCCGTTGGCGGAGCACTCGGGGATCACCCTGGAGCAGTTCTTCGAGCAGGAACTGGTGATGTTTAAGCCCGGCTATTTCCACCGCGAATGGATGTTGTCTCAAGCCAAGGCGCTGGATCTCGAGGTCAATATCGCCTTCGAGACCAACCTTATCAACCTGATTAAACAGGTGGTCGCCCAGGGCTTTGCCATCACAAGTGTGCTAGAGATGGTGATCGAGGCAAGAGATCCCATCCGCGCCATCCCCTTCTCACCTGCGGTGCATCTGGACCTGCATATTGCCTGGAATAGAGAACGCCCCATCGGGCTGGCCGACAGGGCGTTCGTCGAGTTTTTGATGAATAACCCTTAGCGGCATGCTAAGGGCCTAGTCACCTAGATGGCATCCGCCTGGCGCTCGGGCGCCGCCAACAGGAAGGCCTCTAGCTTATGGCAGTTGTCCCAGATACGGCGAATGTTGGGATAAGCGCCTAAGTCGACCTTGAAACGATTGGCGTTATAGACCTGAGGGATCAAGCAGAGATCCGCCAGGGTCACCTCATCGCCATAGCAGTAGGTGCCGGCATGCTTTTCCAGCTGCTTCTCGAACGCGCTAAAGCCCTGGTGGATCCAGTGATGGTACCAGGCATTCTTAGCGTCCTCGTCCAGCGCCAGGGTATTGGTCAGATACTGCAACACCTTGAGGTTATTCAGAGGGTGGACCTCACAGGCGATAGAGAGCGCCATGGCGCGCACCTCGGCCCTCGCCTTGGGCGTCTTTGGCAACATCAAGGTGCCGCCATACTGCTCGTCGAGATATTCGATGATCGCCAGCGACTGAGACAAGACAAATTCGTTGTCGCCCTCGATCAGGGTTGGCACCAGCTCCTGGGGATTGAGCGCAGCGTACTCAGGCAGGTGCTGCTCGCCGCCATTCTTCACCAGATGCACGGATTCGAGCTCTGCATCCAGTCCCTTCAAATTCAATGCGATACGCACCCGATAAGCGGCGCTGGAGCGCCAGTAGCCCAATAATTTCATCACACAGCTCCTCTGTTTCCTTGGCACTAACCTGCCTTTACTTACGGCGGTTACAAAAACGGGGCAACCTTGGCTGCCCCGATATCGGTAATAAAGCCGATAATTACCCTTTGTACTCGACCACCTGCTGGTCGATGGCACCGAAGATGGAATTATCGTTCTCATCCAGCATCTCGATACGCACGCGATCGCCGAAACGCATAAATGAAGTCGATGGCTTACCGTCGCTAATGGTCTCCAACATACGGGTCTCGGCCAGACAGCTAGAGCCAGCACTGCGATCATAGTTAGAGATGGTGCCCGAGCCTATGATGGCGCCGGCGCCCAGTGGGCGAGTCTTGGTGAAATGGGCGATCAACTGACTGAAGTTAAAGGTCATGTCGACGCCACAGTTTGGCTTGCCGAACAGCTCGTTGTTCAGGTGAGTGATCAGCGGTAGGTGCACCTTAGACTCATGCCACTTGTCACCCAGTTCATCCGGGGTCACGGCCACAGGCGAGAAGCTGCTCGATGGCTTAGACTGGAAGAAACCAAAGCCCTTGGCCAACTCGGCAGGGATCAGGTTGCGCAGCGACACGTCATTCACCAGCATCAGAAGCTTGATATGCTTCTCTGCCGACGCCTCATCTATGCCCATAGGCACGTCATCGGTGATCACCGCTACTTCAGATTCGAAGTCTATGCCCCACTCTTCGCTGGCCAGCTCGATATCCGCCTTAGGGGCGATAAAGCTGTCAGACCCGCCTTGGTAAACCAGAGGATCTGTCCAAAAAGACTCTGGCATCTCGGCGCCGCGGGCCTTACGCACCAACTCAACGTGGTTAACATAAGCACTACCGTCGGCCCACTGGTAGGCACGTGGTAGCGGCGACAGACACTTGCTCTCGTCGAAGTCGACCGCGTTGTCGAGCACGCCTTGGTTTAGCGCCTCATAAAGCTCTTGCAGTTGCGGCTGAAGCAGATCCCAGGCGTCGAGCAGCTGCTGCATGGTGTGCGCTATGGCTGGTACGGCAACAGCCTTGGTTAGATCCTTACTCACAAGCATCAGCTGACCGTCGCGACGGCCGTTGTTATAACTTGCTAACTTCATACCCACTCCTATCGAATTCTTCTCTTGTCAGACCCAAGGGGCAACCCGTTGGGTCTGGGACTATCAATTTGGCATAGAAATACCCTATGCGCCTCAAGATAGGAATAGCGTGATACAAATCACACTCCTTCCCTCAACAATCAATTTTGTAAATAATTCATTACAGACAGAAATTGCCCCAAATCCATGGGGTTTCGGCCTTGTCTCCGCCTAGAAAACCGCCAGCCAACTGGCAATAAGGTTTTACATCCCTTTTTGCTTGCTGATCTTATATTCCCTCAGCTTGTTAGCGATGGCCGTATGGGACACCCCGAGCTTCTTCGCCAGCTGACGGGTGCTCGGATAAGCCGGATAGAGGCGTCTTAGCAGACTCGCCTCAAACTGCTTCATCGCCTGATCCAGACTGCCCTCAAACTGATGATCGAAATAGCCAAAGCCCTCGGCATATGACGGTAGCTTGAGCTGATCCACCGTCAGCTCCGCCGAGCCATCCCACATGGATACCGCACGGAAGATGGCGTTTTTCAGCTGGCGCACGTTACCCGGCCAGGCGTAGCCCAGCAGATGCTCACGGCATGGGGCCGAGATACGGCGAATCGGGATCGACAGCTGCTGGCTATAATGCTCGAGGAACATCTCGGTCAGGGGGATCACATCCACCTTGCGCTCGCGGAGCGAGGGCATATGGAAGCTCAGCACATGGATACGATAGTAGAGATCTTCGCGGAACTCCCCAGTCTGGCACAGCTCGGCCAGGTTCTTCTGGGTCGAACAGATGATGCGCACATCCGAGCGCACCTCCACATCGCCGCCCACACGGCGGAAGGTGCCATCCTGCAGCAGACGCAGTAGCTTGACCTGGGCCGCCTTCGACATCTCGGCGATCTCGTCTAGGAAGACTGTGCCGCCCTTAGCCTCCTCGAAGAAGCCGCGCTTGACCACCTCGCCGCCGCTGACGTAACCAAAGAGCTCCTCTTCGGCGGCGCTATCTGGCATGGCGGCGCAGTTAATGGCAATAAAGGGATGCTCGCGGCGCATGCTGGCATCGTGACAAGCTCTGGCCATCAGCTCCTTGCCCGTGCCGGTTTCGCCGGTGATCAGCAGAGGCGCATCGAGCTGCGCCATGCGTCTGGCCTGCACCAGCACCTCTTTCATCTTGTCGCTGACCGCCAGCACATTCTCAAAGCCTGTGGTCTGATTCTGTAGGGCGTTAAATTGCTTGCCGACCCGCGCAGGCGACTTGAGCGACACCACGGCGCCGGCCAAGATGGTCTTGTCGTTCTCGTCGGGCAGATAGATGGGGAGCATCTCGGCCAGGTATTCGCTCTGACCAATGTTGACCCGGGTGGCCTGGGCCAGCACCAAAGGCTCGCTGAGCCAACGATTGAAGTTAAAGCCTTGTACCCAATGGTTCAGCGGTTCGTCGAGCACCTCGTGCTCGCCCATGTTAACCGTCATCAGCGCCGACTCGTTGACGATGCGAATTCGCCCCTTGACGTCGATGGAGAAGACAGAATCCGGCAGCGTCTTCAACAAGGTCTTGAGCGCGTAATGCTCCTGCTCGGAGGGCATGAATGACACGGTGCGCACGTCGTGCACCCCTTCCACCTTCCTGATTAACGGCAGCAGCTCGCTGAGCACATCGAAGTTAACTTCAGCAAACTGCAGATAGAGAAATCCCTGATTACTGGCGTCGATGGCTATCAGGTTAATGCCATAGCCTTCGAGGATCACCAGAATGTCTTTTGCTAGACCCACGCGGTCGATGCAACTTACTTCTAAGCGCATACCCTTTCGTCCCTTTTTATATTTATTACTTCACGGTTTTTGGGATTATCGCGAGCATGGTTGCGTCTCATGCCAGAAAAAGTGTGACACGCCACGCATAAATGCCGATAAAACGCCTATACGTTAGTGTGTAATGAGATTTGTGGCAAGAGTTGTTTACACCAGATTCGAGAAGCGACCAAAAAAACAGCGCCATAGCTAGGCTATGACGCTGTTTTTAAGCCAATTTTAACTTAATCCAATAACTGGTCTGTCTTGGCCGCCATGATGAAATCGTTGCGGTGCAGCCCCTTGATCGAATGAGACCACCAGGTCACGGTGACCTTGCCCCATTCGGTTAGAATGCCAGGATGATGGAACTCTTTCTCGGCTAAGTCTGCTAATTTATTGGTAAATTCCATCGCCAGCTTAAAGTTTTTAAACTTATAGACACGCTCAAGCTGCATGATGCCGTCACGTACCTCGACGCCCCAGTCTGGGATCATGCGGATCAGCTCGGCCAACTCGGCATCGGTCACCTTAGGTGCGTCGGCCTGACAGGCTTCGCATTTCATTTGGGCTAATTCAGTCATACTTCTTCCTTCTTGTTTTCTTAACTGGCTTTAACTGGCTTTCGATTTTGGCTCAAACATAGGGGCATGAAGGCCGAGCTGGCGTGCCTTAGTCACGGCGCCCATGATGTCCATTTTGACGATTTCGTCTAAATAATCAATTGAATCAATAGCATAATAAATAGGCTGCATGATATCGATGCGATAAGGTGTCCTTAAGATATCAATGAGATCAAAAGGCTTCACCACAGGCGTATCGCTCATGGCGTAAAGGGTCTCACCGGGCGAGCTCAATATGCCACCGCCATAGATCTTCAGCTCATCGTTGGCCTGACGGATCAAACCAAACTCCACGGTGAACCAGTAGAGTCTGGCGAGAAAGACACGCTCCTCTTTCGAGGCGGCCAGACCCAACTTACCATATTCGTGAGAGAAACGGGCAAATGAGGGATTGGTCAGCAGCGGGCAGTGACCAAAGATCTCGTGAAAGATATCGGGCTCCTGCAGGTAGTCGAACTCCTCCTTGCTGCGGATAAAGGTGGCGACCGGAAACTCCTGGTTCGCCAGCAGCTGGAAAAACTTCTCGAACGAGATCAGCGCCGGCACGGCGGCCGTCTTCCAACCTGTGGCCTGTTGCAGCACAGCGTCTATTTCGCCGAGCTGCGGGATGCGATCTGCAGGCAAGGCAAGATCTTCGAGCCCTTTCAGATAGGCATCACAGGCATAGTGGGGCAAATTGCCCTTCTGTCTGTCGTACAGCGCTTGCCAGATCTCATTTTCATTGTCAGGGTATTGGATGAACCCTTGGCTATCAGGCAGTCTGGCCTGATACTTGGTTTGTTTACTCATGATAAATACAACACAAATGACTGCTCCTGCCTCCATATTTGACTAAACGCCAGAGTTTGTTAACAGGATCACACTTTATAATTTGGCTGCCGCGCCGCCCGAGATGTAACCTAAAATTTACACCAGCTTCACACTTGAAAATTAAATCCAGTTAAATAAATAGGTTACCTTAAATTCGCCATGTAACACTCTCGACACAAATGCCGACTTTAACATCAATTTCATCTGTTTAGCCCGCTGGGACAATATTGTGTAAAGGTCTTTTTCATCACCTATTGCATCCCAAACTAGCAAACATCAGCATCACCTTTGCTCATCACCAGATCGCTAACGCCATAATCTTTGGGCAAGAGCCAAGAACACACCGGTCAAAGCGCCTAAATCTCCTGACTTTTCATATCCTTTTTATTAGAATAAAAGAGCATTTGCGCAGCCAAAGTTGAATTCGCGCTACGCCATCACGGGGTTGGCAGGGATTTTGCCGACGACCTCAAAATATTAGTATCAGATTTACAACGGGATAAAGATTAATGACGATTTTAGTCACGGGTGGCGCAGGCTACATAGGTAGCCATACTGTCGTTGAGCTACTTAATGATGATCAACAGGTAGTCATCATAGACAATTTAAGCAACTCCAGCGTCGAAGCCCTAGTAAGGGTCGAGCAGATCACAGGCAAGGCGGTCACCTTCTATCAGGGCGACGTGCTCAACAAGGCCTTCCTGCAGAAGGTGTTTACCGACCATGATATAGACGCAGTGATCCATTTTGCCGGTCTTAAGGCGGTTGGCGAGTCAGTGGCCCAACCGCTACGCTATTATGAAAACAATGTCACCGGTACCTTAGTGCTATGTGAGGTAATGGCCGAGTTTAATGTGAAAAACCTGGTGTTTAGCTCATCGGCTACTGTCTATGGCGACCCGGCCTCGCTGCCCATTACGGAAGACTTCCCCACAGGCGCCACCAATCCCTACGGCCAGTCTAAGTTGATGGTCGAACATATCCTCAAGGATCTGCACCACTCAGACAGCAGCTGGAACATCGCCAGACTGCGTTACTTCAACCCTGTGGGCGCCCACGAGAGCGGACTCATCGGCGAAGATCCCAACGATATTCCCAACAACCTGATGCCATTTATCGCACAGGTCGCCGTGGGTAAGCGTGAGAAGCTCAGCGTCTTCGGCGACGACTACGACACCCATGACGGCACAGGAGTACGCGACTATATCCATGTGGTCGATCTGGCCAAGGGCCACTTAAAAGCGCTTGAAAAACTCAACACAGCACCTGGACTGGTCACCTATAACCTGGGCACAGGCCAGGGCTATAGCGTACTGGATATGGTCAAGGCGTTCGAGAAGGCCTGCGGCCATACCATCGCCTACCAGATATCACCCCGTCGCCCCGGCGATATCGCCGCCTGCTACGCCGACCCGTACAAGGCGCAGACAGAGCTAAACTGGCAAGCCACCCACACCATAGAAGATATGGCCAACAGCAGCTGGCACTGGCAGTCCTCTAACCCGAATGGCTACAAGGCCTAAATCAACCTCAGGGGGCTTAGCCCCCTATTTGATAGCAAGTGAATCTATGAGCAATCGTATCAACCAAAGCCGCCGTAACCTCTTCAGTCGCCGCAAGAGCCAAGTGATCCGCCCCCCTTGGAGCCGCACAGATGTAGAGTTTACCGATATCTGTACCCGCTGCGATAAGTGTATCGATGCCTGTGAGACGAAAATCCTCTCCCGGGGCGATGGTGGTTTTCCCGAGGTCAGCTTCAGTCAGGACGAGTGCACCTTCTGTGGCGACTGCGTCAAGGCCTGTCCCGAGCCGCTATTTACCGATATCGAAGACACCCCGTGGGAGATAAAAGCCAGTATCGATCAGAGCTGCCTGGCCAACAGCGGCATCTGGTGCCAGACCTGCAAAGATGCCTGCGACCCCAGGGCCATCAGCTTTACCGCCAGCATAGGCCAGGCCCCCAAGCCTGTGGTCGACACCGAACTGTGCAACGGCTGCGGCGCCTGTGTCGCGCCCTGCCCCAACCAATCGATCAAACTCAGCTAACCACTAGAGTCAAGATTGCCAAAAAACTGACAGGCTGTGCCAAATATTAGTGGTTTTGTTGCACAAAGTTTAAGGGTAATATTGGGCAAAACAGGCAAAAAAGTTAATCATTATGTTTGGAAAGAAAAATAACAAAGCAGGTCTCACCTTCATTGCGCAAGGGACTAAATTATCAGGGGAAACTCATTTTGCCGGAGAGGCTCTTATCGGCGGCGAGCTTCAGGGAAAGATCAGCGCTACCGGTAAGCTAACTATCGAAGTCGATGGCTATATCGAAGGCGAGCTGCAGTGTAAGGAGATTAAGGTCTCTGGTGCATTTAAGGGCAAGATGAAGTGTGAAAAGCTGAACATCACCAGCACGGGCAGCGTCGAGGGCGAGATCGCCTGTAACTCGATGGAGATCTTCGAAGGCGGTCAGTTTATCGGTATGCGCGTTCGAGAAGAGGTCGCCCTGCTTGCCAGCGAACCAGATACCCAAGTGATTAACACTAGTACCAAACCTGCCACCAAATCTGAAACCGAAACCAATGCCGAGCCTGAGGCCGAGTCTCAGCTCGACAATTATTTTAAAGAGCTAACTAAATCAGCCTAATACGAGCCGGATGAGTAAAGCCCCATCTGATTACAGTAACATCTAATTTCGGTAAAAGTTAAGCTAACAAGGCCACACTATTGTGTGGCCTTGTTTTTATATTCCCGAACCAGCGCAATAAACTCCCGCGGCGATCTGTCTAAACAATCTTCCGGCAGGTAAACATGGTAACCAAGCTGGGCGTTGAGCTGCATGCAGCGCCGGGCGAACATTGCCTGTACCCCACTCAAGTCACAGCCTTCTAGGGTGATCGGCGTGAACTCTGAGTTAAGATAGTGCTCAAGGTCCGCAAGCTCACCATCTAGGTTCAGGGAGGAGATCAGCAGCGGACGCTGCTCGCTCAATAGCCCGGTCGCCAGCCTGGGCGGAATATCGTCGATAAGCGGCAACAGGGATTTCAGCCTGACACCTATGTAGGGCAGGTCATGGCTATCAAACGACTGAATGCTGCGGGGGATATCGACCCGTTGAATGTTATCCCACTCAAGATAGATACTCCCCCTATGATGGTGATACACCAATCCCCTGGGCCTCAACTCTATGCTCACCTCGGGTTGCATCCATTTGGCTATCCCGAGAACGGTAAAGATCATGCCGAAGATGAAGCTGACCATCCCTGGTCCCATCAGGGCTCTGGAGGCGACAAACATCATCAGGGCACACACCAAGGCGATGGCACCAATCAGGGTAAAGGTGCGCGCGTTACGCTTGGTTACCGCGCGAATAACGATAGATTCTTGCTCCATACGCTCCAAGTACTTCTCCAGGCGCCCTTAGCGCCTCTGTGCTGATGCCTCGCTAAGCTAGGCAACTCAATCAGACAGCGAAAATTTAATCTTTAGCCAGGTCTGACCCAAATATTCATGGATAGAACGCTGGGAGGCTAACAGATTACGGGCATCCAGTTGCCACCAGTAGCCGCCCCGAGCGATAAAGTCTGCCGGCGCCCCCTGAGGATTCATGCCTGCCAGATGGAAGATCATCATGGCTCTTGGCAGATGAGTGGCCGAGGTGACCAGCCTAAAAGGCCTCTCACCTATCTCCCACTTGAGAAACTCCGCCTCTTCCAGGGTATCCTTGGCCAGCGGAAACTGGATAATCTGCTCTGGCTTCACCCCGAGTTCCATCGCCGCATTAGCCATCACCTGGGCCTGCGGCACTTCGTCGCTACCGCCCCAGCCGCTGACCACTAGCTGACAGTCCTGGCCTAGGCTGAGTTGTCTCACGCCTTCGGTGAGACGAGCCAGCGCCGTGGCAGAGAGTTGCAAGGTGGCGCGATCGGCAATAGTCGAGTCATGACCACTGCCCAGCACCATCACCACGCAGGCGTTTTCAATCGGGTCGTTATTGACTGGGTATTGCCCTTCGAGCGATGCGGTCAATTGATAACTGCCCCATTGACTGCTCAGCAGCAACAAGAGGGTAAAAGAGAGAGTGATCAGCGCCTTAACAAACTTTCTGCGCCGCAGGATCAGAATCGAGATAAACAGACAAAATACCGACAGAGGGATCGGCATTAAGAGTTGTGAAATCAGTTTTTTTACCCAGAACATGGCTATCCTTGCCCCTATGCTTTGCCCCCAATGAAAAGTGGGGGCAAGTGTAACCTAGGGTTGCAAGGAAGTCATTAGCAGAGAAAGTCATTACCAGAGCCAGGCTGCGCCGCGAACCCCGGATGAGCCCCCATACATGTTTTTCACCACGGGGGTGCGGCATTCACCGCCCAGCACGTACTTTGACAAGACTTCGGGCAATCTCGGGTAGATGGCGTCAATATTTGAGACGCCGCCGCCCAGAACAATAATGTCAGGGTCGAGCATGTTGATCATGTGGGCCAGCGAGCGCGCCAAACGGTCGATAAAGCGCTCAAATGCCGCAGTTGCCAATGCTTCGCCCTCCTCCATACGACGGGCGATTTCGATACCGCTCGGAGCATCGCCACCGGCGGCCTTATAGTCGCGCACAAAGCCGGTGCCGGAGATAAAGGTTTCGATGCAGTCTTTGTTGCCGCAGAAGCATTCGGTCGAGTTAAACTCGTCGGGCGTCATCCAGGGCAGCGGATTATGGCCCCACTCACCACCGATGCCATTGCCACCACCATGTACCTTGCCGTTGATGGCGATACCGCCGCCGCAGCCAGTGCCTATGATCACCCCAAACACCAACCCCTTACCTGCGGCTGCTCCATCTGTCGCCTCGGAAACGGCGAAACAGTTGGCATCATTGGCCACCCGCACCTCGCGCTCAAGGCGTGCACCGAGATCCAGATCCAGGGGGTGACCGTTGATCCAGGTAGAGTTGGCATTCTTAACTAAGCCTGAGAAGGGGGAAATCACGCCGGGAATACCTACGCCCACACTGCCTGTCTGCCCCAGGCTAGTTTCCGCCTCATTGACGAGCGATTCGATGGCATCCAGGGTCGCATTATATTCACGCGGTGTGGGGATCCGCTTCCTAAACAGCTCCTTACCGGCTTCACTCAGGGCCACCAGCTCAATCTTAGTGCCCCCCAGGTCTACACCCATTCTCATCATACTCTGCTCCAATCTTCTTCTCGTTATCTAATACCAATCCGAGTAAATAGCTGACCATCCTAGCTTGTTAAAACGTCCGATAACTGCGTTAGTATTTTTGATTGTAGAATAACTACTTATCGAAAAAACCTGCCTTGTTTTCAAACGTTCTTGTTACGCTATTGTTGCTCACTTACTGTGAATGCTATTGCTTATCGCCCCAATGCTTTGCGGTGGCGATAAAATAGGGATTTAAAATCGCTTCTTTCTGGTTATAGTCCAGCACCTGGCCGTTATCGGCGTTCACCACCTTGCCACCGACACTCTCCAATACCGCCTGCGCGGCCGCCGTGTCCCACTCACTGGTGAGCCCGAGACGCGGATAGATATCCGCCTTACCCTCGGCCAATAGGCAAAACTTTAACGAACTGCCGATGCTGGTCATTTCATGCTCGCCTAAAGTCTCAAGGTAAGCTGCAAGGCCTGGGCTCACATGGGAACGACTGCCGACAACCCTGGGAACGCTCGGCGCCGCGCTAACCAGTTGGTTCAAATCGGTTAACCCATCGGCACTGGCCAGCCAGGCACCGAGATGCAGGGCGCCGTAATAACACTTGTCCAGCACGGGGGCATAGACCACACCAGCCATGGCGCGCCCCTTGTCGATAAAGGCGATGTTAACGGTAAATTCGCCGTTACGCTTGATGAACTCCTTGGTGCCATCCAGCGGATCGATCAGCCAATATTGCTGCCACTGTTTGCGGGTCTCCCAGGGAATATCGGCGGCCTCTTCGGACATCACGGGGATCTCCGGAGTCAAACGAACCAGCGCCTCGACAATCACCTTGTGGCTGGCCAGATCGGCAGCAGTCACTGGGCTATCATCGGCCTTGGCCTGAACATCCATCTGTTCGCTGGCATAAACCTGCATGATGGCCTCGCCCGCGGCCTTGGCAATCTCGACCAACTCACCTAACCATTCTTGCTTAAATATATGACTCACAATATAAATTCTCTTCGCCCTAGATTGCCTTAGTATGCCATCTCTGGGCCTAAGAATTTAATAACAATTTGATCATACTTTTCGTAAAAGATACTAAGCTAGCGGCGCGGCGGTGAAAAGCCTTTCCCCTCGCCTTGCATTCGTATTCAACTTTCCTCCAAGCTTGTTAGCTAGCCGAAAAGCGAGTTACAAACCGATAACCTTTCACCCTCATACTCATGCAAATCCATCACCCTGAACTCACCCTTAGGTTACCTAAAAGTCACCTCAGCAACACAAAGAAACCAATCAACTTGATTTACTTAGCACATATCGATATTTCCCTTGTTAATTAGCCGATTAATCATAATATTCGCGCAAAAGTTCAACCGATAAAGATGACCTGATGAAGCGATACCTAACCGTTCCCCTCCTACTGATTAGCTGCCATTCGGCCTATGCCGCCTGGTGGATAGAACCGACAGACCTGCCCCTGCGCGCCGACATTCAACTGCTCGCCGATACTGGGGTGATTAAGCAGCCGGTAACCACCTATCCCCTGATGTGGGCGGGGCTCAAACAAGATCTCGATAACGCCCAGTTGCCCGACCTCTCCCCTGCTCAAGGGGCGGCCTACGACAGAGTCATGAGCGCCTATGCCAGAGACCATCGAGGTGTCAGTACCCGTATCGGCCTGGGCGCTGCCACAGACAGCGCACGCTTCTTGGGCTTTGGTCATGATTATCGAGATAAGGCTGAAGCCAAGGTGGATCTGGAGGTCACAAAGGAGTGGTTTAGCGGACGCCTCTCGGCCAGCTACCATCAAGACCCCATAGATGGTAACAGCAGCCGACTGGATAACAGCTTCGCCGCCATCAGCCTGGGCAACTGGATCATCAGCGCCGGTGCGCAGCAAAAATATTGGGGGCCGGGCTGGGACACGGGCCTGCTTCAGACCACCAACGCCCGACCTATGCCGGGCATTACCTTGAGCCGTAACAACAGCGCCGCCTTCGAATCACCTTGGCTAAGCTGGGTAGGCCCCTGGACCTTCACCACCAGCTTCAGCCAGATGGAGAGCGACCGCTTCGTACCCGATGCCAAACATTGGGGCGCCCGTGGCACACTTAGACCCATCTCAAAACTGGAGGTCGGCTTCTCTTGGACCATGCAGTGGGGCGGCGAGGGTTATGGCAACAGCCTAAGTGACTGGTGGGATGGTCTGTTTAACGGCGGGAAATCAGAAAACGAGATAGATAACGGCCAGGAAAATATGCTCGCGGGTTATGACTTTCGCTGGTCCGACACCGCCTTCGGCATTCCCTATGGCATCTACTTCGAGCGAACCCATGAAGACTATCACCATGACAAGAACAAGCTGATCAATGCGGCCAATTTGGGGGGCATAGACTTCATGCTTCAAGGACTTAACACACGAGTCTTTATCGAATATGCAGATACCAAGGTGGCCTGTGGCATCGACCCTAATGCCTATAACTGTCTTTACGAGCATGGCTTCTACCAGAGTGGCTATCGCTACTACGGCAGGAGTCTGGGCAGCACCTATGATAACGATTCAGAGACCTTGGTCCTCGGCGGTATCACCCAGCTGGGCGACGGCCACAGCATCACCAATAAGCTGCGCTGGCTAAGGCTCAACACCGATGGTATCGACACTGGCAATGACACCGGCGGCAACCCCGTCTCCCCCGGTGAATATGAGCGTGTCTATCAGTTCGATACCAGCTACCACAGACCCTGGCAACAGGGCACGCTCAAGCTCGGCGGCACTGTGAGTTATCGCCAGTTTGTCCATAACGGCGGTCACGACTGGGACACCAGCCTGTATGCCCTGTGGGAGAGGCGCTTCTAAACCGAAAATTATGTTAATGCAAGGGCTTGGATAGGGGAAAAGAGTCGATGATTATGGCGCCGAGTAGCTTCGGCGCCATATAAGATTGGATGACACAAGCGCCAGGCTTATTGCATCGCCGCCCCAAAGACTTAGGCGATAGACAATATCCCCTGCTGAGCGAGATAGTCCACCACCTGCTGCGCGCACTGCTCCACAGACTGCTCGGCGGTCTTGACGTGCACCTCTGGGCTCATTGGCGCCTCATAGGCCGAATCTATGCCGGTGAAATGTTTTATCTCTCCGGCGCGCGCCTTCTTGTAGAGCCCCTTGGGATCGCGCTGCTCGCACACCGCCAGCGGCGTATCGATAAAAACCTCGACAAACTGATGAGCTGACAAGAGATCTCTCACCAGCTGACGATCGGCGGCAAATGGCGAGATGAAGGCGGTCGACACCAGAGTCCCGGCATCGACAAACAACTTGGCCACCTCGCCGATACGGCGAATGTTCTCTACCCTGTCCTCATCGGAAAACCCGAGATCGCCATTGAGCCCATGGCGCACATTATCGCCATCGAGCACATAGGTCTTACAGCCCTTGTCATGCAGCAGACGATCGACCGCATTAGCCACAGTCGACTTGCCTGAACCACTCAGGCCGGTAAACCAGAGCACGGCCCCCTGATGGCCGTTGGCCTGCTCACGCTCCTCATGAGATACGCTGGCCTGATGCCACTGAACATCGCTAGATTTAACATGAACATCGACAGTATTATAGGGGGACATCGGCTTTCCTTAACAGGTTAACAGCAAAACAATTGGCATAGATGAGGTATCTCATCTATCGCCTAAAACGGGAAGAACACAGGTACGGCCAGCAAGACGATGGCACCATAGGTCAGGCTCACGGGCACGCCCACCTTAACAAAATCCATCAGGCGATAGCGACCTGCGTTATACACCATGAGGTTGGTCTGATAGCCATAGGGGCTGATGAAGCTGCCACTGGCGGCAAAAGCAACCGTCATCACAAATGGCAGGAAATCGACCCCGAAGCCCAGGGCAATGCTGTAGGCGATGGGAAACATCAGCGCCGCGGCGGCGTTATTGGTAATAAGCTCCGTCATCAGCCAAGTCGCCAAATAAACCAGCAGCAGGGCCAACATCAGATGCTGTTTGTCCGCAGTGCCCTCCACCCAATTGGCAACCATCTCTGCCACCCCGCTATTGACCAGGGCATGAGAGAGTAAGATGGCCGAGGCGACCACCAGCCAGATATCCACCGGGAAACGGCGCACCACCTCGTTAACATTGAGGCACTGGCTGAAGATCAACACACCCAGTAATAGCAGCATCCCCTGCAGCATCTCCACCACACCGGTGGCGGCCAGGACGAGTGTGAGCACGAAACCGCCGATGGAGATCCAGGCCTTCTTGCCGTTGATACGTGTCTCGGGCTCAACACCACTGATCACGATAAAGTTCTTGCTGATGTTGTGGCGGGTAAGGAAGTCCTTACCGACCGCCAGCACTAAAAAGTCACCGGCTTTAATCTGCACCTCACCGAGCTTACCGGAGATCTCTTCGCCATCACGGCGAATGGCCACCGCAGCGGCGTCAAACAGGGCGCGAAAGCCTGCCTTCTTCATGGTCTTGCCCACCAGCACACTTTCCTGTTTCACCACCACTTCGGTGAGGTTAGTGTCGAGCAGACCATTTTTTTCGGCAAACATCTCAAGGCCTGAGAACTGGCTGAGCTGCATCACCTTAGTGATATCGCCGCTGAAGATTAGTCTGTCGTCGAGTTGCAGTACCTCGGTGGGCGTGACCGGACTGATAAGGCGCCCGTTTCGCACCACCTCAACTAAGAACAGCGATTCGAGATGTCTCAGGCCATTATCTTCTACCGAGCGGCCGATGAGCTCTGAGCCCTCGACCACCTTGGCATCGATGAAATAACCTTTAGAGCAGGTCTCCTGGTGGGCGATATCGGGCAGCCAGCGTGACACCAAACGCAGTACCAGGCCGCAGCCCACAACCAGCAAGGCTCCTATGGCTGTAAAAGAGAAGAAAGAGAGCGACTGACCTGATGCATCAATCACCATACTGTTGACGATTAAGTTGGTCGAGGTACCGACCAGGGTCAGTGTGCCCCCCAGAATTGCCGCATAAGAAAGCGGTAGTAATAACTTACTTGCTACATGATGGGGGTTATTACGGATCGGCGACAACAAGGTGGCCACCACAGCTGTATTGTTGAGCAAGGCAGAGCTCAGCGCCGTCATGCCAAACAGACGCAGCCAGGTGGTGCGATAACCGCTCACAATCACCTTAGAGGCGATGACCCGCAATAGCCGGGTCTTCTCCAGCGCAAAAGAGCAGAGGATCAAGAGCACCAAGGTGACCAAACCCGGATTCGACATGCTGGAGAGTAGCTGCTCTTTAGTCACCAGGTTAAACGCCACCAACACCAGCAGGGTCACGCCAAATACCAGCGCCGGCCGGTTTTGAAAACGCACCAAGCCCGCGATAGTCGCGACAAAGATGGCAATGGTGAGATAAGCGTTAAATGTCATAGTATCCTATCTTGATCCGGCATCATGCTGCTGCGCTAATGCGAGCAGCATCGGTTTAGATTCGCTTATGCCTTGGAGATATCCTTAACACCCCAGTGCGGGAAATGCTTACGCACTAAGGCGTTCATCTCAAGCTCGAAGGCGGAGATCTCACGTTGCTTGCCCTTGCCTGCATCGATCGCCTTGCGGATCATCCCCGCGCCCACAGTCACATTGGTGAGCCTGTCGATGATGATAAAGGCGCCCGTTGCACGATTGTCGTCGTAGGCATCAAACTGCACAGGCTCGGTGACCGAGAAGTGACAGTTACCCATCTCGTTCAGCGCCAGTTGCTGGGTACTATGCTGGGTCAGGTGATTGATATCCACCTTGTAATTGATGGCATCGGCATAACCGTATACCGCCTTGCTGCCTAACTTGAGCGCATACTCTCGGTCGACACACAAGGGTTCTTCAGTCATCCACACCACATCGGCCTCAAAATGAGTGGTCGAATTGGGTTTATCGTGAGGACGCACCAACATGTCACCGCGGCTGATATCTATCTCATCGGTGAGCGTAAGGGTTACTGCCTGCCCCGCCACCGCTTTTTCAAGCTCACCATCGAAGGTGACGATAGACTTGATGCGGCTCTCTTTACCTGATGGCAAGGCGGCAATCGTATCGCCGACACGGATCTCACCCGACGCAACCGTGCCGCAGAAGCCTCTAAAGTCGAGGTTTGGACGATTGACATATTGCACCTGGAAACGGAATGACTCGCTTCTGTCCTGCTCCACAGAAACTGTATTGAGCAGTTTGATCAGCGTTGAGCCCGGGTACCAGGTCATGTTCTCGCTTTCGTTCACCACGTTGTCGCCCTTAAGCGCCGAGATCGGCACAAAGCGCACGTCGGTAAAGGCGAGATCTTTGGCAAACTCACGATAAGCCTTCTTGATCCCCTGATAGATACCCTGGTCATAGCCGACGGCGTCCATCTTATTGATGGCAATGATCACATGCTTAATGCCAAGCTGTGAGCAGATATAGCTGTGACGACGGGTCTGTACCTGCACCCCGTGACGGGCGTCGATCAGAATAATCGCCAGATCAGAGGTTGAGGCGCCTGTAGCCATGTTGCGGGTATACTGCTCGTGGCCTGGGGTGTCGGCAATGATGAATTTACGCTGCTCGGTGGCAAAATAGCGGTAGGCCACATCGATAGTGATCCCCTGCTCTCGTTCTGACTGCAAACCATCAACCAGCAAGGCCAAGTCAAAAGCCTCATCTGTGGTGTTAAAACGCTTAGAATCTTTCTCAATGGCCGCCATCTGATCTTCGAAGATCATCTTGCTATCGAACAACAAGCGTCCGATCAGGGTCGACTTACCATCGTCCACGCTGCCACAGGTCAAGATACGCAACATATCTTTGTTTTCGTGAAGCTTTAGGTAACCTTCAATGTCAGTCTGCAATAATGTGTTTTCAGTAGTCATGGTGTTTCTCGTATTCGTTATCTGCTGCGTACCTGGCCTATGGGCCGTGGGTGCTTAAAACCTCAAAGCCTTGAGTTAGAAGTAACCTTCCATCTTCTTCTTTTCCATCGAGCCGGCGGAGTCGTTATCGATCACCCGCCCCTGTCGCTCTGAGGTGGTACAAAGCAGCATCTCTTGAATAATTTCCGGCAGGGTTGTCGCCTGAGATTCGACGGCGCCGGTCAGCGGATAACAGCCCAAGGTTCTAAAACGCACCATCTTATGTTCTGCGGTTTCACCGGGTTCAAGCTCCATGCGATCATCGTCGACCATGATTAACGTCCCATCGCGCTTCACCACAGGACGCGGCTCGGCAAGATAAAGCGATGGGATCTCAATATTCTCCAAATAGATATATTGCCAGATGTCCAGCTCGGTCCAGTTAGACAGCGGGAATACACGGATACTCTCGCCCTTGTCGACCTTACCGTTGTAGATATTCCACAGCTCCGGGCGCTGGTTCTTAGGATTCCAGCGGTGCTTGCTGTCACGAAACGAGTAGACCCGCTCCTTAGCACGAGATTTCTCTTCATCGCGGCGCGCGCCACCAAAAGCGGCATCGAAGCCGTGCATATCGAGGGCTTGCTTAAGCCCTTCGGTCTTCATGATATCCGTATGTTTGGCACTGCCGTGGGTAAAGGGCGAGATATTCATCTCCAGGCCACGGGGGTTTTTATGCACTATGAGATCAAAACCGTACTGCTTTGCCATGCGATCGCGAAATTCAATCATCTCCCTGAACTTCCAGTTGGTATCGACATGCAGTAAAGGAAACGGAATTTTGCCAGGATAAAAGGCCTTGCGCGCCAGGTGTAGCAACACAGAAGAGTCTTTACCCACGGAATAGAGCATCACAGGGTTTTCAAACTCTGCGGCAACTTCCCGCATGATCTGAATCGATTCAGCCTCGAGTTGTTTAAGATGGGTTTGCTGTGTAGACATAGGGTTTTCCGTTTTATTCCAATGTTATCAAATTGCTATTAACCAACACGCCAACCTACTCTACATTTCATTCAACATAAAATCTAAGCATGGTTAACCAAAAATCGGCCTAAACAGGATAATACCAGCACGGAGTCGTTTTAGAAGTTATAAATATTAATTTATTTATATCAAAAAGAAATAACAAGTAATCGAAGAGAAGATGGAATAGAAGTCGAGATGCTTGGAGATTGAAAATTAAGGAATGAGGGTCGAGGGTCGAGGGTCGAGGGTCGAGGGTCGGCAGCCTCACTTAAACATGAGCAATCGTTCAACTGCTGTTTTACTCATTCGAGACTTTTCCTCATGATTGAAACATCGCCCCTTAAACAATGCTCGCATACTCATCCAACCCTTTATGGCCCCTTGACGTTAAGAACTCCAGCAGGGCTTTGGGACTATGATTCAGGATCCGCTCAATAGGGAATTCAACCTCTTGAATTAACTCAATCGCTTTATCAAAGCCGCCTAGGCTAAAGGCAACGTGTGAGTCTGATCCCAAGACCAAATAGCCTCCAGCCTCTTTTACTGCACGAGCAATTGCCGTACAGTTTTTCAGGCTGCCTTGCCGCGAGGTCAAAAATGAGGAGTTATTTATCTCAAGGGCAACATTATGGGCTGCGGCCGCTTCTGCGACACGCTTAATGTCGATGGGATAAGCAGGATTGCCAGGATGACTGATGATATCGACATTGCCACTTTCAATGCAATTAACGAGAGCCTCAGTATGCGCAGCTTGAGTCGATGGCGGAAAAACAGGCTCATGAAAACCAGCCAACACGATATCCAGCGTCTGCAGATAATCGCCGAAGAAATCAATATCGCCATTCTCATTCTTGATATTGGCTTCTATGCCTCTAAGTACACCGACACCATTAACGATCCGAGGCAAGACGCACATGTTAACGAAATGCCAAAAATGAGGTGCGTCGGCCATGTCTGGTCCATGATCGGTAATGGCAAACAGCTTAATGCCCTTCTCTCTCGCAATGGCAAGGTAATCATGAACCGTACTATAGGCATGAGTAGAAGCTATGGTATGAGCATGAACATCAACAAAAAACTTCATTGGCGAGTTCCACTAGACTAGACATAACACAGGCCAACCAGTCTACTCCCTTACCCGAGTTTTCTCCATCACTCTATGAAGCTAGTGATTTGTTCTTAATCTCTTAGAATGCTAGTCACGCATACCACTCGCCCAAAACCAAGCGTGTTAATCCTTGTCCCAATCAGCCGTTGCACTTACTTTTTGTAATAATCCTTAAACCAAGCGGCAAAGGCTTTGACCCCTTGGCGTATATTCACTTGTGGCTTGTACCCCACAGCGTTAAAGAGATCCTCGGTATCTGCCCAGGTAGCTTGAACATCACCCTCTTGCATGGGCAACATCATCTTATCCGCTTTTTGCCCAAGCGCGATTTCCAGCTCGCTGATAAAATCGAGCAGACGCACAGGATTACCGTTGCCTATATTATAAATCTGATAGGGGGCACTACTGGTCGCGGGTGAGCCTTGCTCGACACTCCAATCAATCCGCTTCTGTGGCACTTTATCTGCCACTCTTATGATGCCTTCGACAATATCGTCAATAAAGGTAAAATCCCGACTCATGTCCCCTTGGTTAAACACCTTGATAGACTTACCCGAGGTAATAGCGTCGGCAAATAGCATGGGGGCCATATCCGGACGCCCCCAAGGCCCGTACACAGTGAAGAATCTCAGTCCTGTTGTTGGTAGTCCGTAAAGATGAGCATAACTATGCGCCATCATTTCATTAGCTTTTTTAGTCGCTGCATAGAAAGAGACGGGATGATCGACAGAATCCGATGTTGCAAAGGGCATCTTCTTGTTAAGGCCATATACCGAACTGGAAGAGGCAAAAACCAGATGTTCTATACCATGTAACCGACAGCCCTCCAGCACAGCAAGTGTACCGATAAGGTTACTGTCCGCGTACGCATATGGATTTTCAATCGAATAACGAACACCGGCCTGAGCACCTAAATGAATCACCCGGTCAAAATCACCTTTAGCAAAGAGCTCAGCCATGGTATCCCTGTCAGCCAGATCAATACGCTTAAATGCAAAATGTTGATAACCAGCCAACCTATCTAATCTAGCGCGCTTTAACTTCACATCGTAATAATCATTGAGGTTATCTATGCCCTGAACGTCAACTCCAGCCTCACATAAACGTTCACATACTCTAGCGCCGATAAAACCGGCCGCACCAGTAACCAAGTACTTCATATTATTGTTCTCACACAGCTCAAAGACGGTACGCGACATGCTTAATCGTTGCCAAAAAGATCTCGGGTATAAACCTTATCACTCACATCCGCGAGTTCTTCAACCGTACGATTGGACAGAATAATATCGGAAACGGCCTTAAACTCAGTTAAATCACGTATCACCCGTGAGTGGAAAAACGACTCCTCTTCAAGTACAGGTTCATAAACCACCACTTCGATCCCTTTAGCCTTTATCCGCTTCATCACCCCCTGTACGGCAGAGGCTCGGAAATTATCGGAACCAACCTTCATAATCAAGCGATACACACCAACTACCCTTGGTTTCCTGGCGATGATGGCATCGGCAATAAAGTCTTTGCGAGTACGATTGGCATCTACGATGGCAGCGATAAGATTATTGGGAACCTGATCATAATTAGCGAGGAGTTGTTTCGTATCTTTGGGTAAACAATATCCACCGTAACCAAATGAAGGATTGTTGTAGTGGCCTCCGATTCTGGGGTCAAGGCACACGCCATCTATTATCTGCCGAGGATCTAATCCATGACTTTCGGCATAGGTATCTAGCTCATTGAAATAAGCTACTCTCATCGCCAGATAAGTATTAGCAAATAACTTAATCGCTTCGGCTTCTGTACTCCCGGTAAAGAGTAATGGAATGTCAGGCTTTAACGCCGCTTGGGCAAACAGTTCAGCAAATCGCTGCGCTCGTTCGGAGCGCTCGCCAACGACAATTCTGGAAGGATAAAGGTTATCGTATAAGGCTTTTCCCTCCCTTAAAAATTCGGGCGAGAACATGATATTCGCAGAGTTATATTTCTTCCTTAAGGCTCGGGTAAAGCCAACAGGCACGGTTGATTTGATAACAATACAGGCAGATGGATTTAAGGTAATAATGTCTTGTACCACCTCATCAACCGTACTCGTATCAAAGTAATTGGTCTTGGGGTCATAGTCGGTTGGCGTCGCAATAATGACGTAATCCGCACCAACAGAAACAGCTTTATCGGTTGTGGCCGTTAGCTGTAACTTTTTACTCTCTAGGTACTCTTCAATAAGCTCATCGGCGATAGGCGAACGTCTTGCATTAACCATTGCCACCCTTTGTGAAGATATATCAAGCGCCCAAACCTGATTGTGCTGCGCCAGCAAGACAGCATTCGATAAGCCAACATACCCAGTCCCAACAACCACTATCTTCATTCATCTTCCTAAAAGTATTACGGCTAGATACAACACCAGGTTAATCTAGCGCCTAAAACCGCGCAAAAACATTATAACCTAGTGATTAATAGCCAGTATAAATAGTATGCAACTTAAACTTATTCAAACTTCACGTCATAGAGAAAATTAGCTATCGAAAAACATCAGGCGTGAAATTAGTACAGGTCAATACCGATAATCAATAGTCTCTGTGTGGTAAATAGCTGACATACACCTAAAGAGAATAGTTATACGCACTAAGCTCATTTAAACTTTGAATACCACCTAGCCATTTTCAACAACTACTCACCAATTTAATTCAGTATAATTTTTACCTATACTCTTCACTTACTAGCCAACAAAGACATGAGATACTGGCCATAGCTATTGTTAAGCATCTGCCTGGCAAGGCGCTGAATATCTACTTCACTTAACCAGCCATTACGCCAGGCGATTTCTTCAAGACAAGCCACTTTTAGACCTTGTACCGTCTCTATCGTCTGCACAAAGGCAGATGCCTGTTGTAGGCTATCGAATGTGCCGGTATCGAGCCAGGCGAAACCGCGTCCCAGTAATTCCACCTTAAGCTGACCTTGCCTGAGATAGACTTGGTTAATCTCAGTGATCTCAAGCTCACCTCGCTTTGACGGAGTTAACTGCTTAGCAAAGTCGACGACCTGATCATCATAGAAGTAGAGCCCAGTTACCGCCCAATTTGATTTGGGGCTACTCGGTTTCTCTTCTATCGAGACCGCCGTAAAGTCTGCATCAAATGCAACCACACCGAAACGCTCGGCCTGCTCCACTTGATAGGCAAAAATAGTCGCCCCCGCTTGATTCTCTGAGTTAAATGCCGACATAGTCCGCTTTAAGGTTTCGCTAAAGCCCTGGCCATAAAACACATTGTCGCCAAGTATCAGACAAACAGAATCATCACCAATAAAATCTTCAGCGATAATAAATGCCTGCGCTATTCCTTCAGGCTTTGGTTGTTCTGCGTAAGATAAAGCAATGCCCAAATCACTGCGTCACCCAACAAACGCTGGAATAGTAGCCTTTCTTCAGGCGTAGTGATAACAAGAATATCGCGGATCCCCGCCAGCATCAGCACAGACAATGGATAGTAGATCATTGGCTTATCATACACGGGCAGCAACTGCTTAGAGACACCTCGGGTGATTGGATAAAGACGGGTTCCAGTGCCACCAGCCAGTACGATGCCCTTCATAGTTGATTCCTGTTAAATAATGAAAATAGAGAAAACAAAAATGCCCACCTTAGTATACTAAGATGGGCATTTTTATTTTAGCAGAGACTACTGGCTTAGCAGATTTTGCAATTGTGCGCGGAAGGCGCTACCCAGTTTTTCGTTACGCAATCCATACTCCACAAACGCCGTCATATAACCAAGTTTGTCACCACAATCATGAGAGCGACCAGTCATGTTAAATGCTTCTACTTGGTCTGACTCAATCAGCATATCAATTGCATCAGTAAGCTGGATCTCATCTCCCGCACCTGCAGGCGTTTTGGCTAGTAATTCCCATATTTTTTCAGACAAAACGTAACGCCCTACAACCGCTAAATTAGACGGCGCCTCATCGACCGCAGGCTTTTCGACCATAGCTTTTATCGTAGCAGACTCACCAGGAGCTATTACCGATCCATTGCAATCGGCTATACCGTATTTATTCACCTCATTTTCCGGTACTGGTGCTACCATGATCTGGCTAACATGAGTGCCTTTGTAGCGCTTGATCATTGCCGCCAAATTTTCAGTTTTTTGATTAGCCGTATATTCGTCCAAGATCACATCGGGCAACACTACCGCAAAGGGGTTATTACCAATACATGGCTTTGCGCACAATACAGCATGCCCAAGTCCCTTAGCCTCGCCTTGGCGCACGTGCATGATGGTCACATCTTTGGGGCAAATTGATTGCACCTCGTCCAGTAGCTGACGCTTTACACGCTTCTCAAGCGTAGACTCAAGCTCATAGGAAGTATCAAAATGGTTCTCGATAGCATTCTTACTCGCATGAGTTACCAATACAATCTCTTTCACACCAGCTGATACGCACTCATTAACAATATATTGAATGAGTGGCTTATCAACTAGTGGCAACATCTCTTTCGGTATGGCTTTGGTTGCAGGCAACATGCGCGTACCAAGACCTGCAACAGGAATAACAACTTTCATAAAAAATCCAATATGATAAAACAGACAACCCCCCATAAGAGGATTTTTACAATGCCACAATAAACTAAGCTTTACGAAGCCAAGTCAATATTTGCCAAATATGTGCTAAGGCCCAGTTATAAGCAACAAAAATCACGATAAACCCCAAAAACATAACCCATTCTGGTACATGCAACCATTCTCCCGAAATACCTATTGAGGCTAGCACTATGGAAGCCAGTGAAATCCGAACTAGGGTTTGTTTTCGACTATAGCCCGCTCTTTCAAATATGTGATGGAGGTGATCCCGGTCAGGCTTAAAAGGAGACATCCCTTTTTTGACACGGCGGTACATGATAGCAGCCATATCCATCAACGGAATACCAATCAGATACAGCGCGGTAACGGGAGCAAATACCCGAACATCAGCTTCAACACCCAACACGAGTAACCATACGATCGTCAATCCAATCAGCATACTTCCAGCATCGCCCATAAAAATTTTTTGAACGGTTTCAAAAGGCCATCTTAAATTAAATATCAAGTATCCAATTATTGCGCCAATGAAAAGTAGTGGAAGAATAAACCAATGATTACCGGCCGTGTAAAACAGTAATGCCAGAGAGGTAAAAGTGACTAGGCTCAACATACCGGCTAAACCATCGATGCCATCCACCATATTGAAAGCATTAATGGCACCGATAACAGCCAATATAGTGACAAAGACACCTACGTAGCCAAGCTTCAACTCAAAGAAATAAGTAATGTGGCCTAATGAAGTAAGGTAAAATCCTGCACCAAAGACAAGAATTGAAGCGGTGATCACTTGCGCAACAATCCTCACTCGAACAGACAAATCATATTTGTCATCCAACACCCCCAAAAACAATATGAGCGCAGCAGAAATCAAGTAAAGATTGAACACCTGATTTTGTTCAAACACAATACTAGAAACAAGCAAAACACTACAATATATTGCGATGCCACCAATTAACGGTATTGCGCCAACATGTGTTTTCCTTTCATTAGGTAAATCAACTAAGCCCACTTTCTCTGCGATTGGGTGGAACAATTTAATCGCAACACACGTTAAGCAAAACACCGTAACAAACGGTATAAAGTATTCCATAAACTCTCTTCCCTAAGTCAATACAGAATGACGAGGAACCATACTGTTCTCTACCGCCAACAACTACCAGCCATATAGTATAGCCTCCATATGACAAGGTAAAAACGGTTCAACATAAAACGCTATAACTTTGGACCTGAAGTCAAATCTACTTTATGTTGGTCGTGTAAACTTAAACCATCGATGCATAAATGCAGTTATTCGCCAGACATAACTAATCGCGAGATAGTACAAAGCAAATACCAGCAAAAATGTGACAAACATCACAGTTTCACTAATCTCGAGATACTCAGCCCAAACCCCAACTGCCGCCATCAAGGTCGCTATCAAACAGATGACCAATAACGACATTCTCGGCGACATCCCAACGCGTTGGCAGATATGGTGCAAATGCTCTCTATCGGGCTTAAACGGTGATTGACCTTTTTTGATGCGGCGCGACATGATGCACACCATATCCATTAACGGCAACCCGATAAACCACAAAGCCGTCACAGGACGAATGACCGCCTCTTGCTGATCCTGACTCGCTTCAATCAATAACCAAATGACGGTAAAGCCAATAAACATACTACCGGCATCACCCATAAACACTTTAAAACGACGCCCAAAAGGAAAGCCTAAATTAAGCATGATATAAGGCAGCATAGCCACCATGAACAGTAAACAAAATTGGGCTAACTCGATATGTCCTGCTACATAAAACATGTAACCAAGCGCTGCAAAGGTCACCGAGGCTAAACCGCCTAACAAACCGTCAATGCCATCGACCATATTAAAGGCGTTAATGGCCCCAATGACGGCTAAAATGGTCACGACATAGCTTATAAAGGTGGGTAACACTAACGCCTCATCACCAGTGATAAAACCTAAATAATAAAGGCTCTTATAACCGATCAAAATCATCGCGAGCGAGATCACAGTTTGCACCATCAATCGGGTTTTAAAGCTGAGATCAAAACGATCATCCAGCACACCTAATACGATTAGCACGGTAGAGCAAATCATGTAAAGCATCGCACTACTATCGACATCAACCACCAAACAGATGTTGAACATAGTCGCGAGATAGATTGCAATACCACCAATTAACGGCACTTGGCCAACATGTAATTTGCGCTCATTAGGCTTGTCGACCAAGCCTACTTTTTTGGCTAACTTTCGGCATACAAATAAAAAAATAAACGAACTAAAAAAAACACTGACTAATGAAAAGCTGGTCGACATACTAGACTCGATGGTTTACGAAACCAAAATGATAATTAAAATCGGGATTCAACTGGCTCCTTAACGGAGCATGATCTTACCCAGTACAAACGAGTACTGACACGACGTCCATGTATTTAATTCCAATCAGTTAATCGATACTGGGACAGATTGACCACGCCACTAAAAGACGTTCAAACACTATCCCAATAGTTAACAAGGGGCATTATAACGTAAAAAATCAGCCAAAATAATCAATTAACCGCAATAATGACTAAAAATGAGACTGTCGAGAGCGTGTGCCTCAAAACCGTCTCATTAACTCACCTAGGTCATTGATTTATAGTTATACAATAAACGACACCCAATATGTTTGACATTTACAACAGAAAACCCTAACCAATAAAAAAACTATACATAAGTTGTTTCATACATTTGATTAATAACCTTCCATGTATAACGCTTTTCTGCAATCAGTTTCATATTTTGTGAAATAGTCGCCAAATCATCATTAGTTGTACATGTGAGTATTTCACTTAGTTCATTTGGGGAGCTAAAGTACAATGCTTTGTCTTCGGTACTGTATCGATTAAAGTTACAGTCAAAAGCAAAGATAGGCTTACCAAAATGCATAGCCTCTACTAATGATGGATTTGTACCACCAGCTGAATGCCCATGCACGTAACCTCTACACTCACTTCTTAGCTTAAACAATTGATCCAAATCGTAGATGGGATCCACGATATCTATATTCGGCTTACCCGAAAATCGATTCTTCAACTCTCGTCCAAACTCACTGGAATTCCAATTACCGATAAACTTTAATTTGTGTTCACTCTCAACAAAAGCCTGCAAAATCATTTCAACATTATTTTCAGGTTCAATACGGCATAATGATAGATAGTAATCCTTTTCAGGTTCAACTTTGGCGTGTTCAATGATCGCATGATCTCCACCATAGGCAATAACAACATTATCTTTTGCATATTCAGTATCAACATAATCACCAATAGCTTTATTATCCGTTATGATTACATCAGAATACTTCACAGCCATTGACTCTGAAAACTTCAAAAATTTCTTTGCCCATTTACTCCACTTGTCACGTTTCCACTCCAACCCATCTATATTTGTAACGACTTTAGAACTAGACAACAGTCGATATATTGGTAGAAATAAGCAACCAGAGACACCTAGAATTAACGTAACATCGGGCTTTTTAAAAATACATTTAATCAGCGAAATGACGTCATAAAAGATGCTTTGAACACCATTAGCGCTTAATGGTACATAAGTTAATCTTGCTCCGTTATAATGAGAAAGCTTCTTAGGGTAAGACTTACTCGAACAAAAAATATCATATTGAATGTTATTACTTGAATACTTAGTTAGATTTTCAACTAAAGATTCGAATCCACCATAACACGCAGGTATCCCAACCGTTCCTACGACAGCAACTTTTGTCATTATAAACCTACTGTATCTATGAATTTTTCCCCAAGCTTATCTTTTTCAGACAATAGAGGTGCTTCGTTAAGCGGCCAATCGATGCCGATATCACTATCGTTCCAGACAATAGAATGTTCAGCCTTAGGGTTATAATAATCTGTACATTTATATACGAACTCTGCTTCGTCACTCGTAACATGGAAACCATGAGCGAAACCTTCTGGAACCCATAACTGGCGTTTGTTTTCTGCTGAAAGGTACACCCCCACCCATTGACCAAAGGTAGGTGAACCTTTGCGAATGTCCACCGCCACATCAAACACTTCACCAGAAATCACACGCACCAATTTGCCTTGGGTGTTTTCAGTTTGGTAATGCAACCCTCGCAAAATGCCCTTTTTCGATTTTGAATGGTTGTCTTGCACAAATTGAGTTGGCTTACCTGTCACTAACTCTTCAAAACGCTTTTGGTTCCATGTTTCCATAAAGAAACCACGTTCGTCACCAAACACAGTTGGCTCAATAATTTTTACGTCAGGAATTTTAGTATCAATAACTTTCATAATTTTAATTACTTATAAGCATGAATATTGTTTAATGCGGCATTCCAATCACTTGGCTTAATACCAAACTGATTTTCTATTCTTCTGCAATCTAGGCGAGAATTTGCAGGACGTTTGGCCGGGGTTGGGTAGGCTGAAGTTGGAATTGCCGAAAGCTTAGGTTGTCCGGTGAGCAACTCACGCCGCTCTGCGACTTGAAATATTGCGCTGGCAAAATCAAACCAACTGGCGTAAGGCATACCAGAAAAGTGATAAACCCCCCACTTGGCTTGCTTACCTTGCTCTAGATGTTGCACCATTGTAATCAATGCATCGGCAATATCACCCGCATAGGTTGGGCCACCGAACTGGTCGCCTACAATGCTCAGTTCATCACGGCATTGTGCTAAGCGCAGCATGGTTTTTACAAAGTTATTGCCGTGTTCACCAAATACCCAAGCGGTACGTAAAATCAAATGCTCAGGGCAGCTTTCTGCGACGGCTTGCTCACCCGCCAGTTTGCTTTGCCCATAAATACCTTGAGGTTCGGTACTGTCGCTTTCTTGATAAGGCTTATCGCCCATACCATCAAACACATAGTCGGTAGAAATGTGCAGCATCACCGCGCCACACTCTTTTGCCGCTTTTGCTAAATAACTTGGCCCATCGCGGTTAATCGCATACGAAAGCTCAACTTCTTGTTCAGCACGGTCAACTGCTGTGTGTGCAGCAGCATTAATAATATAATTGGGTTGAAACTCCGCCACAGTATTTAACACCGCGTCATGATCAGTAATGTCTAATCCTTCATAATCTAACGCCAGTACTTCTGCTTGCTTGGTTAAACGCTCTGTCAAGCAGTGACCCACTTGGCCGTTACACCCGGTAATTAATACTTTCATCACGTACCCTGCTACTTAATTAACGACTGTAAATAATGACCATAAGCGTTTTTCAGCATCGGCTTGGCAATAGTCATTAGCTCGTCATTTGATAGCCAGCCATTGCGCCATGCAATTTCTTCTAAACAAGCAATTTTTAGGCCTTGCACATTTTCAATGGTCTGCACAAACGAAGATGCCTCATGTAAACTCTCGTGAGTACCGGTATCCAGCCATGCAAAACCACGACCTAATAGCTCCACATTCAGCGAGCCGTCATTGAGATACATTTCATTAAGAGTAGTGATCTCAAGTTCTCCGCGATCAGAAGGTTTAACTTGCTTTGCCATATCCACTACTCGGTTATCGTAAAAATACAAACCGGTGACTGCATAGTTGGATTTTGGCTCAAGTGGTTTCTCTTCTATAGATACCGCCACCATGCTTTCATCAAATTCCACCACACCAAAACGCTCTGGGTCTTTCACTTGATAGCCAAATACTGTTGCCGCCCCTTGGGTACTAAGTTCGCAGGCACGCTTTAATTGTTGGCTAAATGACTGGCCGTAGAAAATATTGTCACCCAGCACTAAGCAAACGCTGTCGTCCCCAATAAAATCTTCACCAATTAAAAAAGCTTGCGCTAAACCATCAGGACTTGGCTGCACAGCATATTGCAAATTAATGCCAAAATCTTGGCCATTACCTAACAAACGTTTGAAGCTATCGTTATCTTCAGCAGTTGTAATAATCAAAATATCACGAATACCTGCCAACATCAGTGTTGACAGCGGGTAATAGATCATCGGTTTGTCGTATACAGGTAGAAGTTGTTTAGAAACACCACGCGTAATTGGATATAAGCGCGTACCAGAACCACCAGCCAGAATAATCCCTTTCATTCCTTACTCTCCAGCCCCTAGACGTTCTTTGCTGTATGATCCATCTAATACGCGGCTCCACCATGAAGTGTTATTCAAGTACCATTCCACGGTTTTACGAATACCACTTTCAAACGTTTCCTGCGGCTTCCAACCTAGCTCACGTTCAATTTTCGCCGCATCAATCGCGTAGCGCACATCGTGTCCTGGGCGGTCTTTTACGTAAGTGATCAAGTCTCGATATTGAGCAACCCCTAGTGGCTTATTCGGCACCAGTTCTTCAAGCAATGAACAAATGGTTTTCACCACCTCAATGTTGGATTTTTCGTTATGGCCACCAATGTTATAGGTTTCGCCGACCACACCTTCGGTTACAACTTTATACAGTGCGCGAGCATGGTCTTCAACAAACAGCCAATCTCGAATCTGCATACCATCACCATACACTGGCAGCGGTTTACCATCTAACGCATTGAGAATCATCAGAGGGATGAGCTTTTCAGGGAAATGATAAGGACCGTAATTGTTTGAGCAATTAGTTACAATGGTTGGTAAACCGTATGTACGATGCCATGCACGGACTAAGTGATCACTTGACGCTTTAGAAGCAGAATACGGACTAGATGGTTCATAAGACGTTTTTTCGGTGAACAAATCATCAGTGCCTTCCAAATCACCGTAGACTTCGTCGGTAGAAATGTGGTGAAAGCGAAATGCCTTCTTGGCAACAGGCTCAAGAGAATTCCAATAAGAACGGCTAGCTTCAAGTAGGGTGTATGTCCCTACGATATTGGTTTCAATAAATGTTGCAGGTCCATCTATTGATCTGTCTACGTGTGACTCTGCAGCCAAATGCATCACTGCGTCAGGCTTGTACTCAGAGAATATTCGTTCTAACTCGCATGAGTCACAGATATTTACCCGCTCAAAAAAATAGCGTTCACAATCATCAACTAAAGACAAAGACTCTAAGTTACCAGCATAAGTCAATGCATCAATATTAATAACACTATGCTCTGTATTCTGTATTATATGTCGAATAACAGCTGACCCAATAAAACCAGCCCCACCCGTAATTAAAAATAACATTAAAACCGTCTCATCTATAATTAGTTATTTAAACAAGCCATAATAATCTACTCTTTCGAAAACTTCTAAATTGCCACCTACAGTAGCATTATAAATTTTCCGTCCTTGAGATTCATATGCAAGTTTAAAGTAAGAGTATGTTCTCTCAACTCTATCTAAATGTGGATCATGCCACTTTTTCCCTTTTCCAAAATATTCAGGATGAAAGTGATTGGGATCATCCGAATTAGAAGTTATTTCTTCTCCTGCAACATCAGCATCACTTGGAATATGATAAGAATGGTCCATTCCAATCAAATAAATCTCACTAAAACCTAAATAATAAGCTATTTGCAGATTAATCATTGTAACACTTTGGCCACAATATAGTTTATCATTCATATCAGCAGAAAACCTAGGTATTGCAAAATAAGGACTTGTTTTATTATAATAGCCCTTATCCATACGGAAAAACCAACAGTTTTTCTTGTTTTTTAACTGACTCTTGTAATCAACAGGAAAAAATTTATATCGAGCTTCAAAGGCATTTATTTTATCTACGTTATCAAGCATAACGTGACGGTCTTCGACAACATAAAAAGTTGGTCTATACCCTTCACTTTCTGTCTTGTAAAAAATACCATTTACAGCAAAGGAATACTCATTTTTTAATAGTGATAAATCATGTTTATTTAATGACGGGCCATTACCTACAATAAACGCCCGTTCCCCTTTGAATTTATCTTTTAATTTACTAAAATCACTACAGCCAAAAGAAAAACCCTTATCATAACGACTATAAAGAGCTTTATTATTGTAGATAATTTTCTTAATACGTTCTTTCATTATATCAGAATTCACTTAAAAAACCTTCTAATTACTGCCATAGGCTTGAAAATTGAAGCAATGACCAAAAATAAATATCGTTTAACACCGGTGCAAAAGAGATATTTACGATAATAATTCCTAACAATATATTCTTTTAAAACTATAAAGCGATTAGTTTTACACCCCCAAATCAAATACCTCAATTTGAAAGTCTTTTCAATTGTTGAGTATGGCATATCATTAGATACACTTCCGGAGTGAATCCTAACTCGAGTAAAAGCCTCCTCTAAATTACTAAATTTAAAACCTCTTTTTAACAATCGCGAGAAAATATCATATTCTTCCGCAGGTACATACTCTTGTCTATACTGTTCGACCTTTAAGCACATACTTCTGAATATGACTGCACCATGACATACTCCATGGCTACCTTCTTGATACCTAGAAGAGATCTCCGAGTGAGTTAACGGAAACTTAGAGTTAGTAATATCTTGCGCTTCTCCGTCTAAAAAATAGCTAACATTACTACCTAAAACATCAACGTCATGATTAGAAATAAAATCATACTGCTTTTCAAGTCTATCAACACCCATAATGTCATCAGGATCAATTCTAACAACATACTCAGAAGCAATATGCTTACAGCCTTCATTTAGGGCATTGGCAAAACCAACATTTTCACTTAGCTCTACGACGAAAATTTGCGGAAGCTTAAGTAACCAACGGCCAACAGTAGCTAAAGAATTATCTGTAGATTTATCATCTACAAATATAATACGGTGAGGTAAAACAGATGATTGATAGATACTATTAAAAAAATCATCTAAATAGTTATTGTTGTTAAAATTAGCAGTGAGTATATCAACTGGCACAGTTCTCTTATCCAATTGCATCAGCAAACCTTTTTTCTATATAAGAAACTCTTCTCACATATGTAGCGAGAACTAAAAAAACGAACAAAACAAAAGCATCGAATTTAATTACATCTTCGATCATGAAATTATGAAAACAAAAATACAACAATAAATACAACGCAAACTTCCGTTTGGCATCAGTAATCCTTTTAATATGAACAAAAGAAACAACAAAAAGAAAAATAAATATGTAAAATGCTGGATAAGCTATACGATTTCCTATAGACAAAAAGGTGTTATGATAATTTAACAATGGCATTTTGGGATCTGTATATAGCAAAGAATTCCCCCAAGGCTCAGATGTCATATGTTCCCAACCCTTTGCAAAAAATATTAGTCTAGAAACATCTGTCATTCCTTCAGCAGAGAACCTTGACGAAGAAAAAACATCCGAAAACAAAAATAATGGTGATAGAATTAAAGCCAAAGACAAAAAAACAAAAACAGTGAATATTAGATATGTAGTCTTTTTATTTGTGACTTGAAACAGATATATTAAATAGCCAAAAAGTATAATTATGAAAAATAATGCAGGAGACCTTGACTGTGTTAACAACCCCAAAGTTAATAGGAGCAACAGCCCCAACACATATATTTTTTTAACCCCAACGTTAATCATTGTCGCAAAAATTATTACTACACAAAAGTTTATATAAAGATTTAAATGAGTAACACCCAAAGAAAAATCAAAAAAGCGCCCAAACAATAGGTACTCTCTTGCCATATAACCTCTTCTTTCTCCAATAAACAAAGCCAAATCTGAAGGAATAGAAACCAAAAAAGTATATATGACAACAAGCAACGATGATAAGAAAAAACAAACTGCTATAGGCCTTATATTACATTCAGCCTTAGCCAACCAATCACCCAATATATAAGAAACAATAACCAAAGGAACAAACAATATATTTCTAGCCCACTCTATATATATCGTTTGATGCTGTAAAGTATAAACGATTAACAGTAACAAAATAACGTAAGATAGGAATATATGATTAATCAGCTTAATCCTAATAGCAGCAAATGCAACCATAGAAAATATAGGTATGCTGAACAGTGCAATAGGAGTCCAAGAATAACTGACTACAACAACAAAAATAAACAATTGAAAAGCAAATAATTCTAAGTTCGAAATTTTCAAAATAAACTCTACTCAATGTGTCAAAACAACCGACCGTAAGTCACAATAGTCATTTCTCGCTTAGATTTAATGACAATTAGAGTAAACACAATAAGGTTGGCGACTAAGGAAGTAATAATCATACCTGCTACACCAAAAACTCCAACAAAAGTAAAATTAATCATGATTTGGACTGTAAAAGCAATCAGTATGATTTTTGCCATATATGCTCCCTTAGAAAAGTAATAAAGAACATTACCAAAAACGAGAATCAATGATTGAACTAAGAAAGGAAACATCAACAATTTTAAATAGAATAAGCTACCAATATAATCATTACCATAGATGTTTTCAATTATTTCACTTGCAACAAAATAAATCAAAAAAGATAAAAACAACAAGAATAAAACAGCAGGAAATAATAAAAATCTAACCCTATTGAAATTGCCACTTTTTAGGCTCAAGTTAATTTCTGGCACTAAAACCAAATTGATCACTGTTGCAGCTATAAGTAACGCTGAAGAAAATTGAAATGCTAACGAGTACTCCCCAAGAATTGCAGTACCGACTTTACCATCAATAATCCACCGGTCCGCCCCAAGTTTTAACCACCATCCCAAGGCTTGTGGCAGAAAAAGAAACGCCACTATAAATGTAGATTTAAATGAACTAAAGCTAATTTTCAATCTACAGAAAGACAAATATAACAAAGTTCTAGACAAACCAAACAAATAACAACTAATCAATAACTGTGTAAAGCTAGCAAATATCAGTCCATATAGCCAACTTAAGTAGCCATAATTCAAATAAACAAACATTAAAGTAAAAAAAGACAAACTTATAGTAAATGACAAATTTGATATTACGTATTTAGATGCTTTTTTTTCACATTGATATATTGCTAATTGAAATACAGAAATACATCTCATTAAAGATGAAAAAATCAATATAGACAATACATAAAGATACTCAAAGGCCACAAAGATTGAGAGTACAAGCAATAATAAAGCTAAGAAAAAACATATAATAAGATGTTCACGCTTAGTCCTTAAAAACTTTACTTTAGACACTTTAAAGAAATCTATTCTTGTTGTTGCTTGTATATTAAATGAAATCAATATAAAAAATAATTCATAAACAACAAAAATTAAGCTATATCGACCAAAATCTTCTACTGAAAGAAATTTTGCAACGTAAAGTGTTGTGAAAAAAGGGGCCAATTTTGCAACCCCTTCGCTAACAGCATATTTTATTAAATTAGCTAGCATATATTTAGAACATTAATCTTTAAAGTACTTCAATCATGAACATATCCTTCATTTTTGCATCTCAAGCCAAAAATACTTATGTCATATTTATTATTTTTCTATTTACCTTACCAATAACCCTTTTCAAAGCAGCCCAAGATCTACCTGATGGTTTCAATGTACTATCCGCGCTTAAGGTACATATCTCTTTGGCAATTTGGGAGTATACCGGTTTAATATAATGCCTAATATTATCTGTTACCTGAGATTCGCTCAATACAAACTTTCTTACATCAATTAATTGTACGTTATTGTAAGTCTCGTTTAACTTCTCCAGCATAAGATTCATCTCTTTATGCCTTATGTGCATATCAATCTCCCAATCTTTAACCTTATGATTCAAATTAACTTCTGCACCCGTTAAAAACATAAAGCACTTGTTAGGAAACATGGATATCAATATTTCTAGATTATCAAAAAACTCTGAAGGTGTTATAGCTCCTTCATAAATGAAGTTTTCTCTAAAATAATCAAAGAAACCAGCGCTAACTCCGATCAAGTGAGCCGGAATACTTTTGGTACTGTCGGGGTTTGTCCAATCTATCGCAAAAGCATCAAACGGCACTAATAAATTTGATGATTTTGACCTATATATTCCCCGACTATAATCGTTTAACGGACTATATATAAGAACATCCCAGTTATTTTCATATATCTTATCGTTACCATTAAACCCTTCATAAATGTCTAGTGAATTCAGTTCATTTAAATTTTCTTCTGTTAACTTGTTTTTCAAAAAAACTGTATGCTCACCGTGAACACTTATGTTTTTGCTATTAACGAAATTGAATTGGGTATCAACCTTCTTACCAGGCAAATAGTGAACTACTTGGTCTAAATCGCATCCTCCAATCATCAAATACTTCAAACCATCTCGATCTATTTTCTTATTTTTCGATTTACCATGTTCTAAGGAAATATAACTTACGTCGCAATTTTCATCAATCTGAGAAGCAACATCGCCTACCACATTCAATTTAGGGCAGCCTAAATATTTATACACCCAATTTTCAATTCCCATATTCATTGTTCTACAGGAAAATAAAAAATGTACTAGCTCATTGCCTTTTAACAAATAGAATCCAGATATTCCATAATCACCGTACTTATCGGTAACATTGATTACTCCAGAAACTACATCGGTACCTTTTAATTGATTCAAAAATTCATACTTTGTGACTCTATTTTTTGTATAATTTAACTGATTTGTTCGCTCTATGAGTTCAAGAACTCTATCTAAATTGCTCTCAACATCATTAATAACATTAACTTTAATTTCTGAATCAACAAGAAATTCATAATTAGACAAGTTTCTATCATTTAAAACTTTTCTTTTACTCTCCAAAATTTTATATTGAGATAATCGACTTAAATTACTATCATCCTTTCCCTTCAAATATTCATGACTTAAAATCTGTTCGATAATATTTGGTTCACAAGCTGAAATATTAGGATTTTCAAATATTACTTCGTTAATATTCCCTATATTATCATCTATAAACAACACATTTTCTGCTCGCAAAGCCATATCATTAATGATCGACTTCACAGCTTTACCTTTTGGATTCCAGCCTATTTCTGAAAAAACAAAGTACTCCCAAAGTCCTTTCTCAGTTAGAAACTGTTCAATTTCAATACGATCATTTTTAGAACATATGCTATTAACAATTCCGCGTTTACTTAACTCAATTATTAGTTCGTGATTAGCTTGTGAGTATGTTATTCCTTCTTCAGAAAAAGTACCTTTCCAAAAAGTTTCATCTAAGTCCCAAATAACAAGCTTTATTTTATCTTTTATAATATTCATTTACATTGGATCACTTAAACAGCCCTGTATTCCACCACTTGCACTGATGCAAGCCCCTTGCACAAAACCAGCATTCTCCGAACTTAAAAATACAGCAAGTTTCGCCACTTCATTAGGTGTCCCCACTCTTCCAAGTGGATGAAACATTTCTAAACGCTGGTAAAGCTCTTCTTTCCCAATGAAACCTGCTTTAAGCATATCAGTGGCAATAGCTGCAGGCTCAATTGCATTAACTCTTACTCTGCTGCCAATATCCAACACCATATTACGAGTCATAGCACTTAAGGCTGCTTTGGTTGTTGCGTAAGCTACGAATTGCTTTTTAGTTTGTGTCGCGTGAATACTACTAATATTCACTATTGAACCAGAATTACTTTCTAAATCATTAATAAACATTTGCGACAAGAAAAAAGGAGCAGATAAATTAACGTTAAAACTAGTACTCCACTGTTTTCTTGTAATAACTCTTGTGTTGGCCAGAATTTGAACTGCTGCGTTATTTACTAAAGTTGAAATACCTGTGCCATGAGTAATTTTATTGACCTTATAATAAAATTCATTTGCATACACTTCATCTATAACAAGTTTCTCTAGATCAAGCTGAACAAAATGAATATTTTCAGGCATATCAAAATCATCATTTATATCTGTTGCAACAATTTTGTAACCAGCATTGGTAAACTCATTAACGAGAGCCCGACCAATTCCTCCAAGAGCACCGGTAATCAACGCCCACCTATTCTTTGAACATAGAGTCTGCATTAGAGTTCTCTCTTAATATCTATAGAAAAAACAACTATTTACTATTTAAAAAATCGGCAATATGCGAGAGCGCTTTGTAAGTAGCACGCCTAACCCCTTCTTTGGTGTTACTTCCGTTATGAGAGCCAAAAATACATTGCGGCATATCACGTAAGGGGGAAGATTCAGGTAGAGGTTCTACTTCAAATACATCTAAACCAGCTGCAGCAACATGACCAGATTTCAATGCGCTAATTAATGCAACTTCATCGATAAGTGGACCTCTTGCAACATTGACGATCATCACACCTGATTTAAGCTTATTGATAACTTCAGCATTAAGCATATGATGATTTTTACTATTTAAAGCACAAGTAAACACAAGAAAATCGAGTTCTTCTACTGCTTTAGGAAACTCTTCTCTAGTTACATATTGATAACCTTTGTCACCTTGAACGCCAGGATCATAGACTGTTACGTCAACATCAAAACCTCCTAAGCGCTTAACTAGGCTTTCACCAATATCACCAAAGCCTACTACACCAACTTTCTTACCACTGATACTCATGCCCGCAGGCTTTGGCCAACCATGATTATTTCTTATTTCACGGTCTATATAATAAGTTTGTCTAGCTAACCCTAATAACAAAGCCATTCCTACATCAGCCACTTCACCACCAAACATATTGGGGGTATTTGTAATAGGAATGCCAAGACGCTCACACGCTTGAAAATCTACATTATCGACTCCAATCCCCCACTTAACAGCAGCAGTAAGGTTACCGTTTACAGCCGCTTCAAATACCTGTTCGGTTGCAGGGTCATCGCCAATGATCCAACCATCATACTCAGGCAATAACGCCATTAACTCGGCTTCTGACAGGACCTGGGTTGTATTTGCTGCAACCAGCTCCAAACCCAAAGTTCGCGCAGGCTCAACAAACTCTTCAAACATGCCTAACATCGGCGGACATGTTACTAGTACTTTCTTCATATTCATGCCTTTATAGTGTTACCAAGCCTTTCTCTAGCATGTAATGAGTCATCACTACAGCTCTATCCCAATCATCTGGTGTATCAATATCTGAGCACTCCATCGCAGGGGAAACCATCATGCTAGGCTTTGCTCCAATACGTGCTTTGGTTTTTGAAAAGCTCTCACGATTAAACAAATACAAATTAGAGTTCTCTTCAAACCATGGCTCTAAATCTTGTGTTGGGATTAAATTATCTGGATCATGGTTAATAGCTTCACACTTCTCCGTATAAAAGCGAGTTTGTATTTTATTAACGGTAAACAAAGAATCCGCTGAAGCAGATGATAGTTCATCGCTATATTGCTTAAGTGCTCTTCTAATCGTGTCTGAAGATAGCAAAGGATTTGTAGTATGAGTCATTAAATAAATATCGGCTTCTACATTATCGACATCATCCGCTAACACTCGATTCATAGACACTTCATCTCCACAAATCTCGCTCTTTCGGTCCCTAATCAATATTCGGTCTGTAGAAATTAATCCGTTCTCAGCCAAAATGTCTTTAGCATCGGTATTTATAACAATCTGATCTATTTCCTCGACAGCCAAAAGACTGTCTAAAATCCAACGAAAAAGAGGCTTCCCACAAAAGTCCCTAAAATTTTTCCCCTTGACTCGAGTGCTATTTGCCTTCATTGGTAAAAGCGCAACTATTTTTTTACTCATTCAATTTATATCCTTCTTACTGATAGTAGACGTAATACTCATATCTGTTACCCGTGGATAAAAGTATTTCATCTTCATTTCTTTTGATAGTTTTCTATGAATATGGTTACCACGATAGGCGCCTGAATATTGACAATATCTAAACATTAAAATCGAATATATCTCTTTAAAGAAAACCTTATCCCTTAATGCCACACGAATGTCTTTCAAAATACCAGCAAATATATATGAAAGAGTATCGAATATACTCAAATGAATTTCAGGCATAATTTTTTGGAGAGCGAGAGCCTCTCTCTCATATCGAACCTTGACTTTATTCCATGTTTCATCATGAATATGAAAAACGCATGCCTCAGCAACATAACCCAATTGATAACCATTCACCACTAACTCTTTTGCTAAAAACATATCTTCGCAGCCAGTAAGAGTTTCATCAAAGTTGTACTTTTCCCAAACATCTTTTCTTAATGCAGAGTTTGCATTATTACAAAATATACCCTTTTGCGGCAACTGGCTTTCTATCGGAAAGTATTTACTAAATAACTGACGCTCGCTAAACTTTGTCCCATCTCGACCAACTTGCCTACCATAAGTATAAGCAATATTCATATCAGCTAAAGGGCTTACCAGTTTTTCAATCCAGTCCACACTAGTAGGAATGCAATGGCCACTTACAAAAACCAAATACTGCCCGTTTGCAAATTCACAACCAAAATTCAAAGAGCGACCGAAAGTGAACTCACTTTTATCTATATAGGTTATTCTACAGTTATATTTTTTAGCTATGAGCAACGTATTATCAGAGGAACCAGAGTCTACAATCACAACCTCAATTCTGAATTTTTCTGAAACTTGTTTACCAATAATAGTTAACAATTCTTCTAAATGCTTCTCTTCATTTAAAGTCCTGATAACGACACTAACTAATTCCCGCATAATGCTCTACAACTCTATATAAAATAATTTACCACTATCTACTGATTGTTCTCTAGCACTTGTTACTATCAAGTTATTAGTATTGTAAGCTTTACAATTAGTAGGTCTTTTTATAGGAAGGTTAATTTCCAAAACAAAGTTACCTTGCAAATCATATTTATGAATAAATCCACCATCCCACATCGCTATATAAATAAAACCATCAACAATACAACCACCGTCGGGTGTATAACTCTTATCAGACAAATCTAACCAAGTTCTTACATCTTTCACTTTTGAAAATGAAACATCAAATTCAAACCTATAAACTAATTTAAGTAGCGAATCCGATATTAAGTAAACACAATCACTGATCTTAATAAATGAGTTTGGAATACCTAAGCTTTCATAGACTTTAACTGATTCATGTTCATTTGTAATCCAAAGAGCACCATCTTGCCCTGGATTTTCCTTTTTCATTGTACCGAACAAATATTTGTTTCTACTTATTTTTACGCCATCATTTGCTCGGTAATCAGACTTCTTAAAAGCTAAAGGGATTTTATATTTTACAGACCAAATTGAATTTTCTATATCAAAGACACAAACACCGCTTTCACTTGCCAAAACCACTTGACTTTCTAAAACTTCTAGTACAGCGCTAGCTTGCTCTGGTAATTCATACTGAGAAATAGAATTTTGAGCTTTAATAAAAAGTTTTTTACTGAGGATATCTAGCCAATAAATTTTATCACCAGAGATGTACAATCCCTCGCCCAATTCACTTCTAATTGATTCAATCACCCTAATCATTTTAACTCTCACATATAAAAAACTAGCAGTATCAACTACGCTTGCGATTAAAATGTAACGCCAGTAAAAATAAAACTGATATTGCTCCCCCAAAAAATGTGCCGAGAATACTTATAACTGCTCTTTTGGGTTTAAACTTTTCTTCAGGAACAAAAGCAGGATCAATAGTTTTGAACACATATTCATCTCTGACCTCTGCAAACATGATAGTCTTAGCTTGTTCTTCTATGAGCTTATATAAAATTGAACGGATATCAGCGACATTTGTCAAAGAAATTTGTTTATTCAAAAACTTACTGCTACGAACGGCCTCCGCAACATCTCGTTCTTTCATTTCTTTATTTATATCTTCAACTAACCATTCAAGCCATGTTTTAGCTAGCTTCGGAGAAAAATGCTCAAATGAAATTGTTACGATACCAGTTTCCTTCGCAACAGAGATATTCATTAGCTCTGAAAATGCTTCATATGCTTCTAATGGAGATGGTTTAGGTTTATAAGGTAGGTCTACATTACGAACCCACTTCTGCGCAATCGGATCATAATCGTCTGTCTTATAAATAACAGAATCTTGTTCCATGTCCCAATATTCTACAGCCATCAAATCAACGAGAATGTCATGTTTTTCAATAAAATTTGTTATGAAGTCTCTAGATTTAATTACTTCTATCGCTAATTGCGCATCCTCTAAGGAACTATTACCAATATTAATTCCGGCCATACTGGCTAGGCCACCAAACTGTGAGGCTAAAGCACTTAGGCCCCCCCCCTGTTCATCGCTAGCCGGAGCTAGTACAACTTCACTTTTATATACATTCGGTTGCATCAAAGCGAAGAGAACCGAACCTAAAGCAAAAACTGCTGTTATAGCAATGATTAACCACTTTCCTTGCCAGATAACGCTAAACAATTCACCTACATCAATTTCATCATTTACTTGGTTTACTTGAGTTTGCATTTCAGGAAATTTCACATCGCCGTAGTTTTTAATCTCTGTAGACATAGAAAGTTTGTCTCGGTATTTCATGATCCAAAAAGTAACAAAGCACCTTAATGAGTTATCCATTAAAGTGCTCACATGAAGTGCTATAAATTGGCAATTGTCGCTAACGCCACGGCGCTGTTATAGATAATGCCCGTCACTTGCGTCCAAAGCGTTAGATTATCTTTATACTCAGTATCCAATGGTACGATAATGGTGTCGCCAGGTGTAAGCTCAGTATTGCTACTAAACCACATAGAACGATTCGGCAGTATCACCGAACCATTTGCCTTGACAATGTAGGTTCTATCTTCGTCAGCTCGCTCTCTAGCTCCACCCGACATTTCAAGATACTGATCTAGCGTTAGACCTTCCTTAAACCTGTGGGTAGCGGCATGTTGAACTTCACCCATTACTGCAATCGTCTGCTTAACTGACGGGACATAAAGAATATCTTGATCTTCTAATTGAAGATCTGCCTGTTCGATACCTATCGATATAGCAGACAAATCAACAACCAAACGACCTACCGCCTTGATGTTTTCAAGATCGGTTAGCATCATCTGAGCGTCACTGTAATTAACTACGTTACCGTCTTTGGAAACGCCACGGGTGGCTATATCACGACGCAGTTGATCGGCAAGCTTTTTGATCTCAAGCTGCTCTTGCTGACGTACCGACTCACGAACAAACACAGAAGACGGTAAGTAGGCGTACTGCGTAAAGCCCCCTGCCCGGTCAATAACATCGGCAAGCGTCTCACCGCGACGAATGTTATACACGCCGGGGAATTTTACTTCTCCACGAATCTCAACCGCTTTATTTTCCTGCCAATCAGGTGTTGTCATCACGGTGAGAATATCTCTTGGATTAAGCAGTGAGTTAGCATCATTGTTACCTGCCAGCGCTTGCGCCAAATTGATGCTTGAGTGATCAACGCTAGACTCCTCGCTGTCAATAATCGTAGATGTTAGTTCAGCTCTAGCCGTATACGCACCTTCGACTAATCCACCCGCTGCAGTCACTAAATCCTTAACCTTGGCTCCTTGAGTCAGCGGGTACACGCCGGGATGACGAACCTTGCCACTGATTGCAACAACTTGTGTGCCGTTATCCGAGTTACCTTGGGCAGCAAGCTCAGCTACAACGGGATAAAGTAGCTCACTGCGATTCATCGAACCACTGAGTTTAATAAGTTCCTTATCATCAAACAGGTTAGCCAGCATCTTGCTAACTTCGCCCTTAATAAGTTGCTCTTTATCATCAAGCGCTTCTTTAGCGATGACTACACCACCAAGTTGGCTGCGCTGTGAAAGTTGCATCTTATCAAGCTGTGAGAAGCCAGCCTTAAACAGATCGTTACCGACAAGGCTATCACCCGTTAGTAAGGTAACTTTCTCTACGCGCTGTTTTACCAGCTTATTTAACTCATAGCGATTCTGAGTATCATCGCTATAGTTGAAAATCATCACCTTATCACGAGGTTGCAATGTCAAATCTTGCGCCAAATCCTTCTCGGCAATAGCAAGGCTGGGTGAGAATTGTAATACCTTAACCTTACCGTAACGATTGACCTCACGAACGATAATGGCGTAGTTGAGATCGGCGGACATCGACAGGTCGCCCCAAAGTGATGGCAGAAGATCACTAATCCTTTGGCCATCAAACCATTGGTACTTTCCTGGACGCACGACAGCCCCCACCACGGTAATGGCATCTTCAAACTGACCGGAAGCGTTTTTAACGCGAATGAAATCACCAGGTTGAGCCTTAGTCGACTTTCCTTTAGAAGAAGTAAGATCCACATTAACAATAGAGCGAAGGCCGTTGCTGTTATAGCGTTCGATACTACTGCTCTTAGGGTAGGCTCCTGGTTTGACACCTGCCGCCATGGCAACGATATCGGCAACCGTTTCGTTTCGCTTAAGCTCGTAAATGGCTGGGCGACGCACTTCACCGGTAATGCTAACTAACCCACCTACAGGCGGAATAAACACTACATCGCCGGAGCGCAGACGAATATCCCCCGATGCGTCACCGCGCATCAGTAAGTCGTACAGATCCATACTACCGACTAACTTACCGTTACGTTTGACTTGGATATTACGTAGCGAACCAATCTCATTTACCCCCCCGGCAACAAACAAAGCCTGGGTAATAGTCGACAAACTAGACACTGTGTATGAACCAGGCTTATAGGCATCGCCTGCAACAAAGATGCGAATCGAGCGCAGTTCACCCATGGTGATATTAGATTCGATACCTATCATCTGCTGAGAGATACGATGACTTAAAGACTCTCTCAGCTCGGCAAAGCTTAACCCTGCTACCGAGATAGGACCAAGTTCAGGAAATTGGATGCTGCCTTCACGGTTAATGACAAGATCATACTCTTTATTTTCTTTACCAAAGAGTTGCACCTTAATTCTGTCACCCGGCCCCACCAAGTACTCACTAGGCACTGGCACGTCTGAGACAGGCGCAAAGGTCGTTGGCTCGCCCTGAAACAACTCGTACCCGAAGCGCACTAACTGATTTTTCTGTTCATCTTGCGAGAAGTTAAGCTCGTTTGCCGCATCACGCGAATGATCGACGACCTCATTAGTGGCACGAGGCTCAACGACTTGCGGATTATCAAGCTTCTGCTGTGATGGGTTTGTACCGCCAAGCATTGCTGGATCGATACCGTATTGACGCGCAAGTCTTTGCTGCTCAGATGCTGGCAGATTCTTAAATTGCTCTATCATTTGCGGCGAAGGCGTGATCGCCTGAGCCTGCGTCCCCACTAAAAACAGTGCGGCAACCGCTGTTAGAATGACTTTTTTGGTTCGTTGTAACACCGATACTCTCCATTGATAAAGGCAAGGTCTAAAAAATGTTCTGTCTTAAACACTATTGATTGGCATTCAGGCACACTACCGCCCCGCGTGGCAGCGACCTGACTCAATACATCCGGTACTTCACTCTTCGAGCCAGCTAAAGCTGTTAATGATTGTTCCTGACAATCATTTTCGGCGTCCACTAAAAGACAGAACAGTTTCTGTCTTTTGCCTTTCAGGCACGCTACCGATCCGCGTGGCGGCCAGAGGCCTTCGGCTATCGCTTAACGAATGAAACTTTTCATTCGATGCCCTACGGGCACGCTACCGCCCATAGGTTACGGCTCCCAACATGCCCTTCGCCACGCGAAAATCAGCTTGTAAATTAACTTTTGCTAAAACACTTTGCTTAAGACGCCTTACAAAATGACACATTAAACAAAGTACTTTTGCGTTATCTTGAAGAAAAACGATTCATTGTACTGGAACAAAAAGACAATTACTGCTCACATAGCCATCAATTGTTCAATACAATCGAATGCGATCGGTGCCATCGGCTTAAAACAGCTTGATCCGGGCACGAAACAACCAAAATCTATGTCCAAATAGCCCAAACACCGACGCAACGACTAGAGAGTAATGACAATGAATGATCCGCTATGGCAGATCTCTTACATACATTAGCGCCAACAACCTACTTCTTATCACCTATCCATGCGTAACTGTGTCTTCGAAGCCCTGCTTAAATAAGCCAGTGGCACCTCACATGTCTTCCTTAAACCCCCTTGACGCTAGCTCGTGAAACAGACACCCTCTTTTGCTGCCCCATGATCTCAAACAAGATGTGGCAACGCTTATCGCCACTCTCCTCTTCAAAGATCCCTTCAAGTTCCTTAAATGGTCCATCGACGAACTTCACCTTGTCACCGACAACCAAAGCCTGCTCACCATTTTCCGCTAGCATAGTGTCGCTTGGTAGTTGCAGGGCATTTAGCATCTTAGCCTCACGCATTTTGATGGAATGCACTATGGCATCGTCTATCGCCGTCATCTCCTCACGACAACCTATGATTCGCGACACGCCTCGCGTCGAATGTATCTTACTAACGCTAATCTCAAGCGGGTCGAAATAGATAAACAGGTAACAGGGAAATAGCGGCAGACGCTTAACACTGGTCTTGCCGGCCTTGGTGATCTGTTGTGGGAGAGTGGGCAGGTAAGTCTCTATCTGTTGCAATGCAAGATTTTGCTGCGCGCGCGTTTCGCCGCGAGGTTTGCAATACACAAGATACCAAGACTTCATAATTTCCTTAAGAACCTATTTTTATCGTTAGCTAACACTTAATCACCGCTATGGCTGACACCAATGCGGCCTTACTATCACAACTACTGTGTTTGCAAGACGCTTAGAATAACGCGCAATGCAAAGATAACGAGATAATTCAGGTGACATCCAATTCACGGCCGAAATCATAGCAAATACTCTAGGGCAAAGAAAAGAGCGTTTTTCCTCTATTTCACCTACCCACTGCGTCATCATCAGTTAAATCTTTGGATCATCGCGAAGAGGCGCAATCAGTCATCCCTAAGCCCCTCCAACCAGTGATGATTTGTTGGTCAGTTAGCCCAGGTAAATTGACTTTTAGGCGATGAAAAGGGTATATAAGGTGGGTTTGATAAAATTTAATACCCTAAATATTAAAATATAATAAATTCTCGCAACAAACTTAGAACGCGGCAAGGACGATTGGTCAACATTTTCATTGAGTTAGACTAATCAAGCGCCTCTATTCAACAAGCGAGCTATATTAGCAACAACCATTTTTCTACATAGTTTTTGTTATGTAGGCAATCACAAGCTGAAGGTGGAAGACTTACATGAGTGCAGCAAAACCCCAAGGTACGATGCTCGGCCATCCTAAGGGACTGTTCCTGTTGTTTACAACTGAGTTATGGGAACGTTTCAGTTACTATGCGATGCGAGCCATCCTGGTACTATATCTCGTCGATGCAGTCCAATCACAAGGTGGTCATGGTCTAGGTTGGACCCAGGCCGACGCCCTAAATCTTTACGGTACATTCACAGGTCTTGTTTACCTAACGCCCCTCATCGGTGGTTGGCTCGCCGATACCTTCTTAGGTCAACGTAAAGCCATCATCATAGGTGGCGCCCTAATGGCCGCAGGTCAATTTATTTTAGGTACCCCTCATGCGTGGGTACAGGGCATGGAAACCGAAGTATTCTATGTCGGCCTAGGTGTCCTCATCTTAGGTAACGGTCTGTTCAAGCCAAACATCTCTACCATGGTAGGTGACCTATACGAAGAAGGCGATCATCGCCGTGACGGTGCCTTCACCATCTTCTATATGGGTATTAACGTTGGTGCCTTCCTTTCAGGCATTATTGTTGGTTCGGTCGTCGCTTACTTCGATGGCAACTTCCAGGCAGGCTTCATCTGTGCCGGTATCGGTATGGTCATCTCACTGATCATCCAATTCCTGTTCGCACAAAAGCTTCTTGGCGATATTGGTCGTACTCCAGCGGCTCAACTTGAAAAGCAAAGAGCAGCAGAAAAAGGTGAAGTTCGTAAAGAGCCACTAACCAAAGTTGAGCGCGATCGCATCAAGGTGATCATGATCATGGGTCTGTTTACCATCATCTTCTGGGCTGGTTTCGAGCAAGCTGGCGGCCTGATGAACCTGTTCACCAACGACTTCACCGACCGTATGATCGGTACCTGGGAAGTCCCTACTACTTGGTTCCAGTCATTGAACGCCATGTTCATCGTGATCTTCGCCCCTGTAGTGGCTTCTATTTGGGTTCGTCTTGGCGACAGAGAGCCTAACTCACCGGTAAAATTCGCATTAGGTCTGGTATTACTCGCAACGGGCTTCCTGTTTATGATCGGTGCGGTACTGGAAATGGGTGGTGACGCTAGCGCCAAGTCAAGCATGTGGTGGTTGGTAGGCGCTTATTTCTTCCACACCATGGGTGAATTGTGTCTCTCTCCAATTGGTCTCTCTATGGTGACCAAGCTGGCTCCGCTGCGTATCGCATCACTAATGATGGGTGCCTGGTTCCTGTTTGTTGCCGCAGCAAACAAGATTGGCGGTATTATCGGTTCATTCATCGGCCATGGTGGCGAGAAAGAAGAGCAGCTAGCCAACGCTATGTCTATCTTCGCTGGTATCGCTATCACCGCCGCGCTGTCAGGCGTTATCCTCTACTTCATGGCGGATAAACTGGTTGACTGGATGCATGGCGCCGAAGATAGCCACCACACTGAAGAAGAAGCCTTAGAGGAAGAGATTGCTATTACTGCAGAGCATGAAGCAATCAAGCGCTAATGGTTTATCACCTGAAAAGAATGCTAATGGCTTATCACTAGCAAGTTAACATCATAAAAAACGCCACATTAAGTGGCGTTTTTTATGTCTAGGGTTAAATAAAAATAAAACGATTCTTGAGAAAAAATTAGAAGCTCATCTGCACATAGCCGCCAGGGGCTACCTTGGGGCTGTAACTCAAACCAACAAACTCATCATTGAGCAGCATCTCCCTATGTTCGGCGCTGCTTGAAACCACACACAAGCTCTCTCCCGGCATTAAATTTCTAAACTGAGTGCTGGGCTGACCCCACTCTAAAATCCCCAATTGTAGCGCGTCAGGCATTGCCAGCGGCATTAACCCCTCTTCGTTGCGGATATAACACCTTAGGCCCTTACCTGCCTGCGCAATAGAAGCCCGGTAATGGGTCAATTCAACGACCGCATAGACGATATCGACATAGATATCCAAACCCGACTTGCTCATCCGCTCATTAAGGTAACTCAGCATATTGAACGGCTCGATAACGGTTTCGGTATTGTCATTACGAAAACGCTTAAGCTTCTGATTGACGAAACTCTTTAGCAGCACGCTGGCAAATGCGCAGCGATTGTCTTGCGGCTGGAAATGCGCCATATACATGATGAGGTAACGCTCACCCACATTCACGCTATCGATAAAGTAGGCGCTAACCTCATCATGTTTAAACAGGCTATAGTCAATTTTTGCCTTGGGGTAGTCGATCACAGAAGGGGGGAATAGCTGTTGCTGCACGCTCTTGGCGGCCTCGGCGTTTTGCTCGAGCAGGCTAAGATGCTCTTCTAGCTCTTGGTATGACAACTCGTCGAGATCCTCCAGCTGCACATCTTGCTGACTCGAGCCACCAACGCACTGACGAATCGCATTCTCGATAAGGCAGAGGTCGTTAACCGGTTTAACCAGATAGTCATTGGCGCCGACTCTGAGCGCCTCGACCACATCGGCCATTACCTGATTGCCGGAGATCACGATTGAGAGGGTATCGGGCTTACGTTTGATCATCTGCTTGAGCATATCCAGCCCACCCAGAATAGGCATGCTGAGGTCGGCCAGCACGATATCGAAATCATGCTGACTAAATCTTTCTAATCCCTGCTGACCGTCATCGGCTTCGATAACGGTCGCACCACGATTAGTCAGGAAGGCGGCCACAATGCTGCGAAATACCGGGTCATCTTCCACTAACAGTATCACTAGATCTTCTAACGCCATTTAGCTTCCCCAGGCTCGCACTCTGGCTAAGCCGAAAAATCTAGTACATCCATATACGCCTAAATAAGCAACATCTTATCGCTGATTCCTTCGCCTATTATGAAACAATGGGTTATGCGGGACACTGATGTTAATCAAGCTCTGTCATGTATTCGTCGAGCAATTCGTCATCATCAGTCGACACGGGTATGTCGCCATCATACACTTTATAGTCAAGATGCTGAAAATACGCTTCCTTAACAAAAGTGTAGGGGTCAAGTGCATTATCGACAAGTCTTTCTTGGTCAATTGCCGATGCACGCCTATGGAGGTTTTTCAGCCCCCACTTTGCCAAGGATTGCCACATGGTGAGCTCAGATAGCGGAAAATAAAGCCCGTCCACCCAATCTGAGGCGATTTCACGGGTGACATAGGGGCCTAAGAAAGGCGCCATGAAATAAGGACCGTTAGGCACGCCGTAGTAACCGAGCACCTCGTTAAACTGATCCTGTTTTCGCGCCAGGCCCATCATGTCGGCAACATCGATCACCCCAAGCAAACCTATGGTGGTATTTATGGTAAATCGCCCACCGGCATTGGCTGCCCAGCCCCACTTTCCCTGCAGAGCGTTGTTCACCATGGAGCTGGGTTCTTCGAAGTTAAGCACGAAATTGTTAACCCCCGTCTTTACCGGACGAGGCAAGATGTCGTTGTAACCGTGGGCCACTGGGCGATAGAAATACTTATCGAGAAACTGATAGTTGAAATCCCACATGGCGCGGTTAAAACCTTCCAGAGGATCACGCTCATCATTATAGATAATGGTCACTTCTGCGGCTGTGCTATCCGTTGCACTCTCATCGCTTGTGTCTGTCTGTGCCATCACCTGGGCACCAACCAATAGCAGACTCAACGCAATCCATTTACACTTCATATAAATTAGTTTCCTAATTAGTATTGAACACGGCTAAAGTCACCAGCTATTGTTGACGATAAAGTGTTAATACTAGACTACACAGTTTGGTTTTCCTTTTCAGATCGCTAAGGATACTCAGCAAAAGCGATAGGTCAAATTGAATTTTGTAATAAGACATTCATGGCGCATCAATTTGAGGTTCACATTTGAGTAATTCCCGTATCGACATGCCCGCCCCAGCTCTTTCTGGCGGTGATGCTCTCGCCCAAACAGACAAGAGCGCTCAGGCTAAAAATATTCCGGTGGAGATTGTATCGACTCCTCAGGGCGATAAGCTCAAGTTCAACCATCGCGAGCTGGCCATCACCTACCTTGACGCTAAAGATCAGCAAAACCTAAAACAAGATGCCATCCGTCTTACAGTATTGACCCAATTTAGCGCCGCCGCTAATTCAACTTCTATGATGAATGCCAGCGTGCAGGCTCAGGGGCAGCCAACTTCCCTCCCCTTACCCAAGGGGCTGGTTGCTTATATCAATGCTAATCAGATAAGTCTGGAACAGCTCACCAACTTCGCCAGTCGTCCCCAGGGCTATCCCCTCGGGGAGGTAAAAATAACGGCAAATCAGCTGTTTTTTAATGAATCGCAACTTGTGAGATTGCCAAGCCCCTCCATTGCCGATGGTCAATACCTTGCAAAAATTGCCATAGAAAATGGACGATTGACCCTAACACTCACCCCCAAATTGGCTGAGGTCAAACTACTACTGACCCCCACAGGTAAAGATGCGCTGATGAGCAATGCCAGCTCACCCGCGCTCTATCTATCACCACCGTCATCCCAAGCGCTTATCAGCAAACCCGAGTTAGCCAGTGCTTACCATCAGTTAATAAATACCTTGGCAAAGATCCCCTTAACACCTGAATCGTTAAAAGGGATCATCATAGAGCTCACCACACCAACTCGCCCGGTTGATTCCTCATCGATTCTCATGCCAGGCAAGGCATCGGCAAACGCTGCTTTGCCTAAAGACCTAATGGTTCAGATACCGCTTCGCAGTGCGCAATCGCCTAACAAGACACCCGATAAGACAGCGGCGATTTTCGGCTCTCAGATCGGTAAAGCACTTATCTCAACGCCAACGTCAGATAATGCCTTACTGGCCAGTGAGTCGAAAAATCCCCAAGGGCCGCTGTTGAAAGAAATAGCACAAATAGCCCAGAGCCGACTCTATCAAAACGTCAGCGCCATGCTGTCAAATATCAGGCTCGCAGATATCAGGCTAACAGATAACAGGCTAACGGGAATTAGGCTCGAGGCGACGCCCCTTGAACAGGGAATGGCGAAAACTACGGCTCAGTTACACCAGCTCAGCCCTGCCGCACTGGCTAAGCTGACAGCCCTGGAGAAACAAACAGGGCAAATTTCGGCTACAGGCACTTCGCCAGCAGCAAGAGATATAGGCCAAACGCAATCATCCCCAATAGGCTTTCCCCCGAATGGACTCCAATCCAGTGATGTAGGGCTTAGAGAGGCAGGACATAGAGGCCTCAACCTCGCACTGGGTCAGCTCGCAGATAAAGCCCTACAGGCACAAAAAGCCACTGCTCAGGGGCGAAACTTGCTGCAGTTAGTGCAACAACTTCTGCCACTAGCCTTTCCCAGGCCCCTTAGCGAGTTAGCGAGTCCTAGCTCATTGAGACAGGAGCTTATCGATAGCCTCGCCGGCATCGCTGCGCCCCCAGCGCCTGTCGCTAGCCTCGGCAGTATCACTAGTCACGCCGGCACCATAGGTGTGCTGTTTCAGCTACTCCTTGGCAGACAGGTAAAAACGCAAACGAGCGGCAAAGCATCTAGCCAGGTCCAAGGACTGCAACAGCTCGCCTCGGGTAGTCAGCTACTGGGATTGCTCGAAAAAAGTGGCGGCCTAGAGTCGCTGGGCAAGTTAATATCGAATCTTTCCCTCTATCAGCAGGCGAGCAGCGACTCGCCACAATCGACGAATTGGTACTTTACCCTGCCCTACATGATTGAGCACAGACACGAAGAGCTTGAGGGGCATTTCAGCCAGGACGAGCAAGAGAAAAACAGCTCCCCTCATTGGCGGCTGCAGCTTAAGTTTAATCTCAGTCAGGCGGGGCTTTTGATCAATGCTGACGTGAAAGATGGTCGACTGAACCTGGGTTTTACCTCAGAAGATCAGAACCTGCTCGACCGTATCGAACAAAGACTCATGGGACTCGAACAGAAGATTCAGGCCATCGGCATAACCCCAAACAAGATCCGCACTCAAGTCTCACAGGTGCCCGCCTCCTTACTTCCGGGTGAGCACTATTTGGTAAAGATAAAGGCCTAATGATGAGCTCAACAGACGATTTAGAAGACAAGTTACACGGTAATTCAGGCCATAACTCAAGTAGTAACTCAAACAGTAAGTCATACAATAACCCACACAGGCCCACTCAGGCGGCCGCCCTGCGCTACGACGGTAAATCGGCGCCGCAGATCACCGCCAAGGGTGAAGACTTAGTTGCCGAGGAGATCATTGCCATCGCCAAGGAGGCTGGCATCTATATCCATCAAGATGCCAACTTGAGTAACTTTCTGCAAAAACTGGAGTTAGGTGAGGAGATCCCCAAAGAGCTATACCTACTCATCGCAGAACTCATCGCCTTCGTCTATATGCTTGACGGTAAGTTTCCAGAACGCTGGGACAATATGCATAAGAGGATCATGCAAGAGGTGTAAGGACCAAATAATTAGCTTAAAAAACAGACCTAACGTTTACCGTGTAGACGTAGCAAAAGCTCGGCCTCGGCCTTAGGTAGCTCACACTCCTTCACTAGTTCGTCGATATCGGCGCCGAGTTCGACCATCTTCATCGCTCGGGTATAGAGCCTGGCCTGAGGTTCATCCGCAACCGTCTCATCGATGCGGGCCTCCTGCTTGGTCACACGCTTTTCGAGCTCAAGCATGCGTCGACCAACCCCTATGGTGCCGGATCTCAGCTCCTGCAGCTCCTGCTTTACCGCCTCACGCTGTCGATCGTTCTCTTTAACCAGCAAGGTCAGGGCATCTATCTTGGCTCTGAGTTTGTTGGTCAATTTCTGCTGATACAGCACCAAACCAAGACAGGCAACCACATACAGTAACGCCGCGATTAAGATCTCATCGCCTATCATAAATGCCGACTCCATTATTTTTTACGCCTACACTCATCTAACTCTTTTCCACCACGAAAAAAGCCATCGAACGAGGCGACGGCTTTTTATCGTCAATGGCTAAGGGTTTAAAGCTGAGCCAGTTCCATCCACTCTTCATCTGAGAGTAACTTATCGAGATCCACCAGAATGAGCAATTCATTATCGCGATTACTCACCCCTTGAATAAACTTGGCACTCTCTTCTGTGCCCACGTTCGGCGCATTGTCGATCTCCGAGCCACGCAGATAGACCACCTCGGCGACGCTGTCGACCAGAATACCGATCACTTGCTTCTCCGCTTCGATGATCACGATACGGGTAGAATCATCCACCTCGGCAGAAGGCAGACCGAAACGCGAACGGGTATCGATCACTGTCACCACATTGCCACGAAGGTTAATGATCCCCAACACATAATGAGGAGCCCCCGGCACAGGCGCGATTTCGGTGTAACGCAACACCTCTTGCACCTGCATGACATTGATACCATAGGTTTCATTGTCTAAACGGAAGGTTACCCACTGCAACACTTCATCATCTTTACCTGCAGCAACTGCCGCGACGTTTTTTGCATCTGCCATATCAACCTCAGCCAATAGAGTCCTGACTACCTAAACCCAAATTTAATAATTCAATCAGTGCCTGCACATGTAAGATGCCGCACATCTGTTCTTTTACAACGCCAGCCAGCCAGGGGCGTTTACCCGCTTTGCTACGCCAATTAACTTCTGACTTTAAAATTTTGACGGAATTCACCAGAGACTCACAGGCCAAGCCCCAATTACTGTTCTCTAGGAGTACAATATATTGGTAATCAACAGATTGCGCCAGCTTCTCGTCGTATTTTTCCGGCATCACCCAGGCGCCGGAATCGACAACATTGAGCTGCGAGTCCCTATGAGTTTGAACGCCCAGATACCAGTCTGGTCGTCCCATAATATGGTTAATTCGCTCCACCTTAACGATACCGCCTAGGCTTACCAGGGGCACGGCCAATGTAAGCCCTGCCACCTTGAAAAACAGCACCTGAAACTCTTCGTCGAGCTGCTCAATCAACTGCTCAGTCACCCCGGGCGGTGTCGCCCCGGTTTGAGTCTGCAGCGTAGTGGCCAGTTCGACCTTTTCGGCAACGGCTTCCTCTTGCTTAATACTAGCCGAAGTTTCTAATTTTTCTTCTATTTTTTCCTTAACTTGCGACAAAGGTTTCGCTTGAGTGGCGATTTCAACCTGTGCAGGCTTGGCCTCAACAATGACCGACTTAACCTGCTCGAGCGTTTTGAGCTCCTGCTTTGTTACAGTCTCGGTTGCTGTCTCAGTTTCTGTCTCAGTTTCTATCTCGGTCACCGGCGCCAGCAGTTGCTCGAGCGCGAGCTTATTCAGCGGCGGGGCGGCTTGGGTTATCACTGGGCGTGACAGCGCTTGCTGAGCCTGAATCTGGGTCTGAGTCTGGCGCTGTACAGCGGGCGCTTGGCGAGTCGTTCGCCCATCTTGGTTAGCCGTCGCTTTGCCGTGCTTTTCTTCATGCTCATCTGACGAAGCACTCTCTTTCTGAAGCTCCTCTTGCTCAGGTTCCTCTCGCTCAGGTTCCGAGAGCAGCAGCGAAAAATAATCGAAAACCGCATCGTCAGCCGAGTTTGACATGAGCAAACTCCTTGGTCAGCAGATGATCCAGCAATCTTTCATAGGCCTTTACACCGCGAGAATGGCTGGCGTAATGCGAGGCCGGCAGGTGCGCCAGGCTGGCATCACGAAACTTGGTGTCGACCGGGATAACATCAGGCCAAAGCACATCACCGTACTCCTCCCCCAGCCGCTGTAAGGCGGCTGGCGACGCCTTGGTGCGTCTGTCATACATGGTCGGAATAATGGTGTAACTGTAGTCGGTATTCTTAGAGCGTCCCATGAGTGTCATGGTTTTGACCATACGATCTAGCCCCTTGATGGCCAAGAACTCTGTCTGTACCGGAATGATAATGTGTTCGCTGGCGGCAAGCGCATTGACCATCAGCACCCCTAATACCGGCGGGCAATCGATGAGGGCGACGTCATAATGCTCATCGACTAAACTAAGCAGGCGCTTAAGGATCAAGCCCATCCCTTCCTGATGGCCGAGTGAGCGATCCAGCGTCGCTAGGGCCATGGTGGCGGGCAGCAAATCGATACCTTCAACCTTGGTAGGCACAATATGGGCAAGCACCTGCTCTTGTGTCAGGCTCTTGTGCTTCAAAAACAGATCATAGAGTGAGGCGGGCACCTCTTCGGAATCTATCCCCAGATAGTAGCCCAGGGATGCATGGGGGTCTGTGTCTATCATCAAGACTCGCTTGCCCCGCTTAGCCATGGCGCCTGCCAGGCTCGCCACTGTGGTCGTCTTGCCTACGCCCCCTTTTTGATTTGCTATGGTCCAGATCTTCAAGTAAAACCCCTTAAATCGCCGCGCGTATCGCCATCAGGCTATTGTTTTAATTATCTTCGCGAGTCGTGACTCGAATGCCGCCATGGGGCAGGCTTATTACTTTAACACCATCTTTATCTTCTGACAGCTTAACCGCTTGAGATGACGCTTGGCCACTCTGTTGCGCCTTATCTGTGGCGCTTGCCACCTTTTGATCGGTCTGGGAAGTCGCCGATTCTTCCACCTCAGGTAACAGGGGTGTTAACTCGTCTTGGCCATCAAGCGGTATGCTTTTTGCCTCATGTCTGGCAATAGACTCGGGCACCTCTGGGCCAATCTCCACCCTCACCTGGCTGCCAGGTTCCGCCTGCTTGATGATAGATTGAGTAAATTCAGGATTATTCTCCATCCAATCGGCCAAGGCCTCGGCCTGCTCGTCGGGCACCATCAAGAGCACCTGGGTCTTCTCGAGCTGAGCTATCTTATCTTCGAGCTGCCCATTCTTATGCCTTAGGTCGAGATAGAGTGAGCCAGTGACTAGACTGCTGACCAACAGGAGAAAAAACAGCAACAGCACAGTGGTGCTGACGCCCTGGCGCTGCCTAGCCACGTCCACTCTCGCGTATGATGGCCTCGGCCATATCATCGAGCGCTATCGATTGACTCGAGATCCCGGCGGCGGTTACCGCCTGAGGCATACCGTAGACCACGCAGCTTGCTTCATCCTGGGCCCAGATGGTTGCACCGACGTTTTTAAGCATCCGCGCCCCTTCGCGACCGTCGGCGCCCATGCCGGTCAATACCACGGCCAGTGTCTCGCCACCGCTCAACTTAGAGGCCGAGGCAAAGGTAATATCGACACAGGGCTTGTAGTTCATATCCGCACTGCCGGCCACGATCTTAATGCGTCCATAGGTGCCGCCGCGTTCAAGCATCATCTGCATCCCGCCGGGCGCCAAATAAGCGCAGCCCGCCCTGAGTTGATCGCCATTCTGCGCCTCTTTCACTTCGATGGCACACAGGCCATTTAAACGTGCGGCGAAGGCTGGCGTAAAGGCCGCTGGCATATGCTGGATCAACAAGATGGGATGAGGATAGTTGGCCGGTAGCTTAGTCAAGATACGCTGCAGCGCAACCGGGCCACCGGTCGAGGTACCGATCAGCAACAATTTATATTTCTTACCACTGGCTCTGGGAAGCGGCGCACTCGGACGTGAAGCCGGACGTTGTGGCTGCACACTCTCTCTAGACGGTGCAGTCCCTGTCGTGGTGGCAGGCTTTGGCGGTACACTTCGAGGCAGTATAGGACGAAACACCCGGCGACGGCCCAATGCCTTGATACGCTGCTGCAATAAAGAGATCGCCTCATCTTTATTGGTGGCGATATCTTCAAATCGTTTAGGAAGAAAATCTAATGCACCGGCCTCCAAGGCATCCAGCGTCGCCTTGGCACCATCATGGGTGAGAGATGAGAACATCAAAATGGGCGTCGGACACTTCGCCATGATCTCACGCACGGCACTGATACCATCCATCACAGGCATCTCGATATCCATGGTGATCACCTGTGGCTTTAACTGCTGCGCCAGCTTAACCGCTTCGGCGCCATTGGAAGCAGTACCTATGACCTCTAAATCCGCATCCTTGGTGACAATCTCACTGACTCGACGACGAAAAAAGCTTGAATCATCGACAACTAATACTTTTATGGCCATTCAATTTCCTATCTACAGCAGGATCCTTGCCGAAACAAGGCGTGACGCCTTAGGCATCACGCCGATCCGCTAGCTCGCTGTACCACTAACTGCTATTTCTTATTCTTGGCGTAATGTTTCAATAAGCCGGGTACATCTAATATCAATGCGATGCCACCATCTGAGGTAATCGTGGCGCCGGCCATGCCTGGGGTGCCATGTAGCAGGGTGCCCAGCGGCTTGATCACCACTTCTTCCTGACCAATCAAGGAGTCAACCACGAAACCTATCTGCATGGTACCAAGCTGTACGATCACCACGTGACCATGCTGCTTATCGCCATGCTTGAAGCTCGCGGCCTTACGGCTCAGCCAATGCTCCAGATAGAAGAGCGGTACGGCCTTTTCCCTCACAATCACAGTTAGCTGGCCATCGACAATATTGGTCTTGGTCAGATCCAGATGGAAGATCTCGCTGACACTGGACAGCGGCAGGGCAAACACCTGCTGTGCAACTTCCACCATCAGGGTCGGCATAATCGCCAGGGTGAGCGGCACCTTGATCTCCAGGCAAGTCCCCTTACCTTTCAATGAATCGATATGCACTGTACCGTTTAGCTGAGTAATGCGCGTCTTCACCACGTCCATGCCAACGCCACGGCCTGAGATATCGGAGATCTCTACCTTGGTAGAGAAGCCCGGGGCGAAGATCAGGTTATAGGCCTCTTCGTCAGACATGCGCGCCGCGGCATCTTCATCGAGCACACCACGCGTGATGGCGATCTGCTTGAGCTTATCTGGATCCATCCCCGCGCCATCATCTTCAATCTTGAGCAGGATATGATCCCCTTCCTGACTGGCAGAAAGGGTGATGGTACCTGTGCGTGACTTGCCGTTGGCTTCACGCTCGTCGGGCATCTCGATACCATGATCGACCGAGTTACGCACCAGGTGAACCAAGGGATCCGCAAGGGCTTCGACCAGGTTCTTATCCAGATCCGTATCTTCACCTATCATGCGAAGATCAATCTCTTTATTCAGGCTGCGCGCCAGATCCCGCACCACGCGAGGGAAGCGGCCAAACACCTTCTTGATTGGCTGCATGCGGGTCTTCATCACTGCGCCCTGGAGATCGGCAGTTACCAGATCTAGGTTGGCCAGGGCCTTAGACATATCCTCGTCATCGCGGGAGATCCCCAGGCTAAGCAGACGATTACGCACCAGTACCAGCTCACCGACCATGTTCATGATCTGATCGAGACGCGCGGTATCGACACGTACTGTGGTTTCCGCCTGCGGCATGTTAGCGGCTGGCGCCTTGGCCGCGGCCTTTTCCTTCACCACAGGTTTAGGCGCAGGCGCCTCGACGGGCTGTGCCTTAACACTCGATTGCGCAGGAGTTGCCACTTTAGGTGTGGAAACCTCTGGCGCCTTAGGGGCCGCCGGAGTCGCAGGCTTGCTGGTCTCGCTGCTAGGACCGGCACCGGCCCCATGCAGCTCATCTAGCAGCTTTTCAAATTCATCGTCGGTGATCTCATCGGCATCCACCGGCGGCGAGCTAGGCTCTGGCACCTTGGCAATTGGTGCTGAGGGCGCCTGGAATTTACCCGAACCGTGAAGTTCATCGAGGAGTGACTCGAACTCATCGTCGGTGATGTCGTCACTGTCGTTGGCCTGAACCGGCGCGCTAGCCGCAGCGCTGGCACCCGAAGGCCCTTTTCCGCTGCCGTGAAGCGCATCGAGCAGGGCTTCGAATTCAGACTCATCTATCTCATCGATATCGCCTTCACCGGCAATGGAGGTCACGGGATCATTGCTTACCGGCTCGTCAAACAACTCGACATTGTCATCGAGCGGTGTATCAAACAGCTCGATACCGTCATCGACCTGTGCATCTGCAGGCGCTTCATCTGGCTGTTCAGAGGCAAGTGTCTCGCCAGCGCCGCCCATTTCCGACGGTAATAAGCCACCAGAGCTCAATAATTTAAGGTTAGCCAACAGGGCATCATCGGCAGGGCTTTGCTCGATACCCGCCTGGGTCTCGGCAAACATAGAATTGATGGTGTCGACGGCCTGTAAAATGATATCCATCAGCTCGGCGGAGACACTGCGTTTCCCTGTGCGTAGCAGGTCGAAGGTATTTTCCGCTTCATGACAGACATCCACCATGGGCGTCAGACTCAAGAAGCCTGCGCCACCTTTAACTGTGTGGAATCCACGGAAGATGGCATTGAGTAGTTCGGTGTCGTCGGGGTTATTCTCTAACGCCACCAGCTGTTCAGAGAGAAGCTCAAGGATCTCACCCGCTTCAATCAAAAAGTCCTGCAGTATCTCTTCATCAACATCAAAGGACATTCATATGACTCCTACTTAGAAACCTAGACTCGACAGCAAGTCATCGACTTCATCTTGCCCTGTCACGACATCATCACGCTGATCAGCGTTCATAATAGGACCTTCAGCTTCGACGCACTTCTCTGATGCTTGGGGTTTATCCGTTGCGGGCTGCTCGCCAAATACGGTCAACATGGAGACCAAGTTACTCTCCACTTCTCGTACCAGCTCGATCACCCGGCGGATCATCTGCCCGGTCAGATCTTGGAAGTCCTGGGCCAGCAATATGTTATTGAGTAACTCTTTCAAACGATTGGAATCGGACTCACTGCGCTCGATAAACTGCTGAACGTCATGGCATAGCGCCTTAAATTCGTGCAGCTGAATATCGCGTCTCATCAGACGATCCCAGGAAGGCTTTACGGCCTGTACGTTTGTGGTTAGCGCATCTGCAAGCGGCAGAGATTCTTCGACGGCGTCCATGGTCTTGTTTGCCGCCTGCTCCGTCATGTCGATGACATAATTGAGGCGCTCTTTGGCATCGGGAATTTCGCTATTGGCCAGCTCCACGAGGCGACCGTCCACCTGAAAATCCACTATCGCACTGTGAAGCTGACGGGTAAGGCGACCCACCTCGTCAAACAGCTCTTTCTGAATCGGGCTGGCGATGTCGCGAATTAGCTCATCGGCCTGCTCTTGTTGGCCAGCCTCGAGTAGATCAACGAGTTGCTTGGCCTGTGCTAAATTGATCAGCCCTGAAGTTTCTGCCTGCATAGCTCAACCTTGATTAACCGAGTCGTTCGAAAATTTTGTCTAACTTCTCTTTCAATGTCGCCGCAGTAAAAGGTTTCACCACATAGCCATTCACGCCGGCCTGGGCCGCTGCGATGATCTGTTCCCTTTTCGCTTCCGCAGTCACCATCAACACAGGAATGTGTTTCAGGTTGTCATCGGCACGGATAGCCTTTAATAGGTCGATACCCTGCATCCCAGGCATATTCCAATCGGTCACGACAAAATCAAAATCGCCTTTTTGCAACATAGGCAAGGCTGTCGAACCGTCATCTGCTTCCTGAGTGTTATTAAAACCCAAGTCTCTCAACAAGTTCTTGATGATGCGTCTCATTGTTGAGAAATCGTCAACAACGAGAATCTTCATATTCTTGTCCAAGGTTTCCTCCGCGGAGCTGTTTTTATATTGCTCATGTAATCGTTATATTTTGGTCCAATGCTTGAGTTTCGCTTTGAGTCTGAGCATCGCCTGGCTGTGTATCTGGCTTACTCGGGATTCGCTGACATCAAGTACGGCACCGATCTCTTTTAAATTTAATGCTTCGTCATAATATAACGACAAAACTAATCCATCTCTTTCTGGCAGTAATTTAATCGCTTCCACGAGGGCCTCATGAAACTGTGTCTCTGCCAGAGATTCAAATGCGTCGTCCTGGTGATCATCTTCCTGTCTTACTACATCGACCGATACACCAAGATCTTCAATTCCAACTACTTTCCCGACTGAAACATCATTAAGAATATGATGGTACTCATCGAGCGGCATATCAAGTCGATCCGCAATTTCATTGTCTTTTGCGTCACGTCCAAGTTCTTGTTCTAGCTCGTCAATCACCTGTGCTATGCGGCGTTGATTGCGGTGAACCGACCTGGGTACCCAGTCGCCACGGCGGATTTCGTCGAGCATAGAACCGCGAATACGTATTCCGGCAAAGGTTTCAAACTTAGCCCCCTTGCTGCCGTCGAACTTGGCCGAGGCTTCGAGCAGGCCCATCATACCTGCTTGCAACAGATCATCCAATTGCACCGAGGCGGGCAGACGAGCAAGTAAATGGTGAGCAATCCTTTTAACCAACGGTGCATACTGTTCGACAATAGAAGCTTTGTTATCTAAACAAGTATACGCAGCGGCTTTACTCACTCGTACGATCCTCTTGATATTCTGGGCGTTGTACCAAACGTTCCACAAAGAACTCTAGGTGGCCGCCTGGCTGTTGTGGCACTGGCCAGCTAATAATCTTATTCGCTAGGCCATGATAAGCAATCGACGCCGGCGACTTAGGAAACGCCTCGACGATCAGCTTTTGTTTACGAACTGACTTGCGAAGGTTTTCATCGAAGGGGATAGTCGCAACCAGCTCCAGGGCCACGTCGAGAAAACGGTCGGTTACCTTGCTAAGTTTAGCAAACAACTCCATCCCTTCTCGCAAACTTCTGACCATGTTGGCCACAATCTTAAATCTGAACACGCCATGCTCGCGGCTCAGAATCTTAATTAAAGCATAGGCATCGGTAATAGAGGTCGGCTCATCACAGACCACGACCAAGACATCTTGCGAGGCGCGAGAGAAGCTGAGTACCATGTCCGAGATACCGGCAGCGGTATCCACGACCAGGATATCAAACTGGGTCTTCATCTCACTAAAGGCCCGGATTAGGCCGGCATGCTGCGCAGGTGTCAGCTCCACCATGGCCTGGGTACCGGAAGTGGCAGGAATAATGCCTATACCCTTTGGACCACGAACGATGATCTCGTCAAGGTCGGCCTCACCGGATAATACGTGGGACAGATTGCGCTCGGCCCTTAGGCCCAACATGACATCGACGTTGGCTAGACCCAAGTCGGCATCGAGCACAAGCACTCGCTTGCCCTTCTCGGCCAGGGAGACGGCGGTGTTGATCGATACGCTGGTTTTACCTACGCCACCTTTACCACCGGTTACGGCAATTACTTTTACTTTTTCGTTATATGGTTGATTCATCATACGTAAACCGCTTGCTTGATCCCGACTCATTATATTACTCAAATGCGTAGGCCTGTTCATATGACCTTTCGTTATTCTGTATTGGTTGCACTTTCTTTTCGAGTACCGACAGGGCCTTGTTGGCTAAGGCTAAGGTGTCGGCTACTTGCATATCTTCTGGCACTCGCTGGCCATCGGTGACATAACTCAAGGGTAATCCACTTTGAATCAACACACTCAATGCCGGCGCCAAGGCCACCGATTCATCTAATTTGGTCAAAATCGCACCGGATAATGGAATCCGAGTAAACTGCGCGACGGCATCTTCAAGCACTCTTCTTTGACTTGTAGATGACAGTACCAGATAACTGCGAATAGGTAATCTGCTATTTGCAGTTAAATTATCAAGTTGCTGGAACAATCTCACATCTCTCTGTCCCATGCCCGCCGTATCTATCAATACTAGCTTGCGATTGCGGAACTGATAAAGAATTTGTTCCAACTCATTGAGATCATGAGCTTGCTTGACCGGACACCCCATTATTTTGCCATAGGTTGCCAGCTGCTCATAGGCTCCAATGCGATAATGATCGGTTGTAATTAATGCAACTTGATCTGAACCATGTTGCGCGGCGAATCGAGCGGCTAATTTTGCGACACTCGTCGTCTTGCCGACACCGGTCGGACCGACAAAGGCAACCACTCCGCCCTGACGGACAATATCATCCCCCTGGTTGTCGAGCATGTTCGCTAGGCTGCGCGGCAGCGCCTTCACCAGATCCGCTGGCACATAGTGTTCGCTCAAGGCCGACAACTTGGCGGCAACCTCAGGGCTAAACTCGGCGTCGAGCAGACGGCTCTCTAACATGGCACCGACAGGATCCAGGCGGCTCTTCTGCTCTGTCAGCAGTGAAGTCACCTGATGGGTCAGCAGGTTACGCAGGGAGGCTAGCTCCTCACGCATGGATTCAATCTCGCTGCTGGCCGCGCCGCTCTTTTCACGCTTGGGACGATTGAGAACAGGGCTCTCCTGCTGACTGATTGCAGGGGCCTCCTCTTTAGGCGCCTTCAATCCTTGGGCCCAGGCGGGCATCTCGAGTGCTTCATTGGACTGACTTAACTGCTGACTGACGCGATTTTGTTGACGCTCAAGCAGGGCCTGTAGCGAATCGGCCACGGGTGATGGTTGTTTTTTTGACTCTGCCTTGATGGGTTGGCGACCGATAGACACCTTCTCTTCGGCAAGGTCTAGAAAGCTGGGTGACAGGGGCGCGGCATCGCTTGATTTGGCCACGCTTGGCTTAGGCTCGTCGTAGTCGACCGCGGCCACAATCTCTATGCCGCCGGTGACTTTTTTATTGGACATGATCACCGCATCCGAGCCTAAAGTCTCTTTTACCTGGGCCAATGCAGAGCGCATATCTTTTGCCAAAAAACGTTTAATTTTCAATTAAATACCCTCTACTGGCCGACCGCCGATACAATGCGAATTTGTTTCTCATCGGGTACCTCTTGGTAAGAGATCACCCTTAGATTTGGAATCGTATGTTTAACAAAACGCGACAGCGTCGAACGTAACATACCCGAAGTCAGTAGGATGGCTGGCTGACCCACCATCTCCTGACGCTGGGATGCGTCGAGTAACGACTTTTGCATCCTCTCGGCAAGGCTAGGTTCGATATTCGGCCCCTCGCCTCCCGTTGCCTGCATAGACTGATGCAACATCTGTTCCAATTCCGGCGCCAAAGTAATGACAGGAATTTCCGGCTCAGGCCCGCTTATTTCTTGTACAATCATGCGTTTAAGCGCAATACGTACGGCGGCGGTGAGCACCTCGGTATCGTTACTCTTAGGCCCGTACTCGAGCAGCGTCTGAACGATTGTCTTAAGATCGCGAATGGAGACGCCTTCATTAAGCAGGTTCTGCATTACCTTGACCACTGTGCCCAGCGGCAATACATCGGGAATGAAGCCGCTAACCAGCTTAGGCGAATGCTTGGCTAGCATATCCATCAGCTGCTGCACCTCTTCGTAACCCAGCAGCTTAGAGGCGTTGTTGGTCAATAGCTGACTCAGGTGAGTGGCCACTACAGTGGCGGCGTCAACGACCGTATAGCCTAAGGTCTGAGCGTGTTCTCTTAGCTCAGGTGCTATCCACACTGCCTCAAGTCCGAAGGCCGGATCTGTGGTCTCGACGCCATCCAGCTTGCCGTAGACCTGGCCGGGATTGATGGCCAGTTCACAATCGTGACGAATATCCGCTTCACCGGAGGCTACTCCCATCAGCGAGATACGATAGGTGTTTGGCGCAAGGTCTAAGTTATCGCGAATATGCACCGCGGGCACCAGGAAGCCCAGCTCCTGAGACAGCTTCTTACGCACGCCCTTGATGCGGCCGAGCAGCTCACCACCCTGGCCCTTGTCCACCAGAGGGATCAGGCGATAGCCCACCTCCAGGCCAATGGTATCGACCTGCTGCACATCATCCCAGCTAAGCTCTTTGGGCTTGGCATCACCCGGGGTTGCCGGCGAGGTCTTGGCGATCTCCAGGGCACGCTGCCTATCGAGATCTTTCTTGCGATGCAGAAAATAGGCGCCCGTCGCGGTAATGATGCCGAAGGTTAAGAAGGCAAAATGAGGCATGCCGGGCACGATTCCCATGATCAGCAGCACGCCGGCCGCGATGGCCAGTGATTTGGGATTGTCGAACATCTGACTCATCACCATCTGACCCATGTCGCCAGATTCGTTTTGGCGAGTCACCATCAAGGCCGCCGCAATGGAGAGCAAGAGGCCAGGGATCTGCGCCACCAAGCCATCACCTATGGTCAGCAGGGTGTAGATCTCGACCGCAGAGGAGAAGTCCAGGCCGTGCTGCGCCATACCTATGACGAAACCACCCAGAATGTTGATCACCAGAATCATGATACCCGCGATGGCATCCCCTTTTACAAACTTAGAGGCACCGTCCATCGCGCCGTAGAAGTCGGCTTCCTTGGTCACTTCGGCGCGGCGAATACGCGCCTGATCTTGATTGAGGACTCCGGCGTTAAGGTCGGCGTCGATAGCCATCTGCTTACCAGGCATGGCATCCAGGGTAAAGCGGGCACTCACCTCAGAGATACGTCCTGCCCCCTTGGTCACCACGGCGAAATTAATGATGATCAGGATAAGAAACACCACCAGACCCACGGCATAGTTACCACCGATCACCACTGAGCCGAAGGCCTCGATCACCTTACCCGCGGCGTCACCGCCGTTATGACCCTCAAGCAATACGATACGGGTCGAGGCGACGTTAAGCGCCAAACGCAGCAGGGTGGCAACAAGCAGAACCGTTGGGAAAGCGGCAAAGTCCAATGGGCGGTCGGTATAGATGGCGACCAGCAGAACGACCAGCGCCAGGGCGATATTAAAGGAGAACAGGATATCCAGCAGAAAGGCAGGCATGGGCAAGACGATCATCGCCAGCGCCGCAAGTACCAAGATAGGTGTGCCTATCCCTTTGAAGTTGGCGGGTTTTACCTGTTTTATTTGACCGAGCGTTGCTTTCAAATCCATCAATCTAGCGCCTGAACTTTGACATCTAGCAAGGATTCAGCAAAAAGTACGCCAACTTAAGGCTGGCTTAGTTCGCAGCGACTCGAGCGGATAACAAACGAACAAATATCAGACAGTACACACGCAAAATAAGAGTTAACCAACTTAAAGCATTAGTATTTTAGCTCATCGGGGATAGGCTGATTGACAGGGATAGGCGTTGGTCGCTTACCGCCTTTTTGCTGATACTGACGCAGCTGGAAGACATAGGCCAGTACTTGGGCAACTGCAGTAAACAGGCCCTCGGGGATCTCCTGATCTATCTTAGTGGTGTGATAGATGGCCCTGGCCAGTGGCGGCGCAGAGACGATGGCCACGTCATGTTCACGGGCGATCTCACGGATCTTAAAGGCCACATCATCCACCCCTTTGGCAAGCACATAGGGCGCGGCGGCCTTGGTCACATCATATTTTACCGCCACCGCATAGTGCTCTGGGTTGACCACTATCACGTCGGCATTGGGCACCTCGGCCATCATGCGCCGCTGCGCCATCTCACGCTGCATCTGACGCACCCTGCCCTTCACCTCGGGCTGGCCCTCGGTATCTTTATACTCGTCCTTGATCTCCTGCTTGGTCATCCGCAGCTGTTTGTTATGGTTCCAAATCTGAAACGGCACGTCGATCACCACAATAATCACGGTAGAGGAGCAGAGCACGATAAACATCCACACCAGCAGATCCAGCGCGTTATAGACATTGCCCGGCAGGTGCCCCTGGGACAGGGTAAGAATATCGGTGAAGTAATAACTCAGTAGCAGATAGGCCATCAGGGCCACCACGGAGAACTTGGCGATCCCCTTAGTCAGCTCCACCAAAGCCTGCACCCCGAACATGCGCTTAAAGCCACTGATGGGGTTCATCTTGTTGCCTTTAGGCATGAAAGCCTTGGCCGAAAAGGTGATGCCGCCGAGCACGATATTCCCCAGGAAGGCGACAAAGGCAAGAAACAGCACGAAGCTGGCCATAGGGATCGCCAGCTCGCTGAAGACCATCATCCAGATGTTGAACATACTATTGGTGTCGTAGATCTCCGGCCTGCTCATGGTAAACAGGTTCGTCATCACACTCATCAATGACTGCCCCAGGCTCGGCCCTATGACGGCAAAGCCCACCGCCGCCGACATCAACACGGCAGAAGTGCCCAGCTCCTTAGATCGGGCGACCTGCCCCTTCTCTCGCGCCTGTTCGCGTCGCCTGGGGGTCGCCTCTTCGGTCTTCTCCTGACTGGTATCGTTATCGGCCATCAGAAACTCCCAGCCGTACTACATTGCAGCTGCACCAGATCGCACAGCAGCAACTGGGCCGAACGCCAGACCTCGTCGAAATGCGCCATGATAGGCGTCAAGGTCAACCAGAGAATAATCAGACCACTCACCATGGTCACGGGAAAACCGATGGCGAAGATGTTAAGTTGCGGCGAGGCGCGGGTCATCACCCCAAAAGAGAGGTTGATCAGCAAGAGCGCAACGATCGCCGAGATGGACATGGTCAGCGCCGCGCCGAACATATAGGCGCCCCACTCTGCCAAACGCCGATAGCTGGCGATGCTTATTCCTTGCATGGACACGGGAATGGTATCGAAGCTCGCCACCAGCATACGGATCATCACCAGGTGACCATCTACCGCCAGAAAGATCATGGTCGTCAGCAGCAGGAAGAAGTTACCGATAACTGGGGTCTGCTGGCCTGAGCCGGGGTCCACCATGGAGGCGAAACCTAAGCTTGTCTGCATGCCGATGATCTGGCCGGTCAACACGAAGGTCTGCATGATGAGCAGCGTCACAAACCCCATGGCGACGCCGATCAAGATCTGCTGCACGGTAACGAATACCGCACCTAATGAGAACAGCTCTACCTCGGTATTCACCGGCAACATGGGGGCGATGGCGAAGGTGATCGCCACCGAGAGCAGCAGGCGCACACGGGTGGGCGTGGTGTTAGCGCCAAATACGGCCATCACCATCAGCATGCTCGACACTCGAAACAGCGGCCACATATAGGCCGACAGCGTCTGCATTATGGTCGACAGCAAGATCTCCATCTTAACGACGCCGAATAAATTGGCAGACGCGGCAATTCATGCCTAACCCACCACCTGAGGGATAAGGTTCACCATCTGCAGGAAAAACTCCATCATGGTCTGCACCAGCAGATGGCCTAAGATCATCAAGGCAAAGAGTGTGGTCAGCAGACGCGGCAGAAAGCTCAGGGTCTGCTCGTTGATGGAGGTCGCCGCCTGAAACACCGCCACCACTAGGCCGACCACTAGGCCGGGCACGATGATCATCGACACTATGGTCACGATAACCGAGAGTGCTTCACGAAAGATGTCGATGAGGGCTTCGGGTGTCATAGCAGCTCCTAGATCCCAAAACTGTTGGCCAGGGTGCCCATCACCAGGCTCCAGCCATCCACCAGCACGAATAACATGATCTTAAAGGGCAAGGAGACGATCATCGGCGACAGCATCATCATACCCATGGCCATCAGGATACTGGCCACCACCAGATCTAACACTAAGAATGGCACAAACAGCATGAAACCTATCTGAAAGGCGGTCTTGAGCTCGCTGGTGATAAAGGCCGGGATCAGCACGCTCATGGGCGCATCTTCGGGCGATTGAATATTCTGATAGCCAGAGATCTCGACGAAGGTTTCCAAATCGGTAAGACGGGTCTGGGCCAACATGAAGGCCCGCAGCGGCTCCTTACCCTTATCATAGGCCTGCTCTATGGTCATTGCCTCATCCATATAGGGTTTGACCGCCTGATCGTAGATCTTGTCGAACACGGGCGCCATGATGAAGAAACTCATGAACAGGCTCATGCCGATCAGCACCTGATTCGACGGCGTCTGCTGTAGGCCGATGGCCTGGCGCAGAATCGACAGCACCACTATGATGCGAGTGAAAGAGGTGAGCATGATGACCATGGCGGGCAGAAAGCTCAGCGCCGTCATCAGCAGCAATATCTGCATGGTCACCGAGTATTGGGTAGAGCCGTCGGCGCCCGTCGTTACCGTCACCGCCGGGAGTATGCCGTCCTGGGCCAGCGCCAATTGCGGCGCCATCACCGCCAGGAGTAGCAAGAATGAGGTCAAGATCCGTTTCATGATTTTTATTACATTCATGACTGTGAAGACTTTGCCTGACGCAAGCGGCTGGCAAAGGAGTCCTGTTCTATGGTGATTGGGGTATCGAGTTTATCGATAAGCGAAACCTGCTGCGGCGTCACTCCCAGCAAATATTGTTGGCCATCGACCTCGACCAACACCATCTTCTCTCTCTGTCCAAGCGGGGTGACCGCCAGGGTCTTCAGCACGCCGTGGGAGGTGGGCACAAGCTTGAGGCGTTTAACCAGGTAGGCAAGCAGGAAGATCAAGGCGATCACCACCAGCAGACCACCCAACATATTCGTCATGGTAGTCAATGCCGATTCCCGCTCGATAGGCGCCTGAGTGCTCGTCGCGGCGGCCGCAACGGCCATCAAGGATGAGATCCCCATAGGCCTTCCTTATTTGAGTTTCTTAATACGCTCGGTTTGGCTGATGACGTCGGTGAGACGAATACCAAACTTGTCGTTGACCACCACCACTTCGCCGTGGGCGATGAGGGTACCGTTTACCATCACATCCAGCGGCTCACCGGCGACCCGGTCAAGTTCCACCACAGATCCCTGGTTCAGCTGCAGCAAATTACGAATATTGATAAAGCTGCGGCCCACCTCCATCGAGATGGTGACCGGAATATCCATGATGGTATCGAGTTTGGCCGCTTCCTCTTCGGTCAGCGGCTTCGAGCTATCGGCCAGCTCGTCGAGTTCGACCGCCTGAGCCTCCTCCAGCGCCTGTTCGGCCATGGCTGCGGCCCAATCGTCACCTGTATCTTCTGTGCTCATTGATTTCTACCTTAAACGCATTCCATTAAATATTGTTGAGATCCCGAGACTTACTCTTCTTAGTCACAAGTTGTAGCTCGGTCTTTACCGTCTCGGGCCTTGGGATCTTCTCCCGGATATTCAGTGCCAGATTCTCTCGCGAACGCCCCAGCTTACAGCGATAGGTGGGCAGGTCCTCGACCCGCAGCACGATATACTCTGGCATCTCCACCGGAATAATGTCGCCAGCCTTAAAGCCCATCACGTCCTTCAGCGAGATCTCTTTCTCGACTATGGTGGCATCTAGGCCCACCTCCACGTCCATGATCTCATCTTTAAGCGCCTGAGACCAACGCATGTCGGTATCTTGGGTGTCGCTCTGCACCCCGGCGTCGAGCAGTTCACGAATCGGTTCGATCATGGAATATGGCATGGTGATGTGGAAGTCACCACCGCCGCCATCCACCTCTATGTGGAAGGAACTCACCACCACCACCTCGGTCGGACTGACAATGTTGGCCATGGCAGGGTTCACCTCGGAGTCGAGATAATCAAACTCGACATCCATCACGGGCGCCCAGGCCTCCTTATAATCTTCGAAGATTATCTTCAGCAGCAGCTGCACGATACGCCGCTCAGTTGGGGTAAATTCCCGCCCCTCGATCTTGGCGTGAAAACGGCCGTCGCCGCCGAAGAAGTTATCCACCAAGATAAAGACCAGGCGGGCCTCCATGGTGATCAGCGCCGTCCCCTTCAGGGGGCTGAAGCGAACCATGTTCAGGCTGGTCGGTACAAACAGGGTATGAACATATTCGCCAAACTTGAGCATCTGTACGCCGTTGATCGACACCTCGGCCGCGCGGCGCATCATGTTAAACATGCTGATCCTAAGATGGCGAGCAAAACGTTCGTTGACGATCTCCAGGGTCGGCATGCGACCACGGACGATACGATCTTGTGATGAAAAGTCATAGGCGCGCGCATCGAGCGCATCACTTACCTCTTCCTCTTCGACGTCGTCGACACCATGCAGTAGCGCATCAATTTCGTCTTGGCTTAATAGATCACTCACAATATCGTCCTATCATACTAGTTAGCTTAGAGATCACCGGCATTACTGCATCACGAAGCCGGTAAACAGCACCTTTTCAACCACTTTACGTCCGGTCACAGGTTGCAGGGTATTCTGCACATTCAGCAAGGCCAATTGGCGCAGCTCATCCTTACCGGCAAGGGAGCTGAGCTTCTGCACGTCGGCACTACTAAAGGTAGTCAGCAACGCATCCTCGATAAGCGGAATATGCTTCTTGATCAAGACGTCATCGTCAGAGCCACGCACCATGAGCTGCACCTTGATCTCCACCAGGCGGGAGCGATTCTGCCCCGGCAGGTTAAATAGGAAAGGCCTTGGCATCCCCACATAGAAGGCTTCACGGCTACTTGCCGGCTCACTCTGCTCAGTTTGCTCACCTTCGGCCATAGTGTCATCACTTGGCTCGTCACCCGACAGGAACAACCAGGCTCCCACCCCCAGCAGGACCACCAAGAGTGCACCAATGGCCGCAAAGATAATGAGCTTCTTCTTGCTCTTAGGCTCTACATTCTCTTCAAGTTCTAACGATTCTTCTTCAGCCATCTCTTATCCCTATCACGCTCGGCTTACACTCAGCATAGTCATGATTTTTTAGCGCATATCAAACGATTGGGCAATCATACCAACCTATAGGTTACCTGCTTACGCGTAATAATCTATACCCGAACGATAACTTGTTGCGTTATTCGACACTAACAGGCTCTCTTCTGCCGAAATTTCATCCATCTCAGACAAGCCATGGCCGTGTCCCTCGGCTTGCTCGCCATCACCACCCTGCTCTTTACCGCCTTGAGAGACATTACTGTCGGTCAGCTGCATCCCCTGCTCGGCCAGTAGCTCCCGCAGACGTGGAATGGCCTGCTCAACCAGATCCCGCGTCTGGGTCTGAGTCACATGAAATTGCACCTGAGTCTGATCCCCCTGCACCTGAACTCGAACCATCATGTGGCCAAGCTCGGGCGGATCCAGGCGAATCTCAGCCTGCTGCACGCCTTGGCTCACCATGGCGACCAGCTGCTGACGCATCACGGGGGAGAACTTTTGGATCATCTCCTGCATCTGAACCACAGGTTCACCCTGAGGCTTGATAGACATCTGATATTGCGGGATGGCCTCGCTTCTTGCCCCCTGTAATCCCTGTAGCGACAAGCCATTAATCTTAGTATCAGGTGCAACATCGACCACCTCGCCAACCTTTGATGACATGGCAACGGAGAGGTTAGCCTCCCTCAAGAGCTCTTGCGCCCCCTTGGCATCGCCACGGGCTTCGGCAAGTTTGCCAACATTGTTTTGTGTCTGCTCGACGGCTAGCTTGGCTTCACCCAACTTAGATTCACCGAATTTGGCCTCGCCCAATATGACTTTAGCCCCTTTGTCATCGACCGCAGCATCTAAGCCGTTCGCCTTCATGACAGAGCCTAAGCCCCCTTGGCTGGACTCAACTTGAGCAATACCTGCCTGACCAATACCAGCTTGGCTGATTTGAGAATCACTGGCACCGCCAGCCATCTGTGATGATCCAACTTGAGAAGAAGCCGCCTGGGTTTGCGATTGACCGGCCAGGGCGGCGAGATACTGCTTGGCGTCACTGATCAGCGCCGCGAGATTTGCCTCATCGGTCTCTGTTGCCTTGCCTTGGCCCTGACCCAGCTTTACTTTATCAGTCACACCATGAATAAGCCCCTCTAGCATCTGGGGCGGCAAGGCCATCAATTCATCCTCGGACAAACCAGTCTGGGCCATCACCTCATTCAGGGCGTCATCGGGAAGATGTGCCAGGATAGCCTCGCTACCTACTCCATTAGGATTGATAACCGGCTGAATATGATCGTCCCCGGCGCCAGGCTTAAGTGACTCGCCTATGCCTTCTAGCACTTCCTTTTCACCGGCGACTTTATCCTTAGCCCCTTTTACAAAGGTAGGAAACAGCTCATTGTCGGCTGGAGACTCACCATCACCTTCACCCAGCGGCAAAATAACGCCGTCGGCGGCAAACTCCGCCTCATCCCCTAACTTGTTGGCAAGCTGGATCTGCGCCAGCACATTGGAGACATCGTCGCTCTCTTTGTCCTGATCAGAGTCCTTAGCTTGCTTAGCATCGGCCTTGTTGACGCTATCGCCAGCTGCCAGGTTATCGGCCTGGCTTTGCGGGCGAGCTTTCGCCTGTGAACTCTTCTCATCCTGACTGCTTACCTTAGCCAAAGCCTCTGAAAAACCTTTGTTTTCTGACTTTGACTCGGCAGTCGCATCGGACGAACTGGGCAACACCCCGCCTTTCTCTTTGCCGGACTCTACATTGGATAGGAGTATCTGGGTCATCTGTGGCATGCTTCCTCCAACACTCATTTGGGGCTCGCTAAGTTCACGTGCCGCCCGAGCGTCAATTATTCGCTGTCGCTATGGACTCAATAGCCCTTACTAACCAAAATCTAGCAATAAAAATGCCAAGTTATTAACAACTAGGATTAAAAAAGACGCGGTTTGATAAGAGAAGCCTAAGGGGAAAAAAGCGGCGAATGTCTCCGCAGCTCTCATCGATGGGCTAGGTTTAACGAGTGGACTGGCGGAAGAACTGCTGAGAGGCAAACTCGTCGATCATCTTTTGTTCCTGTTTAACCTCAAATTTTTGTTTGGCCTCGGCCTTATGGCTCAACAACAACTCGACCGCCTTGCGCTTTTGTTGCTTGCCCTGCCAATATTCCTGCGCCTTCACACGCTGCTTGTCGGTTTCGGCGACGGCGAATACCTGCTTGTCGATCGCCTCATCGATTTGACGAATGAACTGATGAAATTGATGATAACTACTGGCGGCAATCACTTGCCCCTGTTTACCTTCCATCTGTTTCATGTAGTCCAGACGGTACTGCCGAAGGGCATCGAGCTGCTGCCGGCACTTATTGAGGGTCAGCTGCACACCTCGAAGCTGTGTAGCCGCAGCTTCCTCTGCATCGAGGGCTAACTTGAGTACTGTCTCTAAGGGATCATGTTTTGCCATGGCAGTTTCGCTCTCGGATTAATGCCAGACTAGACCTGACACTGGGCACTTAACTGCCCCAGCATCAAGGCGCTGGAATCGAAGCTGATGGCCTCCTTCATGGTCTGTCTCAAGAAGGCATTCATGGCAGGCTGCAGCCGTATGGCGTTATCGATACGTGGGTCGCTCCCCTGAGTATAGGCACCGATAGAGATGAGGTCGCGATTCTGTTGGTACAGAGAATACATCTGCTTCACCCGGCGCGTCGCCTCCAGATGAGCATCACTGATCACCATAGGGGCCACACGGCTGATAGAGGCCTCGACGTCGATTGCCGGGTAATGACCCGAATCGGCTAACGCCCGCGATAACACGATATGACCATCGAGGATCGCCCGCGCCGCATCGGCGATCGGATCCTGCAGGTCATCGCCCTCGGTCAGCACGGTATAGAAGGCGGTAATTGAGCCCTGGCCGGCGCCGCCATTACCGGCGCGCTCCACCAGCTTAGGCAGCTTGGCAAACACAGAAGGCGGATAACCTTTAGTCGCAGGAGGCTCACCGACCGCTAGGGCGATCTCACGCTGCGCCTGGGCGTAACGGGTCAGGCTGTCCATCAAGAGCAGCACGTTATAACCCAGATCGCGAAAGTACTCGGCGATGCGGGTCGAGGTCTCACAGGCCCTTAAGCGCATCAGCGGCGAGGTATCGGCGGGCGCCGCCACCACCACGCTGCGGGCGCGTCCCTCGGCCCCCAAGATCTCTTCGATAAACTCTTTGACCTCTCGGCCACGCTCCCCGACCAGGCCTACCACGATCACATCGGCCGTGGTGCCACGGGTCATCATGCCCAGCAGCACACTCTTACCCACACCCGAACCGGCAAACAGGCCCATACGCTGGCCCTTACCCACGGTCAACATGGCATTGATGGCGCGCACCCCCACATCCAAAGGTTCGCTGATGGCGCGGCGCGCTAGGGGGTTTAACATGGTGGCGTGGCGAGTGGCTCTCTGATCGGTATGCAGCTGGCCCAGGCCATCTATCGGCGCGCCATTACCATCGAGCACGCGTCCAAGCAGGCCCATGCCGACGTTCAGCCCGGTCTGCTCACCCAGTGGCGTCACCTTGGCGCCAGGCATCACCCCACTGAGCTCCTCGATGGGCATCAGATAGAGTAGCTTGTCGTCGAAGCCGATCACCTCGGCGATCAGATCCCCAGCCATGGTGGCTATGCTACACAGGCTCCCCACGGGCGCCTTGCAGCCGGTGGCCTCCAGGGTGAGGCCCACCACCCGCACCAGCTGGCCCGAGGCCTCGGGCATAAATGGCGCGACCGCCTGGGTATGATGTCTTAGCTTATCAAGTAGTCGGCTTTGACGTGTCTTCATCTGGGCTCGTCTCTTGCGGTGCATCACTAGGTATTGGCTGTTCGCCCAGCTCTAACTGTGTCGAGGTGTCGACAGCGGCCTGGCTTCTAGTTTCCTGAGTATCAGTTTCCTGGCTGTCAGTTGCCTGGCTACCTGTCACCTTATGGCCGCCCTGTGCTGCCTCACCATCTTGGGGTTGAGGCTCGGAGACCTTCTCCATGGCGGCAAGCTGTTGCAACCTCTGCTGCTCCAGGCGCTCTTCACTGGCAACCAGCTTATCGAATACGGCTTTTATTCTATGCTCAAGGCCCATATCGACCCGGCTGCGGCTATTACTCACTATGCACTCGCCGCGGCTCAAGGTCGGGTCGGCCTCTAATTCCCATCGGTTTCTCGTCAGCTGGGCGCTCTCATAGAGTCGCTCGACAATCGCAAGGTCTTCAGGGTGTAGACGCAGATGGGCCCCCTCCTCTTTGAGCGGCAGCGCGTCGACGCCTTGACGCAGGGCCGCCAGAATATGTTCGGGGTGTGTCTTTAACTCATGGCCGATCACCGCCTTGGCCAGCGTCATGCTCAGTTGTACCAAGGCTTGTTCGATTTCGGTATCGAGCAATGAGAGTGGCATTGATAGCTGCTGCATCAAGGCTTCAAATTGAGCAATCGTCTGTTTCGCCTCGGTAAGGCCGGCCTCCATTCCCTGAGCTTCGCCTTGACGATAACCTTCCTCATGCCCCTGCTCTAATCCTTGGAGTCGACCCTCTTCCAGCCCTTTAGCCATACCGGCTGCTTGGCCCTGGGCAAAGCCTTCGGCCTCGGCCTCGGCCCGGATCGATTCTATCTCTTCCAAGGTGGGCGGCATCACAGGCTCATCGACCGCCTTGGCCGCCTTTTGCGGGGCGATGCGCCCAAACATATTCTCCTTGGGCTCATCCACGGTAGGGGTTACATCGGGCAGCTGCCAATGGCTAAAATCGGCTTGGGTCCCTTGTGTGTCTTGGCCCTCTTGGGCTTTCTTGTCGCCAGACATGGTCATTAGAGGAACTCTTCTCCGCCACTACCACCAAGTATGATCTCTCCTGCGTCACTCAGACGACGAGCGATAGAGAGGATCTCCTTCTGAGCCACTTCCACTTCGCTGATCCGTATTGGGCCCATGGCCTCGAGATCGTCTTTAAGCAGCTCGGCGGCGCGCTTGGACATGTTGCCGAGGATCTTCTCTTTGAGTTGATCGTCCGCCCCCTTGAGGGCCTTCATCAACACATCCTGCTGCACTTCACGCAGCAAGGTCTGAATACCCATGTCGTCGACATCGGCCAGGTTTTCGAAGACAAACATAAGATCTTGGATCTGCTGCGCCATCTCTTCGTCTGTCTCGCGCATGGTCTCCATTAGCTGGCTCTCGACGCCCGTATCCAGGTAGTTCATGATATTGGCTGCCGCCTTCAGGCCGCCCATCTTCGCCGCCTGGGCACCGCCCTGACCGGCAAACTGTTTCTCCATGATGTCGTTAAGCTCTTGCAGCGCCGCCGGTTGTACCTCTTCGAGGTTGGCGATGCGCATCATCAAGTCGAGGCGGGTATTTTCGGGCGCCTGGGCAAAAATTTCGGCCGCCTGATCCGGCTCCAAATATGACAATACGATGGTCTGGATCTGCGGGTGTTCGTTTTGAATGATGGTAGCGACCTGACGGGCGTCCATCCACTTGAGCGACTCAAGCCCCTTGGCGCCGCCCCCCATGATGATCTGCTCGATAAGGTTACCGGCCTTATCTTCACCCAAGGCTGCCGTCAGGGCATTACGCACAAACTCTTCGCTGTTGAAACCGATAGAGGAGTATTTCTGTACCTCCTCCAGAAACAGCTTGTGTACGCCAATCACCTTGTTTTGACCAAAGTCTTTCATGGCGGCCATCGCCATACCCACCTTCTGGACCTGCTTAGGCTCGAGGTGTTTTAAAATCGAGGCGGCATCGGCTTCGCTGAGGCTGAGTAGCAGGATGGCGGTCTTCTCGATACCGGTCAGATCTTTGGTGTTAAACTCACCACTGGCTGTGTCGATCTCTTTCTCTTTACTCATTTTCTTGTAACCATCCCTTGACGACTTGCGTAGACAACTCAGGTTCGTTGGCCACCAGTGCACGTATGGCCTTTATCATATCATCGTCTTTGTGCAGATCCGGTATCAAAATTGACCCGTCGTCGGCGTAGCTGTATTCCGCATCGGGACGATTGAGCATGCCAAGGGTATCGGCGGCATACTGATCCTCAATTTCTGCTAACTCGTCACCCAAAGAGGGGGCATCCGGCATCTTCTGTCCATCGGGATAGATCAGACGCTTGAGCATAGGACGTACCACGAACAGTATGAGTACCAGGATGATAAGCCCCCCCATGACCAGCTTGATGGCGCGCCAGAACCAAGGCTCTTCGTAGATGGCCAGTGCCGGTGCTTCTTCAACCAGTTGGTCCATGAAAGGCACAGTCACGACTTCTATCATGTCGCCGCGCTGGGTGTTGAAGCCTACCGCGCCCTCGAGCAGACGACGTATGTTGCTCAGCTCCTGCTCGGTACGGGCGACGCGCGTCACCTGCCCGTCTTCACCTGCCGGCCCGGTCTTAAAGTCGACGGCGACAGACACGCTAACTCGTCTGACGACTCCTACCTGCTGACGAGTATGACTGATGGTGGTATCGAGCTCATAGTTACGGGTCGCCTCTTTGTGGCTAGAACCCGGCATGCTTTGCTCCTGCGAATTCGCCCCCGTGGCTTGCTGAGGAATATTAGCTTCCATCGGCGGTTGGTTACTCAGCGCGCCGGCAATGCCACCTGTGCTAGAACCGATGGAATTATTCTCGACCGTCATCTCGCTGCGCACCGCCGGTAGATCCGGGTTGTAACGCTTGGCGGTCTGCTCGACAGAGGTAAAATCCATGTTCACGTCGACCTGGGCGGTGAAGTTCTCCGGCCCCAGAATCGGCATCAGAATCGATTCAATCTTGGTGCGGTATTCGGCTTCCTTCTGCTGAACGAGCTCAAGCTCGCGTCTCGCCCGCGCCGAACCTGCGGTTTGGCTGCCAGAGTTTAACAGGCGGCCGTTAGAGTCTGTCACCGTGACGCGAGTCGGCTCGAGGCCGTGTACCGCCGAGGCGACGATATCCACGATAGAATCGACCTCTTCCTGACCCAGTCCACCACGACGGGTGTTGACCACCACGGTCGCGCTCGGCTTAGAGCGATTGCGGGCAAATACGTTCTCTTTAGGAATGGCCAGGATCACCTTGGCGCGGCTAACGCTCTTTAACTCTTCGATGGTACGTGCCAGATTTTGCTCCTGGCTGTTCTTGAGTCTGGCGGCTTCCATGCGCTGGCTGACGCCAAAGCCGCTGTCTTTTGACAGGTAATCGTCACGACTCGGCGAGTTATCGATACCGGCACGGCTCAGCATCATCTTGACGTCTTGGTACTGATCTTCCGGCACCTTTAACACATCGACATCGATCTGATAGTTGACCTTGTTCTTGTCCAGCACATCGAGAACCTGCACCATCTCCTGGGTATCCATCTTACCCAGCGGACGGTATTCGGGCTCCTGGGCCCACAACATGACGAAGACGGCCAATGCCAGACAGATCGCCAGCGCCAGGATCATAGTGATCTGCCTGAGCATGTCGACACCGCCAAACATTCCGCCGCTGGGCTTATGTTCTTCTTGTACGCCGCCTGCCACCATATCCTGTGTTGTGCCAGCGCCAGTTCCGACTACCATATCTGTGCTCACGATAAATACCTGCCGTTATCTTTCTTAATCTTTAGGGGATCCATGCCTAGACAGGCATACTCATGATCTCTTTGTAGGCTTCCACCAGCTTGTTACGTACCTGAACAGTGGCCTCAAATGCCACGCTGGCCTTTTCTCTGGCAATCACAGTGTCGGACAGGGTCACTCGGGTATCGCCCATGTCCAGGCGTGCCTGTAAGGAGGAGGATGTGGCCTGCAGCGCGCCGACATTGCCTACGGCCTCGGACAAGAGGCTGCCAAAGTCGCTGCCGCTGGTGTTCGCCACCTGCTGAGTGATATTAGGTGTGATCCCATTGGGCTTGATCTCGCCCGTGAGTGTCTGCATCTCTTGCAGTAATGAATTGGCACCTATCTGCATCTTGGCCTCCGCTATCGTCGTGAAATTGACGAAATCTATTCTTATTCAGACCAATGCAATATGTTTGCCAAAAATAGAAAAAGCCGACAAACCCACTTTTACTGGGTGTCGGCTTATGATGAAAGGTATGCCCCAGCAACAGGGCTAGGCTATATGGTTCACAACCTATCAGGCCGGGATCTGAATCCCCATGTCACGCATGCGCGCCATCTTGTATCTCAGGGTGCGGGCACTGATCCCCAGTTTTTCGGCCACCTGTTTACGGCTGCCGTTACACTGATTGAGTGTCTCTAAGATGATCACATGCTCCTGGGCCTTAAGTTCATCCCCCAGGCCTTCTGGCTCGTTGGCTTTCTCACTCTCACCTATGGGCTCAAGTATCACATCCTGGGTATCGGTAACGATATCCTTGGCCGTGATAAATTCGCCTGTCTGCAAAATCAGGGCACGCTGTACCACGTTATCCAGCTCTCGCACGTTACCCGGCCACCTGTGGCCCAATAGGCGCCTGCTCGCCTGTTCATCTAGGCTTGGCGCCACGGCTAAACCGGCAGCCTTGGTATGGCGCAACACTAAGTGTCTCGCCAGCGGCAAGATATCTGCCGGGCGTTGATGCAGCGCCGGCCAAGTCAGCGGGAACACATTGATGCGATAGTAGAGGTCTTCCCTGAAATCGCCCTTGGTTGCCATGGCTTTAAGGTCACGGTTCGAGGTCGCCAGCACGCGCACATCGAGTTTGATGGTCTTACGGCCACCGAGACGTTCGACTTCCCGCTCCTGCAAGACCCTGAGTAGCTTGGCCTGCAGCCCAAGATCCATCTCGGAGATCTCATCGAGCAAGAGTGTGCCTCCCTGGGCCTGTTCAAACTTGCCGGGACAGGCCTGATAGGCGCCGGTAAAGGCGCCCTTCTCATAACCAAACAGGGTGGCTTCGAGCATATTTTCCGGGATCGCGGCGCAGTTTATCGCCACAAAGGGCTCACCAGCCCGCTGACTGTGTTGGTGAATATAGCGGGCAAGCACCTCTTTACCCGAGCCGCTCGGCCCCATGATCATCACGGAGGCATCGGACTGGGCCACCTTCTGCGCCAGCGCCAGGAGCGCCAGACTGCGTTCGTCGGCGACCACAGGTTGATCTTCAATTAGCTTAGGTTTGAGATAACGCGACACCTGATTAAGTAACACCTCAGGCGCGAAGGGCTTCGCCAGATAGTCCACCGCGCCAAGTTTAATGGCGCTGACCGCATTGTCTATGGTGGCAAAAGCCGTCATCAATAGGATGGGGGTCTGGGCATTATGCTGCTGAAGATAGTTTACCAGGCCAAGGCCACCTATCCCCTCCATCTGCACGTCGCTGATCACCATATCGAAATCCTGCCCCTTGAGCGCGAGGATAGCCGCCTCGGCAGATTCGACATCGACGCATTCATACTGTGCCAGCAACAAGGTATCCACCAGGGCTTCGCGCAGCGCCGCGTCATCTTCAACGAGTAATATCTTGGCTTCAGCCATGGCTTACCTCCAGCCTAGATTCGGCCTCAACAGCCGGCAGGTTAAACGAGGCGCGACATCCCTTTCCCGCAATACAATTGAGTTGCAGGCGGCCCTGATGATTGGCAACAACCGTCTGCACAACGGCTAAGCCCAGGCCAGTCCCTTGCGACTTGGTGGTAAAGAAAGGTTCCAACACCTTCTCCTGCATGCCGGCGTCTAGCCCCTTACCGTTATCTATCACCTCGAAGGCAATAGAATCTGCCTCATCTTGGGCACTAAGCCAGATTTGACTGGCACCGGCCTCGAGGCTGTTCATCACCAGATTGTTGATCGCCGAGCTAAGCGCCGCCGCGTTAGCCTTAAACTGCTGCTGAGTATCGAGTTTAAGGTGCAGTTGACAGCCTTTACGCTCGGCAATCGGTTCGCAGTTGGCCATCACGCTAGTCATCACCTGCTGCATGTCGCAGACTTCGGTCAATTCCTGCTGACGCCCCTTGGCCATCAGCAACATATCGTCGACCTGTTGCGACAGCTCGTTGAGCCTGTCGATAAGCTTGCCCTGAAAACGCTCCCTCGAGGCCTGCGTCAACTTAGGACTCCCTAAGTTAGCCGCGTAGAGCAAGGCGGCCGACAACGGCGTGCGCACCTGATGGGCCAGACTCGCCACCATCTTGCCTAAGGCAGAGAGGCGTTGCAGATGAGACAGGTTCTTCTGCAGTAGTCGGGTTTCGGTCAGATCCGTCAGTACGATCAACTGACCTGGCTCAGGGGTTAAGGGGGTGATAGCCAGCTTTACCCTGCGGCCGTTTTTCAATGATACCTCATGACCATCGTCATCTTGGGGCGAGAAGGCGCGATTGATGACTTGCAGCCAGCGCATGCCAGCCAGGGGCTGCCCCAGCAACTGCACGGCAACGGGATTGGCGTCGGTCACTATGCCATCGCCATTGAGAATCACCACGCCCGATGGCATGGCCTGGAGTATATGTTCCATGCGGCTGGAGATGGCATCGTTTGCCACCTCGCCGCCCGCGACTTGGGAAGGAGCCAGAGCTACCTGTGCCTGCGCTGTATATGCCACCTTTGGATTCGCGGCCATAACCACTCCGTCAATAATTTGCTACTAAGCAAGTTAATGCAGGGAGCATGCCAACTAAAAGTTCATAATTAACAGTGGATTATGTGTCAGGAATGACAAAGGCCCAGAAATGGGCCTTTATTAGATGAGATGAGCAAATGAGAGCTCGAAGCCGGAGTTAATCCTTACTCATGCCATACTTGCGCATCTTCTCCACCAGTGTGGTGCGACGGATCCCCAGCATCTCGGCGGCGCGAGCCACCACGTTGTCCTGCTGATCCAGCGCCTGGCGAATCATGTCGATCTCAAGCTCGGCCAACAGGTCCTTGAGGTTCACCCCTTCGGGTGGTAGTTCACTAGGGAAACGGCTCTCGGGAATATCGACCGCCACCTCATCGCTAAAGATAGAGGCCAGTGCATCACGCTCCAGCTCCTCTTCACTGACCTGCACCTGATATTCAGGCACGTCGATATGACGGTATTTAAGGGGGAGGTCATTAACATCGACCAAGCCACCTGGATAGAGGATAGTGAGACGCTCGACCAGGTTAGACAGTTCACGCACGTTACCCGACCAGCTATGTTCCTTGAGCGACTCAATCGCCCGTTGGGTAAAGCGCACCTTGCCACGCCCCTCGTTGTAGACTCGGCTGACCAACTCCTGCAGCAAAAGCGGGATATCGTCTTTGCGCTCACACAGGGCGGGCATCTCGACAGGAAACACATTGAGGCGATAGAAGAGATCTTCGCGAAACTCGCCATTGGCGATCATGGTCTCTAGCTCTCTATGGGTCGCCGCGATGACGCGCACATTGGTATGGATAGGTTTGCTGCCACCGACACGCTCGAAGACGCGCTCCTGTAGCACACGCAGCAGTTTTACCTGCATCTGCAGGGGCATGTCGCCTATCTCATCGAGAAACAGGGTGCCCCCTTCGGCGAGCTCGAAGCGTCCCTTACGGGCACTGATTGCGCCGGTAAATGAGCCCTTCTCATGACCGAACAGCTCACTCTCGAGCAATTCTGGCGGAATGGCGCCACAGTTTACCGGGATGAAGGGGCCATCACGGCGATCGGAAATATAGTGGATATTGCGTGCAACCACCTCTTTGCCGGTACCAGACTGACCTAGAACCAATACGGTGGCATCGGAACCGGCCACCTGGTTGATCAGGTGACGCACCTGGGCGATGCCTTCACTGCGACCAACCAGGCTGCGAAATAACTTGGTCTGGTTACCACTGGTAGGTATATCCGGACGCTTAGCCTGCACAAACACCTGGCAAAAGTGCAGCAGCTCGGTCAACTGAGGATAATTTAACGGCTCTTCAATACAACCTAATACATTGCCTGCCGTCACGTCGCCATTAGAGCCTAACAACAAGATGGGTTGCCAAGGCATTGAGGTGGCAATAGATTGCAACAAGGTCTTAGATTGAGCCTCTTGTGCAATGACAAGTGCTCTATAGCGGGTATTCGACATTCGAGATTCGAGTCTGTCGACGGCAAGCAACTCTACCTGCTCACCAAGAAACTCAAAAACACAAGATAAGCGATTAATTCGCTCTGACTGATTACCGACAAGTAGAATTCGTTGATCTGTTTGCATCATTTAAGAAGGCCGTAAAGCACTCAGTGTTATTCGCATTAATTATTAGTGTTAGTTGCTTCGAAAGCGAGATAATCATTTTAATCCAGTTTTCCAAAAAATGACTATCACACGGAATAGTGTATTATCAGCAGCACATTAGCAAGTATCAGATTCATTTTCTGACTAACTCATCTGATTTTAGAGCAAATTCTCAACGTATCAAGCATCAGGCGCCAATCGTTTGACGCCTGACAAAAAGTTGTTGTTCAGAAAGATAGTCGAGACGATTAAATTGCCTCTGTGTGTGACGCTAGATGGTGCTCATTTTGGGGAATGGCGTCCCACCCTTCCTTGATGGTACGGATGATTTCACTCACATCATCGATCGCCTGCACATCGTTATTCATGTTGGCCTCAGAGAGCTTACGCAGCATGAAATCATAGAGGTCGCTAAGGTTACTGGCGATCTCGCCCCCTGCTTCCATATTCAGGCTGTTGTTGAGTCCGGTAATGATGCCAATGGCCTTGCCGATATAGATACCCTTGTTCTCTATATCATTGTTTTCTATTGCATAACGACTCTGTGCCAATCGTTGAAGCGCACCTTCAAACATCATCTGAATGATACGGTGTGGTGAAGCGACAGAGATTTCGCTCTCTAAAGACACCTTGCGATATGACTGCAGTGACTTTCTCATAAAAACCTACCTTTCTGCATCTATAGACTTGTAAACATTAAGTTGGCGCTGACTCTTACGTCCGACATGCAGTAATTCCTGACGATGCTTTAACAGGTTTACGGCCTGCGTGGTAAAGCTGCTGGTCAATTCCAGCTGGGACTGTAATAGGGCCCTGTCTTCCTCTTTAGGTGAGGCGAGCACCTTATCGAGTAAAAGTTGACGCTGACCAACCAAGTCAAGCAAATTTGATACCAACTCATCAGCATCTTCCTGTTCGGCAGGTATTTGTTCCAGATGCTGCATGACCTGAGTAATGTCTTCATTTAACTTATCTAAAGACTCCAATGCACTTCCTTCTTGCAACACTATTGATTAGCCCTTCTGAGAAATCACGCCAGGCAGAGAATTCAGCCCATTAACGATACCAGCAGACTGTTGATTTAATTTACCGACAACCAGGTCCATCGCATTAAATTGCTTAAACAGACGGGCTTGTAACTGTTCCATTTTCAGAGAAAAGGCTTCACGCTGCTCATCTAAGCGCTTCTTATCGGCGGTATAGGCATTGTTGCGAGAATCGATCAGGCCGCCACTCTTTACGTAACCATTGACCAAGGAATCTAACCTATTAGCCAAACCTGTCGTATCGGTTGCAAATAGGCCTTCGATACTGCTCATATCTTCGCTGATGGCTTTGTCCAGCTTAGTGCTATCGACCGACAGCTTACCGTAGCGATCCGCCTCGATACCGATATCATAGAGGGCTACCGACTGTCCGCCTCCCAGATCGATGCGATTAGAGATCATGTTGCGCATCTGAGATTCGATCGAACGTATCATCGAATCCCCCTGGAGCGCCGAAGCTTTCTCTTTGTCGGCATCATAGGACGAAACCTTGTCTATGGTGCTCATCAGGCTGTTATAGGCGTCGACAAAGCCCTGAACATTTTCTTTTACGGCGTCTTCGTCTAACTCAATCTTAAGTACCGAGGTCTTATTAAGATCGGCATCGGTGAGATTCAGTGTCACACCGGCAATGGCATTCTTGATTTCATTGGTTTGCGACTGTAGCTTCTGGCCATCGATGTAGACAATCGACTCTTTAGCGGCCTGTACTTCGCTTAAGTTGCCCGCGCCAAACATGTCGCTAAGGCCTGTACCAGTTGTATCTGTGGCGGTAACACTGATGTTGTTATCCGTCCCTTCGGTATCTGAGCTGATCACCAGACGGCTACCGCCATCTGTGGTCACTATGGTAGCAGTCACCCCGACATTGTCATCGGCGCTGTTTATCTTATCGGCTATGGCCGATAGTGAGTCTCCAGCGGCCACATCGACCGAGAAACTTTGGCCGTTGACCGTGAAGCCCAAGCTCCCCTCACCGACCGCGGCGCTGGCATCGGCCGTGAAGGCACCAGCCACCTTGTGACGCTGGGCGAGTTGCTCAACCACTATGTTATAGCTACCCGTCTGCGCATTCTTATCGGCAGTGGCCGTAAAGTAGCTACTGTCACCGGTTGAAACCTGACGTTGGTTTAAGCTGCTACCATCTTTGAGTTTTTCAAGCGCATCCTGAAAACTAGACAGTGCACTCTTTAGCGAGCCCATGGCAGAGACTTTCGCATCTATGGTGTCTTCTGTCTTATTGAAGATCGCTTCTTTGGGCACCTTCTCAGCATCAACCAGCACCCCCACAATCGTGTTGATATCAAGCCCTGAACCTATGCCTGTTGCTGTTAATGCCATAACTACCTCTACTCAACGCCGGCTGAAGCTTAAGCTTCAGTTTTCATTAATAATCCAGTGACTTCAGAAAGTTTCTGCGCCAACTTCAATGCTTCTTCGTTTGGAATTTGACGGATAACATCACCCGAATCAATATCCATAACGCTAACAATATTTGTGCCAGAATCTTCGTCAATCTTAAAGGCTAATCCCTTGCGCATCACAGACATCATATTTGACATCTCTTCGACCAGCTTCTGCATAGCTTCTGGCGATTGCTCTTCGGCCTCTGCCGCTTCGGCTTGATTGCTCTGCTCGACTGCCTTTATCGAACCTTTAGCTAATTCCACATCCTCTGCCGCATTTGCTTTAACGGGCGTCATGCCTATATCAATTTTAGCAGCTGTAGCATTCGATGAATTAACGGTATTAATATCCATGACCTGTACCTCTACTTCGTTAATTTATCCTTAAAATCACGAAAGGGAGATCCGTCGCCGAACCTCCCTTATCTTCATCAAACTCGGTCTAACCCATTACTCTATTAGAGTAGTGATAGGGCAACCTGTGGCAGCTGGTTAGCTTGAGCTAGCATAGCTGAACCGGTTTGCTGAAGCACTTGGTTCTTAGTCATAGCAGAGGTTTCTTTCGCGAAATCCACGTCTACGATACGGCTCTTAGCGTCGGCTACGTTAGCCTGAGTGTTAGCGCTGTTGCTGATGTTGTGCGCTAGACGGTTCTGAATCGCACCAAGTTCTGCACGCTGTGTATCAATAGTGGTGATTGCCGCATCGATAGCTGCTAGAGCCGAACCACGGTTTGCAGAAGTCGCGTTAGTCAGAGCATTAACACCTAGAGAGGTCGCATCTGAAGTGCCCACCTTAACAGTGATATCTTCGCCGTCTTGGTGACCAACCTGGAAGCTCTTACCTGCTGAGAAAGAACCATCAAGCAGCTTGGTGTTACCAAATGCAGTGTTGTTACCAATTTCGGTGATTTCTAAGGCCAGCTGATCCATTTCAGCTTTCAGAGCGGCTAAGTCATCTGCGCTGTTCGCACCGTTTTCAGACTGGATAGTCAGGTCACGCATACGTTGCAGCATGTTAGTCTGCTCTTGCATTGCACCTTCAGAGATCTGCGCGATAGAGATAGCGTCGTTAGCGTTACGCATACCAACTTCAAGACCACGAACCTGAGAGTTCAGACGGTTCGAAATCGCAAGACCGGCAGCATCGTCTTTCGCACTGTTGATGCGAAGACCACTTGATAGACGCTCCATAGAGGTCGCTAGGTTGCCGCTAGAAGCATTTAGGTTTTTCTGTGCTTTTAGAGATGTTACGTTAGTGTTTACTGTAATAGCCATAATCGATTCCTCTTTATACCTGGCTTAAAACTAAGCCTGTCTACTTAAGCCAGGCCGGTCTTACTGGGTTACAGTATATTTAGCGGCAGAGGGTTTTCGATCTTTAGAAAATTTTTTATAAAAAATAGGCTATTTTTTATAGCTGTTATATATCAATAGCTTAACGCGCGAAAAAGTAACAAAAACGGTGCAAAAACTAGTCTGCACCGTTTCTTGTCGACTAACCCAGAGGCATTAACCCAGTAGTGACAGGGCAACCTGAGGCAACTGGTTAGCCTGGGCGAGCATGGCAGAACCTGTCTGCTGCAGCACCTGATTCTTGGTCATGGTCGAAGTTTCTTTAGCGAAATCTACATCCACGATACGACTCTTAGCATCGGCAACGTTGGCCTGGGTGTTAGCGCTGTTACTGATGTTATGGGCCAGACGATTTTGCACCGCACCTAATTTGGCGCGCTGAGTGTCAATCACCTTAATAGCCGCATCAATCTTACCGATGGCAGCATCTCGGCCAGCTGAGGTTAACACAGTAAGGCTGTTCACCGACAATACACCGGCGTTCAACGTACCCACAGAGATAGTGACATCTTCACCATCCTGGTGACCTACCTGGAACAGCTTACCGGCAGAAAACTCACCCGTCAGCAACTTGGTATTACCAAAGGCAGTACTGTTACCGATCGCCGTGATCTCTTCTGCAAGCTGGTCCATCTCATCTTTCAACGCTTGTAAGTCGGCAGTGCTGTTGGCGCCGTTTTCAGATTGAATCGACAGATCACGCATACGCTGCAGCATGTTGGTCTGCTCTTGCATCGCACCTTCAGAGATCTGCGCGATAGAGATAGCGTCGTTAGCATTACGCATACCGACCTCAAGACCGCGAACCTGAGAGTTCAGACGGTTCGAGATCGCAAGACCCGCAGCATCATCTTTCGCACTGTTGATGCGAAGACCGCTCGACAAACGCTCCATTGAGGTTGCCAGGTTTTGAGAAGAAGTATTTAGGTTCTTCTGCGCCTTCATCGATGTGACATTGGTATTAACATTAATAGCCATTGTGTTTTCCTCTTCTTGGTTGCACTGCCAAGACGTTGAGCTTGGCTAATAAATTAGAAGTTAAGTTTGTCAAAGGCCTGAGCCCGTTTAGATATAATCAAAAAGTGTCGTCGACCCGACTTTGCTAAACACACTCGATACGGCATTTAAGGCCAACTGTTGTTTCTCGAGCTCAGTTATCGCCGAGGCATAATCCAAATCTTCCAGCATTGAGAGCGCCGAACTGTTCACCAGTTTCTCTTCCACATGGGTCGAACTGTAACGCTCAATCTGCTTCAAGCTATTACCGGCTTCTCCCCGGGCAATGCTCAACTGATTGACACCACTATCGATATTATTCAACATCTGTGCCAACTCAGCTTTACCTTGGGGAGTATTCACCTTATTAGGATCTTCGAGCAGAGTGATTGCCTGACTGATGGTATCGAAGACGCTCACCTGGGATTGCGGCGTGATACTAAAGGTATCCCCAGGGGCAGGCTGGCCATCGAGTTTCACCTCGATACCGCTGAAGCTAATAGGATCGGCGGCATCGAAACCAGGAACCGTCGTGACCAGAGTCGCGGACGAATCTCGAACCTCAAGGGTTGTACCATTCATGGTAAAGCTATATGTATCGAGTGCGGCCGGGTTACTGTTAGTAGCGCTCAGCACCCGAAAATCTCCTACCTGACCCGTCGAATAATTGGCGCTAAAGTCGCCAAGGCCGGAAGGTCCATTCATAAAGGCTTGATCGCCTGGGATATTCGTCCCTAGGGTGACGCCAGATGCCACTATGGCTTCGCGCACCCCACTGTCACCGCTGTAGACCACGTTACCGGCCGCATCAAATGCAAAGGGCTGCTTACCGGTTTCATAACCTGAAAACATATAGTTGCCCGATTCATCTTTGGTATTGGCCACCGAAACGAGCTCCTCCAATGTACCCTTAAGCTCATCGGCAATCATTTGCCGCTCAGAATCCGACAGGCTGCCATTCACTGCACGCAGGATCTGCTCTCTAACCGAGCCGGTTAGGGTTTCTGCCGTGCCGAGCTTGCTCTCGGTCAAGGCCAGACGGTTGGTGGCATAGTCGATATTCTTCATAAACTGATCGACCAGGGCGTTCTGCTGATTCAGGTTATCGATACCGATAGCAGCCACAGGGTCGTCCCCAGCAGTATTCACCCTCTTGCCGCTGGCAATCTGATCGATGATCTTGCTGGTCGCCGATTGCTTGTTAAGCACACTGTTGATGTTCTGTTGAAACATCTGCGCCGTTGAGATCCGCATAGTTAAGGCTCCTATCTCACCGAACTAAAGAGGGTGTCAAAAATTTCTGTGGCCGTGGTCATGATCCGGGCCGATGCCTGATAAGACTGTTGAAAACGCATCAAATTGGCGGCCTCTTCGTCTAGGTTTACGCCCGACTCACTCTGCACCCGGGTATAGGCCTGGGAATAAACGGCTTCGGCCGAACCAAAGGCCACCTCGGCCGCCTTTGCCTTACCGCCCACCTGCAACTTGGTATTTTCATACACATCCGCAAGGGTCGAGCCGCCACTGTTCATCAGCTTGGTTTCCGCGAGCTTAGCCATGGCTACTGCGTTGGTGTTATCTCCTTCGGCGAAGCTGAGATCGAAGGTAAATCTGTCTGTGGCCGGTGCGCTGCTATCCAACTCGAAGGTGAAGCCATAGGCACTGATAGATGGCGGCGTAAAGGCTGCCGGGGCGCCGAGAGAGTTGCCCGCCGCATCGAACACCTCGAAGGTATTTGCCGCGGTATCAATCTCAAAAGTCAGCTCGCTGCCGGTTAGGGGAAAACCTGCTGCGCTGCGATTATCTATGCTCACCAGCTTCACCTGGGTATTGCCAGAATTAGCAGCATCTTGGGTTATCTTAGGCGCGGCGGCGGCTATCTCCTTGGGATCTGTCATCACCACCTTGATGCCAGCTGCGGCGCCCGATGTCGGACGGATCTCGAATCTGTCCCCGGAGGCCATGGCGCCAGAATCGATATTGATGCTAAAGCCGTCACCACCGGTCAACTGACTGCCATTTAAGGTAAGTGGCGTCACGGTGCCTGTGTCTAGATCCTTAAGCTCATAGGTGGCCGGCGCGGTAAAGGTCAGCTCATAGCTGCCACCTGACAGGGCATTTACATCATCTATGTTTACCCTTAAGGCCGCATTGCCCGTGTTGTTCTCATAAGCACCGGCGCGGCCAACTGACATGGCAGGATCGTTAATATCGAGAAATAGGTCGCTACCCACCTGGCCGTTAAGATCAAAACCTGCCGCCTGAGCCTGATTAAAACTGTCGGCAATCCCCAACGCCAGCTGACCCATCTCCAGCTGCGCCGGGATCAGTGTCTCGTCGCGAAATTGGAACAAGGCGCCTAGACTGCCACCCATTTTGCTAGGGTCGACCACTAAGGTCTGATCGCCTGCCGTGGTGGTAATGCGCAGCTCGCCGGCATAAGGGTCACCAGTGGTCGATCCCATCTGCATCGAGACTTCACCAGAGACCAACATCACGGCGCCGCCGAGCATGATACTCTTGGCACCCGATTCTAGCGGGATCACATTTACCTGAGCATATTCGCTGAGTTCTTGGATCAGGGCGTCCTGCTTATCGAGCAGCTGCATGTCGGCGCCCTGAGACTTCATCAGCTCCTGGTTGATGTGGCCAAGTTCAGAGCTGATCTCGTTGATGCGATCCGTCACGGCCGAGATCTGATCGTTGGTCTGTTTCATCTGACCATCGAGTTGCGACTGCATCTGATTAAGCGCCTTGGCTATCTGATCGGCATTGCCCAGCAGGCTACCGCGAATGCCCATATCATCAGGCAGATCCGCCAAACTATTGAGTCCGGCAAAGAGATCGTTAAGGCTCTGAGGCACAGCCTTACCTATCTGAGAAAACAGCTGGTCGAGCTCGCTCGTCTTGGTCTGTGTGGTCTGCGCCTGACTCAGCGCCGTCTGACCAATGCGCAGCTCGCGCGCGGCATACTCGTTATAGATCCGCTTCACGTCGGTAATATAGGTACCAGCGCCATAGAAGCTGTTGCCAAGGCGCTGGGATTCCAGGCTAGACTGCTCGGCGACCTGACGGTGATAACCCTGGGTATTGGCATTGGTGATATTGTTACTGGTTACCGCCAGCTGCGACTGTGAGGCAAGCACGCCGGTACGGGCGATATTAAGCAGATCCATCGACATTATGCTTCACCTCTTGTTGCATTTGCTTCAAATTGCGCACTCATCACTTATCACTCCCCACTCATCACTTGCCAAGCATGCCGGCGCCGAGCTCTTTATTTACGGCTTGAGTTACCGTCTGCATCACCTTGATCACCTTGTCTGCGTAATCAGGGTCTGTGGCATAACCGGCATCCTGCAGGCCACGGATAAAGGCGGCAGGGTTGGCGGCCTTCTCCATCGCATCCTGATAACGAGCGCCTTCGGAAATGAAAGAGACGAAATCGTCAAAACTTTGTTTAATATCTTGATACACCCTGAAATCGGCGCGTTGCTTCACCGCAACCCCATGTTCAAATTCCAGGGTACTCACGCCAGCACGCTCGCCTTCCCAGCGGCGATCGGCCTTGATGTTAAATAGGTTATTGCTGGGCTGACCGTCTGCGCGGCGCACCATCTTCTGTCCCCACCCCGTCTCGAGTGCCGACTGGGCAATCAATACCTCGGGGCGAGTGCCCAGGGCCTTAGCCGCCTGCTCGGCGTGAGGGTAGACAGCCTTGACGAACGCCTCACGGCTCTCAAAACCTTGATTTGCCACCCCGGTTGGCGCCTGGGACGGCAAGACCTTGCCGCTCATCACCTCATCGAGTATCTGTAGCATTGGTTTTTCAGAACCGTCGGCACCGTTAGCAGCAAATGGCTTAGGCGCCGACTTTGTAACCTGACTCTCCATGCCGCCCCGCAGCACGGAAGCCGGCGTTAGCTGACTCGTCTGCGGCGAGAGCTGCTGCACCATGAGATCAGCAAGACCCAACATCCCCTTGTCCGACAGATTGACCGACATCTGTTGATCATGCATCTGCTCGTAAAACTTGGTGTATTGGCTGTTCATGGGGCTATCGGACTCAAACACCGCATTGGCATCACGCATGCTTTTCATCAACATCTGCACGAAGATGCCTTCAAACTGCTGCGCCACCTCTTTAAGCGCCGCCTTGTCATCTTTCTGCGCCTTGGCACGTAGGGAGTCCAGACCCCCTATGTCCAAGAAATGCGATGCGTTTGACAGCTTATCCATGTTGAGTCCCGATGCCTTGGCGACGACTAACTCGCCTGCGACAAAATTTAGATGATGATAAGCTCACCATGCAAAGCACCTGCCACCTTTAACGCTTCTAAGATTGCTAATACATCCGAAGGTGCGGCGCCGACCAGATTCACCGCCCTGACCAACTCATCTAAGGTAGTGCCAGGGTTGAACAGGAACATGCGGTTGTCTTCTTCGGACACATCTATGGTGCTGTCGCTGGTAACCACGGTATTGCCACCTGCCAGCGGATTAGGCTGCGACACCTGGGTCGCCTCGGCGATGGTTACCGTCAGGCCGCCATGGGTCACCGCCGCAGGAAGTAGCCGCACGTCTTTGCCCACCACTATGGTGCCGGTACGAGAATTGACGATCACCTTGGCCGATTCAGATGCCGGTTCCACCTCGATATTTTCCAGCGTCGCCAGGAAAGAGACTCGCTGGGAGACATCTCGCGGCGCGCTCACCTGCACCGAGGCGGCATCCAGTGGACGAGCCATCCCTGGGCCCAGGAGATCATTGATAGCATCGGCGAGACGCTTTGCCGTCGAAAAATCGGCGCGGCGCAGATTAAAGGTCAGATGATCGCCGGTGGAAAATGGCGTCGCCACGGTACGCTCGACGATGGCACCATTGGGGATACGACCCACGGTCGGCGTATTTTGAATCACCTTAGAGCCATCGAGCCCTTCGGCGCTGAAGCCGCTGACCACCATGCTGCCTTGGGCAATCGCGTAAACATTGCCGTCGACCCCCTTGAGGAAGGTCTGCAATAGTGTGCCGCCGCGCAGGCTCTTAGCCTCACCCAGGCTTGATACGGTCACGTCCAGTGTCTGCCCCGGCTTAATGAAGGCGGGCATGTCGGCACTCACCGCCACCACGGCGACGTTCTTGATCTTAGGACGGAAGTTATCGGGCAGATTGATACCGAAGTTTTTCAGCATGGTCTTAAAGGTCTGCTCGGTATAACGTGTCTTCTCGCCTGTGCCCGGCAGGCCAACCACCAGACCATAGCCAATCAGCTGGTTGCTACGCACCCCTTGCACGTTGGCGATATCTTTGATGCGCTGGGCCGAGCTGACGCTTGAAAACACCATCAGGGCACAGGCCAATATTATTTTCATCTTCATGGCATCGCTCCTTAGAAGGGCCACCAGTCGCTCATAAAGAACTGACTCAACCAACCCACCTTCTGCGCGTCGGCAAAGGTACCTGTACCGCTGTACTGAATACGGGCATTGGCCACACGCTGAGAGTCTATGGTGTTGTCGGGACGGATATCTTGCGAGCGTACTATGCCGGTGAGCCTGACAAACTCATCGCCATTATTGATGGTGATCCACTTCTCGCCGCGGATCACCAGGTTACCGTTATTCAGCACCTGCATCACGTTGGCCGATATGCTGCCCGACAGGCTGTTACTCTGGTCGGCGTCTGATTCACGCTTGGTGTTCATGCTGTCTTTGTAGCGCAGATCGATAGGCGAGCCGCTGATGGTGACGTTGCCGCCACCGGCATAGATGGGATCCAGCGTCAGATCTGAGCCCTTCTTTAGCTCGTTGTTGGCGCTCTTCTTAGCCTTGGTTGACTCTTGCAGGATCACGGTAATGATGTCGCCAACCTTAAGCGCCTTGATGTCCGAATAGAGGCTTGAGGCCTGACTGTCCTGATACATGGAGCCCGTGGCGGCGATCTTGGTCGGTGGCGCCTCGGGATACACGGGAGCATAATAGGGATCATCGGCGATCGGCTTCTGGTTGGTTGAGGCACAGCCCACCAACGCCAGCGCAACCCCCAAGACAAGTGACTTAGTCATATCAAACCTCTACAAATTCTGATTGACGTAAGAGAGCATCTGGTCGACGGCCGAGATCACCTTAGAGTTCATCTCGTAGATACGCTGACTCTCGATCAGGTTCACCAGCTCTTCGGTCACGTTAACGTTGGAGGTTTCGAGCGCCCCTTGACGAATGGCACCCATGCCATCCAGTGAAGCCGTGCCCTGAATAGGCGTGCCGCTGGCACCGGTTTCCAGATAGAGGTTCTGCCCCATAGGGTCCAGGCCGCTCGGATTGATAAAGTCTGACATGCTCAGCTGGCCAACCACCTGGTTTTCCGCAGCACCAGGGGTCTTTACCGACACTTCACCTTCTGCAGAGACGGTAATGCTAGTGGCATCATCAGGGATGGTGATGGCTGGCTGCAGCACATAACCCGAACCCGGGGTCACTATCTGCCCGGTATCGTCCAAGGTAAATTGACCGTTGCGGGTATAGGCTGTGGTGCCGTCGGGCAGCTGCACCTCGAAGAAACCCGGACCTTCGATCATCAGATCCAGTGAGTTATCTGTGGTCAGCATATTGCCCTGGGTGAACATCTTCTGAGTCGCCACCACCTTGGTACCCGCACCTATGTTCAGGCCGTTGGGTAGCTTAGTGTTAGAGGCGCTGATCCCCCCCGCCTGGTTGACGGTTTGATAGAGCAGGTCTTCGAAGACGGCTCGGCTCTTCTTGTATCCAACTGTGCTCGCGTTCGCCACATTGTTGGAGATCACCGAGATATCTGTTTGCTGGGCATCTAAGCCAGTCTTACTAATCCATAACGCCGGATGCATAATCTATCTCCTAACTAATGCGCATTAATGACGAAGAGGCTTGATCCATCTCTTCGGCGGTTTTCATCATCTTGACCTGCATCTCAAACTGACGCTGCAGATCGATTAAAGAGACCATCTCGTCGACGGCATTGACATTGCTGCCCTCAATAGCCCCACTCTCCACCGCAACATTGGGGTCGGCCGCGGCATTCACGCCAGACATTTGACGGAACAGGCCATCCTCGCCGCGCATCAGGTTTTGATTGCCAGGGTTGACTAACTTGATGCGGCCAACTTCCTCGATCACCTCGGCGGTGGAGCCAAGCGGTCTGACCGAGATGGTGCCATCTTGGGCAATCTCGACCTTCTCGATAGGAAGCGGTAGTACGATGGGGCCGGCATCTCCCATAATGGGGTTGCCTCTATCGTTTCGCAGCAGACCCGAGGTATCGAAACTCAGGCTGCCAGAGCGGGTGTAGGCTTCGCTACCATCGACGGCCTGCACGGCTATCCAACCATCGCCCTTCACCGCGATATCGAGATCCCGGCCCGTGGTCTTGATGGGGCCGGCGGCAAAGTTGGCCGACGGGTTCTCTGTCATGGAAAACACACGCGTCGGCAAGCCTTCGCCAAAGGCCTGCATGGATCTGGCCTGCTCAAGATCCGACTTGAAGCCGTCGGTATTGGCGTTGGCAAGGTTGTTGGCACGCACTGCCAGCGAATGCATATTCTGCTTGGCGCCACTCATGGCGACATAGAGTAATTTATCCACTTGCTGCTCCGTCAATGTTTCAACTAAAACTGTCTAATAACAGAACAAAGCAAACATCATGCCAAGCAATGGATTTGGTTAGACTGCTTAAATCAAGCAGATAGAAATGAAGCGAAGGGAGGAAAGGCTAAGCGGCAAGTGAAGCGGAAATGTGTTGCCGCCAGGGCAACACATTTCACGAATTCCACTAAGCGTCGGCTTAACGGATCTGCAGTACCGTCTGCTGCAGGGTATTGTTAACCTCCAGCGTACGCGAGTTAGCCTGGAAGTTACGCTGAGCCGAGATAAGGTCCACCAGCTCTGTGGTCAGATCCACGTTTGACTGCTCAAGCGCCGAGGAACGAATGCTACCGAAGGTACCGCTGTTGGCCTCACCCGCCAGTGCCGGACCAGAATCCAGGCTCTCCTTCCAAGCGGTATTACCCACCTGAGTCAGTCCCTGCTCGTTTGAGAAGCGCGCCAGGGCGACACGGGCCAGCGGCACGGTTGAGCCATTGCTGTAGCTGGCGTTGATCAAACCATCGGCGCCCACTTCCACGTTAGTCAGACGACCAACGGTAGTACCGTCCTGACTCAGCTCGGTCACCTCGAACGGTGAAGCGTACTGGGTCGGGCTGTTGAAGTTGAGGGTTAGCGTTTGGCTGCCGTCTGTACCAGGGCCTAACACGTTGGCGCCACTGACCCCGAGCGTCTCTGTGGTGATCACCGCAGGATCACTACCTATATAGGCACCTGTGTCGTTGAACGACAGCACTGAGCCCTTCCAGCCGCTGGAATTAACCGCCGTACCACTAGAGTCGGCCACACCGTCACCCGTAGTATCACGACCATAGGTGCCCGCGGCGCCTGCAAGATCGACCTGCTTACCGTCTACCGCGTAGAAGGCCACCCAGTTGCTGGTACCTGTATAGGCCGCCTGGGGTGGACGCACGAAATAGGTTGTCAGAATATGGGGCTCACCCAGTGAGTCATACATGGTGACCGACGTCGAATTGTTGTAAGTGTCTGGATCGTTAGGATTAAAGTTAGCCGGATCTAGAGTAGACTCACCCGCATTGAGGTTCATCTGAATGCCGATGTTGTCGGTTTTCTGCGGGCTACCCGCGGTATCAGGGATCTTCACCGGCTGGGTGGTGGTGAGACTCACCGAGGTCGAGTTACCATCCTTATCGACCGGGAAGGTCTGCAGATAGGCACCGGCCGAGTTAACCAGGTAGCTGTCGGCGTCCACCTTAAAGGCACCGGCGCGAGTGTAGGAGAGATCCTGCGAGCCCACTTCTGATGAGGTGACAAAGAAGCCACCGCCATTGATCGCCATATCCAGCGCGTTGCTGGTAAATTGCAGGCTGCCCTGCTGGAACTGCTGAGCCACCTGAGCCGTGGTAACACCGCCACCGACAGTAGTCTTACTGTTAGCAAATATAGAGCTGGCATACACGTCGGCGAACTCGGCGCGCGACTCTTTAAAGCCAGTGGTATTGACGTTGGCAATGTTATTCGCCGTGGTATTGAGATCTTTTTGCGCCGCCGCGATACCACTCAATGCAATGTTAAATGACATAAATCACCTCACTAAAAATTTGTTATCTGTTCTGGACCTAACTGCCCTAACGCTCTGCTTTGTCTAGGTTTCAGACACGGCCAGAACATCACCGAGTTTGATACCGCCTATGCCTCTCAAGTTGAGAATTGCGCCGGTACTTGCCGTTCCCAGCGAAACACTCGTCACGTGAGCGTAGGTCGATACGGCTAAATCTTCACTCTTACCATCTACCTTGCCCGATGCCTTAATCGAATAATTACCGCTGGCAACGGGTTCCCCATCCTTATCCAGTCCATCCCAGGACACATCTATGTTGCCGCCATCACTGCCGTCCACGGTGAAGGTCTTCACCAGCTGCCCCTTCTCATCTTCGATACGCACGGTTATCGACTCGATAGGCTCTGGCGTACTGATCACCCCCTTCAGCACAGGCTCTTCCGCCGAAATATGCCCGGTATCCGATGGGATCAACACCTTCTGCCCCACTAATCCCGAGGCCTGCAACGCCTGACTCGAGGTCATCACAGTATTAAGATTGACAATCTCCTCGTTGAGCTTAGTGATGCCATCCACGGTAGAGAAGGATGCCATCTGAGCGATCATCTGGTCGTTATCCACCGGCTTAAACGGATCTTGCATCGACAACTGCTGACTGAGTAAGGAGAAGAAATCCTCCTGGGTCAGCTCCTGGCTCTTGGCCTCAGGAATCGAAGACTCCTCTTGCAGACGCATGCTGTCGAGAAAAGGATTTCCCGTGGTCTGTGTGGTTGTCTGACTGCTCGATGCCTGAGGCGTCACCGACTTGGCGCTCTGGGTCGAACTGTTTGGCGCAACCTGATTATTTAATGGATTAACTAGGCTCACGACTTACCCCCTAGGAATTGCCAATGCGTAAGGTTTGCTGAAGCATAGACTTTGCCGCATCGGCAACCTGCACGTTCATCTGATAGGAGCGAGACGCCGAGATCATGTTGGCCATCTCCTCCATCACATTGACATTTGGCTTATAAATAAACCCATCGGCATCCGCTAACGGATGGTCCGGCGAATACTCTTTCTGCAACGGCTTGTCACTCTCGACGATACCGGCCACCTTTACCGCCTGACTGGTCTGCTGCTGATGACTGGCCTTGGCCAGCTCGGCCTCGAAAACCGGATGGCGGGCGCGATAAGTCTTATCCACACTGCTAGAAACCGAATCGGCATTGGCGATATTACTGGCAGTGGTATTCAGCCTCACCGATTGGGCCGACATGCCGGAGCCTGCCACATTGAAGATATTAAAAAGGCTCATGATTACGTTCCTTTAAGGGCTTTTTTCAGGCCGGAAAACTTACCGTCAAGAAAACCTAACGACATCTGATATTCGAGCGCATTCTGCATAAATTCAGACTGTTCCTGCTGAATATCCACCGTATTGCCATCACCGGTATCGGGCTGATTTGGCACCCGATAACTAATGTGTTGCTGAGAAAGCGCCGCCAAGTCGAAGTGTTTCTCGTTGCTACGGCTCATCGCCAGCCCGCCTTGGGCCGTGCGCGCCGCCTGTAGCGCCTTATCAAAATCAAGGTCTTTCGCCTTGTAATGAGGGGTATCGGCATTGGCGATATTCGACGAGATCACCTCGGCCCGCGCCGATCGTATTCCCAAGGTATACTGATGTATCCCCAATGCCTTATCGAAACTAATCGCCATAAAATTGCCTCCACACACGAATGTCATAAACAAAGCAATACTTGTGCCAATAAAATCGACTCTGGGTAACTTGCACAGATAGGTGCGCGATAGAAATGCAAGGCATAAAAAATGCCAGCGATTGCTGGCATTTGAAACTTGATAGCGAACTCAGAGAGTTAGCACTTTAATTGGCTAAACTTGCGCCCTAGCAAGTACATCAGGTCCGCTTCTGGTAATAGATACCCGGATTACACCTGACCATGTCAAACTCATCGGTCAAACCGGCAATCGACTCGGATGCCCCCAGAAACAGTATGCCCTTGGGATTTAGGGCGGCAGCAAATTGCCGCAGTATCTTGGCCTTTGCCTCAGGAGCAAAATAGATAAGCACGTTACGACAAAAGATGATGTCGAACTTACCCAGCAAGGTATAGCTCTCGAGCAGGTTGTGCGCCCTGAAATTCACCAGACGCTTGACGTTGGGCTTCACCACCATGGAGCCAGTGCCCGTGGGTTCAAAAAACTGACGTTTGCGCTCATCGGACAAGCCACGACCCAGGGCAAGGTTGTCATATTCGGCAACCTTACAGCGCTCTAACATAGAGGGGGAGAGATCAGTAGCCAGAATAGTCGCACTGCCGGGCAAGGCGCCAGGCTTACGCTGCTGGTATTCCAAGATAGTCATGGCCAACGAATAGGGTTCCTGCCCCGACGAACAGGCGGCCGACCAGATCTTCAGCGGACGCCCCAAGCGGGCATATTCGGGCAAGAGGTTATTGGCTAACAGCTCGAAGGGATAGCGATCGCGAAACCACAGGGTCTCGTTGGTGGTCATGGCGTCGATCACCTCGGCACGAAGTTGCCGCTCGGTGGGCTTCATCGAATGTTTAACCACTTCAGATAATGAGGGAAGATTATATTTCCCCATCAGAGGCGCGAGTCGACTACGAACCAAATATTGCTTATTGTCGCCCAACACAATACCGCTGTGTTGTTCCAGAAATAATTTAAATTGGTTGTACTCGGCTTCGGCAAGTGATTTATTCGGCACCTTGATATCCCAATATCAAAAAAGAAAACAGGCTACAACATACACTATAGCAAGCGTTGCAGAGGTCAGCGTTATACATTAGCTAACTCACTGATACAAGCCTAAACTTACCAAATTTAGGCTCAGGCCCAACTTAGTACAAATTACAAACTAAGATGTTTATTCACCGCTGCCGCTAATTCATCAGGATTAAATTTCGCGATAAAGTCATTGGCCCCCACCTTCTCGACCATGGCCTGGTTAAATACGCCGCTAAGCGAGGTATGTAACACCACCTTAATGTCTTTCAATTTCGGGTTGTCGCGGATCTCTGCCGTCAGGGTATAGCCATCCATCTCTGGCATCTCGATATCAGAAATGATCAGAGGGATCTCATGGGCCACGTTATCCATCTCGGCGGCGACTGTCACCAGCTTATCTAACGCCTCACGACCATCTTTAGCGGTATCTATCTGCAGGCTCAGTGATTCGAGGGCACGGATGATCTGCTTGCGCGCCACGGCCGAGTCGTCGATCACCATGATGTGATAATGACGCTCCCTGTCGATGGTCAGCTGCTCGTCGACCTCTTGACTGATCTGGGTCTTGACCGGCGAGATCTCATCGAGGATCTTCTCAACATCGAGGATCTCCACCAGCTCGCCTTCAATCTCGGTCACCGCGGTCAGGTAAGAGTAACGGCCCGCCCCCTGCGGCGGCGGCATGATGGCTTCCCAATTCATGTTGATGATGCGCTCGACCGACTTAACCAGGAAGCCCTGCACACTGCGGTTGTACTCTGAGATGATGATGAAACAACCTTCGGTATCTTCAATCGGTCTACCGCCGGTAGCCGCGCTGAGGTCGATCACCGAAATCGTCTGGCCGCGAATATGGGCCACGCCTCTCACAAAAGGATTGAGCTTAGGCAGACCGGTCAGCGGCGGGCACTGCAGTACCTCTTTCACCTTAAATACGTTAATACCAAACCTTTGCCGCCCGTTTAATTTAAACAGCAATAGTTCTAAGCGGTTTTGTCCTACGAGTTGGGTGCGTTTGTTAACTGATTCAAGAATACTCGACATAATGCCTTTGCCCTGTTGTCGGGTGAATGCGAAGCCGTTCCCATGGTAAATATGAGTATAGGCATACTAATTGCTTTATCTAGTTATATGACAACCAGACCTTTACTTTGTCAAATTTATGACACTCATTTCTCACAAAAAAATGGCAAAGCCTTGGCGCTTCAAACGAAGTATAGGTGTAATCTGGCTAATCAAGCTAGTCAATTCATTATGAAAGTAAATTTTGCATATTTTCTGTTTTTGTTACTCATCTCTCTGCCCTTAAAGGCGGCGGAGACGACCAGTGTCCCCTCTGTATCGACCATAGCGCGATTAGCTACAGAGGCAGTACAGGAAAAAATTGTCTTACCCCAGGACGCCAAGGTCATTATTACCCCCCAAAGCCTGGATACCCGGTTAAAGCCCCCCGCCTGTTTGGGTGAGCCTAAGGCGGAAATCGCCAGCGACCGAGCCATCAGTAAAAACAACACGGTTAAGATCAGCTGTGATAGCCCAGCTCTCGACTACCCCTGGCAGATTTATATTTCGGTTCGTGTCGAGGTGCTCTTCCCTGTGGTGGTCGCTAATCAGACCTTGGGGCCCGACGATCTCATCGAACTGGATCAAATTCGCCTCGACTATATCGAGCAGAATCAACTCAGGGGCCAGCAATTTGATGACCCAGCGGCGGTGACTGGCACCCGGGTGAAGCGAAGAATCCCAGCCAATCAGCCTTTGTTTGCCGGTAACCTCTGCTTTGTCTGCAAGGGAGATATCGTTGCCATCTATGCGCGATCCGAGAATTTCGAGATAAAAACCAACGGTGAAGCGTTAAAAGATGGTAACCTTGGCGATAAGATACGGGTGCGCAATAGCCGCTCCAACAAGACAGTTGATGCACATGTGACAGGCATTGGCGAGGTGGAAGTCAGGATGTGATCCTGATGACCTTTGACGCGCAAAAATTTATACTGTTTTTTGAAACTTTATCCTAAAGCTTTGACCATGAGTGCCGATAGACAAGTATGTTGATCTCATTTATGTAAGTTGGACCCCACAATGCCTATAGATATTAAGCACGTAAATACAAACACTAACAACCGGGTTGGCAATGCCAGCGCGAAAGCCTCGCAGCACAAAGGTGCGACTGCTGCCACTAACGCTCCATCACAGACGGTGAAGAGCGACTCAGTCTCTATCACCTCTCAGGCACAGCAACTACAAAGTGCCCAGGCCAAGTTAAATGACATTCCTGAAATCGATATCAAGAAGGTCGAACAGATTAAGGCCGCGATTGCCGAGGGACGCTATAAGATAGATGCCGACAAACTCGCCACTAATATCGCGCAGTTTGAGAAGGAACTTCAGGATCTTAACTAATTCGTTATGACGCAGATAATCGATATCATCGCCAATCAACACAAGTTACTGGACAGCTTAAAGCAGACCATCACGGCAGAGAAGGATGCACTGATCGCACAAGATGCGGATCAGTTGTTGCATCTCGCCAATGAAAAGGCCCAGTTGTTAAATGAGATCAAACTAGGTGATACCGAATTAGCTGCACATCCTGAACTATCCAGGCTCACTCAGGAGCCCCAGCTTATTGCCCAGGTCGACAACGCCAAGCAGGCATTAGCGGAGTGTAAACAGCTTAACGAGCAAAATGCCGCGCTTATCGAGCACAGCATGGCCAGCGTCAATCGTTTCTCTCAGGCCCTTCAGGCCAGTCGTAATGCCAATAGCCTCACCTATGACGGCAAGGGCAAGACCTCGACTATCTCGACGCTCGGTAATAATCTGAAAGCCTAATCACTAAAATAGAGTTACAGGCTCAAGCTGAAGACATTAAAAAAGCCTCTTAATAGAGGCTTTTTTATTTGCGGGCAGCTAGAAATAGGTCACTTCCTTCACCGTCTGCGGTCGATGCTGCTGTTGGTATAAGGCCCATACCTGCTGGAAGTCGAGCTCAAGCTCGGTCACATAATGCTCTCCAACCGGATAGCTCTTCACCACTTTCGCACCGCGGATCACCCCGCTCACCGACGCCTGAATGCTGTCATCGGACAGCATCCAATCCTTCACACTGCTGGATGCCGATAGCTGCTGGCCATAAACCTGCTCTGCCAGCTCACGATAGGCGGCGATTTTCGAAGCCTGCATCGCCATCAACACTCGCTGCGACGCCTCTTTCGCCGGCTGAGTCGCCAGCGGCGCGTAACCGATAGCCGTCAATTTAGGAAAACTTTCTGGCGCCAGGGTTTCCCATTGAATGTACCTGTCTTGAGACGCACAGCCACTCAGGACGAGCAGCAACACCACAATTAAATATCTCATTGCTTGACTCCCTTAATCTGTACATCTGCCTGACCCTGACTGTTATAACGGATCAGCTTGCCGTCATGGGCGACCACCTTCTCAGACAGGCTAAGGTAGTCAGACAACTCGGCTTGGCTGACGCTCGCCCCAGCCACAGACACCACACGATTATTAGTAACATTCACGATACGACTGTTTACCACCACCCCATCGGGCTTCAGACTCATGGTCGATACCAGCACATGTTCAACCGGCAGATCCGCGGGCAGTTGGCGCCAGTCCCGCGTCAGCAGCAACTCGCCTTGGTCCGTCACCCTAACATTCTCGCCCACATTAAGATCCACCAGATTAAACTGATGATCATGCATGGCCGCGATCAGTCCTTGCTGTATCTGCAGCCCCAAGGCGTTAGTCGACTTAAGATTGTCCAGCAAGACAGGCGTCGCCACCAGCAAGGGCTGCTTAGGCGTCAACTGATCGTTTTGGCGCACCAACTCATTTGCCAGCTGCTGAGTCAGGTGTATCACCGACGAGCTAGCAGGCAAACTATTGCCGCTCTGCAAGCTTGGCATGGCCGGCTCATTTGCCGCGCAGGCCCCCAACAGCAACAGGGAAGATATTATCAAAGCGTTTCGCATCATGATGTCCCATGGTTTTCGATATTGACCCAGGCCAATATAGCAACTCGGCTGCGCCATATTTGTGGCCAACCAAACCTATTGGCAATATTGCAGCAATATATATGCCATAAACATAGCCCTACTCATTTTACACTTGCTCTCACACTTGACGCGCTAACTTGGCAAAGTCTTCAGGAAAATAGGCTCTCATCTCATACCCTTCAGGCATTTTACCTGGGATGAATCAACTCGGGCATAGATATTGCTTTGAGCCTATTTAGTTAATGGAAACCTTAAAATGAGCGCAAAACTGTCAGCATTTTGGCACCGCCTACGCGCCAGGTAAACCAGCTCAATCGAGACAGATACGATGAAACGAATTCAATTACTATTGCTGTTACTCGCCGCCTTTAACACTCAGGTAATGGCTCAGTGGCTCGAGGCCCAAGGCGAAGCCAAGATCATCAACGGCAATATCACTCAGGCGAGAGAAGATGCCATCGCGCAGGCCTTAAGCTATGTCACCCTACAATCGGGCGGCCAGTTTACCAGCGTGCAGCATACCCAAAACGGCAAGCTGACGCAGACTCAGTTTTCTATGACACAACAGGCCGAGGCGGGCCGCGTCGAGCTGATCAGCGAGCGCATTCAGGACGATACGCTCACCGTCAATCTAAGGGTCGATGTACTGCAAAACGCTAAGGTGCAGACCTGTGGGGCCAGTCAACTCAAGGCGGCGATTCTGATTCCCCAGGCGCAAATTGCCGATCGCAGCCAACTTAGATATGGCAATCTCGGTAACTTCGAGAAAGCCCTGTCAGAAAAACTCGGCACCATCATAGGCCGGGAAGGCAAGGCGAGCTTTGCCCATGTCCACGCCAATGAGCGACTCGATATCGAGCAGTCCCTCATCGACATCCGCGGCTATCGTCTCCCCAGCTGGCTCAGTGAGATCACCGACAGTCAATATATACTACTGCCAGAAATCATCGACATCTCCACGGCACCAGTCGAAGGCAGCCTGTTTGGCCTATGGGATAGCTATCCCCAACGCCAGTTTCAGCTACGCCTCTCCCTCTACCATGGCATCAGCGGCGAGCAGATCTGGAGTGAATACTATAACGCCCCTGCCCCTTGGGAATTTGAACGCCAGGCCACGGTGCCGGCCCATAGCAACCGTTTCTGGGCTTCTAGCTATGGTAAAAACATTGAGATGCTGCTGACCCAGGCCAGCGAAGATATCGACAAGGTGCTCGATTGCCGTCCGCTACTCGGGCAGGTGGTATCCCGCGTCGACAATCGGGTGATCATCAATCTGGGGCGTAACCATGGCGTGAGAGTGGGCGACCAGTTCCAACTGGTGCTGCAGCAAAACCTGCCGGATCGCCTGGATAACATGCGGGCGGTTGCCAGCGAATCTCGAGCCCAAATCACCATAGATCAGGTGACCCAGGAAAGCGCCACCGCCATACTGCAAGGCGCCAATGGTGCAATCAACATACAAATTAACGACATCGCGATGAAAATCTAACTTAATTAGTGCACTAATTAAGCAACTAAATCTAAAGCCTTTTCATCGCGATGAAAAACAGTATAATCACTTGCGTCTCCCTATAGCTCAACAGGATAGAGCAGTCGCCTCCTAAGCGATCGATCGGGGTTCGAGTCCCTGTGGGGAGACCAGTTAGTGAACTAGCCTAATAGATGAAGCATGACTTCGAGGGACAGTGTCAATGACTGAGCTTTTTAATGCCAATCTCAACATCATCAGCCAGCGTTGGCCTATCATTGCCTCTGCACTTCAACAAGTATCATTCGACCATCTCGACGCCGCACTCGTTACCGGCCAGACTCAAACAATAAGTGTTAACGGTATTCAGCTGAGTAGTCGCCATGACAGGCTAGCAGAAGCACAACTCTTGATTAATACCTTACCGAAAGAGCCCCAAGAAGTTAACGTATATGGTATAGGTATGGGCGATGTACCGAGTCTGTTAATCGATAACCCTCAGTATACTCAGATCAACATTTTCATCTTGAACTTGGCAGTATTTGCCTTGGTTCTCTCCTATACAGATCAGAGTGAATGGTTAAGTCACTCAAACGTCAGGCTACGGATAAAACCTAATTCTTTACTGAACTATCCCTATGTTGCCATAACGCCAGAGCTCTCTATTTGCGATGAAGAAAACGCTAGAGTAAGGGATCTCTTAACCATTGAGTTAAATCAAGATTTTGCCAATAAAAAACATCAACTCGATGATCCTTTGACACAAGAAAGATTCAAATGCAATGAAGAACGAATAGTCAATGATCCAGATGCCGCCTCACTAATTAATACCTTGAGGGTAAACGAGGTGATAGTGATCGGCTCAGGCCCCTCTCTTACAGAGCACTACGAGTATTTAAAAACAGTAAGCCAGCGATCCAATAAGCCTCTGATGATTGCAGCCGATACGGCACTCAAGGGGCTGCTCCATCATGGCATCAAACCCGATATTGTCATAACCGTTGACAGCCTTATCGATAGCTACCATCTGCCACTTGAGGATACAAATGGCATTAACCTGGTATATTTCCCCAAGACAAACCCAAGGGTGCTAGAGAACTGGCAGGGCCCCAGATTTGTCGCCTATGGCCAGGATGCCCGATATAACGAATTGGCTCAGCGATACCCTAAGTTGAGGCTCTATATCAGTGGTAGCGTCATCCATCCCGTCATAGACTTAGCAGTCAAATTGAATGCCAAACAGATCACGCTATTTGGCTGTGACTTCGGTTATTGCCATAACATGAGCCATGCATTTTGGAGTACAGATCGAATTAAACCTGAAGATGACGAAGCTCTGGCCTGGGTTGAAGCCATTGATAAAAAAAGGAAAAATGCTCGCCACTGGGTATTGGATGGCCATGGCAATAGAATCACAACCGATCTGAATTTAAGAGCCTATCTAAGATATTTAGAGCTTTATATCGCCAGGCACCCGGAAGTGGCCTTCTATCGCGCAAGTCTTTCAGGTGCAAATATACAAGGAACTCGTTACATGGAGCCAAACGCATGAGCCTAGCTGCGTCTCTTATCAATACTGCGCATCAGTTTCGATTAGGTCACGAAGCAGAAGCCTCTTTGCTACTGCGCCAGTGCATCGATGAGATAGAGAAAGATCACCCTGAAATCATTCAACAGTCAGAATTTGGCCAAATACTCTCTCCTATGTTGCAAGCGCAAGAGAGGCAAGACTGGCTGACACTGGCTGATTATTTAGAATATGAGTTACCTCAACTATTTTAGTTGTAACACGCTAATTAAAAAAAGTTATTATCAAGAGTTACCTTACTAACCCTAACCAAAATATTTGTGGGCAATTATGACAACACAAGCACCTTTATTCATTGCTGAGGTTTCCAGCAATCATCATAGAGATCTGGACAGGTGTTTCGAGTTTATCAAGGCGTCGGCAGAGATAGGCTGCGATGCGGTAAAGTTTCAACTATTCAAAATCGAGCAACTATTTGCCCCCGAAATACTCGCTCGAAGTGAGATGCATAGAGCGCGCAAGCAGTGGGAGTTGCCCGTTAGTTTTTTACCCGACCTTAAACGATGCTGTGACAGTTATGGTATCCAATTTTCCTGCACGCCTTTCTATTTGGATGCAGTCAAAGAACTGGCTGCCTATGTCGACTTTTATAAAGTCGCCTCCTATGAATTGTTGTGGGACGACTTACTTATCGCCTGCGCAAAGACCGGGAAACCTGTGGTCATCTCTGCCGGCATGGCCAATTTCGATGAAATAGATCATGCCATCTCAGTGTTAAAAAGCTCTGGTTGCCAAGACATCACCCTGCTGCACTGCGTGTCGGCCTACCCTACTCCGAAATCTGATTGTAATCTCGCTGTCATTGGCGCGTTCCGCGACCGCTATGGCGTCAAGGTAGGTTGGTCAGATCACAGTGTGTCGCCGACCGTCATTCGCCGCGCGGTTAATCGTTGGCAAGCAGATTGCGTCGAATTTCATATCGACCTGGATGAACAGGGTGCCGAGTACGCAGCAGGCCACTGCTGGTTACCCCAGCAAATGCAGCCAGTAATCGCCGAATGTCGCGAAGCCGAGCTTATCGACGGTAAGAGCGACAAACTGCTGGCCCCCAGCGAAGCACCTGATCGCGACTGGCGTGCCGATCCAAGTGATGGTTTAAGACCCCTAAAATTCATTAGAAGTACCTTTGGAGCCCGTAAATGACAAGTGCCCGAATTCATGTGGCCGCAGATGCCGTCATCCACTTTCTGTCCCACATGGGAATAAAATCACTGCACAATTATCCAGGTGGCACTATTGCCCCCTTGCTAGATGCCTGCGGCCGTTTTGGTATTAAGGTTTTTACTTCCAAACACGAACAGGGGGCTGGCTATGCAGCATTGGCACAAGCCAAATTGACCGGCCTTCCAGGAGTTGTAGCCGTCACCTCTGGACCAGGTGTCACCAATGTGCTTACGCCGGTTGCCGATGCCTTCTTCGACAGCATTCCGCTTTTAGTCTTCACCGGTCAAGTGGGTACCGGCGACTTGACGGCTGACAAACCTGTGCGTCAATCTGGGTTTCAGGAAGTGGATACCCCAGCATTGATGAAGCCCATAACCAAAGCACAGTTTCAGCCTAAATCTATTGCAGATTTAGTCGCTATCCTCCCCAAAGCCTGGCAAATAGCCTGCGAAGGCCGCAGGGGACCCGTTTCGTTAGATCTACCTATGGATGTTCAACGCGCGGCATTTGACGATACAATAGAACCTATTGCGAAATCGGCCAGAACAGACTCGGCCAGAACAGATACTTCGAATGAGAAATTTATTAGCGACTTACTCGAAGCCATTCAGACAGCTAAACAGCCAGTTATTATCTGTGGCAACGGCATGGCCACTGGCGAACACGCCAGGTTGCTCAGTTCCATTCGCAGTTATTGGCCCGCCCCAGTGAGTCACAGCCTACTTGGAGTGGGCACGCTCGACTCAGAAGATCCCGGCAGTCTGGGGTTTCATGGGCACACAGGCAGTCAACTGGCAGGTAAAGCCATTGCCGATGCCGATCTCTTATTGGTGTTGGGCTCTCGCCTCGATGTACGCCAAACGGGTACCTTAACATCTGAATTCGCCAAACAAGCACGCATCTTCCGGGTCGATTTTGATGCCAATGAGCTCGAATATAGCCGCATTGCCTATCATCATGGTTTGTGTTCGGAACTGACTCCTGTATTGCAGGCATTGCAACAAGCCTTGCCAGGTAAACAGATTGCCGATCTCGCTCCTTGGCAAAAAAAGATCGCCAATTGGCGTCAGACTCTGGGCTGGCCTTATCCAACATATCCGGGGGCCGCACCTAAAGCAGTACTGGAATACCTGAGCGAAGCACTACCGCAAGAGACCATTGTCACCACTGGCGTCGGCGCGCATCAGCACTGGGTTGCCAGACATTTTCGCTTTGCCTTGCCGCAACGTAGACTGATGACTTCTGCCGGCCACGGCACCATGGGATACGACTTGCCAACTGCCATAGGCGCAGCCATACATTCTCCGCAAAGTACAGTACTGTGTGTCGCGGGCGATGGCTCACTGCAGATGAACATTCAAGAACTCGGCATGATTTCCGAGCTAGGGCTCAAGGTCAAAATATTGGTGTTAGACAACCACAGACTAGGATTAGTGTCCCAATTCCAGTTAATGAACTGGGAAACCGACACCGCCTGTGGTAACAAGCACTCCCCTGACTTTGCTACCATTGCCAAAGGCTACGGCATAAAGGCCATTCACTGTGGCGTAGAAGACGAAGTACAGGCTGCCCTCAAAGCCTTTATCGCATTCGATGGCCCTGTGCTACTGCACTTGGAAATAGACCCCAGACATGATGTCGTCCCAATGCTACTTGGCGGCCAGCCTACTCACAAAATGTGGCCCTATTTCGACGTGCAAGGCAATCCCAAGGAGATGGGAGATGACTAAACTGGTGTTTATCAGTGGTGGCACTGGTGGGATAGGTACAGGCCTTGTTAAGACATTTGCTAATGAGGGTTATCGAGTTGCATTCAGCTATTGCAATCAAAAGCAAGCAGCCGAAGCACTGGCAAAAGCTCTCGGCGAGCATGTCGCCGCCTTTGAACTAGACCAATCAAACCCTCTCAGCATTGAGGGTTGTATCAGTGCTATCAAAACACACTTCGGCACAGGTATAGATATTCTCATCAATAATGGCGCCATCGCTCAGGAAAAGCCCTTTGAGGAGATCACTCCAGAGGATTTCAGCCATATGCTGGATACCAACCTCCGAGGGCCATTTCTATTGGCTCAGGCCTGTATTCCATTCATGAAAAACACGGGTTTTGGCCGCATAATCAACATAGGTTCCGTAGGCGGTCAATGGGGCGGCTTCAATCAGGTGCATTACGCCGCGGCCAAAGCTGGGTTGATCAATTTAACCCAGTCGATCGCCAAGATTTACTCAAATGTAGGCATACGAGCGAACACTATTGCCGTAGGCTTAGTGGCCACAGAGATGACAGCGAATGAGCTTAATACCCCAGCTGGCCAACAAAAAGTTGCTGATATTCCCGTTGGACGCCTTGGCACAGCTGAAGATATCAGTGGCATAGCACTATTTCTCGCATCTCCCCAGGGCGACTATTTGAGTGGCCAAACACTCAATGCCAATGGTGGTATGTATTTCGGTTAAGGTATCAAGATGATTCGAAAATGTTTTCTCTGTAACTCAGCCACCGAGGTGGTATTTTCCACCACCTGGGCACTGCCGGGACTAACACCAAGAGAGATAGGTTTCTCGGTCTGTCCCCATTGTGGCTCTGTGTCCCAAAGTCCTACGGTCAGCTTTGACGAGATGATGACCTTCTACAGCTCCATGGCGGTATACACAAATCCTGGTCGAGCAGAAAAACCATCCGAGGCCAAGATCAGAGATCTCGATGAACAGATTCAGTTTATCAAACGTGGCATAGGTCAACTGCCAGATTCGGCATTGCAAATTGGTTGCTCCGATGGCTACACACTGTCGCGTTTTCGCGACGCTGGGGTCAAACGAGTACTAGGGGTAGAACCGGGTACAGCCTCGGTAGAACTGGCCAAACGCCTCTATCAGGTAGACTGTATCCTCGGCTCAGCCGAAGCGTTTCACACCGAGGAAAATTTCGAGTTAATTCTCTTGACCCATGTGCTCGAACACCTTTATGCACCACAATCCATCCTAGCCAAGTGCCGTTCGCTTCAACAGGAGGTAGATGAGGGCTTCATCTATGTAGAGGTGCCACTGATGGCACACCCAGACAGCTTATGTCCGGGATTTTTCTCCTTCGAGCACATCAACTATTACACCAAAGAGAACCTGCTCCAGAGCCTGCAACAAGCAGGCTATTCGCCTGTGTCAGTGGTGGAACACTTCAATAGTAACCTTTCCCCCATCGTAGGCATTCTAGCCAGCACCAAACACCAGGGACACTACCATCCCCCCAAGGTCGACCCTGAACTCAACCGCCAATGGCTAAACAGTTACCGTGCGAAGGAAGTCAGCTACTGGCAAGGCTGCCTGGACGCAGTGCTTGCCCAGTTACAACAAAGCCAGCGCATCTTCTTATGGGGCGCCGGCATCCATACCTGCCAGTTGGTCGCCAACACCAATCTGCTAACCTCTTGCCATATCGATGGGCTAACCGACACATCCTCACTCAAATGGGGACTCAGACAGGGTGACTGGATCTGTCAAGATCCGGCGAGCATCGACTGGCAACCCGGCGATACTGTGCTTATTTCCTCTTATGCCTCTGAAAAAGAGATATTTGATGCCCTATCCTGGCTGAGAAACAACGGCATAAATACCCTAAGACTACATAACGTAGATGATACCCGGGCCCACTGATGTCAAACATAAACAAACATTTGCTCATTGTAGGTGCAGGCATTGAAGCCTGTGAAGGCATACGCATTGCTAAGTCCATGGGTCTAAAGCTTATTATCGCCGACGGCAATCCAACGGCACCGGGACTGGCCATGGCAGACTGGTCGATCATAGAAAGTACATACAACGGTGAGGGGATCCTCGCCAAGGTTCAACAGCTAATGAAACAGGGTGTCGGTGTGGATGGGGTGATAGCCATGTGTGCCGATGTGCCCCTCAGCGTAGCCGTTGTCAGTAATGCCCTAGGACTGCCTGGTCTATCATTGGAGTCAGCCTTCTGGGTCTCGGATAAGCTCGCCATGAAGACCAGACTCGCGGCACAGGGAGTCCCCATTCCCCATTTTGCCGATGTTTCCGATATTTCCACACTACATGAACGGGCGCAGGCCATAGGTTTCCCGCTGATAATAAAACCCGTAGACAGTCGCGGAGCACGCGGGGTACAACTCATAGAGAGTATTGATAAACTAAAGCAGGCCTGGTCATTGGCGGCCAAAGAGTCACCCACTGACAGAGTAATGCTGGAAGAATACTTAGCCGGGCCGCAGTTTAGCACCGAAACCCTAATCGATAACGGACGTTGCCACACCTTAGGATTTGCCGATCGTAACTATGAGTGGTTGGAGCGTACTAAACCTTTCATCATCGAAAATGGTGGCGAGGCCCCAACTGGCGTCAGCCCAGAGATCAAAGCCGAAGTGATCGCAACGGTAGAGAAAGCGGCAGCGGCGCTTAACATCAATCAGGGGGTAGCCAAGGGCGATATGGTGTATACGTCCCAGGGCGCTAAAGTGATCGAGATAGCCGGCAGGCTTTCTGGCGGTTTCTTTTCCACCACCCAAATCCCCCTAGCCACCGGGGTCAACTTTGTCGAAAAAGCGATAAAACTGGCTCTAGGCGAACCTTTAACCGACGCTGAAGTCACCCCAAACAATCAGCAGGCCGTCGCCATTCGCTACCTGGACCTACCACAAGGCAAGGTTAAGATGATAAGCGGAGAAGCCGATGCCAAAACCGTCAAGGGCGTCGAGATGCTCAAGCTCTTCATCGCCCCCGGAGATATTATTCAGCCAATAGCTAACCACACCCAGAGGGCCGGATTCGCCATCGCCTGCGCCGATGACAAGCAATCCGCCATCGACCGTGCTTATGATGCGCTGTCTAAAATTCAAGTGGTATATGAGGCTGCCGGCTCATGAATACCGCTTTGTACACTGTATTTCACCTCAACCTAGCCTTTTCTTCCATTGAAAAGGAACAGCATGTCGAGGTGGTTGAACGCTGTTATTGGCCACTACTAAAAATCGCAGAGCTTGGTATTCCTGTTGGCTTGGAGCTGACGGCCTACACTCTTGAGTGTATCAATACCGTAGCCCCCGCCTGGATCGAACAATTCAAGGCACTGCTACAGGCCGGTCACTGCGAGCTGATCGCCAGTGGTGACAGCCAGATCATAGGGCCACTGATCCCAGCCGAGGTCAATAGTGCCAACCTAAAACTAGGGCAAGACAGCTATCAACGCCTATTGGGCATCCTTCCCAAAGTGGCTTATCTCAATGAGCAAGCGGTTTCTGCCGGGTTACTCGATGTCTACATAGATGCAGGCTTCGAAGCAGTGGTAGTGGAATGGGACAACCCCTTTTCTCATAACCCAGATTGGCAAAAAGAACTCTTGATGCAGCCTCAGTCACTAAAGAGCGCCAGTGGCCGTCATATCAAGGTTATCTGGAATCATGCCATCGCCTTTCAGAAGTTTCAGCGATATGTTCACGGCGAACTGACTCAGGAAGATTATCTGCAGTATTTACTTAAGGTGTTAAAACCCGGCACTGTGGCATTTCCTGTATATGGCAGCGACGCAGAAGTTTTTGATTTCCGCCCTGGGCGATACCATACCGAAGCAGAACAAATAAGCGGTGAATGGCAACGAGTTGAACAGTTATTCGTTACCCTCGATGCTATGGATAACTACTGTTGGCGTCTTCCCTCCAAGCTGCAGGTGAAAAAGGCAGACACCCCTTCCTTGTCACTCACCAATGCCCACTACCCTGTCTCGGTCAAGAAACAGGCCAAATACAATATAACCCGCTGGGCTCTAAGCGGCCGCAATGACCTCCTGCTCAATAGTATTTGTTATCGCAAGTTGGCCGAACTTAAGTCCCAACAAAATACAGACGACGAGTGTTGGCGAGGCTTGTGCCGACTCTGGGCCAGCGATCTCAGAACCCACTTAACCCAAACTCGTTATGATGCACTGACGTTAACCAAGATGGCTTCTGTAGCACCAACATTTGCCGCCTGGCATGATGATAAAGATCTGCGTGTTCATTATGATGAAGCCAGGCGCCGTCTGGAAGTGCAAACCCCCAAGATAAGACTGATACTTAACGGCAACCGCGGTCTGGCAATTGAAACGCTCGCCTTTGCCAGCCACAACTTTGAAGCGGTTGTCGGTACCCTATCCCATGGGCACTTCGACCACATCAGCTATGGTGCAGATTTTTACAGCAATCACCTCCTGCTGGAACGTTTTCGAGACCGCGACAGAGTGGCCGATCTCAACAGGGTGGAGTACCAGTTGGGAGAGCAAGATGGCTGTCTGGTCATCTATTGCCGCCAAGCACTCAATAGCGGTGCGGTCGTGAAATGGTATCGGCTAGAAGACGAACGCCTCTATACGGGCTTCCACTTTGAAGAAACCTGCCGCCCAGAAGCCTCGGTACGTTTAGGCTTCATGACCCTGCTCGATTGTCAGCAGCGAGCCTGGTATCAAACCCGTCTCGGCGGCTATGAGGATGAATTTTTTCAAATAACCCATGACATGGACCAAGGCGCACCAATTTCTTCCATCGTCTCATCATCCAGCGCTCTGGGAGCGACGGCCGGCGCCATCTGCTTTGGGAACCAGTTCAAGGGCATACGTATTGACTGGGATCCGGCTCGTTGCGCTGCCTTGCCTATGATTTCCAGTAAAAAAATCGATGAACAATACCTAAATCGACTGTGGTTTTCTTTGACCGAAGCCGACGAAACCCTCAAACCCAATGGGCAACTGTTGGATTTCGAAATATGCATCAGTCCAGTGGTTCTGGACACTGACTCGCCTAAGTCAGACACATATCTCAAAGAGGAAACTTGCGCATGACCAAGACACTCGCCATTGTAGGAGCCAGGCTCAATTCCAATCGTCTGGCGGGCAAACACTTATTGCCACTGGCCGGCGAACCTATGATTAGCCATATTTGGCGCCGACTGATGCGATGCAATGAGGTCAATAGTCTCGAACTGGCTACCACAGCAGATCATTTTAATCGTCCACTGCTGTATTGGGCAAACGAACATCGGGTGGAATGTCATCCCTATGAAGGCGATGTCAACGACCTGATGGCGAGGCTGGATAAGATCATCCAGAGGCAAGACCCAGATTATATTCTCTACGTCTGTGGTGATTGCCCGCTGATCGATCCAGAATTTATCGATCATGGACTGAAAGCGCTAAAGCGTTCAGCTAAAGATGCCGTCATGCTAGAGGAAGGCATAAGAACCCTACACGAAGGGCTCTCTTTTTATAGCCGCAATGGTTGGAACAAGTTGATGGCGGCAAGCCAGTGTACTATGTCACGTGAACACGTAGGTTATGCCGATAAACTAACACCAGTACTCGACAGAGTCGTCATCTGTGATAGCGGTGACTATGGCCAAATATCACACAGGATCTCGGTAGATACTCAGGCTGATTATCGTTTCATGGCCGAGACGTACCGGCGTTGGTACACGAATCATGAGTCCGATTCCATCGTCAGCCTAGCCTGGGTACAGCAACAACTCTTGCAAGACTCTCAGCTGACCAGCATCAATGCCCATGTCACCCAAAAGGCCGCAGATAAACAATATGCTAAAGCTAGTCTTTATTGCCATCTGGGCGCAGATATTGGATTAGGTCATTTTCGGCGTATAGAGCTCATTGCCGATGCGTTGCAAGAGTATTTAGGCATAGGCTCCACCATACACGTCTTATACGATGGAGAACCATTATCTAGCAGTTCGACCAAGCTCCATTGGTATCGAACCGAGCAATCTCTGTTAGATGCCATGAGTGAGGACAAGAATCCGCTACTGGTCCTCGATTTTCACCCTGAGTTCATAGCACCTACTTCGCTCACTCAAGCCTTAAAAGGCCCTAAACAGCACGGTGCTAAGCTTGTCGGCATAGATAAGCTATCTCCCTTGATTGAGACTCTGAACAGGTTATTCATTCCGAGTTTTTATACGGCTTTAACAGATAACAAAGTCTCCTATGGCTGGCAAAACTACCTGTTTAGAGCCAGGCCAAACAAAACGAAGCAACGGCAGGTTTTAGTGTTAACCGGAGGAAGCGACGCACTGGGCTACGGTGCCCGGTTACCCACCATGTTAACGGAGCTAGGCTTGGACTGGCCGATAACCTGGATACAGGGCCCTTTGGCCCCCACTCCCAATATCCCGCAACATAGCAATATTAAGCTGTTACAGGATCCCCAAAACCTAGATGAGTTGATTGCCGGCGCCGAAGTGATCTTAACCTGCTATGGTCTGTCGCTATTTGAAGCTATCTACTCTGGCGCCGCGACCCTACTACTGCCACCAAAACACTTAGTTGACTTAGATGAGCTACAGCGACTCAGAGCGGAAAACTGCTGTATCATCAGCGAGTCACTTGAGCATGCCTGCGCAATGCTCACAGAATCGGTCGCACGCGAGTCGTTGAGAGAGGCGCTACAAACCCAGAGCAAACAGGTTTTTGCGGATCATCGGGGAATAAAACAGCTGATGGCAGAGATCAAGATGCTGATGGCTAATGACTAATGACTAATGACTAATGACTAATGACTAATTATTAACGACGAGGAACGGCACGATTCAGCGTGAGAGCGAGACTAATTCAGGGAAAATCGTTATTCGAATAACCTTTTCACATAACCTAAGCGATGGCCTGGCAAGTTACGCCAGGCAAGTCGCTAGCTCATCGATCACTCTCTGTTGATCGCTCGCCGTTAATGTAGGGTAGAGTGGCAAGGTTAAAATTTGCTGGTAGAAAGCCTCGGCATGAACAAAATCTCCTTCCTTGAAACCGCGTTCCAGATAATAGGGCTGCAGGTGCACAGGGAAGTAATGCACGTGCACCTGAATCCCCTTAGCTCGCAGGGTATCGAAGATCTCACGTCGTCTTTCAATCTGATGTAGACGTATCATGTAGAGATGTCGGGCACTCTCTGAGCCAGGTATGGGATCCACAGGCGTTAAGGGTAGATCGCTTAACTTACTATCGTAGATGACCGCTAGACGATTACGCTCGGCAACAAAGTGATCGAGTCGGCTCAGCTGTGACAAGCCAAGCGCCGCATGTAGATCCGTCATGCGATAATTGAATCCCAACTCGTGCTGCTCGTAGTACCAACCACCTTCATCGGGACGCACCATCTCATTAGGGCCCTTAACGATACCATGGCTGCGATACGCCACCAGCTTTGCCTCAATGTCTGCGCAGTTGGTCATTGCCATCCCCCCTTCTGCGCTGGTGATCACCTTGACGGGGTGAAAACTAAACACGGTAATATCCGAGTAGTGACAGCTACCTAGTATATGCCCATCGTGGCGACTTCCTATAGCATGGGCAGCATCTTCGATGATCTTAAAGCCATATTCATCACCCAGCGCGGCAATGGCAGCCATATCGCAGCTATGACCACACAGATGAACAGGGATCACCACCTTAGGCAAGGTCCCCTGACGCTTCGCCTCAATGAGCTTAGCCCTCAACGCCTCGGGAGACATGTTACCTGTTTCGGGATTAACGTCGACAAAATCGACTTGGGCGCCGCAATATAGGGCACAGTTAGCCGACGCAACAAAGGTAATGGGCGAAGTCCATACTCTGTCGCCTGGGCCCACTCCCAGAGCGAGGCAAGCGATATGCAAAGCCGAAGTCGCACTGTTTACCGCTACAGCAAACTTAGCGCCGCTATAGTCACATAAAGCCTGCTCAAAAGCGGGGACCTTGGGGCCCTGAGTCAACCAATCGGATTGCAGCACCTCAACAACAGCATCGATATCATCCTGGCTGATATCCTGTCTGCCGTATGGGATCATGCGTCAGCATCCAATTTGACGATATCTTCCCCCGTCAGGAAATGTGAATTGGTTCCTGAGTTGTATTCAAACCCCATGGCCACAGGCTTCCCTTTCTCGCCAAGGCCATTGGTGCAAAAGTCAGTTTCGCGGCCAAAGAAGCGAATACTCGGCGTAATGACGAAGTGATCGTCAAACTCCAGGGTATGATGTGAATCATCGGCAGGACACATGATTTCATGCATCTTCTCACCGGGGCGGATACCGATAATGTCATGATCTAAATGGGGCGCGTAGGCCTTGGCTAAATCTGTAATGCGAACCGAGGGGATTTTTGGCACAAAGATCTCCCCTCCTTGCATTCGATCGAAATTCTTCAACACAAAATCGACACCATCTTGCAAGGTAATCCAAAACCGCGTCATATCTGGATGAGTAATGGGGAGTGATTGAGAGCCTTCAGCGATCAACTGCTTGAAAAAAGGCACCACTGAACCGCGGGAACCGACGACATTCCCATACCGCACCGCCGCAAAACGTGTCTTACCACTGCCAACCATATTATTGGCAGCAATAAACAATTTATCTGAGGCTAACTTGGTTGCGCCATAGAGGTTAATCGGATTGGCAGCCTTATCCGTCGATAACGCTATCACCTTATCGACATTATTAGCGATTGCCGCCCGGATCACGTTTTCTGCACCATGGATATTTGTCTTGATACATTCGGTGGGGTTGTACTCGGCAGCAGGTACCTGTTTTATCGCAGCGGCATGGATAACATAGTCGACCTCTTTAAACGCCTGCATCAACCTGTCGCCATCTCTCACATCACCAAGAAAATAACGCATACATGGGGCGTTAAATCTCTGCTGCATCTCATATTGTTTCAATTCATCACGAGACAAAATGATTAACCGCTTCGGCTTGTATCGCTCTAATATGGTCTTAGTGTACTTCTGACCAAAAGAGCCTGTGCCACCTGTGATCAGGATAGATTTATTATCGAACATTAACGCTCCATATTCGCATTAAACTCAGCATCACTAAAATAAGAAATTATTAAAGCAAAGCCTTTGGTTACGAGCCCATGGCTTAATTTTAATCGTCAAAAAGGTAAGGCAAATTTCGTACCATAACAGCTAACTCAGATATTCAACCGAAAATCGTCTCAAATTGCCACACCGATCAATATATAATAAACATCTTTAATCTTAGTAACTTAATATCTAATGTCTAACCTTATTTTTCAACAAGTCCCTAAGTGGTCTCATTTTGGCTAAATTTTAATCCTCTTCTACCTCAAATACTTACTACAGGCTGGCTGGCATAAAACTCGCATTCATGTCGGATTAATCCCAGATTAACATCGCACTTGTGTCGTATTTGAGTCAGACTCTAAGCCATGCAGGGATTTAAATCGGCAAAAGTCGGCCAGAGTGTCAATAAATTGTCTAAAAACATCGAATTGAGGGTGCAATGCAGAACAATCAATCTGAAATAACCAATACCTTTGCCGTCAGCCAGTTTGGTGAATATTACTTACCAAGCGTCAACCGCAACACCTTCGAAAAAATCGATTCGACGACCCTCTTCGACAACAAACTCAAAAAAGCGTTATCAACCCCGGATACACTGCATATCATTGCTGGGCTAGACTCTGGCCTACTGGCAAACTATGTGATGGAGCAAACCACCCCCACGGGTAGCAAGTACATCTTTGTCGAACTCGATGAGATCTTATCTCTACTCTCTATCGAGATCCCCTCGCCTCTTTCTGATGCTATTCAGGTCGTTTCCCTAGAACAGTTTTCGACTTTAATTCAATCCTATGAGAACAATTTATTCATCGTAAAGCAGCAATTTAAATTACATAGATCCGTTGCGGCTGACGGTAACTATCTCGATAGCTATAGTTGGCTACACGCCCAAATAGACAACGCCGTCAGACAAGCTTATTTCGAGAATAGCATAGGCTTCACCCAAAAAATCTTCGTCAAGACTCAACTGAAAAATGTCGCGGAAACCCTGAGACCGGCATCGATTTTAACGGATCAATTCAGAGGCAAGAGCTGTATCATCCTAGGGGGTGGCCCGTCGCTGGATAACCATGCTCAATGGATAAAGGCAAATAGCGATAACTTGGTCATCATCGCCGCATCACGTGTCATAGGTAAACTCAATCGACTGGCCATCAAGCCCGATATCGTCGTCTCGGTCGACCCTCAGTCCGTCAGTTTCGATGTCAACAAGGATATGATGTCGCTGCCCCATGACACCCTACTCATCTGCTCATACCATGTGACGCCGCAGATCTTAGGGCAATGGCGTGGCGCTAGCCTATACACGGGGCCACGCTATCCCTGGAGTGATTTCGCCAAAGACACGAACATTCAATCCGTAGGCCCTACCGTGATCAATAGTGCGATGGAAATTGCACGGGAGATGGGATTTAGCCAGATATTGCTCAGCGGCGTCGACTTCTGCCACTCCCAAAGTGGGGCCAGTCACACTTCTGGCACCTATGCCGCAAGCTTAGGCCCGAACCTGGGGGCAATCATGGAATGGGTTGAAACCTATTCAGGACAGATGGCAGAGACTCCGATGCAGTTATTGCAGGCCATCGGCGCGACCGAGGATCTTATCGCTTCCCACACCCAGCATGCTCACTACATCAACCTTTCTGCCGATGCCGCCAAGGTGAAAGGTATCGAACATCACCCGGCAGATACTATCGCCCTCACACAGATAGATGCCGTCCAGCGACATCTACTCGCACCAGAGGCACACCTTGCGAGCGACGCCGAGTGGGTGGCGCATTTCACTCGTACTCTCAAAGAGTTGACCACAGCTCGACAGGCTTTAATACAGCTCAATAGCAAGAATAATGACGCGCTAGCCATCATTGGTAAACTGGAGAAAGAAAGGACAAATGAACGCATCGCGCAGCTCGCTAACAAGCTGGAAAGTATCGAACAGAGCATCAATAAAGAACACAAGGTGCTAGCAAGCCTCATTAAATTCTACGGTTACTACGAATTCAGTCATTTCTTATCTACCCAACAATCCGATGACTGGTCCCAAGAAGAGATCAACAAGCGCACGCGCATCTACTACAGCGCCTTCAAAGAGATGAGCGAGCAGCTACTGGAGCAGGTCCAATCGGCTATCGAGAGAACTGAGTCTCGCCTAGCCGAATATCAACAGAAAGTCGACGTAGAGGCGCTGTGCCAAAGATGGGCTCAGGATAAGCAGTGGGGCCGCGCGTTACTTTGGCAGGAACGACATCCCCAGCAGTATCAAAAGCTGTCAGCCGCAGAGCAAGAAATGCTTACCGAGTGCCAGAAGACCTTTGATGCCTTGTTTGTCATCAAGGAATATATCGATCATTCGGCTGAGCGTACCGCCCCAATCATGGATAACGCCTTTAAAAAACTACAGTTACTCAGGCAACAAAAGCACCTGTTGGGTATCACTAAGATGGTGCAATATACGGCGCCTCATATCGATGAAGATCCCGAGATTGCCCGTTTATACAACCTGGCACTCAGTTATCGTTACCTACTGGAGAATCAATTACAGGCCTCACTCGATGCCGTGCTACAGACCCCCTTGGCCGACCGCCAAGAGGAGGAGCTAAAACAGATCATCCAGCTTTCTCTGCAGCTCAATAACCTCCCGCTGGCGCTCGAGCATTACGCCAAGATAGTTAAGTACAGCGACGAATATCTGCCGCAATATGCCCATGCATTGAACTTGAATGGCGATCCTCAAGCGGCGCTGGGTATCTACCTGGATTACCTGGACAAGTACCCGCAGGACATTCCTGTCATGTTGAAATTAGGGATATTTCTGGCCCAGGCGGGTCAAATCGACGGCGCCGCCTCCTGTTTCGAAAACGTCCTCATGCTGGATGAGCATAATCAGGCGGCGCTTAACTATCTCAAGCAAATAAAGCCCTAAGGAATATTTTGGCGCCAAGGGCTCATTTATCCTGCGGCGCCGTTTCCCTTGTCCGGTGGCAGGCCGTATAATGTCGGGCGTTAACAACTTACTGCCGATAGCGAGGCCCTGTGGCGCACACCTATATCCCACTCGAACAATACAAACGCAAATGGATCTTTAACCATAAAGATCTTCCTGTCACAGATGAAGACAAGGCCTGCATCAAGCCCCTGGATCAAAAATCATCCATGACGGTGTGGAATCAGTGGGTGAGCAACAAGAGCAGCCGCAGCGAGCAATTTACCAAGGGCGACTGGGCCGCCAAGGGCGATGCCTGGCAGGAAACCGACCACTGGCAAAGCGCCTGGGACAGCGACTCCCCCGCCCTACCCGAGCTGTTTCAGGGCCACTTCGATTGGAGTGATGATACTCAGGTCTATTTCTGCTACGACAAGTATCAGATAATTGAGACCCGCTGGGACATCTTCGTGCGTAACTGGAAATGTTTTCTCTTCTTCGATGACGGCCCACTGCTGATCGCCCCCAAGAAGAAACAGGCGGCGCTTTTCCACCAGAGCGGTCAATATCAGCTGGGTAAACGCGGCTAGTCCAACGATTACAATCTATACCAATCACGGTAAGTAAGTGAACAGAAATAGCGCAGGAAAAACGTTCGAGAACAAGGCAGAATTTTTCGATAAGTAGTTATTCTACAATCAAAAATAGTAACACAGTTATCGGACGATTTAACAAGCTAGAGTGATCAATTATTTACTACGATTGGTATTATAAGAGGTTATATGAAGTCCCTCCTACGCCAACTACTCCTGATGACAGCCGTGGTCAGTGCTCCACTGGCCGCCAACACACTTACCGCTAACACACTGGCCACCAACATCCTGGCCGACGTGCCACTCGCCGACGAGATCACCCTAAGCGGACAGCCTTTAGCCCTTAACGGCGCCGGCATTCGCAGCAAGTTCTTTATGGATCTCTATGTGGGCAGCCTATACACCCCGAGCCCGAGCCAAACGCTGGAGAGTGTGCTCAACGCCCCTAGGATCGCGATTCGCTTGAATATCGTCTCAGGCATGATCACCTCAGAGAAGATGCAAGATGCGATCATCGAAGGCTTCGACGATGCCACAGACGGCGAACCTCAGGCAATTCAGCCCCAGATCGATGCCTTCATGGCCCTCTTCTCGGCGCCGATTGCCCAGGGGGATCAATTTACCTTAGAGGCGATAAAAGATCTTGGCGTCACCGCCTATAAGAATGGCGAAAAACAGGCGACGGTCGAGGGAGAGGCCTTTCGCAAGGCGCTGCTGAAGATCTGGCTTGGCGATAAGCCGGCGCAGAAGAGCCTCAAGCGGGCAATGCTAGGCGAATAAACAATAGCTGAAGCTAACCGATAGCTAACTGAAAGCTAAATGACAGCTTAATGAAGAATAAAAAAAATGGCCTGACGGAATGTTCAGGCCATTTTTGTATGCATAACATTTTCTTATTTATGGCATTTTCTGATTCATCACTTTTTTTATTCATCAGCGACAGCCTAGAATCGATACTGGGCGGAAAACGCCAACGCCAGCTGATCCTCTAGCGACACCTGAGTTTTCGGCGAGGAGAGCTCTAGCTCACCGCTTAAGAAATACCCCAGGTAAGCGTCAAACTTCAGTGGCTCGCTTGCCTGCCAGCCCGCCCTAACAAAGCCGACCCACTCGTCGATCTCCAGGGTCACATCCTCATCTTCCACCAAGAATCTCTGGGTGCGCTTCGAACTGCCAACGCCCACATCGAGCGTGTCATACCACTGATAGCTCAGCTCTAGGCCCGCCGGGCCGCTAAAGCCCGCCGAGAAGGGGTTAGCCAGCTTCAGCTTGTCGGTTATCTGCCAGTTCACCGCCAGATAAGGCAAGGTGCGCACCTCGGAGATGTCATTGAGATAGGCCACCCCTAGCCCCAACATGTTGCCGCCATTGAAGCGATACATGCCTGAGGCGACCACCCCATAACTTTGGGCATTGGAAGATGAGGTGCCCTCGCTATAGGCGTACTGCAGCTTAGGCGCCAGCAGAAACAGCCAACGATCGTTAGGGCGATAGCTGAGCCCCACACCCACACCATATCTGTCTACGTTAGACCAGGGGGCAAGATTACCATTCAGTAGCGAGCCGCGGCCGCTCCAATCATAATCCAGCCTGTCGTAGCTTATGCTGGCACTCAGCGACCATTGACGATTCAAGGCATAGCTGGTCTTGGCGCCAAACAGCCAGGTGTCGCGCTGCAACGCCAAGCCGCCGTCACCCACATCGGCTTCGCCGACGCCGATACGCGATACCGACAGGGTCAGGGGCGACGCCTGTCGCGCTCCCCCTTGTGCCGCCTGGGCGGAAACGGCCGTCAGACAGGTTAACCCTAAAACCAGGGCGTTGATCTTATTGCGAGATAATAGGCTAGGCTTCATACCCTCTCCCTGGGGATACTCAGTTGATCTTAAGGTTTGGCCGGCTGCGCGATTTCAATGTGGGCACCCGACCAAATTCCAATCATAAAATTAGTACACTCAAGCTTAGTACGACCAGACTAGCGAAAAGATCACTTTCCCTTTAAAAACGGCAAGCTCTGCTACTAAAAGCGTGGCTAAAACTCTTATTAAAGCCGCGCTTTGAACTAAAATTGCCAGCGCCTAGACTCGATGGGCGCGCAGGAACATGCTCACCGTCTCTTTGATGTAGGCAGGGCGCTTAGCAGTCAGATCCTCGACCGGTAAGCCTAGCTCTAACTTGAGGCGCATCTCGCCAAAAAGCATCATACACAGACGCACCGAGGCATGGCGCAGATCGCCAAAATGATACTCGCCGAGTTTCTCCACCTGCCCGAAATAATTCTCCAGCAGATTCAACAGGAACTCAGGGCCGGCATTAAAAAACAGCGCCGAAATTTCCGGGTGGGTATCGGCCTGGGCCACACAGGTCTTAAACACCTCTATCGCCTCGGGCGATACTATCATCTCGCCAAAATAGTTACCGAAATGTAGCAGTGCCTGCTCGGGTTCCTCCGGGCTGGTAAACAGCTCGGCCGTCACCTGATGCACGACGCACTTAGATTCGATTGATGCAACGAACAAATCATCCTTGCTGCCAAAATGCGAATAGACGGTCTGTTTAGAGACGCCCGCCAACTTCGCGACCTCATCCATGCTGGTATTGGGAAATCCTTGCCCACAGAAGAGCTCTATCGCCGCATTTAAAATCTGCGCCTTCTTCTGTTCACTGCGGCTAAGGGGTGTTTGTACCATTGAAACTTCCTATAAGGTCTTCATTTATATCACGACATATTTATACACAAACTAGACTAGACAGTCCAGTTTTTGCAAATTAGACTAACAAGTCTAGTTTAACGATTTTTTCACCAACTGTTAACCACGGAAGCGTATCAGTATGACGATGTTTACCGCCAAATCCCTCGCCAGGGTGTTGTTATGGAGCAGCCTCAGCCTAGTGGCCAGCGGCTGCCAGCAGGCCCAGTCCCCGGAAAGTGCTCAAGGCAGCAGCGAACACTTTCCCAAGGTCTCGAGTCAGCGCCTGATACACTCGACCAGTTATGACACGGCCCAGGTCTTTACCGGCAGCATACGGGCGGGTAACACCACGGCTATCGGCTTCGAACTGGCGGGTAAGATCAAACACCTGGCGGTGGATAGCGGTAATCATGTTAAACAGGGCGACCTCTTGGCCGAGCTGGATACCTCCCTGCTTGAGGCCGAGAGGCGCGAGCTGCTCGCCAGCTTGGCGCAAAACCGCGCCGACAAAGAATTAGCCCAGAGCACACTCAAGCGTAGCCTGGCGTTAAAGAAGCAGGGCTACGCCTCGGCTCAGCAACTCGATGAACTCAAGGGACAACTCAGCAGCCTGCAAGCCGCCGAGCAGCGTCTGCGCGCCGCCATAGAGGCCAACGCCCTGCGGATCGCTAAGTCCACTCTGGTCGCCCCCTTCGATGGCGTTATCGCCAAACGCAACAACAACTTAGGCGAGGTGGTGGCCCTGGGCGCGCCTCTGTTTACCCTGATCCAACATAACAACCCGCAGGCAATTGTCGGTGTACCCGTGAGCCTGGCGCAGACCCTGGAAGACAGCCAGCAGTTGACCCTGACGGTGAAAGAGACCCCTTATCAGGCCACCGTGGCCGGCATAGGCGCCGAGGTCAACCCTGTGACACGTACCGTCCCCGTGCGCCTGACTCTGCCTACAGATGCCAAGGTGATCAACGGCGAGCTGGCCTACCTGCATTACAACAAGACAGTCGACACCGCCGGTTTCTGGGTGCCCATCTCCTCACTCACCGACGGCCTGCGCGGCCTGTGGAACCTCTATGTGCTGGTCGAACAGCAACCGGATCAATACCTTATCGAGCGGCGCGACATAGAGATCCTCTACACCCGTGGCGATCAGGCCTTCATCCAGGGGGCGATAAGCGAAGATGAACGCTTTGTCACCCAAGGGCTGCACAAGGTCGTGGTGGGCGAGCGCGTCATGCTCAACACCCAAGTGGCGACGAGGTAAGTCATGATTAGAGCCCTAGTCGAAAATGGTCGTCTCGCCAGCCTAGTGATCGCCCTGCTGATCGTCGCGGGTCTAGGCGCCATCACCAGCCTACCCCGCATGGAAGATCCCAGCATCACCAACCGCTTCGCCTCTGTGGTCACCCACTATCCGGGCGCCTCGGCGGAGCGGGTCGAAGCCCTGGTCACCGAGGTACTGGAAAACCAACTCAGGCGCCTGGAAGAGCTAAAACTGGTGCAATCCACCTCGCGTCCGGGGATCTCCGTCATCCAGCTCGAGCTTAAAGACAGGATCACAGAGACAGACCCGGTCTGGTCCAGGGCCAGGGATCTCATCAACGATGCCCAGCATCTCCTGCCCCCAGGGGCACAGAATGCCCTCCTAGATGATCAGCTGGGCTATGCCAACACCGCCATCCTGGGCCTGGTGTGGCAAGGCGCGGGCGAGCCGCGCCAGGATATCCTCAACCGCTATGCCAAGGAGCTACAGAGCCAGCTCAGGCTGATCCCGGGCACAGACTTCGTGAAACTCTATGGCGCCCCCACCGAAGAGATCCTGGTGCAGATCGATGCCCAGAATGTCAATCGCATCGGCCTGAGCGCCGCCGCCATCGCCCAGATCCTTGCCAACGCAGATACTAAGGTGTCCGCCGGAGAGATCACCAACGACGCCTTTCGCGCCCTGGTAGAGGTCTCAGGCGAGCTGGATTCTGTCACCCGCATCAGACAGGTGCCGCTCAAGGTCGATGAAAGCGGTCAGATCATACGCCTGGGCGAGGTCGCCAGCGTGCAGCGCCAGCCCAAGACCCCCGCCGCCAGCATCGCCCTCATAGAGCAGGCCCAGGGGATCATGGTGTCGGCGCGCATGCTCAACAACACCCGGGTCGACCTCTGGCTACAGCAGGTGCATCGCGTGGTGGAGAAGGTACAGGGGGATCTCTCCTCCAACGTGGAGATCCAGTGGCTGTTCGACCAAGAGGGCTACACCACCACCCGCCTGAGCGACCTCATCGCCAGCCTGCTGCTGGGCTTCATCATCATTCTGGTGGTGCTCATGTTGACCCTGGGGCTGCGTAACGCGGTGATCGTCTCACTGTCGTTGCCGCTGACCGCCCTGTTTACCCTGGCCTGCATGAAATATGTCGGCCTACCTATTCATCAGATGTCGGTGACCGGCCTGGTGGTGGCGCTAGGGATCATGGTGGATAACGCCATCGTCATCGTCGATGCCATCGCCCAGCGTCGCCGCCAGGGGCTGGATCGCCTCGGCGCCGTGGGCGAGACCCTCAAACATCTCTGGCTGCCGCTGGCGGGCTCCACCATCACCACCATGCTGGCCTTCACCCCCATCATTCTCATGCCGGGGGCCGCAGGAGAATTCGTCGGCGGTATCGCAATCTCGGTGATCTTCGCCCTGCTGGGTTCCTACCTCATCTCCCATACGCTGATCGCCGGTTTCGCTGGCCGCTTCGGCGCCGAGGGAGATGCCACTCACTGGTATCAGCGCGGGGTCAACTTCCCCATCATCGCCCGCGCCTTTACCGCCACGCTGCATATCGCCCTCAAGCGTCCCCTGCTGGCGGGCCTGGTGATCGGCATATTACCCATAAGCGGCTTCATCGCCTCGGGGCAGATGACGGAGCAGTTCTTCCCGCCGTCAGACAGAGACATGTTCCAGATAGAGGTGCACCTGGCGCCTCAGTCCAGCATAGAAAACACCCGCGCTTTGGTAGAGCGTATCGACGCCAACCTCAGGGCCACGGGCGAGATGCACAGGCTCGACTGGGTGATTGGCGGCAATGCCCCCTCCTTCTACTACAACCTGCTGCAGCGTCAGCAGGGGGCGGCCAACTATGCCCAGGCGATGATCAAGGTCGCCGACTTCGAGCGCGCCAACCAATTGATCCCTAGGCTGCAAACCCAGCTCGATAGCGAGTTCCCCGAGGCGCAGATCCTGGTGCGCAAGCTGGAGCAGGGCCCGCCCTTTAATGCCCCCGTGGAGCTTCGCATCTACGGCCACAATCTCGATACCCTAAGAGAGATAGGCGATGAGGTGCGGCGCATTCTTATCACCACAGATCACGTGCTGCACACCCGCGCGACCCTGAGCGCCGGCGCGCCCAAGGTGTGGTTTCAGGTAAACGAAGACGCCAGCAAGATGAGCGGGTTGAGCCTGACGGATATCGCCAAGCAGATCCAGATGGCCACCACAGGCATCAATGGCGGCAGCATACTGGAGCAAACGGAGTCGTTGCCGATCCGGGTACGCACCCAAGATCTAATGCGCGAGCAGCAGACCGAGCTGTCGCAGATCAACCTGCTGTCAGGGAGCGGCGTGGGGATCCCGCTCTCGGCGCTGGCCAGCAGCCGTATCGACGTCAGCCTGGGCGCCATCCCCAGAAGGGATGGCCAGCGCGTCAACACCATAGAGGCCTACCTGGAGAGCGATGTGCTGCCCCAACAGGTGCTCGATCAGGCCAAGACGCGCATCGACGCCCTCACACTGCCCGCCGGATACCGTATCGAGGTGGGCGGCGAGAGCGCCAAGCGTAACGAGGCCGTGGGTAACCTGCTGTCCAACATAGTCCTGGTGATCACTTTGCTGCTGGCCACCGTGGTGCTGTCGTTCAACTCCTTCCGCCTCACCGGCATCATACTGCTGAGCGCGGTGCAGTCGGCGGGCCTTGGCCTACTCGCCGTCTACCTGTTTAACTATCCCTTCGGCTTTACCGTGATCATCGGCCTGCTGGGCCTGATGGGCCTAGCGATCAACGCCGCCATCGTCATCCTGGCGGAGCTTGAGGATATGCCGGACAAGCGTGAGGCGGGCATTCCAGCCATAGTGGCCGTGGTCAGCAGCTGTGGCCGCCATATCGGCTCGACCACCATCACCACCATAGGGGGCTTCCTGCCACTGATCATCGCAGGTGGCGGCTTCTGGCCACCGTTTGCCATCGCCATCGCCGGCGGCACGGCGCTCACCACCTTGCTATCACTGGTATGGGTGCCGACTATGTACCAGCTGCTGATGACCAAGCGGCAGACGGCGCCCGCTCCAGCACTGCAGCCCAGCTAACGGCTTAACTAACGTTCTAATCACAAGATGCACTGGCTCATCTGCCCAGGGTGATCCAGTGCATACTTAGACTAATTGCCGACGTCACTCCCATTTTTTCCTTTAGTTAAATAGACCTACGTCAAAACAATCTCGCACTGCCTTGGTTACATTGTCGACAGTATAACCATAAGGTGGATGACCAAAATGAACTATAAGAACTGGCCTATCGCCAAACAGATAGGCGCCCTTGCCCTGATCCTCACCGTCGTCGTATTTGCCATCCTCAGCAGCATCTCCTACATCACAGCCGCCAACGTGCTGGAAGATAAAGGAAAGACAGCCGTTAAGGCGCAGATGCACAGCACCGCCGACCTGATTGAACTCGAGTACAACAGCCTGTTGAGCTTGGCCAGACGCAACGCCGATGTGCTCAGAGCCATGTACCCGGGGCAATTCTTCAAGCCGGATAAGACGGTCAAGGTGATGGGTAAACCCACACCGGCTCTGGTACACGAGCGCGAACAGATCAATGCCTCCAAGAGCAAGGTGGATCGCTACTCTAACCTCACCGGCGGTAACGCCACCGTCTTCGTTCGCGACGGCGACGACTTTATCCGCATCTCCACCTCGCTGAAAAAAGCCGACGGCAAACGCGCCCTGGGCACCTACCTGGGAAAGAAGCACCCCGGCTACGGCGCGCTCATCGCGGGCCAGGAATATGAAGGCTATGCCAGGCTGTTTGGCAGAGACTATATGACCGTCTACCGCCCCATCACGGGCCCCCAAGGCGATATCATAGGCATACTCTATATCGGCTTCGATATCTCAGAGGCGCTGACCGAGCTGCAACGCTCGATGAACCAGCTCAAGCTGGAAGAATCTGGCTACTTCACCCTGATCCGCAACGTGGACAACGCCATCATCGCCCAGCCTAATCAGGAATCGGGCACCATACTGACAGAGGCGATACTCGATGGTCTCTCTATCGAACAAGCCAAGCGCGGCGGCCAGGAGAGCGAATACCTCAATGGCAACAAGGAGCCCATGTACGCCTACGCCGTCACCATCCCCGGCTGGCAATGGACCCTGCTGGGTCAGGCCAAGAAGCGCGAGTTGAACGAAGAGAGCCTTAAGCTGCTGAGCATCAATGCCGGCGTCGCCGCCGTGGGCGTGCTGCTTATCACCCTGCTGCTCTCTATGGTGCTAGTCAAGACACTACGCCCGCTGCGTCATCTGCAGCACCAGCTTACCGAACTCGGCAAGGGTGACCTGACCCAGGAATTTGAGCAGGTGAGCCCTGATACAGACAACGAGGTCGACAAGATCACACTCGCCGCGCGCCAGATGGCCCTGAGCCTTAGAGAGCTGGTCGGCGCCCTACGCGCCTCGGTCAACACCCTTGAGGAGCAGGCCAGCAGCGCCCAGGAAGTGGCCAGACTCAACGGCGAAGAGGCCCAGCAGCTGATGGCCCAGACCGACCAGATCGCCACCGCCATCGAAGAGATGTCCACCTCGGTGCGGGATGTCGCCAACCACGCCAGTGACGGCGCCAGTCAGAGCCAGCAAGTGGATAACGCCTCCCGCGACGGCCACCAGCAGCTCGACCAACTGGTGCAGGGCCTAGGCAAACTCAGCGAGCAGCTCGATGCCAGCCATATGAGCGTCGAGAACGTCAGCAAGGAGAGCGAGGCGATAAGCCAGGTCACCGAGGTGATCAACAGCATCGCCGAGCAGACCAACCTGCTGGCGCTCAACGCCGCCATCGAGGCCGCCCGCGCCGGCGAACAGGGCCGCGGCTTCGCCGTGGTGGCCGACGAGGTGAGAACCCTGGCCCAGCGCACCCAGACCTCGATCTCAGAGATCAGCCAGACCATCACTCAGCTACAGCAGCAGATCAAACTCACCGCCGAGCAGATGGGCCAGAGCCACCAGCTGGGCACCGCCTCCGCCGCCCAGGGACAGGAGGCAGCGACTAACCTCAACCAGATCACCATCAGCATAGGGGAGCTAGCTATAGCGTCGAGCAGCATCGCCAGCGCCACAGAGCAGCAGAGCGCGGTCGCCGACGAGATCACCCGCAACCTACATGAGATCACCGAGCTCGCCCGCGACGGCGAACAGCGCGCCGGCGACACAGTCGACGCCGCCCAAAACCTCTCCCACATCGCCGCCGAGATCAAACAGAAGATCAGCGTGTTTAAGTCGTAAATTCAGCGTAACCGCTCATCTCAATGAAAAAAGCCGCTATTAAGCGGCTTTTTTATGTCTGGCTGACATGCCAGTAGCTGAGTGTACTTAGCGAGGTGTCGACTATTGGAAATTTAATGCCTAGGTAGTTTAACGATTAAAGCACTGTGGCTTGGAATGGATGTTTAACGTTTGCCAGCATAGCCATCGGCAAGGAAGCCTTAACCATGGCTTCATGGTGTATCAATTGCCTGCCGCAGGCCTTATGTGCAAACACATTTGTGACACGCTACGAGCACCTCCCTGTGAGCTCTACCTCGGCATCCATGCCTCGGAAGGTCACAAATGTGTTTACACCAGTATCTATCGTCTCTTCGATTTGGCGCCTTTTGGTATCCTAAGACTGCCCAAGCATACAATCTACTGCGTATGTTAGCTGTATTGCAGCTTACTCGAATTATCAGAGTAAGACAGTTTGTTAGAAGATTCGGTCAAACTCTTGATTTCACTTAAAGGGGCGTCGGTAACATAGTGCGCGCGAGTGCTCATGATTTGAGCTTGCCAAATTTGTTTGGCGCTTCGTAGCTCCCATTCCAGCTTAAAATGGTCATTTTCAAAGACAACATCAAGGTATTTAAGGCGTTCAACGCCGTGACTAACACCATCAATCTCAATGCTATTCACATCAAGCTTCAAAACGACAAGGCTTGGATCGCTATACATCCTGTAAATTCTGTAACATAGCCAAATAAACAAAATCGGAATATAGAGAGAGATAACAATAGCTTTACCTATGAGATTCGGTGGAATGTTTTCATGAAAAAAATAAAAAGGTAAGCAACACAATAAACACAGCAAAAATACAATATATTGACCCACTGAATTTACTTTTTTGAACGAGACATCAGTCAAAATTCGACCTCATGAAAGAGCATAGGTATACAACACCTTTGTTTAGGGTTATCGAAAAAGAACGGAGCAGCGTGTAAGTTGCCACAGCTGCGCGCATTTTGCGCGGCGAACGGCTCAACCTAAAAATGTGAAATGCAAGCTATTGGCACTTAAACTCAATCTCTGCTTGCGCATCCGACCTGAACGGAACCATATCTTTAGGAACAGCTTTAATGAGTTGAAGTTCTTTCCCTTGAGCTTGGCAATAGGAATTTGCTTCTTTTAAAGCATCAGCTTTAACCGCAGAACCAGTGACATCGAATCCCTTTTCAGATCTGGAGATCATATAGCTATCACCGCCTAATGGGACGACTCCAGATGATTGCGCGCAGGCGGTTAATATTAAAATAAAGCCAATTACTATAACTCGATTAATTTTCATTTTTCTCTCGATACATATAACCCCACATTTGCAGCTAGTTTGGATCGCAGCTGAAAACCAGTCTCGCAGCATACGCTTGTTAGGTGTTTTCTTCACTAGGAATATGCGCTTTCCACTGATCTTTTACGTAGTCATAAAAACCATCAACTCCAGGAACTCGCACGACCTGTGCTAGCTCTCGCCCTGCTTGCGAAAGCAGTACTTGGCCTATGGACAGCTGATTTTGCCCATTTTTCATTTCTAAAGTTAACAAACGGCCACAATAAGTTAACGTGAATTTTTCTGGCAATCCTTGTCTGGTAAACTCTGAAAGTGAATTAAATTGAATTAGCCCTAAGCTATCTAAATGAGACAAGGTGCTGAAATTAATCCCCAGGTCATTGTAAATCGGTGCTTGGCTATTAAAGACTAATGGAGTGAAGTTTCCTATATTCCACCCAAACTTGCATAAAGTCTGGAATAGCTCCGCATCTCTTTTATCAAGATCGCTCAGCAAGTTCACTGTACGCCTGGAAAATGAGCCAGGTGTATTTGCCTCGCCAGCAAGAACGTTAGCCCATATAGTTTGCATTTCTTCATCTGAAACAATCCGCGACTTATCGAAGAAATTTGTAAGCCAATCATCTTCCATATCTTCAGGATTAGATGTGTCGTCAAGATGGGGAATAGACTTTTTGGTAATCTCCTCCATGTTTTCTTGACGATTAGCTTCTTCTTCGACAAAACGGTGCATTGCTCTGCGATGTAAGTCAGTAATTTTTATCTCTGACTCTGCTTTAATCAAACTTGCTTCAGCTTCCGCTTTTGCAACACGCTTTATTTGCCATGGTTCAAATACCCCACCGATTGCAGATGAAACCTTTTCGATTAGCGTATTAGCGGGCTTAGAAAGCTCACCGAGATTAACTAGTGATGTTGAATTATCGTCTGACATTATTTATACCTAACGCTTTTAGCGAGAATGCCGCCTAAAATAAATGGGATCAGAGTTAACTTTTTGAGGGAGTTGATTGGTGCGTTTTGAATGGCTTTTCATTCCCTGAATGGCGTCGTCGATGTTTGATTCGAGTTGGCCTAACGCTGTCCTTGATTGGTGATACTTTAATCTATCTTGTAGTTGGCATTCAACATGTCACTTCACATTTTAATGCGCTTTTTTCTCTAAAAATAATAACTTGTATTAGTGAGAAACAAATACCGCCAAATCGAAGAGACGTTAGATACCGAGTGTAGATACGGCTGTGACCTTCGGTTTCAGGGATGAAACCGTAGAGCGGCCAAGGATGGCGCACAGCGTGTCACAGACGTATCTGCACATCCCCCCGCCGGGCAGGCGTTAGGTTGCCATGAAGGAACGACCTTCAAATGACCTAAACAAACGCCAATGAAGTCTACGGCAAGCACTAAACATCAACAAAGGTTCGACCTTCAAATCCTCAGCCATCACAAATACCGCCAAACGCTAAACCACTCTCAATCCAAAGCGCTAGCCCGTGCGCCCCAAACACGGGCAAGAAAAAACCCCGCATTCTGATACGGGGTTTCTCATCAATCGCGATTCATGACTTAATCGTTAAGCTCTGAATCCCTATCCATGTTCTCAGTATTCTCTAACCACAAGGCGTTGATGATACCGAAAGAACACGCCAGCAAAATGCCTAATATCCAAGCAAAATACCACATAGTGTCGGCTCCTGTTAGTAAAGTGACGTCTTGTTGTCTTCGATGTAGCTACGGCTCAAGCGACCAAACATCTTGAAGTAAGTCCAGATGGTGTAGCTTAGCACGATAGGCACGAAAATCGCCGCCGCCCAGGTCATCACAGTCAGTGTCATGTGACTCGCAGTGGCATCCCACATGGTCAGGCTCACGTTTGGCTCAAGTGATGATGGCATCACGAACGGGAACATGGCCGCGCCGCAAGTCAGAATCACCATAGCCACCGCCAGCGAGCTGAACAGGAAGGCGAAACCAGAGCGGTTGAAACGACTCGCCAGCAGCGCCAGTACAGGCATGGCAATCCCCAGAATTGGGAACAGCATGGTCACTGGGTACTTGTCGTAGTTGGCCAGCCAGGCCCCCGCCTCTACCGCAACCGTCTTAAGGGCTGGGTTAGATGCGCCGTGGGTGTCGATAGTCGAGGTCACTACATAACCGTCGATACCATTGGCCAGCCATACACCAGCCAGGGTGAAGAGCACTGCAACCAGGGCCGCAGCCACCTGGGTCGCCGTCGCCGCACGTACGCGCAGCTCGCCTTCTGTCTTCATCTGTAGCCAAGAGGCTCCCTGCATGATGATCATAGACACGCTCACCAGACCGGCCAGCAGGCCAAATGGATTCAGCAGGCCAAACAGACCACCGTGGTAGGTTGCGCGCAGGTACTCGTCGAAGTTAAACGGCACGCCTTGCAGCAGGTTACCGAAGGCCACGCCTATGATGAGCGGCGGTACGAAGCCACCGACAAACAGTGCCCAGTCCCAAGCCTTACGCCATCTTGGATCTTCAATCTTAGAGCGGTAATCGAAGCCCACGGGACGCAGGAACAGGGCAAACAGCACCAACATCATGGCCACATAGAAGCCAGAGAAGGATACCGCGTATACCATAGGCCAGGCGGCAAACAGGGCGCCACCGGCTGTGATTAACCATACCTGGTTGCCGTCCCAGTGGGGGGCAATCGAGTTGATCATAATACGGCGCTCGGTATCGTCCTTACCTATGATAGGCAGTAAGGCACCCACGCCCATGTCGAAACCGTCGGTGACGGCGAATCCGATGAACAGCACACCAATCAGCGCCCACCAGACAAATCTTAATATTTCATAATCAAACATAATGAGATCTCCGGTTTAAGCTTCTAGGTTTTCAAAGTGATAACGGCCCGTCTTGAGACTGCTAGGTCCCTTACGTGCAAACTTGATCATCAAGAACAGCTCAATCACCAGCAGCACTGTGTAGAACAGAGTGATAGAGATGATACTGAACCAGAGATCCGCCGCGCTCAGGCTAGAAGCCGACATGAAGGTTGGCAGCACCTCGGAGATGGTCCAAGGCTGACGGCCGTACTCGGCGACGAACCAACCACACTCGATGGCGATCCAAGGCAGTGGCAGGCTGTATAGCGCCGCCTTAAGTACCCAAGGCTTCTCTTCGATCTGATGACGTGTGCTCTGCCAGAAGGCCGCCGCAAACACGAACAGCATGATGACACCCAGGCCAACCATCACACGGAAGCTCCAGAACATAGGCGCAACAGATGGGATTGAGTCCTTGGCGGCCGCCTTGATCTGCTCCTCGGTGGCATCGACCACATTGTCTGTGTAACGCTTCAGCAGCAGGCCATATCCTAAGTCGACTTTAGCTTCTTCGAAGGCCGCGCGAAGCTCTGGAGTTTCGTTGCCGGCGCGCAGCTCGGTCAACATGGCATATGCCTTCACGCCGTTGCGAATACGCTCCTCGTGCTCGACGATAAGGTCGCGAATACCGGTAACCTCTTCATCGATAGAGCGGGTCGCGATGATACCCATGGCGTATGGGATCTTGATGGCATAATCTGTGTGCATGGTTTCCTGATTAGGGAAACCCACAGCGGTAAAGGCCGCAGGTGCAGGTTCTGTGTGCCACTCGGCTTCGATAGCCGCCAGCTTAACGCGCTGGGCCTCACCCACCTTATAGCCTGACTCGTCACCCAGTACGATAACCGACAGGATAGATGCCATACCGAAGCTGGCCGCGATGGCAAAAGAGCGACGGGCAAACGGCAGGTCACGCTTCTTTAGGATGTAGTATGAGCTAATCGCCAGTACAAACATGGCGCCAGCCACATAGCCAGAAGCCACGGTATGAACAAACTTCACCTGCGCAACCGGGTTAAACAGCACCTCGGCGAAGCTGGTCATCTCCATACGCATGGTTTCGTAGTTGAACACACTACCGACTGGGTTCTGCATCCAGCCGTTGGCAACCAAGATCCACAGCGCCGACATATTCGAGCCCAGGGCCACCAACCAGGTCACCGCCAGGTGTTGACGCTTGCTGAATCTGTCCCAACCGAAGAAGAACATACCCACCAGGGTAGATTCGAGGAAGAAGGCCATCAAGCCTTCGATAGCCAGTGGCGCACCGAAGATGTCACCCACATAGTGAGAATAGTACGACCAGTTAGTCCCGAACTGGAACTCCATCGCCAGACCTGTGGTTACGCCCAGGGCGAAGTTAATACCAAAAAGCTTACCCCAGAACTTGGTCATATCTTTATAGATCTGCTTATTGGTCATCACATAGAGTGATTCCATAATGGCCAGCAAGAACGCCAGCCCCAAGGTCAAAGGTACAAACAGGAAGTGATACATAGCTGTCAGCGCAAACTGTAAGCGCGAGAGCTCTACAACCTCTTCAACAATCATCAGTGACTCCTTAGGTGGTGCGATCATTCTTCAAGGTTAGATCCCCATCAACCCGGAAAAATGCCTATTTAGGAATTTTATTATTCAAGTAATTTGTCAGACCCGAGTCTCACAAACCGCCAAATTTTAACTTTTTGCCTCGCTCAAGCGTCGCTGACGCTCAAAAAGGCCCTCTCACCCCAGTTTTTGAGAGGCGGCTCACAAAACCTTTTGGTTTTTAAACCCCCGTCGCAGAAACGGCCGAGAAAATCAATTTAAATTATTTTTTTCAAAAACTTACAACAAGGCATATCAAACGTACCCTAAGCATTTTATACCATTCAAAATTGATTCAAATCAATCAAACACGGCGCGGATAGTGGGTTTTGCGGACGGCGCCACACTTCACCCGGCAACACGCTTGCCAAAACATTGCAAACGTGATAGGAAGCCATTAAATTTTGATAAAAAGGCTATTTTTAGCAAATTTCAGCTCACATCGCACAAAACGCAATATTTAACAAGATTTAACAATTTAAGAGTCAATATATATAACTCTAAATCAGCACACAACAAACAAAACAAACCAACAAAATCAATGGAATATGAAATTAAAAACATCTATATCACACCAAGAATACTTATTACTTATTAAAAATTCTAATGAGAACTTGCAATTTTAATCGTTTGTTCCCTAGGCGGCATTTGCTTACTATATGCCTGTGTTAAGGAGACGGCTCAATCAACCCGGTGAAGTTGCCCGGCAAGCCAAACTCCGCTCACATCATTAATCACTGTGTGGAGAATCCGTTATGAAAAACCTATTTGATCGTCTAGTTAACAGCTACAAGCGCACTTTTGTTGAACTCTATACTGCAAGAGAGCTGTAAATAGCACCTTAACCCGCCATTGCTTGAAGTTTTGTTAGCGCAAAACGGCCACCGCTTTCTCCTCGAAGGCGGTGGCTTTTTACTTTCTAACGACTTGGTTTAGATGATTTTAGATTAGTTTAGCAGTCGCTAAATAATTAATATCGCCTTTTAGCGATTTTCGGGGCAGATCCCATTAGGCGTGATTTGCGCGAATTAAAGGAAAAATCCGTCGATACCCCTACTTTATAGCTGTTTAGCAGTTCAGGATGTAATAAAGTAAGGCTAAGTACATGTATCTGTGTGGGTTTAAACTAACTCTTTGTGGGTATAAAAAAAGGGCCTCGAATTTTCGAGGCCCTTTTTGCATCAATTAAACCGCTAAGCTTAGGTTAACCTAATTTAGCGCGAACGTTTCTGAACATTCTCATCCATGGGCTATCTTCGCCCCACTCGTCAGGATGCCAAGAGTTCGCCACGGTTCTAAACACACGCTCAGGGTGCGGCATCATGATGGTGACGCGACCGTCTGTGCTACAGATACCGGTTAAGGCGTTTGGCGAGCCATTAGGGTTCTCTGGGTATTGCGTCGCTAGCTGGCCATGGCCATCGACGAAGCGCAGCGCGATAGTGCCAGACGCCTCTGCGGCGGCCAGCGCCTCAGGCGATGCAAACTCGGCGCGACCCTCACCGTGCGATACGGCGATCGGCATACGTGAGCCTTCCATGCCTTCGAAGAAGAAGGATGGACTCTTCTGCACTTCCACTAGGCTGAAACGCGCCTCGAAACGCTCGGAGCGGTTACGCACGAAGTGTGGCCAATGCTCGGTACCCGGAATGATATCTTTCAGGTTAGAGAGCATCTGACAACCGTTACATACCCCGAGGGCGAAGCTGTCGTTACGCTCGAAGAAGCGACTGAACTCTTCGCGGGCACGGCCGTTGAACAGAATCGACTTGGCCCAACCTTCACCGGCGCCCAGTACGTCACCGTAGGAGAAGCCACCACAGGCCGCCAGGCCCTGGAACTCTTCGAGGCTGATACGGCCCGAGAGAATGTCAGACATGTGAACATCTCGGCTCTCGAAGCCGGCGCGGTCGAAGGCGGCGGCCATCTCGAGATGAGAGTTAACCCCCTGCTCACGCAGGATAGCCATCTTAGGCGCTGTGCCCTTGAGGATATAAGGCGCGGCGATATCTTCGCTCGGGTCGAACTTGAGATCCACGGTCAAGCCTGGGGCATCGGCCACCTGCTTGAGCTTGAACTCTTCCTCTGCACACTCAGGGTTGTCACGCATCGCCTGCATGCGATAGGTGGTCTCGGCCCAGATGGTACGCAGCTCGGTGCGTGACTCGGCCAATACCTCGGCCCCTGCATCACGGATGATGATGCTGTCGCCAGCCACTGGCTTAGCAACCACATGGCAAGCCACACCGGCCGCCTGGTACTGCGCCTTGATAGCCTGGCTATCGGCTGCGCGCACCTGGATCACGGCGCCCAGCTCTTCGTTGAACAGACGCTCTAAATGAGTCCCCGTCAGCGCGCTGAGATCCACATCCAGACCCGTGTTGCCGGCAAACGCCATCTCAACCAGCGTCGTGAATAGACCACCGTCGCTACGGTCGTGATAGGCCAGCAGTGCCTTATCGGCCACCAGCGCCTGAGTCACCTCGAAGAAGCCACGCAGCAATGCCGCATCGGCCAAATCTGGTGCCTTATCGCCCAGCTCACCGTATACCTGCGCCAGACATGAACCGCCCAGACGACGCTCGCCCTGGCTAAGGTCGACCAGCAGCAGCTCTGTGTCGCCCTTGTCGCTTCTCAGCTCTGGGGTTACTGTCTTACGAATATCTTGCACCGCACCGAAGGCAGTGATCACCAGCGACATAGGCGAGGTAACCGTCTTATCTTCGCCGCCATCTTGCCAGGCCGTCTTCATCGACATCGAGTCTTTACCCACTGGGATGGTGAGATCTAGCTCAGGACACAACTCTTCGCCCACGGCCTTAACCGCCTCGTACAGACCTGCGTCTTCACCCGGGTGACCCGCGGCAGACATCCAGTTGGCCGACAGCTTGATACGCTTGAGTGAGCCGATATCGCTACCGGCGATGTTCATGATAGATTCGGCTACCGCCATGCGCGCCGAGGCGCCAAAGTCCAGCAGTGCCAGCGGGGTGCGCTCGCCCATAGACATGGCTTCACCGCTGTAAGAATCGAAGCTTGATGCGGTCACGGCACAGTCGGCCACAGGCACCTGCCAAGGACCGACCATCTGGTCACGATTCACCAGACCGGTAACCGTGCGGTCACCGATAGTGATCAGGAAGGTCTTCTCGGCAACGGTTGGCAGACGCAGTACGCGGCGCACCGCATCTTTCAGCTCAATTGTCTCTTGTGCCAGCGCAGGCGAGTCCGCCTTTTGCGACACCACGTCACGGCTCATCTTAGGCGCCTTGCCTAGAAGAACCTCTAGCGGCAGATCGATAGGCTTGTTGTCGAAGTGCTCATCCGACAGGGTCAGGTGACGCTCCTCAGTCGCCTCACCCACCACGGCAAATGGCGCGCGCTCACGCTCACAGATGGCGGTAAATAGCTCGAGGTTTTCCGGCGCTACCGAGAGTACATAACGCTCCTGCGACTCGTTACACCAGATCTCCAGCGGGCTCATGCCCGGCTCGTCCGATGGCACGTTGCGCAGCTCGAAACGACCGCCGCGTCCGCCGTCGTCCACCAGCTCAGGGAAGGCGTTCGACAGACCGCCCGCACCCACGTCGTGGATAAATTGAATCGGGTTGGCTTCGCCCATCTGCCAGCAGCGATCGATCACTTCTTGACAGCGACGCTCCATCTCTGGGTTGTCACGCTGCACAGAAGCGAAATCGAGGTCTTCGCTCGACTGGCCAGAGGCCATAGAGGAAGCCGCGCCGCCGCCCAGGCCGATGTTCATCGCAGGGCCACCCAGAACGATTAGCTTGGCGCCGACGGTGATCTCACCCTTCTGCACATGCTCTTCGCGGATGTTACCCAGACCACCGGCAAGCATGATTGGCTTGTGATAACCACGTACCTCGACGCCGTTGTGGCTCGAGACTTCCTGCTCATAGGTACGGAAATAGCCCAGCAGCGCCGGACGACCAAATTCGTTGTTAAAGGCCGCGCCGCCCAGTGGGCCTTCGGTCATGATATCTAGCGCGGTCACGATGCGATCAGGCTTACCATAATCGCCTTCCCATGGCTGTACGAAGCCTGGGATCTTAAGGTTTGATACGCTAAAGCCGGTGAGGCCAGCCTTAGGCTTAGAGCCACGACCGGTTGCGCCTTCGTCGCGGATTTCACCGCCAGAACCTGTGGCCGCACCTGGGTATGGGCTGATGGCCGTCGGGTGGTTGTGGGTCTCCACCTTCATCAGGATATGCATAGGCTCAGTGTGATAGGCGTACACCCCGTTTGGCTCGGGGAAGAAACGACCGGCGACAGAACCTTCCATCACGGCGGCGTTATCTTTGTAGGCAGATAACACGTGATCTGGGGTCTTCTCGAAAGTGTTCTTGATCATCTTGAACAGCGACTTTGACTGTACCTCGCCGTCGATGGTCCAATCGGCGTTGAAGATCTTGTGACGGCAGTGCTCTGAGTTCGCCTGGGCAAACATCATCAGCTCGACATCGTTAGGGTTACGATTCAGACGCTGGAAGTTCTCTACCAGGTAGTCGATCTCATCCGGCGCCAGCGCCAGACCCAATTTAACGTTGGCCGCTTCCAGTGCCGCCTTGCCTTCACCCAGCACGTCGACGCTGGTAAAGACTGCTGGCTCGGTGCGGGCAAACAGGCTGCTCGCCTGCTCGAAATCTGGCAACACCACTTCAACCATGCGGTCGTGCAGCAGGCCAAGCAGCTGCTTCTGCTGGGCGTCATCCAGATTGTCGGCTTGAACATAGTAGGCGATACCGCGCTCTAAGCGCTTGACCTTGTTCAGACCACAGTTATGAGCGATGTCAGTCGCTTTAGACGACCATGGAGAGATGGTGCCCGGACGCGGCGTTACGAAGTACAAGTTGCCTTGGGGCGCATGTGCTTCGATCGCAGGTCCATAGGTTAACAGTTTGGCCAGCTGCTGGGTTTCGCCAGCATCCAATGCCTCTGTTAAATCGGCTAAATGAATGAACTCAGCATAGATATCTTGTACTGGAAGCGCCGTACTCTGACAGGCCTCCATTAGCTTTTGGACTCTAAACGCTGATAATGCAGGGGCTCCGCGGATGATCTCCATCACGTCTTTTCACCTTATTATTTATAATTGCAGGGTCAGATCTGGCGCTATTATAGGGAAATGTGGGCCACAAATCATCCGTAGCATGGCTTCAAAACGGCGTTTCCTTCGATTTATTATCACCATAGCGCGAAAACAGCTTTACGTTTTAAAGAAACTGGCGCGGCGCTAAATTCATGCCCCATACTTAAGTGGGCTAAACGCCAAAATCATCCATAGACCAACAAATAATTTCAGCCGAAATAATCGCCATTATTGCCTTTGACCAGCTTGTGATATAATCGTCGGCCGATTTTTATAAAATGGATTAAAAAATAGTAACTTAATGAGAACTCTCCTGCTGATTCTATACTGTGTATCGCTACTGACGGCTTGTCAGGGCGAGCGCGTGGAACCAGCAAAAGTGGTTGAGGCCCAGCCCAAAACCCAGCTCAATGTCGGCACCCTCTACGGCGCGCAGATCTATGTGACCACAGGTCAGGGACTCGCCGGCTTCGACTATGAGATGGCGGCGCGTTTTGCCGAGCATCAGGGTCTTGAACTCAAGATGCAGCCCTACCCCACCATAGGCGATCTCTACCAGGCGATGCGAAATGGTGAGATCGATCTGATCGCCGCCGGACTGGCAGATACCCAGAGCCGCCGAGAACAATTCAGGCTGGGGCCGCCGCTCTACTATGTTAATCAGGTGCTGGTCTACAAGCAGGGGGCCAAATACCCGACAGACGTGAGTCAGCTGGACGATAACATCACCGTGGTTTCAGACTCCTCCTTTATCGAGACCCTGGCCGAGCTGCAAAAACTCTACCCCGAGCTGGTGTGGGATCAGCAAGGCGACAAGGACAGCGAAGAGCTGCTGGCAATGATCGCTCGCGACGAGATCAGCTACACCATCGCCGATTCGACCACCTTCGAGATCAACCGCCGCTACATGCCTGAGCTCAGGGCCGGCCCGGTTCTGCGAGAAGGCCAGGCCGTGGTCTGGCTGCTGCCCCCCAACGGCAGCGATCAGCTGATGAGCGACTTGTTGAGTTTCTGGCACCAGGAGAAGCGAGCCGGCACCCTGGCCCATCTCAACGAGAAGTATTTCGCCCATGTGAAGCGTTTCGACTATGTGGACACCCGTGCCTTCCTAAGGGCCATCGACAGCAGGCTGCCCAAGTATCGCGACAACTTTGTCGAATACGCAGGTGACCTTGACTGGCGTAAACTGGCGGCCACCGCCTATCAGGAGTCCCATTGGAATCCCAACGCCCGCTCACCCACCGGGGTGCGCGGCATGATGATGCTTACCCTGCCCACGGCCAAGCAAATGGGGATCGACAACCGTCTGGATCCAGAGCAGAGCATACGAGGCGGCGCCAAATACCTGAGTGACATTCTCAATCGCCTGCCGGAGTCGATCCCCGACAATCAACGCATGTGGTTTGCGCTGGCTTCCTACAACATAGGCTATGGCCATGTGGAAGATGCGCGTAAGCTGGCGCAGTCTATGGGACTAAACCCAAGTGCCTGGCGGGATTTGAAAAAAGTATTGCCCCTGCTGCAGAAGCGCAAATACTACAAGCAGACGCGCTATGGCTATGCCCGCGGCGGCGAAGCGGTCCACTATGTGGATAACATCAGACGCTACTACGACACCCTGGTTTGGATTGACAATCAGAATCAAGAGTTACAAGATGAAATGGTGGAAACGCAACAAACGGCCGAAAAACAATCACAAAGCGAGGTTTCAGCGAGTCAGCCCGATTAATGAGCTAAAGCTTGTGATATAGATAGCGCAGCGGCCTAATGGAGGTTCATTATGAGAAAAAAAGCCTTAAATAATCTGTCTTCACGTAGAAGAACCCTGCTTAAAATACGCCACCAGCATACGATTAACAGGCAGAAACAGTACTTCACTTTTATTAAGCATCCCGATAACGACAATCCACCGGGCTAAAAAGTTGAGTGACCGACAAATAAAAACAAGGGCTATTGCCCTTGTTTTTTTTCGGCCATCTTCAACGCCTTCTTCTCCTGACGCCGCCGACGAAAGAAGGCGCTGAGCTGCTCGCCACACTCCTCGGCCAACACGCCTGAGGTCACGGTTAACTGATGATTGAAGGCCCTGCTGCGCACCAGATCCACCACACTCCCCGCCGCGCCCGTCTTGAGATCGGCCGCGCCATACACCAAACGCGCGATCCTGGCATGCACCATGGCACCGGCGCACATGGCGCAGGGCTCTAAGGTCACGTACAGCGTGGTATCGAGCAGACGATAGTTCTCCACCGCCTGACCCGCAGCGCGAATACACTCCATCTCGGCGTGGGCACTGGCATCATGACGACAGATGCTAAGGTTAAAGCCTGTGGCAATCACTTTATCGTCTTTCACCAATAGCGCACCTACGGGAACCTCCCCCCGCGACTCGGCCTCGGCGGCCAGTGCCATGGCTTGGCGCATATAGGCTTCATCTTTTACCGCCTGCTGCTCCAGGCTGGCTTGCTCTTCAACTGCCTTACTCATCTGCTCTCTATTACTTAGGTTCACTCGGCCATTTTTCAAAGGCAATGTTTTTAAGGGTAATGTTTATGCATGGCTCTATCGGCCAGGTGAATTATGTCACTCAAATAAAAAAGGGCATATCGCTATGCCCCTTTCATCAATCATCTCAACCTATCGCGGAGTTATTCCCACTCGATGGTTGCAGGTGGCTTACCTGAGATATCGTAAACCACACGAGAGATACCGTCGATCTCATTGATGATACGGTTTGAGACTCTGCCGAGGAAATCGTATGGCAGATGTGCCCAGTGCGCCGTCATAAAGTCGATGGTTTCTACCGCACGCAGCGATACTACCCAGTCATACTTACGACCATCACCCATCACGCCTACACTGCGAACCGGCAGGAAGACGGTAAAGGCCTGGCTCACCTTGTTGTACAGGTCGGCCTTGTGCAGCTCTTCGATGAAGATAGCATCGGCGCGGCGTAGCAGGTCACAGTACTCTTTCTTCACTTCACCCAGCACACGTACTCCTAGGCCTGGGCCAGGGAATGGGTGACGGTAGAGCATGTTGTAAGGCAGGCCCAGCTCTAAACCAATCTTACGCACCTCATCCTTAAACAGCTCACGCAGCGGCTCGACCAGACCCAGCTCCATATCATCCGGCAGACCGCCGACGTTATGGTGTGACTTGATCACGTGCGCCTTACCGGTAGCACTGCCCGCCGATTCGATAACATCAGGATAGATGGTACCCTGCGCCAGCCACTTGGCGTTAACGCACTTGCGCGACTCTTCGTCGAAGATATCGACAAACACCTTGCCGATGATCTTACGCTTGGCTTCTGGGTCGGCCTCGCCTGCCAGCGCATCGAGGAAACGTGACTCGGCATCGACGTGAACGATATTCAGCCCGAAGTGATCGCCAAACATCTCGAGGACCTGGTCGGCCTCATTCAGACGCAGTAGACCGTTGTCGACAAACACACAGGTCAGCTTGCTGCCGATGGCGCGGTGTAGCAGCATGGCCACCACCGAAGAGTCGACACCACCTGACAGACCCAAGATAACCTCGTCATCACCCACCTGCTCCTTGATGCGAGCGACAGCGTCTTCGATGATAGAAGCCGGCTTCCAGTTGGCCTCACACTGACAGATATCCAGGGCGAAATGCTCCAGCATACGCTTGCCCTGACGGGTGTGGGTCACTTCTGGGTGGAACTGAACGCCGTAGAAACGCTTCTCTTCGTTAGCCATGGCCGCATAAGGACAGGTATCTGTCTTAGCGACTGTCACGAAACCTTCTGGGATCTCAGAGACCTTGTCACCATGGCTCATCCAGACATCCAGCAGCGCCTTACCGCTGTCGCTGACCGCATCTTCGATGCTCTTGAACAGCTCTGAAGCCGCCTGAACTTCAACCTGGGCATAGCCGAACTCACCTTCGCCAATGCCTTGAATCACCTTGCCGCCCAGCTGCTCTGACATGGTCTGCATGCCATAGCAGATGCCGAGTACTGGCACGCCGGCGTTAAACACATATTCAGGGGCACGAGGCGAGTTGTCGGCGGTGACGCTCTCTGGGCCACCGGCCAAGATGATACCGTTAGGCGCAAAGGCTTTGATCTGCTCTTCAGACACATCCCAGGCCCAAAGCTCACAGTAAACACCGATCTCACGGATACGGCGGGCAATTAATTGCGTGTACTGAGATCCAAAATCGAGGATAAGGATCTTATGATCATGAATGTTGCTCATGCTTTACCTTTTATCTTTCAGATTTTTCGCCAATGTCATTTAGTAAGACCTGGCTTAAGAAAAGGCAGTGTATTTTTCAATGACACTGCCTGATTTCAATAATTAAGAACCGCTGCGATAGTTAGGGGCTTCTTTGCTGATGGTCACGTCGTGAACGTGGGACTCACCCATACCCGCCGAGGTTACCTTCACAAATTCCGCCTTCTCATTAAGATCTTTAATGGTAGGACAACCTGTGAGGCCCATGCATGAACGTAGGCCGCCCATGTACTGGTGGATGATCTCCTTAAGCTTACCCTTGTAAGGTACGCGACCTTCGATACCCTCTGGTACCAGCTTGTCGGCAGCGTTATCGCTTTGGAAGTAACGGTCAGAAGAACCTTGTGTCATGGCGCCCAGAGAGCCCATGCCACGGTATGACTTGTAAGCACGGCCGTTGTATAGCTCTGTCTCACCTGGCGCCTCGTCGGTACCGGCAAACATAGAGCCCGCCATGATGCATGACGCACCGGCGGCCAGCGCCTTAGCCAGGTCACCCGAGAAGCGGATGCCGCCGTCGGCGATAACAGGAATATCTAAGTGCTTAACTGCGGCTGCAGCATCAGATACTGCAGTGATCTGCGGCACACCCACACCGGTGACGATACGAGTGGTACAGATAGAGCCAGGGCCAATACCTACCTTAACGGCGTTCACACCCGCCTCGACCAGTGCCAAGGCACCTTCGGCCGTGGCCACGTTACCGCCCACGATCTGAAGATCTGGGTATTTGGCGCGGGTGTCTCGAATACGCTGCAACACGCCTTCAGAATGGCCGTGAGATGAATCGATAAGCAGCACGTCGATACCGGCTTTTACCAGCGCATCGACACGCTCTTCGTTACCGGCACCGGCACCTACAGCCGCGCCCACACGTAAGCGACCTAACTCATCCTTACAGGCGTTAGGCTTACGCTCGGCTTTTTGGAAATCTTTAACTGTGATAAGGCCCTTGAGACGGAAGTCACCATCGACAACCAGTACCTTCTCGACGCGGTGAGCGTGCATCAACTTCTGCACTTCATCCAGCGGCGTACCTTCAGGCACTGTCACCAGACGCTCTTTAGGTGTCATCACCTTGTCGACGGTACGAGACCAGTCGGTGATGAAACGTACGTCACGACCCGTGATGATACCCACCAACTCATTGGCTTCGTCAATCACTGGGTAACCGGCAAAGCCGTTCTTCTCCGTAAGCGCTTTAAGCTGCTCAAGTGTCGTATTAGGCGTGACCGTTACAGGTTGCTGAACGATACCCGCTTCATAGATCTTTACCTGGCGAACTTGCTCGGCCTGCTGCTCTATGCTCATATTTTTATGGATGAAACCAATACCACCTTCCTGTGCCATGGCGATGGCAAGGCGCGCTTCAGTCACGGTATCCATGGCTGCAGACACGATAGGCATGTTGAGTTCGATCTTTTGGGTTAAACGAGTCTTAAGAACGGCAGTGTTAGGGAGTACGGTCGAGTGTGCAGGAACAAGCAACACATCATCAAAGGTTAGTGCTTCTTTTTTTAAACGTAGCATGGCAACATCTCCCCATGTAGGTGATATAAGAGGTAAAATATTGCGGCGGGATTATACCTTGCATATTGGGTGTGGTAAATGGAAAATAGTAAAAAAGTCGCTTTAGCAGCAAAATATCTATGAAAATGCCGAAAAATAATGTTTACACCGTATCGCGCCTCAATGGAGAAGTGCGGCAATTACTCGAAGGTGAACTGGGTAAAGTCTGGCTCGAAGCAGAAATATCCAATTTTTCGGCCCCCAGCTCAGGCCACTGGTATCTCACCCTAAAGGACAATTACGCCCAGATCCGCGCCGCCATGTTTAAGGGTCGCAATCGTGCGGTCACCTTCCGCCCGGCCAATGGCCAGCAGGTGTTGGTCAAGGGCGCCATCAGCGTCTACGAGCCCAGGGGCGACTATCAGCTGATCATAGAATCCATGCTCCCCGCCGGCGATGGTTTACTGGCGCAGCAGTATGAAGCCCTCAAGATGACGCTGGCCGCCGAGGGCCTGTTTGCCGCCGACACCAAACGCCCGCTACCAGAAAACATTCAACGCATAGGGGTGATCACCTCTGCCACCGGCGCCGCCATCAGAGACGTGCTCCATGTCTTACAAAGACGCGATCCTTCTATCGAGGTGATCATCTACCCCAGCCAGGTGCAGGGCGAACACGCCGATAAGTCGCTAATCCATGCCATCATGCAGGCCAACGACCGGATGGAGGTGGATGTGCTGCTGCTCACCCGTGGCGGCGGTTCCCTAGAAGATCTCTGGTGTTTCAACAGCGAGGCCCTGGCCCACACCATCTATAACAGCGCCCTGCCCGTGGTCTCGGCGGTGGGCCATGAGGTGGACACCACCATCAGCGACTATGTCGCCGATCTACGTGCCCCTACCCCTTCTGCCGCGGCCGAGCTACTGTCTCAGGATGCGCTCAGCAAGGCCGATAAACTCAAGATGGCCATGACACGCCTCAAGCAGGGGTGGCAGCACTATGGGCTAAAACAGGCCCAGCGTTTCAGCCAGCTACACCATAGACTAGAGCGACAAGACCCCAAGCGCCGCCTAGAGCAGTATGAGCAGAGATTCGACGAGCTGCAGCTCAGGCTCAACGCCGCATTAACCGCCAAGCTGCACAAGTTAGAGCGTCGCCAACAATCCCTGCATGCCAGATTAAATCAGGTCTCTCCCAGTCATCAGCTGGCCCTGGCATCGAGCCGCCTGAGCCACCAGAGTCAAAGGCTGCACGGCGCCATGCAGGCCAAGCTCAAGACGGCGGAAAAGTCGCTGCAATATGCCGCCCACCAGCTGGAAACCGTCAGCCCATTGGCGACCCTGAGCCGCGGCTATAGCATCACCCTAGACGCACAGGGCAAGGTGCTGCACAGCACTCAAGATGTCAGCACAGGCGATCGCCTCACCACTAAGCTGGTCGATGGCGAGGTGCAATCGACGGTAGTTTAACCCTCACATAAAAAACGCCCTTACGGGCGTTAAAATGAGTACTTAGCAAAAAATCCAAGGCCTATTTTCTCGGGCCGACCGGCACCATGATGTGCGCGTAAGGTGTGCCCTTCCACATCACGTAGGGGCCACCGGCGTAAGGGTCGGTAGGCAGACTGTCGAGCAAGGCGGGATCCGGCATGAGAATCATCAGGTGCGGCCCCTCGACAATCCACTGATTATCGGCGGTTTCGCCCTCGGCGTAGGGATCGGTATTGCTCGCGCCACCATCACCGGCCAGCATATAGGAGATCCCCACTGCCTTGGCCTGAAACGGCTTCTTATTCATCCAGGCATCGGCCCACTCCATCCAAGGCCCATCCATACACATGGGCGCCGTGCCTTGCAGACTAGGTGGGGTCGGGAAACAGGTATAGTCGACACTACCCTTTTGCAGGACATTATTGTCCCAGTCCATCACTGTAACCTTATCCCTCAGGGTCGGCGGCGCGGCATTGAGTGCATCTTCGAGTAAGGCCTGTTTATCTGCAGCCTGGGCGGCACCAGCCAAGAGAGCCAGCGTGGCGGCAAGCAGCAGGGGTTGTTGGTGTTTCATAACACTATCCTCAGGTGAGTTAAACTACCTTAATTACTGCACTCTTGAGTATAGTCGGCATCCCTATAAAGGCTCGACTTGCTTGCAATAAGTAGTCTATAAGACCAAAGGCAAGAGAGCGGGCAGGATAAAACACCGAGATAACAAAAAGGCCAGCACTAGGCTGACCTTTTTTAGTGAGACAGAGAAAGTTACTTCTTCTTGTCCTTGATATGGCTCATCATGCGCTTACGACGGCGCTCCTGGCTCACGGTGAGCTTCTTGGTGTTGAGCCCTTCGAACGGGTTGCCCCCTTCCTGGAAGCGTACCTGAATCGGCGTACCCATCACCTTGAGAGAGCGACGGTAGTAGTTCATCATGAAGCGCTTGTAGGAATCGGGCAGCTTCTTAACCTGGTTACCATGGATAACCACGATAGGCGGGTTATATCCACCGGCGTGGGCGTATTTGAGCTTAACGCGGCGACCGTTAACCAGAGGCGGCTGGTGATCATCCTGGGCCATCTGCATGATACGGGTCAGCATTGAGGTGCTCACACGGCGCGTGGCGCTCTCGTAGGCTTCCTCTACCGACTCGAAAAGGTGACCAACACCCGTGCCGTGCAGCGCCGAAATAAAGTGAATGCGGGCGAAGTCGATAAAGCCAAGACGACGGTCAAGTTCACTCTTCACGCGCTCCTTCACGTCCTGATCGATACCGTCCCACTTGTTGACCGCGATCACCAAGGCGCGACCTGCGTTCAGGGCAAAGCCCAGCAGGCCAAGATCTTGCTCGGCTATCCCCTCGCGGGCATCGACTACCAAGAGCACCACGTTGGCGTCTTCGACCGCCTTAAGGGTCTTGATCACCGAGAATTTCTCGACGGTTTCATGTACCTTGCTGCGACGACGCACGCCGGCGGTGTCGATGATCACATACTCCTGACCATCGCGCTCCAGCGGAATATAGATGCTGTCACGGGTCGTGCCTGGCTCGTCATAGACCACGACGCGCTCTTCACCCAGGATACGGTTAGTCAGGGTCGACTTACCCACGTTAGGCTTACCGATAATTGCCAGCTTGATCGGCAGATCCTGCAGACGCTGCTGCTCGGCCTCGGCCTCTTCCTCTGTGTACTGACGCTCGTCGGCTTCCTCTTCGCCTTCACCTTCACGGTTCAGCCCCATGGCCTCGGCGTAGGGGGTCAGCGCGTATTCGATCATATTGGTCACGCCGCGCCCTTGGGCGGCGGCCATCTGGTATACCTCACCCAGGCCCAGGGCCCAGAACTCGCCACAGGCAGAGTCGGCGTCGATACCATCAACCTTGTTGGCCACCACGAAGGTGGTCTTCTCGCGGCGACGCAGATGCTCGGCAATCGCCTCGTCGGCGGCCGTCAGGCCCGCGCGGGCGTCAGTGAGAAACAGTACCACATCGGCTTCTTCGATCGCCGCCAGCGACTGCTCGGCCATGCGGGTCTCGATCCCCTCTTCGGTACCGTCGATACCACCGGTATCTACCACGATAAATTCGTAACCAGACAGATGTGCACGACCATACTTACGATCCCGAGTCAGACCTGGGTAGTCAGCTACCAAGGCGTCTCTGGTGCGCGTAAGACGATTGAACAGGGTCGACTTACCTACGTTTGGTCGGCCTACCAGGGCCACAACTGGAATCATTTTTTTGCCTCTAATCTACAAATCTATCTGAATATCTTAAATAAAAAGCCCCCAGCACAAGGTCCAGGGGCTTTAAAAACTGTTAAAGCTCGCCTTAGGGAAGCGTAATTCTTGCTACCTTGCCGCCACGACTCTGGACGTAGATCTTATCATCTATTACCAGTGGCTGGCTAAATAAACCTGAACTATCCACGTCGACGCGGCCAACCAGCTTGCCAGAGGTACGATCGATGAAATGCAGATAGCCTTCGAAGTCACCCACCACCAGGTAGTCTTTGAAGACGACAGGTGAGGTCAACTCGCGGTTGGTCAGCTCGTTGTTGCTCCAGCTTTCCAGGCCATTGCGCTTATCGACCGCATAGATGCGACCATGGTCATCCACCAGGTAGAGGTTCAGACCGGCAGAAGCCAACTCGTTGAAGCTAGAATATTTACGGCTCCAGACGACACGTCCGCTGCGCAGCTCCATCGACACCAGATTACCGTTATAGCTCACCGCATAGATGTTCTCGCCCACGATAAGCGGCTTCATGTCCACGTCGGCCATACGGGTAAACTCGTTGCCGCCCTTAGGTGTATAGATAGGCTGCTCCCAGGCGGCCTGACCATTGCTTTTCACCACGACCGCAACCTTGCCATCGGCTGTGCCGACGAAGAAGCCACCGGCCTCATAGGCGGCCGAACCTGTCCCCCTCAGGGTCAGGGTAGGCAGCTTGCTCTCGTAAACCCAGAGCTTCTCGCCGTCATCGACGTTATAGGCTTCCAGGCCACCGGTACTTGTGTGAACCACGACCACATCTTCGCCCACAGTTGGCGCCGACAGCAGCTCACCACCGGCGGTCACATGCCAGACCATCTCGCCGGTTTCGGCATCGACGGCGCCCAGTAGGCCACTCTCACCACCGAAAAACACCTTATTACGGGCAGCGGTAATGCCTGAGGAGAGACGCGCGCCCTTGTTCTTAGACAAGGCGCCTTCCTTAAACCAGGAGCTGATATCCAATGACCAGACCTGCTCGCCGCTGGCTTCGTCGTAGGCGGTCACTTCGCCGTAACGATCCATGACGAACAACTTGCCGTAACGCACGGCCGGACGGATCTTAGAGTAATAATCACCGACACCACTGCCGACGGAAGCACTCCAGCTCACCTCGGGAAAGACACTCGCTTCGATCTGCGGCAGCGGACTTACCGGCTCTTCTTCAACGTCGTTGGAAGAACAGGCCGACAACAACCCCAGGCTCAAGCTGCAAGCCAGTAATGTTTTGCACCAAGACTTCATGGGCAGCTTCCTTATGCCTTGTTCAGGTTATCTAGCTTCATCTGCAAGGCTGGGCTTGAAGTCGCTCCGCCGTTGTCCAGGGCCGACTGATAGGCGCTCTTAGCCTTATCGGCTTCGCCTTGACGCACCAGGAAATCACCTTTTAATTCATCACGCTGTACGGCAAACGATGGCGTGTTAAGCTGCTCCAGGGTCGCCAACGCCGTCGCCAGCTGGCCTTGCTCGGCCTGCACGCGGGCAAGACGCAATGTTGCAACCGCCACCAAGCCTTCTTCTGGCTTGCTGATGAGGATCTGCTTCAGAGCCTGCTCGGCCTTGTCCAGCTCACCGGCTTCTACCGCGGCCTTAGCCACGATAAGTTGTAGTAGTGCCTGATAGCCCTGCTGACCGTCATGGTCTTTCGCAAAGCTCTCGGCGGCCGCCAGCATGCTAGAATCGGCTTTGACCGAGTTGCTGATGGTTTGGAAGGCTTCAGAGGCTTCTTCTGCCTGAGCCACCTTGTAATCTGAATAGTAGTTCCAGCTGTATAGACCACCCAGGCCTACCACGGCACCGATGACAATCGAGTTGCCATAGTCTTTCCAGAACTGTTTGATAGCATCGACTTGTTGTTCTTCTGTGCTATAAATTTCCACGTTTCTCTTCCTCTTTAAATCAGTTCTGCAACGTAAGCTGCTAACGAATCCTGTGCAACCAATTCTTGTTCTTTATCTTCGCGCAGATATTTAAGCGCCACCTGACCATTGGCCAGTTCGGTCTCGCCGATCACTATGGCAAGCTTGGCGCCGCTCTTATCGGCACGTTTCATCTGCTTCTTGAAGTTACCGCCGCCGCAGTGACTCATCACCTTAAGGCCGTCTACTTCACGTAACTGCTGCGCCACCTTGATGGCCGCCACACGGCAATCATCGCCCATGGCGGTGACATACACATCGACCGGACCCGATACATCGTCGGTTAGCGCCAGCGTCTCCAGCATCAATACGATGCGCTCAAGCCCCATGGCGAAACCTACCGCTGGGGTGTCTTTGCCGCCTAGCTGACCGACTAGGCCGTCGTAACGACCACCGGCCAACACTGTTCCCTGGGCACCCAGGCTGTCGGTGACCCACTCGAATACGGTGCGGTTATAGTAATCTAAACCACGCACCAGACGAGGGTTAATTTCGTATTGGATGCCAACGGCTTCAAGTAGTTCACACAAATGTGCAAAATGGCCGCGACTTTCTTCGCCGAGGTAGTCCATTAGCGCCGGGGCATCGCCCAAAAGCGCTTGAACTTCAGGGTTCTTGCTGTCGAGCACACGTAGCGGATTTGAATACATGCGGCGCTGGCTGTCTTCGTCCAGCTTTTCTTTGTGCTGCTCCAGGAAGGCAACCAGGGCGTCACGGTAGGCCGCGCGCTCCTGTGCATCCCCCAGGGTGTTCAGCTCCAGCTTCACATGCTCGCTGATACCTAGCTTTTGCCACAGGCGGTGGGACATCATCAAGACTTCGGCGTCAATATCGGCCGAGGCGATACCATAGACCTCGACACCAAACTGGTTAAATTGACGGTAGCGCCCCTTCTGTGGACGCTCGTGGCGGAACATGGGACCCATGTACCACAGACGCTGCTCCTGATTATATAGCAGGCCATGCTCGTTACCCGCACGCACGGTAGAGGCAGTGCCTTCAGGGCGCAGCGTCAGCAGATCGCCATTGCGATCGGCAAAGGTATACATCTCTTTCTCGACGATATCTGTCACTTCGCCGATGGAACGTTTGAACAGGTCGGTACTCTCTACGATAGGAGTGCGGATCTCGCTGTAACCATAGGCCGCAACGGTATCACGCAACACTGCTTCTAGTTTTTGCCATAGCGGGCTCTGGGTCGGCAGAATATCGTTCATTCCGCGAATCGCTTGAATCTGTTTTGCCACTGTATCAACTCGTCCGAAATTTAGCTGTAAAAAATAAAAAAGCGCCTCGCATTATAGGCGCATCAACAATAAACGCAAAACCGGCGCAGCGCGCCAGTGAGCTGCGCCACAAACGGGGCTAAAAGCCCCATCTTCTGCGCAGCAAGTAAAGGGTTATTCCGTGATATCGGTGGTCGGAATACGCGCGTCGACGCTGGCGACCTTGGCGCGGATCTTCGCCTCGAGCTGATCGACGATATGCTCGTTGTCGAAACGCTCCTTCTGGCGCACACCGTCGTCGTAGTAGCCGCTCTTACGGTTACCACCCGTTAGGCCAATATCCGATACCAGGGCTTCGCCCGGACCATTGACCACACAACCTATGATGGAGACATCCATAGGGGTCACCACATCTTCCAAACGACGCTCCAGCTCGTTCACTGTGGCGATCACATCGAACTCCTGACGCGAGCAAGAAGGGCAGGCGATGAAGTTGATGCCACGTGAGCGAATACGCAGAGATTTGAGGATGTCGAAACCGACCTTGATCTCCTCGACGGGATCGGCAGCCAGCGAGACACGCAGGGTGTCGCCTATGCCTTCGGCCAACAACATGCCCAGGCCAACCGCCGACTTCACGGCGCCGGCACGGGCGCCACCGGCCTCGGTGATCCCAAGGTGGAGCGGCTGTTTGATCTGCTTGGCCAGCAGGCGGTAAGACTCCACCGCAAGGAAGACGTCAGACGCCTTAACGCTTACCTTAAACTGATCGAAATTGAGTCTGTCGAGAATATCCACATGACGCATGGCCGACTCGAGCAAGGCCTGCGGCGTCGGCTCCTTGTACTTGTCCATCAGATCTTTCTCTAACGAACCGCCGTTAACACCGATACGGATCGGGATATTCTTGTCGCGGGCGCACTCCACCACGTTACGGATACGCTCTTCGTTGCCTATATTGCCCGGGTTAATACGCAGACAATCTACGCCATATTCCGCCACCTTGAGCGCGATACGGTAATCGAAATGAATGTCGGCGATCAGCGGGATCTTAGTCTGCTGCTTGATCACCTTGAACGCCTCGGCGGCATCCATGGTCGGCACAGAGACACGTACGATATCGGCGCCAACATTTTCCAGCGCGCGGATCTGAGCCACCGTGGCCTCCACATCTGTGGTGCGGGTGTTGGTCATGGATTGCACGGCTATGGGCGCGCCATCACCGATAGGCACATCGCCCACATAGATACGTGTCGAAGGGCGGCGAATGATTGGGGACTCGTTGTACATCTTAATTCACTCTTTTACTTCAAAGATTGACGGCGTTACCGACCGTCAGTCTGGCAACTCGGCCACTGGGATACTTAGCCAGATCGATTGGTTCACCATTGAGGTGCATGGTCAATGACTGCGGCGCCCCCAATATAACCTTAAACGGCGCCTGACCAAAGACATTCATCTCTTTGCCCGCCAGCTTAAGGCCATTAACGAGTACCTTGCCGTTGGCATCGGTCACCTTGATCCAGCAATCGCCGCTCAGACTCAGGGCCAACTCGGCATCGTCCACGGCCTGAGCCGTGTCATCTGTCCTGGATGACTCGAGGGCTTGAGGCGCTTGAGACTGAGAGATTTGGGGTGCTTGAGTGGCTCGCGTTAGGGGCTCGGTGGTTGCAGGCTCTGCTGCTGTTGATTCTGTAACAGTCGGTTCAGTAGCTGTCTGTTCAGAAGCTGTCTGTTCAGAAGTAACCTGGCTCAAGGACGCGCGTGGCATCTCGATACCCGTATCGGCCTGTGGATCCTGGGCGGGCATCAGGCTGGGCTCTCCAGGCAAGGTCGAAAGCTCGGCGGCTTCTTCCACCGATGGCTTGGAGAGATCCAGATCTGCCACCATGGCCGACTTTTGCACCCACCAAAGTACCAGTAAGGCCAATAAGACGAAGATGATCAAATAAGTCACCAACATCAGGCGACCATCTCTGGCCTGGCGCGTGGTCTTGCGGGAGAAGCTCTGCATGGTAGGGGCATCGACCACAGGAAAGCTTTCGGCGAGGTAGGCATCTACCCTGGCCATCTCCAGGCCTAGGATGCGGGCGTAATTCTTCACATAGCCTTTGACATAGGTTGCCGACGCTATGTTGTCATAGTTGTCCGCCTCGAGATCTTTAACAATCGATGGGCGCAGATTGAGTCGCTCGGCCACGCTGGTTAAAGTCATCTGGCGCGACTCACGCGCCGCCTTTAACCACTGGCCCAGGGTTTCACCGGTTTCCTTTGGTTTCTCAGCATCATCCTTGAGCATATCGATTTGATTATCAGTCATTAGTGCATGCTAGCTCTATACTGCTTGGCCTCATTGGAAGCGGGAAACTTGGCCAGGAGAAGAATGCCAAATTTTCTCACCGCTTCAGGGTCATTTAGGCCTTGCTCAATTTTAATTCCCAACGCCAGACTCTGAGCCGATTCGGGCACCACTCTATGGTAACGCGCCAAACCTTTCTTGGCGGCGGAGTAGTTCCCCAGATCCAATTCGATCTCAGACAGTTCTAATAGGGAGTTGGCACGACGCGGGTCATAGTTAAGTGCCATCTCGAAGTAGCGTTGTGCTTTTTGTAGATCACCCGACTTGCGGCTACAGATCCCCAGGTTTTCATAACTGGAGGCCGAACGAGTGTATTTGGGCATCTTTACCGCCCGAAGAAACATCTCTTCGGCCTGATCGTATTGTGCCTGCTGGCAGAGAAACACGCCGAAGTTATTCATGGAATCGCCGCTGGCATCGCTGGCGTTGATGGCGTTGCGATACGCCTTCTCGGTCAAAGCTAACTCGCCAACCGATTGATAGTAATAGGCTAAGGCCACGTGTACATCTTCGATGTTAGGGGCAAATTCGAGCGCCTTATCCAGATTGTACTTGGCTTGTTCGCTGTTGCCTTTTTGCAGGTAGGTCAAGCCCAGCTGCACCCGTTGACGGGCGGCGGCGACGTTGTCGAAGGTTCGCTCTTGAACGGGCACATCTGTGCCACTGTATGTTCTCTCAGTTACACATCCTGACATCAGCGTCGAAGTCAGGATGACTAACAGGGTCAATGTTGGCTTTTTGCTTAACATTCGCAAGCCTATCTAGTAGCAGATACAATAAGTTAGTTTATTGTGACTGAAATCTGACTATCTTGCATGCGTTTTTTCGCTAAACGTTTGGTTCGGTCGCGAATATCCCCGGCTAACTGGCCACAGGCCGCGTCAATATCGTCTCCGCGGGTCTTACGGACGATGACCGTCAGACCATATTCCATCAGCACCTTAGAGAATCTGTCGATACGCGAGTTCGATGAACGCCCATATGGCGACCCCGGATAAGGGTTAAAGGGGATCAGGTTGATCTTACAAGGAGTATCCTTCATCAACTTGGCCAGCTCATGGGCCTGATCTGTGCTGTCGTTGATATGATCAAGCATCACATATTCCAGGGTCACGCGGCCGCGGTTGGCATTGGACTTAGCCAGGTAACGACGGATCGCCGCCAGGAACTCCTGCAACGGATACTTCTTGTTGACCGGTACCAGCACGTCACGCAGCTCATCGTTTGGTGCGTGAATACTTACCGCCAGGGCCACATCCAGATTATCGCCTAGAATATCCAGCGCTGGCACCACGCCCGAGGTCGATACGGTCACGCGGCGCTTAGACAGGCTAAAACCGAAATCGTCCAGCATGATGTCGATAGCCGGCATGACATTTTTCAGATTCAACAGCGGCTCACCCATGCCCATCATCACCACATTAGAGATGGGACGCTCGCCGGTTTCTTTCTGGAAACCAAGAAAGTGAGACACGCGCCAGATCTGGCCGACAATCTCAGACACGGTAAGGTTTCGGTTAAAGCCCTGCTGGGCGGTAGAGCAGAAGGTACACTCAAGAGCACAACCCACCTGAGACGATACACACAGGGTGGCACGGTCATCTTCCGGGATGTAAACGGTCTCTACCTCCTGACCATTACCCACATTGATGGCAAACTTAATGGTGCCATCGGCAGACTTCTGATAGCTGGAGATCTCTGGGGCTACCACCTCACAACGCGCGGCCAATTTGGCACGTAACGCCTTGTTGATGTTAGTCATCTGTTCGAAATCACTGACGCCAAAATGGTATAGCCACTTCATCAATTGATCGGCACGAAAAGGCTTTTCACCCATCTCGGTAAATAGCGCTCTCAATCCCTTACGATCGAGATCCAATAAATTGATCTTTTTTTCACTCATTTTGACTAACCTCAACACCAAAACCTGCCACAGGGCGGCGAATTATACAGATATCAATAAATTTTAGCCAGTAAGGAAATAGACTATGCTAGAATCCCCCCAAGCTAATATTGGCTTGCTACTCGGAGTTGTTTTACCTCCCCCATGATAACCCTTATTGTTATTGTCTTTGTCGCTATCGGGATCTCTTTTCTCTGTAGTGTATTCGAAGCCGTGCTTCTGTCTGTTACACCTAGCTTTATTGCGAACCTAAAAGAAACCCATCCCGCGGCGGCCGAGCGTTTGAGCCACCAGAAGGAGAATGTGGAATCGCCACTGGTTTCTATCTTGACCCTGAACACTATTGCCCACACCGTGGGTGCCGCCGTTGCCGGTGCGCAGGCAGCAAAGGTGTTTGGCGACGAGATGCTGGGTGTCTTCTCTGGTGTGCTGACCTTTCTTATCTTGTTCTTCTCAGAGATCATTCCAAAGACACTGGGCGCAAACTACTGGCGCAGCCTGGCTCCTAGCGTGTCTCTGGTGCTGCTGTGGATGGAGCGCATCACTAAGCCGCTTATCTGGATGTCTCAGCAGGTCACTCAGAAGCTGGGTAAGGGCGACGATGGTCAATACATTCGTCAAGAGATGAGCGCTATGGCCAAGATAGGTCACGAGTCGGGCGAGCTGGACGAACAGGAATCTATGATTCTGACCCAGATGCTGTCGGTCAAGGAGATGCCGGTGACCGCCATCATGACGCCGAGAACCGTGATGTTCAGCGTGCCAGCTTCCATGACTCAGACCGAGTTTGCCAAGCTGCATAAGAAGAGCCCCTTTACCCGTATTCCGGTTTTCGATGGCGATCGCGACAATATCGTGGGTTATGTTAACCGCAATACCATCTTGTTGTCGGAACGGGACACGCCTCAGGCGCCTATTTCGGCGGTGCGTCGTAACTTGGTTATCGTGCCGGAAACGGCGAAGATCTTGCCGCTGTTCCAGCTGATGATTAAGCGCAACACCAAGATCGCCATGGTGGTGGACGAATACGGCAGTGGCCACGGTATCGTCACCCTGGAAGATATCATCGAGTCCCTGCTGGGCCTTGAAATTGTCGACAGCAACGACCCAGTCACCGACATGCAGCAACTGGCGAGACGCCTGTGGAAGCGCCGCATGACTCACAAAGGGATACGCATCTCGGATGAGGGCTCGTCAGAAGATGAGGATCTCCCCAGAGGCGAACAGCAGGCCACCAGTATCACAGAGGCCGAGCCGCTGGATAAGGTGAGCAAATAACTTAAGAAAAGTTAACTAAGGGAAGCAAATGCTTCCCTTTTTCATTTAGCCCTGCTGAGGTATACTTGCCCGCTTCACAAATGAGGCCTACATGACCAACAGATACTCCCTAAAGCTTGCACACATCAACGACACCCACTCTCACTTCGATCCTTCACGCGTCCAGTTTCTGCTCAGCCATGAGCAACAAAGTTATGAGGTCTATAGCCACAGCGGCGGCTATGGGAGAATCGGATATCAGGTGCAGCAGGCGCGCAGTCAGGCGGCCGATGCCGGGCAAGATTTTCTGTTTCTTCATGGGGGCGACAGCTTTCAGGGCACCCTCTACTTCAACCAGTTTAAGGGCGTGGCCAATGCCGACCTGCTCAATCGCCTGGCACCCGATGCCATGGTCCTCGGCAACCACGAGATAGACGCAGGCAATCAACCGGTTAAACAGTTTCTCGATACCATTAATTTTCCTCTGCTAGCAGGCAACATGGATCTCAGCCAGGAAGATCCCCTAAAGCAGGACAGGCTAGCGGGGCATCCCAAGCTGTTTAACTATGTTCCCGAGCACGGCTCGGCCAAGGTACTCTTAAAACCATTAGGCGATAGACAGCTTGCCATCATAGGCATCACCCTAGATCAGATGAAAGAGATCGCCAGGCCAGATGAAGATACTCACTTTGCCAACGCCATCGCGACCACCGCCAATACGGTAGCTAAGCTAAAGGCGCAGGGCATAGATCATATCCTGGTGCTGAGCCACTTAGGCTGGGATAAGGATAAAGAATTAGCCAAAGAAGTCCACGGCATCAGCCTGATCGTCGGTGGCCACTCTCACACGCTTCAGGGCGACTTCAGCGCCATCGGCCATAATGCGTTGCCCTATGGCTATCGCGTCGACAACACACCGATACTACATGCGGGCAAGTATGCCGAAACCCTGGGGCTGTGTGACCTCGAGTTTGACGACCAAGGCCTGGTGACCACGCTGGCCGGACACAACTACTTCATGCTCGACAAGCACCTGCTTATCGAAGGGGAGCAAGAGGTCACCGCCGCGACCTATGACGCACTCAAGCAGCAGCTCGTGACGCATCCCGGGATCTTATGGGATGACGAACTCACAGAGATCAATCAGGTGATTGCCCAGCGCTATCGCCCAGCCATCGACGCGCTAGAACATCAGGTGCTGGGATTTGTACCCAAAAACCTGATCCACACCCGTCTGCCCAGCAAGGCACTGCCCCACGGCAGCGAGATCGCCCCCTGGGTCTGTAAGAGCATCTATCATGAGACTCGCAACCTGGACATTCAGGTGGATTTTGCCCTGCACAATGCCGGCGGTGTCAGACAATCGCTCAACAAGGGCACTGTGACCATGGCGGACATTCTCGGGCGACTGCTCCCTTTCGCCCTACCCTTGGTGAAATATCGCATCCAGGGCCGTTACCTGTATCAAACCTTGGAGTCGGCCATCAACTCGGCCACCAACAACAGCATTACCGGCACGGGTGCGGGAAGCTTCCCCTATACCTACGGCCTTAAATATTGCTACGACGGCAGGCAGCCGCTGGGCGCCCGCATCCTGCAACTGGAGATCTTGACCGAAATAGCCGGTGAGATGCAGTGGCATAGCGTGATGCCAGATCGCTTGTATAGCGGCGTATCATCGGCCTACACGGCGTCGGGCAAGGAAGGATATCAGGCGCTACTTAGCGCAGAACAGCAGGAATCGATTGAGGCGCTTACCCTGCCCCAAGCCTTCATCCGCTTCATGCAGCGAGAAGAGGGGCTACACGGCGTCATGCCGCCTCATGTGTTATACACGAGTCACCTGGATGGCCATTAGCGCGAGCTATAAAAAACAGGAAACTTAAGCGCCTTGCTGGCCGGCTAAGCACGCCTAGGTTATCGCGAGGGTATGGCGAGGGTTTTGCAAGTGGCTAAATCAGGGACTTTGCCAGAGACTAAGCCAGGGACTTTGCCAGGTAGTAGGCCATAAACACCTGGCCGGCCTTTTCCTGATACCGCTTGTGTCGCAGAGCAAATCCCTCTGCCACAAACAGTGGCCGCGACAGGCTGGAGGCATCGACCCTCAGCTCATCCATCCCCTGCGAAGCCGCCCAGGATTCGAGTTGTTGCAACAACTGTCGCGCAATCCCCTGCCCCTGATATTCAGGGTGCACATAGAGGCTGTCGATATAACCCCGCGATGCATACTGGGTCTCGACATTGATGAAACCGACACAGCGGGGATCCTCCCCCGCCATGCAAGCGGTATCGACGGCCAGCCAGGCCTGTGAGCGGGTCAGGCGTTTATGCCAGTGATAACCGGAGCGCGGCGCCTGGGACCAGGCAAGTTTCTGCTCCGCACTGTAATGGGTCTCATCGATGGCGCGCACCGCCAGATGATAGACCTCACCGACCGCTTTGCTATACCCCTTACGATAGGGAATTATCTTAATCATCGCCTTGTTCTATCGATACGTGTTCTATCGGTATGAGTTTTGTCTATACGTGCTCTGTCTATTTCAGGCAGAGAAGCTCAGGCGCTCATCGCCCCTTTGCCAATCCATACAGCCACCTGTTTGCGTAAATTGCAGCTCATATTAGTCCCTATTAGGCAAAAAAATAGTGCCGATAACAAGTTATCGGCACTATTTCTTATATTCATCCGGCTGCTTAGCCACGCAAATTACTTCTTATCGATGCGACCCACAAACAAGAGTTCATCGAAAGTGCGGTTAAGTGTCTTGCTGGTAAAGTCATTCATCCACATCTGCTCTTGAACGACAACGACGTCACCTTTCTTCACCTCGGCCTGAGGTCCTGCCGCCCAGAAAGTCTTGTCGGCTTCTTTGATCTGTACATAGGTATAACCGCCACCATTCATGGTATCGACCACAGTACCTTGATGCACTACACCAGCCGCCCAGGCACTCGAGATCCCCAGGGCTAATGTGGTCGCAGCGGCTAAACGAACTAATTTAGTTATCATTGTCATTCCTTAAGTGTTTGCCTTTAACCCCTGCATTAAAACATGGCCTTAGCCATAAATCTCTACCCGGACGTCTTAAAACAGCATTCAATGAATCAGTTTTAGATCAAGCTCTCATTCCCGAATTTTATCCCTGCTTACGTGGAACTAATAAAGGCTTGAGCATCCCCTCCAGGCCATTGAGCTTCACCTCATAGATCAGCGCCAACTGCTGACCTAACTTACCTTCTGGAAAGCCTTTACTATGAAACCAGACTAAATAAGGCTCTGGCAGCTCGAGTAAGCGTAATCCGGCATATTTACCAAAGGGCATTTTTTGATTTATCGCCTCGATTAAGGCCTGTTGATCCATCTTGACTATCCTAAACGGCTATCGGGAAAAGTACGCGGCCCAGCTTACGTGACTACAGGCGTCAAACCAAGAAGCTTTGACGAAATCGTGATTACACATGCTCATTCTCCGCGCGTCGCATTGAAACATAAGGTAAATTTTCGCAGCGACAAGCCAACCGACTTCAAAGTTTTAGCCATTACAAATATAACATTTGGAAATATAAAACAAAGCAACAAGACCAAACAGAAATAAGAGTAAGATGAAAGTCTTACGCTTTTAAGGCATAGGTACGAAAAATAAGCCCCTAAAACCAACACAAAAACAGTAACGCACTGTTTTATAAAAGCTTTGAGATAACTTTTTACTCCAGAAACCCTTAGCGTCAAATATCCGCCAAACAAGTCAAAACGTCAACTTAATGACAAGCGCCATAATCAAAAAAAACGTCAATTTTCATGTAGTTGACCAACAATTAATTAACACCTAAATTGGAGTCATGCCCAAACAGGTGAGATCGCAAGATAGCAGTACATCACTTGGGAACCTAACAACAAACATCGGCAATCATTGGCAGTCGAGAGGAAATAGAATGATCATTTTAGTTGGCGGTGAAAAAGGCGGTAGCGGAAAGAGCTGTTTAGCCCAAAACATAGCGGTATTTCTCACAGTAGAATGCGGCGCGTCGGTCATCATGGTCGATTGTGATCCCCAGCGGACCACCTCGGACTGGATTCAAGCTCGTAACAACAACGGCACCCTGGCCGGCATCAACTGTGTACAGCTCTACGGCAAGATACGTAACGATCTGCTCAGCCTAGAGCAACACTATGACTATGTGCTGGTCGACTGTGGTGGCCAGGACAACCTGGCACTACGCGCCACCATGTCGGTCGCCTCTCATGTGTTGATGCCACTGCGTCCGAAGCGCAGAGACTTGAAAACGGTTAGCCACATGGATGATATCGTCGCGACCTGTATGATGATTAATCCTAAGATGCGCGCATCTTTCGTGATCACCCAATGCCCTAGCCTGCCAAACCAGGCTAACCGCATCATGGAAGCCAAAGAGGTATGTAAGACGTACGACATCAATGTACTCGACGCCATCACCTACAGCCGAAACATTTATGATGACAGTGAAGAATCGGGTCTGTCTGTCATGGAAACACAACCAAAAGGCAAGGCCGCCGAAGAGATCCGCAGCATCGCCTGTGAAATGCTACAGGCTTCCAGTGCCACAGAAATTCGCAATCGTCTCGCCGAAAAACAGATGGATAAGTTAAGGGGTAACTATGGGTCTGGCCGATCTCAAGAAAAGCTCTACGCAGTCTAGTGTCGCGAGACAAAACCGTAAGCTACTGAATATTTCGCTCGATGCCTTGATCGATGACTTCATCGACGACGCGACTCACTATGCCGCCGGGCAGCCAAGCAATGTACAGCAGATGGCCGAGGTTATCGCCTTAGAAACGGGTTTCGATGGTGATTTTTTAAATCGCCACGCATCTCAGGCGACACCTAAGGTGGTGCCCAAGGGGGCAGGGCCTTATCGCAAGGCGACCTTCACCCTGAGCGAGTCCGCTATCGCGCACCTCGCGGAATTGGCCAGCGGCTGCGATGTGGCTAAATCGAAACTGATCCGTTTTCTCATCGAGCATCATTACTCGTTATCTGAGAGCGAGCGGCAACAGAAGGAACAATCAATCATAGTCGATTAAATTAGTCGATTCACATATATCCCCAGACGCGCTGGGCACATCATCACCCAGCGTGTCGCTCCTTTCAGCCCGTCTCCCTAACCTTTCTGGCAGCGACAGATTTCATTTTCCGAACTTAGGGCTGCCAGCTTTTTTCTCCACGCCTTTTTTCTCCACGCTTTTTCTGGCCCTAAGATTGAATTTGCGGCAAGCAACACCATATCTTGCTATATCATAGGGAGATTTTTATGCTAGCCATCTTTATTCTCGCGCTGGTCAGTAGCGCCGCCATAGGTTACATACTGTTTAAGCCAAAGTATGTCAGGTATCGTCGCGCGCAGATCGCCAAGCGCCCCTTTCCCGAGAGCTGGCGCGCCATACTCAAACGCCGCATGCCCTATTTTAGCGCCCTCCCCAGCGACCTGCAGTTACAGCTCAAGCGCCACATCCAGATCTTCATTGCCGAGAAGCGCTTCGTTGGGTGTCAGGGCATAGCAATTGATGATGAGATCCGTGTCACCATCGCCGCCCAGGCTTGTCTGTTACTACTTAATCGCGACACAGACTACTACCCTAAGCTGAAACAGATACTGGTTTACCCTAGCCTGTTTATCGTCAATCAGATGCAGCAAAATGGCGACGGAACCTTCTGGGAGCGAAAAAATATTCTCTCGGGTGAATCCTGGGAGTTTGGCAAGGTCGTGCTCTCCTGGCATACCGCCAAGGAAGACGCGGCCCAGCCTTACGATGGCCATAACGTGGTGATCCACGAGTTTGCCCACCAGCTGGATCAAGAAGATGGCCACTCCAACGGTGCGCCCATCCTGGCTAATGCTAACGACTACCAGTCATGGTCGACCGTCATGACTCAGGAGTTTGAACAGCTGCGCGAAGACGCCAAGTACCATCAGCCCAGCCTGTTTAACTATTACGGCGCCACCAACGAAGCCGAGTTCTTCGCGGTGATCACCGAGACCTTCTTCGAACGCCCCCACGAGTTTTATCAGCAGCACCCGGCCCTTTATCAACAGATGAGTCAATTTTTCAAACTAGATCCGGTAAACTGGCATTAAACGGATTTAAAAGGAGAACACCATGGCCGTCAGACATCACTCGCTGACCTGGATACTTGCAGGCTGCGCCCTGCTGCTCAGCAGCATTAGCCGCGCCGAGACCCCACTAGAGGCGACTCAGACCTTAGACAAGTTACACAGTTACGCCGCCAGCGCCGATTGGGACAAGTATTTTGCCCTCTATACCGATGACGCCCATTTTATCGGTACCGATGCAACGGAAAATTGGACCATGAAGGAGTTTGCCGCCTATGCCCGTCCCACCAAGGGCTGGCACTACACCCTGGTATCCAGGCAGCTAGAACAGCACGGTGAGGTGATCGTCTTCGATGAGCATTTAAGCAGTAAGTCCTATGGCAACTGCCGCGGCACAGGCACCCTGGTCCTCACCCCTGAGGGCTGGAAGATATTGCAATACCACCTGAGTTTTCCCATCCCCAACGCCATGGCCAAGCGGATCACGGCGCAGATCAGCGCCGCGAGTCAGAAAGAGTAGTGTTAATGCACCGAGACAGAGAGGCAGAGATTGGTCAGCTGAGCGAAATGGGTAAAACGGTCGAAATCCGCATCAACCAGCTTGCGCTCTGAGCTGTGCCTGTCGGCATATAACAGGCCAATTACCTTGTTATCCACCAATATCGGCGCCAACATGAAGCCCATTGGTGAGGTATGGCGCCTGAGCGCTTCGTCGGTATAGAGGCGCCACTTTTCCGAGCCTGGGTTATCGATAAACAACGGCTTCTTGAGATCGACGCTCTCGCCAAACACATTCTTATCATGATTGAGCTCGACGACAAATTCATTCTTCATCTTGTCGCTGTTCTCACCAACCACCACCCTAGGTTGCAGGCGCTTACGGTTTGGCGAGAGTAGCATGACGGCGCAGCGATCCATGCCTATGCCATCGAGCAGGCCGCTGAGGGTAATGGTTATCACCTCATTAAAGTTCGCCTTATTGATGGCGCAATCTGTGAGCTCCCTAAGCTTCTTCAACTGCAGCTCGACATTAAACTCGCGAACCTTAACTGGCTCATCCTCTGGCTCCGCCGCCAGCGTCAGCTGATGGGTATCGGGCAGGAAGGCCACGAGTACCTTGGCACCATAAGTATCGGCCAGCTTTCGGGTAGCATGGCTACACTGGATCATCCGCCCCTTAAACTCATCCACCTCGAGGTCCAGCATGTCTGCGGCCTGCTTGATACGGTGGTTCAGCTCGGTAATATCTTTGCTGTCGCTCGCCATCAACTCGCTGATCTTATTGGCAAGATAGATGGAGCGGATCTCGGGAGTGCGCTCATTGGGATTCGACAAGGACTTCACCAATACCTCACCTAGGCCCCAGTTTTTGGCGATACCCATGGAGAGCTGGGTAAAGGAGGTTCCCAGCACCTCTCTGACCACGGCGCTGGCTTCCTTTTCGTCCACCTTATTGAGACGTGCATTGAGCTGCTCTGTCGTTTCACCGCCCATGCTCCAAAAGGCACTCTCTCCCAGGTGATAGAGCAGCGCGGCGATAAACACCTCTTCCTGCAGCTCTTCGTCGTGATCTTTAAGCATCATCTTGGCCAGCATGGCTGCCTGGAAGGCTCTGGCCATCAGGGTAAGTAGCCTCTGGTAGACATCCTCTGATAACCCTTTGTTTTCTAAAAGGCTGCTGAGGAGCTTAGCGGTAATACAGATATTACGTATGGTATCGAAGCCCAGAACGACGGCCGCGCGGCTCACGGTCGTAACGTGGGAGATCCCCTTGTTATAGATGGCGCTGTTGGCCACCTTAAGAATTCGCGAGGTCAGCGCGTTATCATGCATCACGCTGCGGCCGAGTATCGCCAGGGAGGAAACATCGTCTTTGGCAAGCTTCTCTAGGGTCTTCACCGTCGAGCTAAGTGCCGGCATCTCCTGTTCGCTGATGCGTTTGGTCCAGTACTCTGCACCTTTTCCTGACATAGCAGTGTTCAATGCTTATCTACTCTTTATATGAAGAAATAAGGATAGCGCTAAGTTATCTGGCGCCGTCTTTGATGAATTATAGGCAGAAAAACTTATAACATAACAATTACATCTGTCGCCAGAGGCAAATCACGTTTATCACCTATACCCGATCCACATGGCGAGGATTTCACCTTTATATCGACGAGCGGGCTCAAAAGATAAGAAGAAAATAAAAAAGGCGGCTCAAGAGGGACCGCCAAGGCAAGCAAAAATAACAATTTGGAAAGGAAAGAAAAACCTCGCACCGCACGTAGGAACACAGTGCGAGGAACAACCGCTGCTAAAGGACAGCAAGTCGAAACTTTAGAACTGCTCCTCTTCGGTTGAGCCTGTCAGCGCCGTAACCGAAGACTCACCGCCCTGGATCACATTGGTCACCTTATCGAAGTAGCCTGTACCCACCTCTTGCTGGTGTGCCACGAAGGTGTAACCCTTCTTCGCTGCGGCAAATTCAACTTCCTGTACCTTCTCAACATAGTGCTTCATGCCTTCACCGCGCGCATAGTCATAGGCGAGGTCGAACATGTTGTACCACATGTTGTGAATACCGGCTAAGGTGATGAACTGGTATTTATAACCCATGTCCGACAGCTCCTGCTGGAAGCGGGCGATGGTGGCATCGTCCAGGTTCTTCTTCCAGTTGAAAGACGGTGAACAGTTATAGGCCAGCAGCTGATCTGGGTATTGTGCGTGAATCGCCTCGGCAAAGCGGCGCGCCTCTTCCAGATCAGGCTTGGCGGTCTCACACCAGATTAGGTCGGCGTAAGGAGCATAGGCCAGACCGCGAGAGATAGCCTGGTCGATGCCAGCATTTACACGGTAGAAACCTTCAGAAGTACGCTCGCCGGTGATGAAGTCGCGATCGTATGGGTCGCAGTCAGAGGTCAGCAGATCCGCAGCGTTTGCATCGGTACGGGCGATAACCAGAGTCGGTACGCCGCTCACGTCGGCCGCCAGACGCGCAGATACCAGCTTCTGTACCGCTTCTTGAGTCGGTACCAGTACCTTACCACCCATGTGACCACACTTCTTCACCGAAGCCAGCTGATCTTCAAAGTGCACACCTGCGGCGCCAGCGTCGATCATGTTCTTCATTAGCTCGTAGGCATTAAGCACACCGCCGAAACCCGCTTCTGCATCGGCTACGATAGGCAGGAAGTAGTCTGTATAGCGCTCATCTTGTGGATCAATCTGATTGCTCCACTGGATCTGGTCGGCGCGGCGGAACGAGTTGTTGATGCGCTGAACCACTGCAGGCACAGAGTTTGCTGGATAGAGAGACTGGTCCGGGTACATTGTGCCCGCCAGGTTAGCATCGGCGGCCACCTGCCAGCCCGACAGATAGATGGCCTCGATTCCTGCCTTAGCCTGTTGTACCGCCTGACCACCTGTGAGGGCACCCAGTGAATTGACATAGCCTTTCTTAGCGCCGCCGTTAACCAGCTGCCATAGTTTTTCCGCACCGCGAGTTGCCAGGGTATTTTCCGGGACAATCGAACCGCGTAAGGCCACTACGTCCTCTGCTGAATAGGGGCGACGAACGCCGGCCCAACGTGGATTTTCAGCCCAATCTTGTTTAATCGCATCAATCTGTTCTTGACGTGAAATCTGTGTAGTTGCCTTAGTCATAATCTTCTCCATCTCAGGTGTTAGCATCCAGCTCCCTCAATACCACTCACATTCAAAGGCGCTAAATAGGTTTTGGGTATTACCCTTTCATTTATAAAATCATCGCGTTAAGCGTGGTCGCCCTGGGTCAATATCTCGTAGCCTGGCAGGGTGAGGAAATCCACCAGCTCATCAGACGTGGTGATCTCTTCCAGCAGGACTGCCGCTTGAGTAAAGCTGCCGTGGGTAAAGCGATCTGGTCCCACCTCGAGTTTCACGTTGGCCAACTCTTCGACCAGCATCTCTTTAAACAGCTCCTTGGTAACCAGCTTGCCGTTTGAGAGCTTCTGCTCATGTTGGATCCACTGCCAGATAGAGGTGCGCGATATCTCTGCCGTCGCCGCATCTTCCATCAGGCCATAGATGGGTACACAGCCGTTGCCGCGGATCCAGGCCTCGATATATTGCAGCGCAATTCGAATGTTGAGGCGCATACCCGACTCGGTGCGTTCGCCTTCGCAAGGCATGAGGAGATCCCTTGCCTGGATTGGCGCATCGACATCGCGGGTGATATGCAGCTGGTTGACGTGATCCTCACCTATATACTCGTTGAAGATCCCCATGGCAGTATCCGCCAGACCTGGATGCGCTACCCAGGTTCCGTCGTGGCCATTACGCGCCTCGAGCTCTTTATCGCCGCGAACCTTGACCAGCACCGCCTCGTTTTGTGCAGCGTCTTTGGCAGGAATGAAGGCCGCCATGCCTCCCATCGCCAGGGCGCCACGCTTGTGACAGGTCTTAATCAGTAGGCGCGAGTAGGCGCTCAGGAACGGCTTATCCATGGTGACCGCCTGACGGTCGGGCAAGATGCGATCGCTATGCTTCTTAAGCGTCTTGATATAGCTGAAGATGTAGTCCCAGCGGCCACAGTTGAGCGCCACTATGTTTGAGCGCAGTTCATAGAGGATCTCCTCCATCTCGAACACCGCGGGTAGTGTCTCGATGAGACAGGTACACTTAATAGTGCCCGGCGTCAGACAGAAACGTTCTTCCACAAAGGCAAACACCTTGGCCCACCAGCGCGCCTCGACATGACTCTCGAGTTTAGGGATGTAGAAATAAGGTCCACTGCCCTTCTCCAGCAATTGACGATAGTTGTGGTAGAAGTAGAGGCAGAAATCGAACAGCGCGCCAGGGATCGCCTCGCCATTGAAGGCCACATGCTTCTCCTTAAGATGCAGGCCGCGAACGCGAGCGATAAGCACCGCGGGGTCATCATTAAGGGTATAATGCTTGCCTGTTTCGGGGGCGGTATATTCAATCTCGCCACGCACCGCATCACGCAGGTTAATCTGTCCCTGGATCACCTTAGTCCAGCTTGGGGCCAATGAATCTTCAAAGTCGGCCATAAAGACTTTAACGTTGGCATTGAGGGCGTTAATGATCATCTTGCGGTCCACAGGCCCGGTGATCTCGACGCGTCTGTCCTGTAGATCTTGCGGGATACCGCGGATCTGCCAGTCGCCGTCTCTTATGGCACGGGTCTCGGGTAAGAAGTCCGGCAAGGCGCCGTTATCGATCGATGCCTGCTTCTGCTTACGCATGTCGAGCAGATTTGGCACCTCTGCCGCAAACTGATCACATAAGACTTCAAGCAAGCTAAGCGCGCCTTCATTAAGCACTATCTCTTGCCCTGGTACTGTCGCCCCCAGGATAGACAATCCCGTATCTAGCTGATGTTTATTCATTACCTGTTCAGTCATCCCGATATCTCCCAAGCGCTCACTTACCGTTAATTTCAATTCATCCAGTCCACAAAATAGGGCTTGCCACGCCTCTAGTGCAGGCCATACAGCTTGAAACACCAGCAAGGGGTTACAAATGTACGTTTTGAACAAAACCTACTAACAAACTGTTGGGATTGCAACAATACAACTGACGAGAAAAACAGCTAAAACACCGAAATTACATCACAAAAAATTGGTAAGACCAAAACCAAAACGCACACATTAGACATTGATTTTTATTGATTTAACGTTATTCTACCAACGTTAAAAACAACAAAACCTTAAACTTGTCAGACAAATTAACCAACAACCATCCAAAGAAAGTTATTACGTAATTTAGTTACACCAAGTAAGATTAACGGTACACACAATCAAGCTTAGAGCCTGATCGAATTTAGAGCCGTTCGTTTTGCTTTCCTTGCGAGTAAACCATAAAAAACCACTAATATTCAGTAAATTACCTGACTCACAGAACAAGCAGAAATCAAACGCACGTTTTAATTTGACGTTTACGTAAACGAGATGCAGGGCGAGCACAATGACTTGTCACAAATCGGTAACGTTTGTCGATCAACATCACGATTTTTTTTGGTTTGATGCAAAAAAAATCCAAAAAAACCGAATAAATTGCATACTTACCCCAAAATAGTCACTCATCATTCGTACCAAGCTCTACTCCCTTAACAGGCCGACTTCCCCTCCTAAGGCTCATTGCCTAAGTGATTCGATACACAAACCACATCAGACGCTGTCAGGAAGGAAACTAAAGTCTGGAAAATAATGCTGGAAATCTAATGCCTAAAACCCAAAAGCTAATATCCAAAAGCTAATATCCAAAAGCTAATACCCAAAAGCTATGGCCTAAAGCCAGGAAGCCACCACCTAAGCTAATTAAAAATAAGCAGAAAAAAACAATTCCCTAGTTATATCGACTGGATTCTCAAACCAGGATACGAGTGCTTTCCTATATGGATTGATTCATGAGATAAGAGTTAAAGAGGGGCGATACGATGAAAGGCAAGCAGGCGGGCAATTAGTGGACACCAGGGCGTACGCACAGACACAGACACAGGCACAGGCACAGGCACAGGCAAATGATTAAGCCACGGCTCTAAGATGGCTCCAATGCCAAAGAAAGCCACTTAAAAGAGTCAATTAAAAGAGCTACTTAAAGCACTATTAAGTAGGAGATACATCACGGGAGAAGCAAGTAAGTAAGTAAGTAAGTAAGTAAGTAAGTAAGTAAGTAAGTAAGTAAGTAAGTAAGTAAGTAAGTAAGTAAGTAAGCAAGTAAGATGGCCTAAAACCAGATTTAATGCGCAGGACGAGAGGCCAATCAAGAGTTCGGCTGCATCGCATTCAAATACATAACTTTAAGGGTTTAAAGGGTAAAGGCGATAAGCCAGCGCTATGCATTAATACTGGGAACTAAACACTAGCCACTAAATAGCCATTATGCATTTACTGCATTAGTGGCGTTAGCCCCATTAGTCGGGTTTGCCGCCTTGTCAGACATGGTCGCCATACCAGGACGGTACATCACCACACAGTTGCGGCCATTGCGCTTGGCCTGATACATGGCGATATCGACGCGCTTCATGAGCGGGTCCAGGCTAAGGTCATCCTCTACACTGGTACAGACGCCGAAACTTGCGGTGATACTTAAGTCGCTATAATGAGGACGGGTCTGAATAGACTCTATGGCAAGGCGGCAGTGCTTGGCGACCTTTAAGGCTGCCTGTTCATCTGTATAAGGTAAGAAGATCGCAAACTCTTCACCGCCCATACGCACAAATAGATCGCGCCCCTTGAGACTCGCTGAAACGGCTTCCACCACGCGACGCAGCGCCCAGTCTCCGGCACTATGACCATAGGTATCGTTAATCGATTTAAAGTGGTCTAAATCGAACATCACCACACTAAACACGTTGCGATGGGCCAGCACATCGACAAACAGGTTTTCGGCAAAATCTTGTCCCGTACCACGATTTAATACGCCGGTTAACGGATCACGTTGCGAGATACGCTTGTATTTGCGCTTCTGCACAAACATAGAGGCGCCAAAGATGATGAGGCAGATAGAGCAGCCAATGGCAATCATCAGCGCCATGCTCTCGTTATACCTCTCCAGCTCAACCACTTTTTGCTGCGCCGTATAGAGCGCCCTGTCCTGGTTGAGCATCTTAATTTCGCGGGCCTTCTCGGCATTCTCAAACTTAGCCATCTGATAGGCATAGGCCTTCGCCTTAGTCTCATCGATAGCGGCTTCACTCAGCTGCAAATACTTGTCCAGATAACGATAGGCCTGCTGATACTCACCCTCTACGGATAAGGCATCCGCCATCACCTTATAGGCACGCTTCTTCGCGCTAAGGACGCTAGGATCGTCTGGTACGTCTATGACTTGTTGTGCATATTGCTTGGCACTGCCCACCTCTTTCTTCATCAAGTAGGTTTCGGCCAGCAAGGCGTTTACATCGTTGATCTCTAACTGGAACTTAAATGTCTTGTATTCGGTGAGGGCTGACTGGAATAGCCTCTCGGCCTGCTGCAACTCACCCAATTTAAGGAGCGACGTCCCCTTACCTTTGTCGGCCATGGCGACAATAAGCGGAATGTTATGTTCATGACAGAAGGCTCTGGTATCGGCAAATAATTGCTTGGCCTCATTGTATTGAGAGAGCTTTAACTCCCCTGCCGCCAAAAACAGCTGGGCGTAACACTGCTCCTTGGGTGAACTATCACGGCTTAGGCTATAGGCCAGTGAGGCGTAGCGCTTCACCTCATCATAGACCTCAAGATCCAAATAGAGATTGGCGAGCCTCAGGTAGGAGGTCATCTTGATGGTGACATCATCAATCTGTTCGATACGGTCAAGATTCTTCGCCATCGCATCCAGTGCCCCCTGATAGTTCTTCATGGCGATCAGTGCGGTGGCTTGATACAGATAGATGGAATTTTGAATTTCGGGAGAGTGGCTCAGTTGCTCGGCCTGAATGAGTAGATTAAAGGCGCGTTCATAGGCGCCGTTAAACATCTCCTTGTTACTCTCGAGGGTTAACACCCGAGCCCTCTGTTCGCGGCTCAAGTGCTGAGTATTCTCTTTAAGGTAGGCAATTACCTCAGACGATTTGGCTGGCTCTGCAATCAGCGCGGCCTTTAACTCATCGATAACGGCGTCATAGTCGACGTCACTCGCGGTGGCAAGCGGGCAAAATGCTATCGAAAAGGCACAAGCCAAGAATAGTCTGAGGTAATGCATATAAATTACTAAGGGTTACTTGCTGTCATCTGGGTTAGTGATAATCAGATATGACTGTACTTCACTGGTATCGCCCGAAAGCGAATCGAGCTGCGCCTTATCGCCAGACAATACCGCCTGAATCTCCTCATCCGTCAGACCATTGGCCTTCATCACTCCTTTAGGGTCAGCCTTGTAAGCCTCTAACAGCGCGGCATCCGAACCTAATTTCTGAAAAAAATCGCTTAGCTTAGACATATCATTCTCCATTGTTATGTAATAACACTAGTTGCTAGACAATAGTTTGACCACTCTAGGATTAATCAAACATAGTCTCATTTTTTAACCCAATAAGTCTTCTGAAATTCCGAGTTTTGCCAAAACCTTATGATTTACACTGAGTGGCGCTGCAGGTGGTATTAACAGGGTAGTAATAGGACTTAACCTGGCTTCCGGCAGAGCCTTGAGTGATAGACGTTCGATTCGAGGCGCCTGAGTCGGTAAGTTGGGCGCTTCATACAGGATGACCTTATGGTCTAAGGGATACCACTCGCTAAGCTGCTCGACCAAGACCCGTAAGCAGTCCGAATTGGTGTGAAACTTGGTAAGGGTGTGCTCACCGGCGATGGCTATCTGCCACAGCAGCAGATGGGTAGCAGGGTCCGGCGTATGGCAATAAAACATGAATTGGCTTGCCTCGAAGCTCTGATGCCCAGACTGCCCCGGGTCGATCCCCACATCGGCCCATAAACAGGCCTCAGCCGAGATCCCTGGCTCCATCTTGGCCTCGAAACCTTCTTCCCGCGCCCGGCGAATGGCCATATGAGACACGCAGGCAAAGACACCAGGATGGCCATATAAGGCGCAAACCACCCGCTTACCCGCCCTGACTTGGGTTAATATCGCCTCAACCATCTGCTGATAGGTATCACGACGGCTCTTAACTTCATCACCTTGGGCGTAATAGCGATGCAGCGATCTAACATCGCTATTCATCTTCTGCAGCCACTGGAGGGAGAAGGCATCGGGTACTAAAGAAAAAACGACATCGGCCAGCTCGATATAACTCTTACTCAGCACAGTTATCTGACCGCCCAGGTTTAAACCTGTGCCTACGCAAACCAAACTGCCTTTTGTATAGGCTTCACCCATATCGATGCTTCCGTCCATTGCCCGGGTAATCAACCACCGTTTGCTCCTTGGCTTGTTGCAGCTTTTTCAATTAAACAAATTAAGCCAATGCTACAAAGGTGTAAACCAAAATAACTTACCACAAATCGGGATAAAACAAATACTAACAATTAATTAGTCTGCCATTTTTATCACGGCTCCAGGCTTAGGCCGCACTATTTGGACAAAATTCATGCAAGCCGATGAAACTAATCGTTAACACGTCGGTCTGAACTACTCGCCCTCCCCTTGGGCGCCCCAAACACAAAGGCCTTAGCTGATCCGCAGGCAAGATCCAGAAAACGGCGATTGCGCTTGTCAGCATGGGGAATGCTTGGGTATCATGGCCGACAGATTTTTAGGGAAGTAGCGCATTCAATGACCATCAAAAAACATAGTATTACTCTATTAGGCGCAGCGGCGCTGTCTCTTTCATTAAGCGCATGTAGCGTATTTGACTGGCTGATCTATAAGCCAGATGTGCCGCAAGGCAACTACATGGAGACGCAACAGGTCGAAAAACTCAGAATCGAGATGACCAAAGAGCAGGTCGAATACATCCTGGGCCGTCCCGTGCTGCGCGACAGCTTCTCTGACGATACCTGGTACTATGTTTATCACTACAAGAGTGGTCGCGATGCCAGCATCACCCACAAAGAGTTGGTGCTGCACTTCACCAACGACAAGCTTTCTAGCGTCGATGGCGACTATGAGCTGGCCGCCGACTTTAACACGCCGCTGGATCAAAGCACGCTGCCAGAACTCGGCGCACCTAAAGGCGATCTGGTTCCGCTGAACCCAGAGCAGCGCCCGGATACCAAGCCACTCGTTGAAGAGAAAAAAGCGCAAGAACTCAACGAAGTTAAAGAGTTTGAATAAAGGCGATTACTAGCACCAGGCCAGTTTAAGCGCCTGGTCTTTAAGACGAAAAAAAGGGTCCTAAGCATTGCTTAAGACCCTTTTTACTATCTAAATGCTGTTCTCGCTTGCGACCAGATAAAACCTGGTTAACTCACCTTGGCCCCAGTGGTCTTATTGGCCCGGCCTTCACTCTTGGCCTTCTCGGCCCGTTGACGACGCACATCTTTGGGGTCGGCAATCAAGGGGCGATAGATCTCCACTCGCTGCCCGGGTTCTAACACCTCATCATGCTTCACCGCTCGGCTGAAAATACCTAATTTAACCTTCTCCAGATCGATCTCAGGAAAGAAACGGCAGATATCACTTTGTTTCACCGCCTCGATACAACTGGTGCCCGGCGACACCATGACACTGATACGCTTCTGCTGGGTCGGCAAGGCATAAATTACTTCAACGGCAAACTTATCTTGATCGCTCATCTTACATCCTAGGGAGATTAAATAGCTGTTAGCTGTAAATCACTTTGGCGCGGCTGGTAAAAGCGGTCACCATAGAAGACATGAGTTCCTTAAACACCTTGCCAAAGGCCATATCCGCTAGCGAACTGGAAAACTCGAAGTTGAGCTCAAAGTCCACCTTGCAGGCATCTTCCGTCAGCTCGGTAAACTCCCACTGACCATGTAGATGCTTGAAGGGACCATTCTCCAGCGCCAGCTCAATCCGCTTACCCGGGATCACCTGATTACGTGTGGTAAAGGTCTTGCTTATCCCCGCCTTAGAGACATCGACCGAGGCCACCATGGTTTTACCATCGAACTCAAGCACCTTACCGCCAACACAACCCGGCAGAAACTCCTTATAGGACTCCACATCGTTGACTAACTCGTACATCTGCATGGCACTAAAGCGCACTAATACGCTACGGGAAATCTTGGGCATATGACTGTTTAACCTAAAACCTTGGCCTTGACACCATAAAGCAAAAAACTGATTTTAACATGCTCGAATGAACGGGTCACCTCACCCGGTACTGACACCAAGCTCAAAAAAACACCACCTCGACCCATTTACGCAGGCAAATTAAACAAATAATCGCGCGAGCCAATTCCAAATTGGTTTACCGCGCGTATAATAGCCCTCCTATGGCTAAGAAAAACGCAAAAAAATCAAAGAACCCACCGGCGACGATTGCACGCAATAAACGCGCAAACTTCGACTATAAATTTGAAGAAAAATTTGAAGCCGGCTTATCCCTGATGGGATGGGAAGTGAAATCGATCCGAGTCGGAAAGGTAAACCTGTCTGAGAGCTATGTATTCCTCAGAGATGGGGAGGCCTATCTGTTTGGATGCACCATCACACCGCTCAATACCGCATCGACTCACGTGGTATGCGACCCTATGCGCGATCGTAAGCTGCTGCTCAACCGCAGAGAGCTGGATAAGCTGCAAGGCTTAGTCGAGCGTCAAGGCTACTCTATCGTACCTATCTCCATGTATTGGCGCAAAAATGCCTGGGTTAAGCTAGAGATAGGCCTAGGTAAGGGTAAGAAAGAGCACGATAAGCGCGACGATACCAAAGAGCGCGAGTGGAAAATTGAAAAATCTCGTACCATGAAACATGCCGCACGATAATAATCGCTGTGATTCAGCGACTTGTCTGGCGTAAAACGTACGGATAACGAACAAACGATAGTAACCCCGGTGATTAATCCTTGGTAATCGAGGACGACGCGGGTTACAATCGAAATTGTACTGGGGGCGATTCTGGATTCGACAAGATTCACGAAACCCTAGGAGCATGCCGAGGGGCGGTTGGCCTCGTAAAAAGCCGCACAGTTATAGTTGCAAACGACGATAACTACGCTCTAGCAGCTTAGGCTAGCTAGCCATCTTGCTCACGTTTCTCAAATGGGCAGAGTATTAAGATGGTCACCTTTACATTTGATAGCGAGGGAACCATGTTCAGGGGTGAACCGCGAAACAGTACTGAACTCGCCAATAACAATCCTGTCTTTCGGAGTGTTGTTGGTTAACCAATAGAAAGACTAAGCATGTAGCGCCGAGGATGTAGGCTTTTTGGACGCGGGTTCAAGTCCCGCCGCCTCCACCACACACCTAAAGGACTGATTCCATAACGGTTTCAGTCCTTTTTTCTTATCTGGAATTGACTCTTTTGTGCTACAAGTTGTGCTACAGGAGTCCATTCCATGCCCCCCCTTCCAACGTATCTTTATCAGAGAAATCATACCTGGTGGTATAGACAACGCCTTCCCACTAGGAGTATAAATACGTCATTGAGGATATCTCTTAGAACTTCTGACTATCCAAAAGCCAGAACATTAGCGTTACTTCTCAATAGTTTCATTCGCAGACGAAATGCCGAATTATTCGGTAACTGTTTGAGTACAAATCATGTAGCCGCCGCATTAGGTGGAGTTGCTGGGTCCACTGAGCCCAATAATCGCAACTACTGGCTGGGTCTTGAGACAACCCTAAAGTCAACACATGAGGATTCTCAAATGACGTCTACCTATGAAACACTAAAAAATCAGGTTCAAACTATCATCCATCATTACCACCAAATGGAGCTTGGCGATTGGCAATCCGCACCAAGAGAAGAAGGTGAATATGTCGAATGGATTGAGAAGTTATGCCTATTCAAAAGCCTATCGACCGAAGCCTCAAGGCTAAATCGACTAGAGCAATCCCAGCGACTTGTAAAAGAGTACTTTTCCGAGTCAGGGCAGTTATTGCCTGATGAATCTGAATTACAGCCTTTAGTACGCCAAGTCTGCGATAAACTTCCGTCCATCTATCAATCCCTTTTACACCATAAACCACTCTTTACAACTAAAACTCACTGTGCGGAAATCACTTCCGATTCCGCTTTGGGAACTGAACCCGCGTCCAATAAAACGTTATCCGAAGTGATGCAGGAATACCTATCAGAAAACCAGCAAAAAGGCTGGAAAGCCAAGACTATCAGGCAGTATCAACACACCTTGTTTATTTCGTTAGAGCGACTTGGAGATCTCTCAGTTGCAGCACTTACACGTAGCCAAGGTCGGGAGTTACGAGCCACCCTACCGCGACTCATCAAGGGGAAGTACCAAGCTGATATTACGCGAGATGGGCTTCAAGCTTGCCTGACTGACGATGACGCACTCAAAATATCAGTCACCACCGCAAATAACCACATGAACCGCTTAAGGGAGTTTTTTCGCTGGGTTGAATCGATGGGCTACATCAAGTTAAATCCAATGCCCGACGATAATCTCCCTACGCCTAAGGTATCGAAACAGGCCAAACGAGACCCCATCACTGACAACGAAGCCAAACAGATCTTTGCTCACTCTCTTTTTAGCGAACTTAAGGGCACTCACACTAAGAAAATTCAGCATCCAAGCCACTTCTGGATGCCTCTGATAGCAGCCTATAGCGGTATGCGTTTAGGGGAGATTTCCCAGTTACTCGTTGATGACATTAAGCAAATCAAAGAGGTGTGGTGTTTCGTTGTCCAACAGACACGGGATGACCAGTACCTGAAAACACCTAACGCAGCTCGTGTTATTCCGATCCACTCAGAATTGCTCAGAATCGGCTTGATTGAATATGTCGACTATGTAAGAAGTCACTCTGGTCAAAGGCTATTTACCAATATCCGCTTGATCCAAGGTAACTACAGCAATAAGCCAAGTGAATGGTTCATCGAGCACTTCAGGGATCGTCTAGGGTTACCCAAGCACGTTACCCCTCATGCTTTCCGTCATTCATACCGAGACAAACTTAGCCGAATGACTGCTAATCCAGAGCATATCGCTCGTTTAATTGGTCATGCGGGGAATCAGTACGGTGGACTTCTAGCGGATGATGTATCTCATCTCCTACCGCTCGTTAACGGCGTTAACTATGACGGTGCTACAGCTCATATCAAACCAATTGCACCAGATATCTTTCACAATGCTCCTGCCGCAGTTGTCTCTGAAGAGGAGTCAGCATAATGAATACTCCTAGAATCCCCGCATATCGCTATTCAGTTCGCTTTGAACAAGCAGTAATGGCCAATGGTTGGAAACCGCTGTTACGGCAAGACTATCGCTTCGAAGATATCTATCAAGAAGCATTACAACACCATTATGCTACCTGTCCCCCTCTAGTAAAGATGCGAACGCTTTACAGTAAGCTGCATAATGCCAACGGGCGCTACGCCCAGTGGATGAAAAGAGCAATTGCCGCAGCAATTAAAGCAGGCGTACTTAAGGACGACGACTTTCCAAACACCAAGAACCCCAGATACATTCGAACACTACATGTCACCTTTGCCATGTTACTGCTCGCCTATGGTCCAAACGCAGCTTACAACCGCACACACCTAGAAAAACTTGCTAAGTACACAGGGTTTCCAGCCCCTATAACCAAGCGAGCAAGAGCCGAGGAAAAGTTTGCTATCAAACTGAAATCATTAACCGAGGAGTTAGATGCACTGCATAGAAACATTGACTTTCGCTTTGATCAGCAGGTACCTATCGCTTCCCACATCGTGGACTTTGTGATCACCGTTACCAAGGAGTATCAGACATCAGTAGTCGTCAACAAATTTGTCATTGAATTTGATGAAGAATATCACGGTTCCATTAGACAAAAACGCAAGGATAGGGAGCGTGATACTGAACTGGAGGCATTGGGCTACAAGGTCATTCGCTTGGGTAAGCAGAACGCACAAGAATGGCTAGGTACTTGCTATGAAATCTGTTATCCACTGCATCTTCCATCGGCTATTCAAGAGCAGATCAACTTGCTCATCAAAACGCATCCTCGCACGGGCAAACGGTTTATTCCACCGACTAACTTGGATGTATGCTTAGAATACCTACAAACCATCGGGGCGATTAAATCAAGGTCGAAACAACCACTGGTCGATATCGCCAATTTCTTACACCAAAACGGTGTTTCATCGAAACGAGCAAGGCTCCAATACCAAGGCAAGGAAATGAGGGTATTGGTTATTGAGCATGAGGAAGACAACTAATGTGCAATTGTTCCAAAAAAAGTGGCAAAACGAGTGACAATTACCGGTACCGATGACAATTTATAGTCATTAATTATCAATAGGTTATCGATTTTGTTCCACTAAACCAATAAATTTTCGTAGAAATACACTGTATATAGCCCTAGGGACTACACCCTTTTCTTTATATGCACATGTATAACGCTCAGTCCCCTTATCCCAAAGGGATTTAAGCAAAACGTCCAAAATCAAAGTGTCGGACCATGGTAAGTAACAGTCCGACACTTTCATACCTTGTACCTGATTAAATATCTGAATTGGACTAAGGCATAAGAATCTTGAGGAAAAACAATTACTCAGGAGTCTAACCATGTTATCCAAACACACTAATCCACTATCTGAAACACCCGATGATAACGTAGTCAGAGAAGCTATTGCTATTCTGGAAGCCCGTTACGGCCAACAAACTGAACCACACCAACCATTCAACTCTCCGGTCATCACAAAAGACTATCTTAAATTGCGTATGAGTGACTACCAACGGGAAGTCTTTGCCGTCATGTTACTGGATAGTCAGCATCGGCTTATTCGCTACGAGGAGCTGTTCTACGGCACCATAGACGCAGCCGCTGTATACCCCAGAGAAGTCGTTAAGCTAATACTCGCTAGGAACGCCGCAGCGGTAATATTCGCCCACAACCACCCATCGGGTTGCCCTGAACCATCAGATGCAGATAGACGGATCACAGTGCGTCTAAAGGCGGCATTAGCAACCATAGACATCCCTGTACTTGACCATCTGGTGATTGGTCATCTGGACGTTGTATCATTCGCCGAGCGGGGGTGGATATGAGAGACAAATCGATTTTCATCAACGCTCAACCAGCAAGACGCTGGCTTCCCGTTACCAGAATGCTGGTGGCACAACTTATGGCCTTACTTGCAGAGAAACCACCAGCCACCTTGCAGACTGGCGTAACGCTCAACTTTCGTGCCCCTGATTATTCACCTGAATCAGGTGGTATTCATCCTGTCGAGATCCGCATAGAGCCCTGCCCTACGAACAGCGATTGGCACATCTGCTACATCACTGACTTTGGCTACTTTGGCCGCCCCTACCCTGAGCTGGAAAAGGATATCGACTTCAACTTCACCACCGGACAGGGGTATCAGGCATTTGTTGGTATTCATCCCCTTAGAAACTTCAGCGGTATCTATCGGATATGGGAAGCCAACTTCCGCAGCTATCTGAACAACGATACGTTTCAGATAACCATCACTTGGGATTAACCCACCAATGCAGCAAGAAGGACTGTAAGACCTTTATGCTGCCGATTAGATAACAAGGAGAATCATCATTAACGAACTAATGAAGCAGGTCGCTAAAGCCGCACTACTGACCATAGTGCCAATCTTAATCCAAGCATTCGCTGACGAATATCTGTCAGGTGAAGACCCTTGGGTTAACCACCAAAGTAACCATGGCCTAGATGACGAGGATAACGAGAAGGAGATTTCCTGAGTCCTCGCCGTACAGGTCAATAGACCAAGCCCATGTGACACAGTAAGAACGGTTGCTTAAACCGTGTCACATGGGTTCCTTTCCGACTTTTGACACGTTTGGTCAGTGTACCTAGACCCTATTGACCAACTAAGGAGTCCACTATGGCCGCCATTGGATATGCCCGAGTATCAACCACAGGACAAAGCCTAGATGCCCAACTCGCCGCCCTGAGTCCATGCGATAAGGTATTTCAGGAGAAAGTTAGTGGTGCTAAAGATGACCGTCCACAACTCACCCTGTTGCTGGAGTTTGTACGTGAGGGGGATTCAGTTGTAGTGACCAAGTTAGACAGGCTGGCAAGGAACACCCGCCACCTGCTGGAAATAGCAGAGTTTCTAGCCGCTAAGAAAGTCACCCTTAAAATCCAGAACCTAGGGATTGATACAGGGACACCCACAGGCAAACTCATGTTAACAATGGTGGGAGCAATAGCCACCTTTGAGCGAGAATTAATGCTAGAACGACAAGCTGAGGGGATTGCAATTGCAAAACAAAAAGGACTCTACAAAGGAAGAGCTGCAACAGCTATGGCCAAGTCTGATGAAGTCCTACACCTAGCGGAACAGAAACTACCTAAAACAGAGATAGCTAAGGCGCTACAAATCAGTATCTCAAGTGTACAAAGGATATTGAAACAGAAAGAAAAGCAGCAGGATTAAGAGCACGGATGGCGGCAGCTTTACCCTAATGCTCGCCTTGTCTACGCTTTATACGCCTTAACTCTGCGAAAGTAACATCAGGCTTATAACCAGCTCTAACCAACGAGGGGCTATGGACGATCAGTTCTGACCCCTTACGCTTAGTTTGCGCTGTGTAAGTCAATCCAAACGATTCAGGTTCGAACTCAGAATAAATCCCCAATATTTCAGGAGTATCGTCATAAGTAACTATCCAAGGATGCCTTATCCTACGTACACTTTCATATAGACGATAATGATCATCATGTTCAAAAAAATTCTGATATAACCCTTTACCTTTCACGTAGTAAGGTGGATCAATATTTACTAAACACTTTCCTTCAATGCTGGGTAAATATTCATCAATGAACTGAGTAGCATCTAGATTTGTTAGATGTATATCTGCCGCCCGCTCAGCTATTGCCCTAATTTTTCCGATTAATGTCTCTTTGGAGTAACGACAATCCAGCGGGTAATCGCCTTTTTGTTCAATACCTCCAATAACACCAGCCTTGAGAATTCCAGAGCGGTTTGTTCGATTCAAAAAAAACGTTGCAAAACCTAACCTTAATACATCCGAATCATTAGCATAGATTTCTTTCTGTCTAAACCATTCTTCAATAGTTACATCGGTATCTCTGATTAATTCACAAAGTTCATCTGTGCGATACAAGACACTGTACCAAAAGGAATGAATAGCGTTATCAAGATCGTTAATCCATACTTGACGGACATGTCCCTCTAGCAATAAATACCAAGCTATCGCACACCCGCCAGCAAAAGGCTCAACATACACACCACCTTCTAGCTCATTGATTTTCAATGTCTCAAGCACATACGCAGTTAACTTGGACTTACCACCAGGGTATCTAAGCGGTGAATAAAACATCACTTTTCCTTCAAATCAATAAGTACGGCAAAAAGTGGCGTAAGCATATCCCAAAATCCATTAATAAATCTACGAGTAGTTTTGTGCGTTTTAGTGCCATGAACGTAATCGTTCAATGTGTTTAAGCTATGGTCATTACTATGATTCATAAGCCCATTAATGACCTTTCTTGCTTCTTTGTCCTCTATATGATCTGCCTGAATAAATCTAAGCCTCTTTATAAGAGTTACTTCTGAGTAATCAGACTTTTCCTTAGCTGCAATCTCTTTTTCTAACCCTTTAGCTTTTATAAACTCATCAACTGATAAATCAAGGAACACCCTTAAGCTTGCTGCTGATACGTTCTTGTACCGATCAACGGGCAATTTTTGCAGTTCGTTATAAAGAGCCTTAAGTTTGTAACTCGTAACATTTATTGAGTAAAAACCAGAGGCCATCTGGTTACGATCAGGATTTGCCTTCAATGGCTTTATAGAGGCAAGGTTTCCCCCTTTGACATCAGGCCCATTAGAAGTAGATGGATTAGGCTCGCCCAGGTTATTGGCCTCAGAAGAGTTCTTTCCTTCCCTTTCTTTATCAGCATCATATTTCTCTGGCGTAACGATATAGCTACTGTCATCGCTAGGAAAAGTAACCTCAGGCAATGCCTTATATATTTCATCAAAGCGTTGATCGATAGTACGAGTATTGATCGGAAATCCTAGGATGTTGTCTGATGGGTTAAGCATAATCTTTAGGAATTGGGCATAGGCATTGTAAAAACTACTCAATTCAGATTTGATAACAACCGTCATATCCTGAAATTCAAGCCCCCATTTCTCACGAATCAATTTTCGACCAAACCAACGTTCCAAGATTGTCATACTAATTTTATGACTATAGACCTGTTCTTTCTCTTCTGGGGTAAGCTTCGACGTGATTTCACTACGGGTAGCAATATTTCTCAAGCACACAAATCTAAGAGCTTCATTAATCTCTCCGGGCTTCAAGCCTGTAACACTTGCAGTTGCATCGATATCTTCCTCTTGCTCTTCATAAGCATTAAGAATAAATCGTTGTTGCTGCAAACGCTGCCATCTCTTGAGTAAAGAGCCTGTTGAATGACGTTGGAGTATGTACCAACGAGTTTCCTCGTAGGAAGGGGCGACACAAACCCTGATTTTCTCAATACTATCTCTATCAATTAATCGGGCCTGCTCTCTAATGAACCGTCTGATACTCTGTGGGGCACTTTCGGGACGCCGTAATAACTTTAAGGCAAGAACTCTTCGATTCCCTTCAGCAACAACGAATCGACCTTTATCATCTTTCCATACAACCACAGGGTCAAACCCTTGAAAGCCTCGCTCAGCGATAGACTTAACTAAAGCTATAAAATCATCACGCTCAGCGTTATCAGACAATAGGTCTTCGGTAAAATCATTAAGTGTCTCATGACTTTCTATCGGATCTAAACGAGGATTATCAATCCACAAACGCAGATTATCTACAGAACGAGGTGTACGTGTTTCCCACCATTTGACTACTTCCGTCATCACAATATCCATATTCTCTTAGCCTTTATGCAATGTATTGAATAACAAAACAAATAGCAATCCGAAAGGCTGATAAATCATAAAATTGAGACCCTGTAGTAACTTCTGTAGATAACATGTTGTCATACGTCTTTGAAATTGTGCTACTCTCTGTGCTACATAACCCACTGTCGGTTCCAGATGGAAATCAGGTAGTTAGGTAATGGGGGTTTGACATAAGCCGCCTCCACCAATTGAAGAAGGTGAACTGATCTCAGTTCACCTTTTTTTATGCCTGCGTCCCGCGCTACAGGCCTTATATGGCAAGGGTTTACGGACTTCGCACCATTCTTAATCTCAGACTATCCAAGGCGAATATTCTCTGAATTGCCGAATACTCTCTGCACCTCTCCCCATCTCGAACAGCCCAAGTCCATGACCAGAGAACAGAGGATCCTTTAAAATCAGTAGCTTATTATCGGACTAATCAAAAGGATTGTTGGGTGAATTGGTTGGGCGACGGGATCGCAGTTATCATCTCAAAAAACATTTATCAAGTGATCATCATCTATTTAAAGATTATAATCTTCTGAAAACTCAACCAATTATTACAAGAGAAGGATGGCATGCCTGCATTACCGAACCCCGAATACTTAAAAATTGAAGACAACGAAAAACAAATTTTAAAGCTTCTAGATCAACTTGTTTTAGCTCCTAGAGTCAAAGCCTTAGAGTGGTCACATGTAACTAAACAAACTCCTAATATGAAAATTGGGTACCCAGGGCAGCATCTGGCATCACTAATAACCGGGGTACACGGCTCAAGAACCGGTGCCAGAGGAGACGACCTCGAAGACGGTTCAGAAGTAAAGAGCTGCAGTAGGGTTGATCAACTGGATTCTTGCAAAGACTGTTCTAACAAAGTTTTACGGATAGAGGCAGTTTGCCCCCACTGTGGCTCTGAGAACCTAAAAAGGATGGATGACAGCAAATGGCTATTCACAGTAAAAACAGAAGACGAGCTAAAGCTATTAACTGAGGATATTGAACGAGTTTTTTTAACTATTGCAGACTATCCCAACTTTTCAGCAAACGACTTTGAAACCATAAGGTTTCAAGCTTTTGAGATATGGAACACAGATGTTAGGCACGAACATTTCAAAACAATAATGTCTAACTACTATTACAAAATCTTTTTAGAGCACATAAAGAAAAACCCAAACAAAACACCAGCCCCAAAAAACTTTTGGCCCTATAGTTATCAGTTTTATCTATGCAATCCAATAAAGGTATTCCAGGCAACCGTAAGCGATGCTAATACAGAGCCTAAGGTTGAGATCGATTTGTTTGTAGATCCATCGAAAGACAGATCTGAACTAACAGCAGAATCAATGCCAACTTCATTAATCAATATGGATGAGCTTAAAATCTTAAGCATGGAAGAAAATAGGAACATAATTGAGCCACAATTAAATAGCGGCACTTTTGATGACCTAAGAGATTTGACAGAGAAGAAAACAATTAACAAAAAGAAACTTGTTCAACTGCTACCATTTATAAATCAAGATGCGAGAGCACTTCTTGACCTAAGAGACACTGACAAGATTGCTATAGCCAAAACCGCATATAAGAGAAGATGAGCTAGACGACTAAAATAATCGCACCTCATTACAACCAAGGAGCAGTGAAGTGCGATTTAGCTAGTATTGCTTTAAGTGTAGTCAGTTGTTACATGCCAGACCTAAATTTATCTTTTGTTATTTCATCAAAATCAGCCAAGAAGCTTGCTTTGCTCAGAGGCAAGACGATTCATCTCCTCACTAAGTGAGGATTGTTTTTTGATTATCTCAGCGGCTTCAGAAAAACGGCTTTTTGGCTTAAACACCTCATCAGGGACGACGAGCTTACCTAAGTCATTCGCATGTAAATGGGCGGTCTGACCTCTAACCATATTTTGAATACTCTCAATTGCTTGAGAAGATCTAAGAAATGCCAACAGTAAATATGGTGATATTTTTTCTTTATTAGGACGAACCAGCATAACCTCTCCGACGAACGAGACGGCAGATTCACTTATGAAATCAGGTGTTCCAGTATAAATATCACTTTTTTTCGCAATATAAATTGGGCTATGTGCAGACGAAGTCAGTAAAATATCATCCTTTTTTAGAATCAATGGTTTTTTGGCTGACGAACGTTTTTTGATTTCATCGGAAGAAATATAGTTCCTATCTCTAGCTTCCCAATTGATACCCGAGCCGGTTAAATTACCAACTTTTACTAAGAACGCCCCTACATCAGAATATGCACTTCTAGCCGGTGTTTTCCCCGTACCAATAAACTCACATAATTCGGCCAAAGCAACACCGCTCTCAGAATTTGCTTGCTTAATAAAAACATCTTCCAGCAAAGAAAAACTATCAACTTTCTGATCCGCTTCTATTACTGAAACAAATTCCTTATCATCTCCAGACTCCAGTGCTGATTTCATTAAATTCGGAAATTCATTTAGTTGAGAGCCATCACGATATCTGCCTGTAGAGTCAAACCCAACATTCTTAATATTTGCAAAAGCGATTCGATTACCTTCCTTTGGCTCTGTTTTATTCTTGTATTTTTTGGCAAATAAAACGATTGTGGTTGTTTGTGTCCCCGTAGATGCAAATGTCTCCGGAGGCAAACTCATTATTCCATAAATGTAGCCATAGTCACTCAGGGCACGCCTAGCTAGCGCAAGCGAATTATTTGTGGCAATGCTCTTAGGAATAACAACCGCTAAGGTTCCACCAGGTTTTAGCATCTGGAAGCATTTTTCAATGAATACTATTTCACTCGACTGTTTTTTGAGCGGGTAGCCGCTCGCATCAATACAGGTTTTGTAATTCGAGAAATCGTAATCTCGTGAATCTAAAGAGACTCCAAAAGGAGGGTTGGTAAGGACAGTGTCAAAACTATTTTCAAACGGCGATGATTTTAAAGAATCCGAGAGTTTCTTGGAAAACTTAACTTTATCAAAATGGCCCAAATTGAGATCAGCAAGGAGCAGCATACGAGCACTTTTATCATTCCCAAAAATCTCAACTTTTTTGCTTTCAGAGAAGTAACTTAAACACTCAATTAAAAACGTACCTGAACCGCATGCCGGATCAAGGATTTTATCTTTTTCACGAGGATCGACAAAATTTACAATCGCCTTAACCACGTCATCTGGTGTTAGGAAAATTCCGTGACCCTTTCTCAAATCAGAAGATAAGAATTCTCGTAATGCATGGCTTCTAACATCATAATTTATCTTCTTAAATTCAATGGGGAATAAAAGTTCATGTACGTCTGCCAAACACTCATCAGACAAATAAAACTTTTTTTCTCTCCAGATTTCTGAAGACCATGAATTGGTTTTTCCAAGAAACCCTGAAAACAACTTTTTAACCTCAACAATCGTTGGGTTGGTCGTTGCTGCTAGCGGTGTTGAAACTTCATAATTTTGCTTGAAAAATAGATACTTAAGCAGCTCATCAAAAGCCTCTTGAGGCTGCAAGCCATCCACATTTCTCATCTTGTTGTGAGCTTCTCTATAAATAGAAGCCAACTCTCTCACTGTCGCCATGAAAACCTCCGAAATATTTCCTCGTAATATATAGGAAATATTTCATAAATCAAGACATTCCAGTGTATAGGCTTCCTTCCATATTTCTTCTAAGACTCAACCCCCCCAACTTCCGCCCACCAGCCCAAACCCAGCGCATTAGCTGCTCTGGCACATCAGCATGAGCCTGATGATTGACCTTTCTCCGAAGGGTTGATCGCTGAAAAGCCCCTGATCCCAGGTTAAAGGTAAATGAAACCAACGCATCAAACTGGCCATCAGTTAGTGGGACGTTAACCAAACGCAGGACCGATCGTTCTGCCGACTCGACATCTCTACGCAATAGTTCCTCAGCTTCAGTCTCACTGATCTCATTAAAAGACTCGCCAGAACGAACCAAATGCCCATAGCCGATGGTTGGGTATCCGGCTGGGCAGATATAAACTGTCGAGCTAAATCCTTCGAATCGCTTGATCAGGTCGATGCCATCTTGGGTAATGTGGCGCATATTACTGCCCCCTGGCTTTTGCCAAAGCTCGCTGACCAAACCAAAAGCTCATCACAGCTGCAAACAGTGCTTGCGTTTCTGGGTCCCAGATTTGTGGTAAAGCCAAAACAAACTCCATACCCTGATCAACCACCAGCACATAAAGCGCACTGACTTTTACAGTGGTAAACAGCAGGAAGAAAGCGTAAGTGATAACTGGGCGCACAGAAGCTCGAAGCCCATCCACCCACCTTACGCCAGAAGGCTGGCTGTCGTGCTTTAGTAATGCGAGGCTTTCGTTGATATCCGCATTGACGGTAATTTCTTCAAGCCTCTGATTATGGCCGAGGCGCATCTGCTCCATCTGGCGATCGAGAATCTGTAGCTCGTGTTTTCTGTCTTGTTTGTCCTGCCAGATTTTCAGCAAGTCTGGAAAGGCACTGGAAATAAAGCCAAGCAGGCTACCTAACAATGTGAGCATATTATTGTCCTCCGAACAGTTTTAGTTTGATGGCGGCACCTAGCAGCAGTGTGGCTAGAATGCCTGTGGTAGCGACTTTGATTACCGTTTGCCATGCGGTTCGCCTGGCATCTCGCCAAGCTTCCAGTAGGTCCCTAAGCTCTCGAATATCACGTGCGGCATGACCATTTTCTAAACCCAGGTGTGCCAATACTCGTTCAGCTCCTCGCTCGGCAGCGTTATTCAAAAGGCTCTCAAATTCGTCTTTTGGCATGACAACCATGCCGTTTTCTTTTTCTTTGGCAGGCGCCATTTATGCTCTCCTAAAACACGGTCGCTCTATGCCATCCATGGCATCGCGACATACCGTATGTCCTATACATAAAAACCGCCTCAGGGGCGGTTTCAAAAATCAAAGTACTTGGTTAACTATTAGGGACTTCAGCATCACATCGGGTTGTAGTGGCATAGTGAATTTGGCCACCTGAATAGACGAAGTGATAGACTCACTTCTGGAAAAAAGGTGGTAGAAATGAAGAACACAAGACCGACATTCAGTGCAGAGTTC
>NZ_JAKIKY010000008.1 GCF_023349185.1 Shewanella aquimarina | reverse complement strand
CGCGTCCAACAGAGGATCGACAATTGACCAGCTCGGTGAAGGGCAAAGCCTGACCGATACCATTACCGTTTATTCAAAAGATGGGACATCTCATGACATTGTTATCACCATCCATGGCAGTAATGACCGCCCCTATTGTTCATCCGAGGTCGTACTACAAAGTGGCACTGAAGATACACGCCAAACGCTGACGACCGCTCAACTGTTGGCAAACACTGTCGATGTGGATGCCAATGACGCGGGTAAACTAACTATTGAAAACCTACACGCCGACCATGGTTCGATATTAATTAATGGCGATGGTACCTTCACTTTTACCCCAGAAAAAGACTATAACGGCGCGGTGCACTTTAGCTATGACGTCAAAGATGCACACGGCGGTATGACTCATACTGGCGCCAGTACCACTTTAGCGGCGGTACAAGATAATGCGGTTATTGCAGGCATTGATACAGGTAGTGTTACTGAAGACCTAAACCCTCATGCCAGCGTGCAAGGAAACTACGCCTATAAATTGGAGACTCAAGGCTCATTATCTGCTATCGACCCCGACAAGGATGAATCAGGCTTTGATTTTAAAACCCTTATCTCAGCAGCAACGCACCCAGAGTGGCGGCCATATTCATCATCGCTGGGTGGCCAATTGGCAATTGACCCAAAAGGAAACTGGAATTACTACATAGATAACCGCAAACCTGAAATCCAGCACTTAGGGAAAGGTGAAACCTTAACGGATACGGTGACGGTACACTCTAAAGATGGCACCACCCACGATATCGTCATTACCATCCACGGCACTAATGACGCCCCGACAGTATCAAGTGAAGTGCAGTTAAACTCAGGCAAGGAAGACTCTGTTCAAACCATTACTGCGGCTGATTTGCTGGCGCATGCAACCGATATTGATGGTAACGACCAAGGTCAGCTTACCGTCGCTAACTTGATTGCCAACCATGGCTCCATTCGAGACAACCAAGATGGCACCTTTACCTTCTCGCCAGAAAAAGACTACAACGGCGAGGTGCATTTTACTTACGATGTGAAAGATGCCCATGGTGGTATTACACATACAGGTGCTTCCACCAACCTAGCGGCCGTTGACGACAAGACTGTGTTTGGCGGTGTCTCAACTGACTCAGTTAAAGAAGACATCGATCCTGGAGTCAGCTCTTATGGCAACTTTGGCGGCAGTCGCTTCGCCGACTCACAATGGCATCAACTGACGATTACCGACATTGACAGTAAGGTCGATCAGGTTGACATTGAATTTGGCGGTAAAACGGTTACTTGGCAAGTCGGTTCGCCTCTTGATATTCAAACCAAATATGGCAAATTCGAACTAACAACATATTCTCATGGTCCGCACAAGGGGGAGCTAGTTTGGTTGTATAACGGTGATAATCGCAACCCATCAATTCAAGGTTTAAAAGAGGGCGAGTCTTTACATGAAAGTATCACCTTAGTTGCACCAGATGGCACCCGCCAGTCTCTATCGGTTGAAATTAAAGGGACCGAAGATCACGTTATCATCGATTCACCCAATCATATTGGTGATGTGATTGAGCATCAATCAACAGGCGCACAAGTCAGCGGTCAACTACAGGCTCATGATAGTGATACTCATGATTCAGTGAGCTGGGCCATTACTCAAACAACTGGGAAATATGGTGCGTTCTCAATAGATGCCAATGGTCAGTGGCACTACATTGTCGATGAGTCAAAAGCAGGAGCATTAGGGCAAGGTGATGAATGGAACGAGCATTTCACCGTTGAGGCTATATCAACCGATGGAAGCAAAGTGAGTAAAACGGTCACTGTCGTCGTGCACGGTAGTAACGATGCACCAACTGTGACCGGTGGACTTGTGTTGAGCCAAGGCAGTGAAGATAAACAGGTGATATTAACCCAACAGGATTTATTAGCTCACGCCAGTGATAGTGACCGCAACGATCAAGGCTGGCTAAAAGCCACCCACTTAACAGCCGACCATGGTTCAGTCAGCACCAATGCCGATGGCAGTTTCACCTTCACGCCAGAAAAAGACTACAACGGAGTTGTACACTTTAATTATGATGTCATTGATCGCCACGGGGGGACTACACACACAGACGCAACGATCAATTTAGTTGCTGTCAATGATGCTTCAGTACTTGCGAGTGCGTTATCTAGCAACGAAGTGATTGAAGATCATCTTAGCGGTTCCTCTTCTCATACGTTAACTTCTTATTGGAAAAACCTTGATATTACTGATACCGATGGTCAAGCCGATGCACAAATTGTCAAAATTGAAGTTAATGGTGTTGAGCATAGCGTCCCCGCAAATTTTGCAATGACTTTACAGGGGGATCACGGTTCATTTGTTACCACTCATGGATTTGATGGACATAATAAATGGCTTTATATCGCAGATAATAATCACCCTGAAATTCAACAATTAAAAGATGGTCAAAGTCTCACCGATCACATGACGTTGATCACCGCAGATGGCACACGAATTCCTATTACAGCGACGATTAAAGGCACAGAAGATAGCGTTATTATCGATACACCTGATTCGTTAACAGCATCGATTGGCACTGCCATTGAAGATCAAAAAACCACGCTATCAGGCACATTACAAACACACGATGTTGATAAAGATGATAGCGTGCATTTTCAAACGCAGAATTTAACCGGTAATTTTGGCAGTTTCAGTGTCGCGACAGATGGTACTTGGCATTACCAATTAGATCCGGCCAAAGCACAGCACTTAACGGCGGGACAAAATCAAACAGAAGGATTTGATATTGTTGCCATTTCAAGTGATGGCTCTACAGCAACAAAACATATTCAAATAAATGTACAAGGTAGCAACGACTCTGCGATCATCGCAGGTGTCGATACTGGTTCAATTACTGAAGATCGGCACGTTTTCCCCGATTCGATGCATCATATTCAAGTGACCGGAAGCCTTTCTATATCCGATCCAGATGCTGGTGAAGATCACTTTAGGGCGTCAGGGGCATTTGGACACGAAAAAGCTATCAGTGACCCCTTCCAGGGAGAAATGCACATCGACCGTCATGGCAATTGGGATTACGTCCTAGCAAATGGCAATCCAGCGGTACAAGCCCTAAAGCAAGGTGAAACTAAAGATGTCATCTATGAGGTTCATTCTTCGGATGGCACGTCTCACCGCATTACTATTACCGTTACGGGCACTAATGATGCTCCGACTGTGTCATCGTCAGTCATATTGGCTACAGGAAAAGAAGACACGACTGTGACCTTGCAAGCTTCTGATTTGCTAGCCCATGCCAGTGATATTGACCATAACGCACAACTGAGCATACATAATTTGTCTGCCGATCACGGACAAATTGTAGACAACCACGATGGTACTTTTCGTTTTACACCTGACAAGGACTATAACGGTCCAGTCCAGTTTAGTTACCAAGTGCAAGATGAGCATGGGGCGTCTATACCACAAACCGCCTCTATTAACTTGGTGGCAGTGAACGATGTTGCAAAGATTTCAGGTGATAACAGTGCCTCTGTCACTGAGGGCGGTTCACAAGGTGCTATGCCAGATTTGACGGTTCCCCAAGGGGCTTGGCTGGCCACCATTTCTGCTGGTTTTGACTTTCCACCGGTGACCAAAAACGATCCAAACGCTGGTCGTTGGTATTCTGTAGGCGGTGATGAGGGTCCGGCAGGTGGTGCTGCTCAGGGCTTGGATCTGCAGCATGGGTTTTGGGTAATGAACATGGGAGACCCAAATTATGGTGTAAATGGCTATGCAATGTTTACGCGCGGGACAAACAGTGCCACGGCGCATTTTAATGGTGTGACCGATGATGCCCATGGTGACTTGCATATTACTGATCCAGATGCGACCCCAGACACCTTTGTTAATGTACAAAACCAAATAGGAGATCATGGTTACGGTACTTTCACTATGAAAGATGGTCACTGGTCCTTTGTGGCTGGTGATAAAGCCACATCCTTGCCAGATGGCGCAAAAGCCCAAGAAACCTTTACGTTTAGAACCCACGATGGCGTGACCCATCAAGTGACAGTTAATCTAACGGGCACGGACACCCCTTCTGAATTTAAAGGGGATTTTTCAGGAAACTTAACGGAAGGAAATGTGGGAGATGTTGCTACGGTGCACGGCAGTATTTCCATCACCGACCCAGATACGAATCAAACGCCAACACTGCCAGATATGCCGGCCACATCAGGTGACAACGGTTACGGTTCTTTTACGATGGTCAACGGACGTTGGGAATACACGCTTGATCAAAGTAAAGTGCAACATGTTGGCGCCCAAGAGAATGTACAAGATAAGATCACGGTGACCGCCAGTGATGGAACCAAACATGACATTGTAGTCACAATTCTGGGAACCAACGATGCGCCAGTTGTTAATGGGCAAACCTTTATCACGCCGCAAAATGGTAATACACCTATCGCTTTACGTGATTTGCTGGCTAATGTTCACGACTCAGATACGTATGACAATCAGCATTTAAGTGTCAGCCACCTACAAGCGGACCACGGCACCATTACTCCTGATGGCCATGGAGGTTATCTTTACCATCCTGAAAATGGATACAAAGGGCCGGTAGACATCAGTTATCAGGTCACCGACCCTGAAGGAGCTTCAGTGTCTGTTCATGCCAGTATGGGCAGTGCGCCAACGGCAAGCTCCGGGATCATTCAGATGCATGAAGATTCCCCACATACCTTTACTGCTGCAGAGTTCAGTGCGGACAATTTTGATCAGCTCACCATCAGTTCTTTACCTGATGTAACACACGGCACTTTGACGTTCAATGGGCAGCCTGTGGCAGCTGGACAACATATCGACACAGCCCACATTGACCAGCTTGTTTTTACACCAGCGCAAAACTACCACGGTGATGCCAGCTTTGGATTTACCGTGAGTGAAAATGGCATGCAGTCGGCAGCGGCTTCAGGTCATATTACGGTAGACAGCGTCACCGATGCAGCGTCGATTTCGATGCATCTGAGCGCGACTGAAGCAACCATGCAATCAGGACAAGGGAATGGGCTTGCTGTTACCCGCTTGGATGGTTCTCACCTTACCCATCAGACTTCACCAGAATTAACCGCTGAAGTCGTGGTTAAAATTCCTTCAGGCTCACACCTTAATAAAGAATCCGTTTTAATACAATTTGGTAATGCTGTCGCCAAAGGTGAACAACAAGGAGCTGCAGCAGTATGTAAAATTTATTCAGACGACAGTCATACCAACACGTTAAATACATTTACGGTCACCAACCCACAAAACCTTACTATTTGGCTACCGGGACATAAACCAATTCAAACAGGTATTGATATTACTCAAAACCATGATCCACATCGACTCACCTTCTCAGTAAATACTGCATCGCATAGCGCCACTGTTTATCAAGATGGTCAACCTGTCTTTCACACCAACAGTGCTCAGATATGGCATGATAGTGATTTAGGCATGAATAGTTACAACACTGCTGGAGATGATGCACAGATTTTTGGAAATCCTACCTTTTGGTTTAACCACCAAGGTCGTGGGGGAGACCATATACCAATCTTTATTGCAAAAGCAGTAGGACATACTGGGGTTAATTTAGGTGATGGGTTACACCCACTGATGAATGAAAATGGGCAGGTAATGTACAGCGATGGGCAGATGAAAGCGCCTGCGAGTGATTTAAGTGTGCAAGCTGTATTTACCAGTGCTGTCATTATGCAAGGAGAAGTAACAGCCCAACAGGTAGCCTCTGGACCATTAAGTGAATCAACACCAGGAATTGGTTCTGGCAGGGTTTTACTGGAATTAGGCATCCAAGGCGGGCAACTAGTCGATCATACAGGACACCAAACCGATGCATTGGCACATCACACTTTGAATACACCACAAATAGGGGGGAATCCATTCCATCACGATCTGAACCTGGATGTGCAGCCCAATGATCCGGATGATCATGTTACAAGCGTTAAGCTAACTGGCCTTCCGGATGGTACAACTCTTGATGACGGCCATGGACACACTGCTACAGTTCAGAATGGCCAAGCAGTCGAAGTGCAAGATTGGCATCGTTCAAGCATTGAGGTTGTACTCCCTAAAACTGCACCAACTGGAGATGTCCCCTTACATGTAGAAGTCACCACCACAGGGCCTGATGGCACTACGGCAACCAGTGCGGCGGATAATCATCACTACAGCACCGATACTACGGCCATTAGGGTTAACCCAATCACCAGCGACAACATCATTGACGCCAGCGAACACCAGCAAGCGATTGATATAACGGGTACAGTATCTGGCGTTGAAGATGGGCAAACGGTTACAGTAACGATTGCGGGTCAGCAGCATCAAGCCGTGGTAACTCAAGGCGCTTGGCACACTTCATTAACCGCAGCGGAGGTTCAGGCGCTGCCTGGGGGAACGGTTGATATCACCGCATCGGTTCAAGATTTAGCGGGGAATTTAGCATCAATACACAGCCCTCTGTTTATTAGCGATAGCGCTAACCCTGTACCCACTTTGAGCTTTAAGACCCCCCCTACACCAACAGGTAGTGGTAGCATTGGCTCACATATCTCAGGCGATCTCATTGCTCCGCCATTGCTTCAGCAACTCACCCCTAACCTATCCACCAAGGGCGCATGGGCAATAGATGACGGTCATGGACACCCCACACACAGTCTTAAGGGGCAATACGGCACCCTTACCATAGACCCAGATACAGGCCACGTAGACTATCTCTATAACCAAGAACCAACACCGGGCGACAAGGCTGCGGGCGGCACCCACTGGGCGGGCGAGACCATCTCAGAAACCCACCACGATATCTTCCACATCCTCTACCATGACAGCCACTCCTCCAATGTGGATGTGGAGGTGAATCTGGATATCACCTATATCCATGGCCATAGTGGCCACAACCAACAGTCGACCCAGTTGGTGGACATGACGGTCACTCCTGTCACCATGAGTCCGGCCCCACCACCACCGCCGCCTGAGCTGAATGATCCCCCCCAATGGGATGGTAATCAGGACGTTAGCGATGATGCCCCTGTCATCATCCAGGCAAACGAAAACGAGGCAGAGGATAAGCATGCACAACGCGCAGCAGCTCAAGATGAGGAGCCTGTTAATCAGCCCCATGAGCAGATGACAAGTGGTGCCGACCCCTCTCATGCAGAGGCAGACCCCCAGCCATTGGCGGCCGCTACGCTCGCCCCTGTGGATCACTATCTGCAGATGATAGGACTTAGCCAGCAAGATCTGGCGCTGCTTGATAACCACACCAGGTCTCAAGCTGATCTGGATACGCCGCCGATGCCGGCAGAGCAGTTCGACGCCGACGCTCTCACCCTGACTCAGGTAGATCACTTCGACAATCCGCTGCTGGATCACCATGAAAAAGAGGAGCTAAAGCATAGGGGCATAGATATCGACGACCCAGTAGAGGAGCACCATGCCAACGCTAATGACGACGAGCTGCTGCACAACGCCTTAAACGATATGCATAACCAGTTCTAAGATAAAATAAAGGCCCGCTTGCGGGCCTTTTTGTCGATAGATGCCCTTAGCCACTAGAATCATTAGTGCCTTAACGCGCATCTCAGAAGTAATGTAGCCATATCCTTCCCCTAAGAAAGGTGCGAACAAGTCGTCGCGCAGCTCTGGCTTTGATAGCAGCGACAGTTCAAAGCATGCAACTTCAGCATGCCTAGCCCTGCTGAAGTTGAATAACGCCGAAATAGTGTTTCTATCAAAGCCCCACCTTCATCTAACCCTAACCAGCGTCATGAACGATAAAAGCAGGCGAACATCACTCGTTTCTTCTGATTTGTTAACACAAGCAGCAGACATGGGCCCGATCACAAAGTTACTTGCATGAAGAAGCCTAGGAAGATTAGCAATGATTAATTTGAGATCTCTTGACCCAATATCACCGACCTATGTGACAACTTGTCTCACCCTTGTTAGCCAAATGGCCCATTATGGCTCGGTTTTACCGATAAAAGCCTACAAAAAACATGGCATTAAATTTGCCGTGAAATAAGTGATGATTTCCCACGGCAAGCAATATGAGATGTAACACCCAAGACAACAACCCGCTACACAAACACATAGGAGAATTCAGCGGCGCCTTCGCCGATCTAGGCACCTTTCTGCCACTGGTGCTCGGCCTGATCGCCATCAACCATTTCTCCCCACAGGGGATCTTTCTCGGCTTCGGCCTGTTCGCCCTCTTTACCGCCTACTTCTATCGTCGGCCCATTCCAGTGCAGCCGATGAAGGTGATCGCGGCGCTGGTGATCGCCCAGGGACTGACGCCCGGTATGCTGCAGGTCAGCGGTATCCTGATGGGACTCATACTCTTGCTGCTGGCCTATAGCGGCGCCATCGGCTGGATGGCCAAACAGCTGTCACCCGCGGTAAGCATAGGCATACAACTAGCCATCGGCCTGCAACTCATCTGGATGGGCGGGCAGATGATGAGCGGCACTTGGCTCATCGGCATACTGGCCTTCAGCGCCCTGTTTATGAGCCGTTTCATGCCGCTTCCCTATCTGGCCATGCCCCTGGTGTTAGGGTTAGGCGTGCTGTGGCAGGCAAATCAGGGCTCGGCTCCCAGCTTTAACTTGCCCGCCACTACAGACTGGCAACTGGGCTGGCCCAATATCGACGAGTGGCAATCTGCCGCTCTGCTGTTGGTGCTACCGCAGCTGGCACTCACACTCACCAATGCGGTGATCGCCACATCGGCCATGGCCGGTGAGAAGTTTCCCCAAGATAGGCTGATCGATGACAAACGTTTCTCGCCGCAGCGTCTGGCCACCAGCTCGGGCTGGGCAAACCTGCTGCTGGCCCCACTAGGCGCCACGCCCATGTGCCATGGCGCGGGCGGCCTGGCGGTGCAATACCATTTTGGTGCCAGAAGCTGGCGTGCCCCAGCCCTGTTCGGTATCTGCTGCCTGCTAGTCGCCCTGTGCTGGGGCGACACCATAGCCCAGGTGCTGTCCCTGATCCCCCTGGCGATTCTAGGGAGCCTATTGGCAATCGCCGGCCTACAACTGGCCTGGTCGAAACGCTTCCTCGATGGCAAACCCTTCTGCATCTTTGTGATCTTATCCACCGCCGCCGTCTGCCTGACCATCAATACCGCCGCCGGACTCGCCGTAGGGGTGATATTGGAAATGGGCCGCCGGCAGTGGCACCTGATCTCTGATCTCAGGCACTGAGTCGATTAATCCCCTAGTCTTTGTACTAATCCTTGGGGCTAAGGGAATACCTCCCATCAGAATTTTATTATGCCTAACTCGCAGCGGGATAATCCGTATATCCCGCCGCGCCACCGCCAAACAATGGGCCCTTGTCGAAGCTTGCCAGCGGCAACTTGTGCTGCAATCTGTGGGGCAGGTCCGGGTTGGCGATAAAGGGACGACCGAAGGCCACCAGATCCGCATACCCCTTACTTAGCACCTCGCTGGCTCTGGCAAGATCGTAGCGTCCTGCAACGATAATAGTGGCGTCGAACAGGTTGCGTAGCTGCACCCTGAAAGACTCGGGGATCTGCGGCGCATCATCCCAATCCGCCTCTGACAGATGAATATAGGCGATCCCTATCTTCGACAGCGCGCCGGCTGCCAGCAAGATGGTATCGACAATCTCCGGGCAACTCATGTCCTTAAAGGTCACGAAGGGGGCAAGACGCACGCCGACCCGCTCGGCGCCTATTCTTTCGCTCACGGCAGCGACTATCTCAAGCAGGAAGCGAATACGTTTCTCACCGCTGCCGCCGTAGGCATCGCGGCGCTTGTTAGAGTTGGTGCGCAGGAACTGATCGATGAGGTAACCATTACCGCCGTGGATCTCCACACCATCGAAGCCGGCGGTCACCGCATTGCTCGCCGCATCGGTAAAGTCCTTCACCACACGGTCGATATCCTCCTGGGTCATCTCTCTGGGCATAGGGCAATCTACCATCTGCCCCTCGGGGTGCGCAGCATCGACCACCCAGACCTGAGTCCCTTGCGGCTTGATGGCCGAGGGTGCCATGGGCGCCTCGCCACCCTGAAAGACAGGATGAGACACCCGGCCCACATGCCAGAGCTGATTGAAGATCTTGCCGCCCGCACTGTGCACCGCATCTGTCACCTGACGCCAGCCGTCGATCTGTGCCTGGGTATAGATACCTGGGGTGAAGGAATATCCCTGGCTATCGCCTGAGATCTGGGTCGCCTCGGTTACTATTAGCCCCGCCGAGGCGCGCTGGGCGTAGTAGGTGGCCATCATCTGGTTGGGCAGATTGCCCGGCTGGCTGGTGCGTGAGCGGGTCATGGGCGCCATCACGATACGGTTGGCCAAGGTATGCTGGCCCATCTGGTAGGAGTTAAAGAGTTTCATCGGGTTTCCTTATGCCGATAGCTGGCGGCAATTACATTCAAGTTGTTCGATGAAACCGAGTTTATTACCCGTTACATAATTTGATAATTAGGCTAGTATTGAAATCATTTTCAAAAAATTTTTGATATGTATCATCTCAAAGATCTGCAACTAGCGATCCGCATCGCCGACCTGCACAGCGTATCGGCCGCCGCCCGCGAACTGGGTATGACTCCGGCATCGGCTAGCGCCGCCCTGCAGCGCCTGGAACATAAACTCAACTGCCAGCTATTTGCTCGCTCGACCCGCAACATGCAGCTCACCGAGGAAGGACAGGCCTTCATCGAAACCGGGCGTCAGGCGCTCAATCTATTGCAAAACGCCAGCGATGCACTGGCCGATAACCGCGGCGAGCTCAGGGGTGAGCTGCGTATCGCCCTGCCCTCAGATCTCGGTCGCAACCGCGTCAGAGGCTGGCTGGACGAGCTAGCGGCCCAGGCGCCCGACTTGACCCTGCGCCTCTATTTTGGCGATCAGATGGAAGACCTCATCGCCCAGAATGTCCATCTGGCGTTGAGGTACGGTGAACTGCCAGACTCCTCCCTGATGCGTCGGCAACTTGCACGTATGCACAGGGTGGCAGTCGCCGCCCCGGACTACTTAGCACGACATGGCCGACCCAGCCATCCCCAGCAACTAAGCCAACATAAGATCTTGCTGCTCAACCGGGGCAACACCCCATGGCACAGGTGGCACTTTGCCGACAAACAAGCACCGCTGGAGGTAGAGCTTACGGGGATTAAGAGTTGCAACGATGGCGCCGTCATCAAGGAATGGGCACTCGCCGGTGAAGGGATCGCCTATAAGAGTTGGTTCGATGTGGCTCAAGAGGTAGCAGAGGGCAGGCTCGAACTCCTGCTGGCAGATTATCTGGCCGAGCCGATCCCGCTACAGCTCACCTACCTGCAGACAGATTATCCCAGCCATAAGGTTCGCACCTGTATCGAGTTTCTGAAGATGAAATGCCAGGCGTTCGACAGCCGCTATCCGCAGCCAAAGTCCTAGAGCTGGGTTATTTAACAGTTTTTTAAATAGCCTCCTAGGACAAGCAGCTATATAAGCCCCGGACCCCAGATACGAAAACGCCGACCCAGATACAAACCTTAGGGTCGGCGTTGTTCAAAACGAGTGAGTTAAGAGCAGTTAGTAACCCGTGCGGCTCACCGCGGGCCAATGCTTATCAACCTCTTGCTTGATGAAGGTCTGCTTGGCTTTGGTCAGTTTTTCCAGTTCAATGCCCACCGCCTGCTGCGCCTCCTCCTTGCTGGAGATATCGGGATAGCTCACCTCGCTGACAGACAACATGCTCAGGATCTCCGCAAGGGCGCTACGCGCATATTCGGCCTGCTTAATCGCCGTATCCAGTAGGGCGTTGGCCTCCTGAGGGTTATGGGCATAGCTGCCGTGGGACGACATGGCAAAGTCCCAGCGCCACTGGGCATGGCGAATCGCCATGATGGCATCGTTCATGATAGCCCAGCTTGCACCAGCATCCCAGGCGGCCCCGGCCTCGTAGTGGGCCTTGACCAGCAACTGCTCTACATGTCTCGCCTTCTCGGCAATCTGCGACTTGGCCGAGTTCAGCTGCTTCATCAGCGTCTGTTTACTCTCGTGGCAGCCCTGACACACAGCGTCATAGTTTGGTAGCGCCTTGCCCACCTGATGATTAGTGTAGGCTTTGCCCTCGCTATCTGTGGCCGCCGGCATATGGCAGGTGACACAGGTCACGCCCGCCTTGGCGTGTTCGCTGCGGCTCCAGTGCTCAAACTCTGGATGGCGCGCCTTGAGAATAGGCGTCTTGGAGATGGGATGGATCCACTCGTAGAAACGGCGGGTATCATAATACTTTTCAATCAGATCCGCGCTGCTGCCGAAGATCCAGGGGATGTTGACCTTGTTGCTGCGCTCCGGCTGGAAATAATAGGTCACATGGCACTGGCCGCACACCTGCGCCCCCTTCATCGCCTCATCTTGCTTGTCGAACGGCAGATGCACCTTAGCCATGGCGTCGCGGGCGTGGGGACGGGGCAAGGTCAAGGCCGCCTTGCCCTTGACGTGACAGTCGCTACAGTAGACGACACTGTTCATCTCGCTACCAAGATCGGTGAAGTTTTTCGCCGAGAAGCCTTCGACGCCCAGCTCATCGATAAGCCTCGGCACATCCGGCGACTTACAGGTCCAGCAGCTCGCCGACAGTCCTTTCGTGCCATCCGCAGGCGGTACGCCGGTACGCAGTGTATGGGTCACGTCGGCCACCGCAAACTGATGTCCTCTGGGGCTGTGATACTCCTTGGCGTAGGCAGATCCCGCCCAGAGTATGATGGCGGCAGGATAGCTGGCCAACATGTCGCTGCGCGCCGCCTGGGTAGAGGTCGCCTGCCAGCTGGCATATTGATTGGGATACTTGGCCTGCATCGCCCGCATGCTCTCCATGGCCTCAGTGCTCACATCCGCTGCTAAGGCGGGGCTCAATGCGAGGGAACTCAGGCCGCACCAGCTCAGTAGATTCAGTGCGATAGCGGTTAATTTCTTCATACGCGTTTGCAACTCCTTAATAGGTTTCACCGTCACGGTTATCCCGGACGTCCGTCGACTCTGGGCCGGGTTAAAATGGGGGCATAACACCAGACAAACCAGCCAAAGGCCAGGCTCCAGCAGCTACCGGCTATCCAGAGCCATAACTCGCTGTGGGCGGGAAACCACAAGGGCATCACGGCCCGGCACAGGGCCGCCAGGGTGATCGCCAGAAAGGCTGGCGCCATCTTGGATCCCTGATAGATGTTACGACTGGTATGCCCAAGGGAGACACGGGAGATCATCGACAGACAGAGCCCCGCCATGGTGCCTATGGCAAACAGGTGCAAAAGATGACGATAGGCGTTTTCATCATCTATGTTCCAGGCGATGGCCGCTAGGGTTAACGGCAGACACAGATAAGCCAGCTGCAACGACCAGAGCATAGGCTCCCTCAGCGTCTTGTGAGGCAACCAGCGACTCCAGCGCAGCAGATGCGCAAGCGCCGTCACCGCCAGCAAGGCCTGCTCGGCGCCGAGTGGTAGATATTGAGTGATGCCCTGAATAATCAATAGGATCATCAGGCCTATCAGACTCAGATCCAGCGCCTTAATGGGCTCTGGCTTGGGCTGTTTAATCCGCACCGCGGTAAAGAAGGGGATCACCCGCCCACCGACGATAGTGATCAGCAGCCCCAGCCACCAGAGCATGCCCTGCCAAATATGATGGCTCAGCACGAAGTCGCGCTGACTCAGGGCGTAATAGCTCAGCAGGTTAATGCCGGTCGCCACCAGCAACATGATGGGGAAGCCTATGTTGCGCCACTGTTTGACCCGGTAGATACAGGTCCAGAGCTTGGCGGCGCTGAGCAGCAGAAACAGGCTGTCAAACAGCGCAGGTAACCAGACGGGTAGCTCCAGCGGCGCCAGCAGCAGGACGCGCGCCAGCAACCAACAGGCAAACACTATCGCGAGCGGCCAGCCCTTGAGGCTGGGTTGATTGGTCCAGGTCTGTACCGAGGTTAGCAGGAAGCCACAGACGATCGCCATGGCAAAGCCAAACAGCAACTCGTGGGGATGCCACCAAAGCGGCACCACCTTCACCCAAAACTGGGATCTCAGCAGGCTCATCTCAGGCCAATACCAGGTCACCAGCCACAGCGGCACATAGAGGGCCGCCAACAGAGCACCGCCCAGGAAGAAGGGTCTGAACCCCAGGCGCCAAATCGCCGGCGTCTTGTCGACCACTTTAGGATCATCAATATTAAGCATCGCAGCGCCTCGGCCTGAATGAGTAGTTAAACAAACATCTTGAATATTGCTTTATTGCTGCCAGTCTACTCAGAGGACATATGACGGACAATGGATATTCGAACCGAACAAAAGAAGTGTGAACCAGATAGGTAAAATAGGCTATGATGTTGTTTTTAAATACCTCTTTAGAGGCATGCTGACATCTGGCACAGAGAAGGATAAGACAGGTGAGATCTTTACACACAGACTCTTTGGCCGCATTACACGCCGACCTGAAAACGCAGCAGGCGGTACTCTTGTTATTTGGCGCTCCCGACTGCGGCGTCTGTCATAGCATTAAACCTAGGCTGAAACAGCTACTCGAGACCGAGTATCCCAAGATGCAGCTTTGTTATATCGACTGTGCAGAGCAGGGCGAGATCGCCGCCGCCCACCGAGTCTTTACCCTACCCGTTGTTGAACTCTATTTTCACGGCCAGCCCTTCGAGCGTTTTATCAAGGTGTTTTCCATGGCCGAGGTGAGAGAGGCGATCGCTCGCCCCTATCAACTGCTAGACTGATGGGCCTAACTCAGGGGGCGAAAGCCGCTATAGGAGGCAGATACCTGTTTACCCTGGGCTGACTCAGGCTTTTGTAGCAAGCTAGATACCTCAGGCTTAGGCTTATGACCGCCGCAGCCACATCCGCCCTCGGCCGAACCACAGTTTCCCCCGCTGGCGCAACAACTGCCCTTCTTGGCGTGATTGAGCGACGCCCTTCCCTGTGAGGCATCCACCAGACGACGCTCCAGCAGCTGCGTCTGACCCAGCAGCACTTCGATACTCTCGGCGTTATCGCCCTGGCTGACGCCGATCCCTGCCGCCAGCAACTTACCCAGCATGCGCTCGCCGATATGCTGCACTATCACTATGTCTGTCTTCTGCGCCTTGATTAGACTCAGCAGCTCGCTCTTGGCACGACAGCCACCGCCACCTATGGCCGGGTTGTCGAAGCTAGTGATCAGTTGGTGATATTCATTAAAGAAGCCGATACGCTGCGCCTTGGTAAAATGCGCCGCCAGACGGCCCCTGCTCATGGGCATAGCTATTATCATGATGATTCCTTAGGATTCGATGTCGGTAATTTGATGGCCTGTCCCTGCGTAATAGCCTTTGCCACCTTGTGACGGGCACTCGCCAGCAGATTGCCGAAGGTCTGGCGCGAGATCCCCATAGACGCAGCCGCCTCCAGTTGACTGAGCCGCTGCACATCGCCGAGCGCCAAGGCCTCAAATTCATCGGCCTCAAGCTGGACTTGCTCTAGCTCCACACTGGGGATCCCGTTGGGTTTAAACAGGCTACAGGGCGGGCGACACTGCAGATGACGACATTTCTTGGGTCTTGGCATGACCATTACCTTCATCGATTACATAGCAAGACGTTCAGTCGCATCCTCCACGGCGCAATATTAAGGGCGTGGCGAGGACAAGCTGAACACGAGTTATTGGCCTAGGCCAATAACCTGATTTTGAGTCATCTCATCGATGAAAACTGAGGGTCGAGTCACACTGGGTTGCATTCGTAAACCCTTAAGAACAAAAAGGCGAACCACCTTTAACAGTGATTCGCCTCAAGCCATAACCGCCTGTAGATTACAGCGCGTGCTGCTTATTCAATACTCGCTTGCTCATCTCGCCGGCATCGATACTTTTAAACTTTGGCGTCAGGTATTCGCGTGCCATCTCGACACGCTGTGCAAACTCACTCTGATTCACAACGGCCTCATCCACCACCATCAGCTTAGCCTTGGCCTGCCACTTCTTAATGGTCTTGGCCGACTTGACGGGATCGATAGGCAAGATCTGTACGTGGGCCTGATTCCATCCCATGTCCACATCATATTCGACCACATACTCCTTGCCCGCCTCAACCTCGGCTTCCAGCACAGAGTAACGCTCGGAGAGTGAGACGAAGGTATGCTTGCCCGGCGTGACTCTCACCTGAAAATAGGTGCCCGCCTTGGTGCTACCCACATAGCCGTTTTCCGACCAGATATCGAAAGGCACTTCACCGATCAGGGTCTCCATACGGTAGAAGTTGATCACCGCCGTCTCGGCATCGGGCTTAATAGGTTCAACACCCGGCTTCATCACGGGGAAACCCAGCAAGGCGGGGTTAGCCATTAGGTTATCGTAAGCATCGTTGTTTCGCGGCGCGCCGATATTTTTGGCCTTCTTGGTCTGCATGATCATGGAGACACCAAGATCCCGTTCGACCTCCTTCATCTTACCCGTGGTGTAATCTATGGTCAGGTACACAGTCTCACCGGGACGATTATCCACACGGCTATAACCGAACCCCACCAAGCCCTGCACCAAGTGCACAGAGTTCAGCCCGGTTGCCAGCTTCAGCAAGGTATGGCTGCCGTTGGAGAGATCGGCAACCACATCTTTGTTGGCCGCCACCCAGGCACCGCGGGCACCGCCCTGAAAGTTAGCGCCGCGGATCACATAGACGAAGGTTTCCTCCTGAGTCGGTGTCGCCTCAGGCTTAAACTGACTCACCAACTCGGGGTCAACCTTATAAGAGGTGGCACAACCTGTTGTCAGCCCTAATAGGAGGACTCCTAAAATTAGTGAAAAATGTTTTTGTATCTTGTAGTTAGTCACGATTTTTGTTCCCTCAAAAAAAAGAAACTAGAAGCTACTGCTACAACTAAAGACTGTCAACAAAAATACAACAAATGTATTAGGTGACTCCAAATATCCAGATAAATTTACTCCTGTGCGGCCATGCGCCGTGCCAGGGTAAAGCTGTCATCCATGGTGCGGGCATATTCCACCTGACCGCGACGCTTGCGGATCCCCGCCCGCCGGAGCTTGAGCAGCATACGTGGTTGCAGGTTGTTGATGATGAGCCCCACCCGCTTGGTCGAGAGATCTTGGGCGATCGACTCCATGGCGACGATGGCGCTCATATCCAGCAGCGTCACCTCCGACATATCCAGAATCACTACCCGCACATCGGGGCGCACCAGGGCTATGGTCTTGAGCGCCTTGTGGGCCGATCCGAAAAACAGCGGCCCATTGATGTCATACACCACCACGCTATCAGGCACCTGGTAGGCCTGATGATTGGTCTCCACGGCTCTGGCATCGGTCAGGCTGATGCTGCGGCGAATAAACAACATGGCCGCCAAGCCCATGCCCACCGCCACCGCAATGGTCATGTCGAACAGCACGGTCAGGGCGAAACAGAGCAGCAGAATCAGCACATCGTCCCTAGGCGCCACCTTGAGGGTACGGGCAAAGTGTTTGGCCTCGCTCATGTTCCAGGCTACCACCAGCAGCAAAGCCGCCATCGAGGCCATGGGAATATAAGACAGCAGTGGCGCCAGCAGGAGGATCCCCGCCAGAATAAACAGGCCATGCACCACAGAGGCCAGCGGCATGGTTCCGCCCGCCTTGACGTTGGCTGCGGTGCGAGCGATAGCCGCTGTCGCCGGAATACCGCCAAACAGAGGCACCAGCATGTTACCTATCCCCTGGCCGATCAGCTCATCATTAGGATTATGTTTCTTGCCCGACATGCCGTCGGCCACCACGGCGCACAGCAGGGATTCCAGCGCCCCGAGTATGGCGATGGTGATGGCCGAGGGCAGCAGTTCACGTACCAGCTCGAAGCTCATGCCGATAGGCTGGCCATCGGCGCCCGGCAGGTTCCAGGGCCACTCGAAGCTCGGCATGATAGGAGGAATACCACTGCCCAACACGCCGTCCAGTTCATAGTGAAAGCGACTGCCTATGGTCGCCACCGAAAAATCACCAAGCATCTGGGTCATGATCCAGGCGAACAAGGCGCCGACTAACAGCGCCGCCAGATGCGCCGGCACCTTTGACTTGAGCCTGGGCCAGGCCAACAACACGGCTAGGGTTAAGCCGCCCACCAACGTCTCCTGCCAATTGATGCTGGTCAGCGCCTGGGCGATGTAAGAGAGTTTCTCCAGATAGTGTTCACCACCGCCGGCCACATCGAGGCCGAAGAAGTCCTTGATCTGAAAGGTGGCGATCACCACACCTATGCCTGCGGTAAAGCCGACGGTAACCGGATAGGGCACTATCTCTATCAACTTACCCAGCTTGCCCAGCCCCATCAGCAGCAGTATCACCCCGGCCATCAGGCCGCTGAGCAGCAGTCCCCCCAGGCCAAACTGCTGCACTATGGGCAGCAGAATCACCACGAAGGCCGCCGTCGGCCCCGAGATGTTGACCTTAGAGCCGCCACACAGGGCGATCACTATGCCGGCGATCATCGCCGTGTAGAGGCCGTGCTGAGGCGGTACGCCACTGGCGATCGCCAGGGCCATTGAGAGTGGCAGGGCAATCACCCCCACGGTCAATCCCGCCAATATATTGGTCTGTATCTCCTGAGTAGAAGGTTTAGCGCTGATGCTTTTCTTGAGTGCTGATAACATTTTGATCCCGATGAAATAATGCTAGCGGCCGCAACACAATAGCGGACATCTGAGTGTAACGAGTCGAGATCAAGGCTTGTCTGCGCTTGGCAAAAAATGGCAAGTCGTGAGGTGACGATACACCTGAATGTCTGTGAGCCCTAAGGCTGGACAGCTAAGCAAGGTATGCCAGTATGACCACAAGGTGGATACGAGCATTTATTCTAAACCCTGCGAGGGCACCAAGGTAAGGGGCAAAATAAAAAATTTGCTTCGCCTTTGGTCGAAGATCCCTAACGATATTCGACTTAAGGCCACAAATTGTGACTCGCCCCCTTGAGCCGACGCGGCATTTGGCGCATGCTATCCGGCCCGGGGGCTGCCGCCCCCGGATTCCGTTCGGATGAAGGTAGCAGGAGAGTGGGGAGTCAACCCCACACCGACGAGGCAAGTTTGTCGCCAGGCGTTATCGGCGAGAAACCACTCTTTCAGGTGCCATAGTATGGCGTGGACTGTTACTGGACGAGCCTCTGGAGAGACTGTGAGCCCAGGATGATCCCTGGGTATTACGGCGCCGAAGGCGAAAGTGCAGCCCCACATGGCTGCGCGAAACGCTCAGGCAAAAGGACAGAGGAGAGGATGACTGTCGCGGTTATAGCCATGGCTATATTCAGTCACTGTCGTTTGTCGCTTTTAGCTTGTTGGTGCTCGCCAATGGCTCGCAGACGTCGGTCTCCACACAGACATTTCTTTTCCTCCTCCATATTAATTTTGTTGTTTAATATTCGAGGAACATCATGAATTTTCACGCGTTACTAAGCGAGATCAACGCCATCGTCTGGGGCCCTATCACCCTCTGCTTGTTAGTCGGCACGGGCCTCTATCTCACGCTGCGTTTGCGGCTCATCCAGATCTTCAAGCTGCCACTGGCGCTCAAACTGCTGTTTAAACCCGCCAGCGGCAAGGGCGATCTCTCCTCCTTCGCCGCCCTGTGCACCGCCCTGTCGGCCACCATAGGCACCGGCAATATCGTCGGCGTGGCCACCGCCATCAAGATCGGCGGCCCAGGCGCCCTCTTCTGGATGTGGCTGGCGGCCTTCTTCGGCATGGCGACCAAATATGGCGAGTGTATGCTGGCGCTCAAGTATCGCACCACAGATGCACGCGGCAATATCGCCGGCGGCCCCATGTATTACATAGAACGCGGACTAGGTCTAGGCTGGCTGGCCAAGCTGTTTGCCCTATTCGGCGTAGGCGTGGCCTTCTTCGGCATTGGCACCTTTGCCCAGGTCAACGCCATCAGCGATGCCATGACCATCGCCTTTCATGTGCCCGCCTGGGTAACGGCGCTGGTGCTCACCCTATTGGTGGCGGCTGTCACCCTGGGCGGCGTCAAGCGGATCGCCAAGGTGGCACAAAAACTGGTGCCCAGCATGGCCCTGGGCTATCTGCTGGCCTGCTTATGGATTTTGGTGACCTTTAGCGAGCAGATCATCCCGGCGCTGCAGCTGGTGATCCACTCGGCCTTCAGCCCCATCTCCGCCGCCGGCGGCTTCCTCGGTGCCACGGTCGCCCAGGCGATTCAGATAGGTATCGCCCGCGGCGTCTTCTCTAACGAGTCGGGGCTGGGCAGCGCCCCCATAGCGGCGGCCGCCGCCAAGACCAAGGAGCCGGTCGAACAGGGACTGGTGAGCATGACGGGAACCTTCTTCGATACCCTGCTCATCTGCACCATGACCGGGCTGGTGCTGATCATCACAGGGGTCTGGAGCGGCGATGCAGCCGGCGCGGCCATGACCAGTGCCGCCTTCGCCACCGGTGGCTCTGCCCTCATAGGCCAATACCTGGTGACCATCGCCCTGGTCTGCTTCGCCTTCACCACCATACTGGGCTGGCACTACTATGGCGAGCGCTGCTGGTACTATCTCACGGGGCAGAAACTGGGCGAACACGGCATAAAGATCTATCAGTTTATCTTTCTGAGTCTCATCGCCCTGGGCGCCTTTATTCAGCTGGATCTTATCTGGCTGCTGGCCGATACCGTCAACGGCCTGATGGCTATTCCCAACCTCATCGCCCTCATCGGCCTGCGTAAGGTGATTATCAGCGATACGCTCAGCTATTTCGCCGCCAGAGAGCGCCAAGGTGAACAACAGGAGCTGACCGTCTGATCTCTCATCCGTGATCGTGCGCCGAGGGCGGCGATCACAACAAGTCGACAAAAGCTGATCGAGATCAAATACCTGAGTAATTTAATCAAGTACTCTGTGGCCACTTAATCGAGATAACAGGAGTATTTATGAGTTGTTGTGGCGGATGCGGCGGACAGGCCGAAAAACCGAAACAGGAAGAGACGAATCAAGAGAAGGCTAGCCAGCAGGAGGCCAAGACGGATCAGGCTAAGGATTAGGCACCATCTCACCCTCCCTACACCACTGCATCAAAAAGCCGGCTCTCATCACCGGCTTTTATTTTGCTAGCATCTATCTACTGAGCCTAGCCACAAGGGCCTGTTCGCTAACGCCTTAGCTTAAGGTAGAGCTCACCATCGCGGATCTGCAGATCCTCGACACCGTCGGCGAAGGTGGTCCAGAAGCCGCGATCGCCAAACTCCCCCACCAGATTGACGTTCTTCATGTTGCCCAGCCAGGCGTTGGGAATCGGCACGCCCATCAGGCTGACGCCGACAAGCGCCACCACCGGGCGACGGGCCGAATCCAGGTGGATATCCAGCCCGGCGTTCACCCGCAGGATCTCACCGGCCATGACGGGAAAATCCTGTGGGATGGGAATTAAGATCTTGGCACTGGCCAGGTTATCGGAGAAATCGATCGCCACGCGCTCGGCAAAGTCCGGATTACGACCTATCATGGCGTTGACCTCCTTCTCACTAAAGGTCACCTGCCTGTCGGTGTCGCGCTCGCGGTAGGGCTCAGGCTCAAGCTTACCCGCCCCGCCGTGGTGATCGTCTTTACGCTCCACCTGCCAGCCCAGCTGCGACAGCTTGCTGTCCAGCCGCTGCTCCTCCTTCGCATTGAGGGTCACAGGGGTAAAGGGCGAGGGAAAAATATAGGTCTTGATGATAAAGAAGCTGGCCATCGCGGTCAGCACCATGGTCAGGAGCACGATCATGAAGATCTGCATGCCACTAAAACCTCGCTGACGATGAATCGCCAATCCAGCATTAAACGTATTAGCCAAGATCACACCTTCCTTTGCCCACCCATCAACAAAGGCTGGGCGCATAGAGTCATTTCTTGCAGGCTATGGTACTTCGACCAAGGGCAGAAAGAAACCTGAGGCACAGACTAGGGTTTATTCACCACAAATCGATACCCTGGCAAGACTAAAACCGTCACCTTGCAAGCTAGGGCCGATTGCCATTTGTTGCTTTTAATTCAATTTATTAGCCTATGCTGAATTTGCCTGCCAGCGCCAAACGCGTTTAGATTAAACATAATTTAAATCCGAAAGCTAAACTGGCCTTAGAGGTTTCTGTTACATTACTTATTGTCCATTTCGAAAGAGAGGAATTATTCCGTGAATCTAGTAACCAAGATGTCACTTCCCCTGCTTGCCGTATTCGCCCTTAGCGCCTGCAATCAGGAGCAAGAGGCTCCCGCTCAACCAACCGAGCAGTCGGCAGAGCAAGCAGCGCCTAAGGCCAAGCAGCCTAGCAAGGAAGTGCTAAAAGCTGTCCCCAATGGCTTATCAAACGAGAAGAGCGAATCACTGGATAAGGCGATCACCATGACACAGGGCACGGTTAGGTATTTCAATCTCGAAGGCGGTTTCTGGGGCATAGTTGCCGACGATGGCCGCCACATACTGCCGCAAAACTTGTCCGAGGAGTATCGCAAGGACGGCCTGCGCCTGAGCTTCAAGGCCCAGGAGGTGAAGGATATGATGACCATACAGCAGTGGGGCATACTCTCGACCCTGAGCGATATCGAGGTGATCGGCAAAGTAGAAAGCAAGTCAGGCGACCCGCTCCTGTAAGCAAGGCTTCAACAGCAACTGGCTCAGCCGACATGCTCTCCAAGACAGGGCCTATGCGACCTGATGCAAGACTATGGCTTGAGCTAGTCGTAGAGGATGCTAGACTAGCGACCTGTTTTACTTTTAACCGAGACAAGGTAGTGCAATGAACCCGATTATTGCGATCTTAAAAGAACATAACGTCAGCGACGCTCAGATCCAGGAGCTGTTTCAAGCCCTGACCGAAAACCCATTGATGGCCATGGGCACCATAGGCCAGCTGGGGATCGCCCCTGAAAAGCTGCAGCAACTGATGGCGCTGGTGATGCAAAACCCGGCACTGATCAAAGAGGCAGTCACCGAGCTCGGGCTGGATTTCGCCAAGGTCGAAGCGGCCAAGGCGCAACTGCAAAAGCCCTAACATATCTGTTGCGATATGCTGCGATATAAGAAAGGCTGCCCCGTTATGCGAGGCAGCCTTTTTCTTTAGTGCTAGGCGATAGGATTCATCTATTCGCCTAATTCAACTATTCACTTAATTCAACTATTCACCTAACCAATCAGTCGCTTACTTGCCACCTGGCTCGGCGAAGCGGGTCATCCAGTCTTTCACCTGGTGATACCAGTAAATGGAGTTGTTGGGCTTCATGATCCAGTGATTCTCGTCTGGGAAGTAGATCATGCGCGACTCTACGCCACGGGTCTGCAGGGTTCTGAATAGCTCGAAGCCCTGACCGACCGGCACGCGATAATCCAGCTGACCGTGGATCACCAGGGTCGGCGTGTTGAAGTTTGCCGCGCCATAGTGAGGCGAAATAGACTGGTAGATCTCTGGGTTATCCCAGTAGTTGCCAAAGCGGGGGCTGTGCACCGAGAAGTCCGCCGCCATCTGCGAGTACATGTTGTACACGGCGGCGTGGATCAGCAGGGCATTGAAGGGGTGCTTCTGCCCCAGGATGATAGAGGTCAGGTAACCACCATAGCTGGCACCACCGGCCACCATGCGCTTGTCATCGATCCAGGATTGCTGCTTAAACCAGTCCGCCGCCTTGAGGACATCTTCCAGCGACTTGTTCTTCCAGTCAGGGTTGATGCTGTCGGCAAACGCCTGACCGAAGCTGTTGGAGCCGTGGAAGTTAGGCCAGGCAGTCACATAGCCCCAAGAGGCAAAGGTCTGGGCGTTCCAGCGATAATGGAAACCGTCCGAGATGGCGTTATGCGGCCCGCCATGCACCAGCATCATCAGCGGGTATTTCTTGCTGCGATCAAACCCTGGTGGGTAATGCACCCACATCTGAATCTCTTGGTCCTTATAACCCTTGTAGGTCACCGACTCATAGGTGCCGAGATCCACATCGGCAAGGATCTCATCGTTAAAGCTATCCAGGCGAGTGGTCTTGCCATTTTTACCATTAACCTTCACCAGGCGCGCCGGATAGAGGAAGCTGTCGTTGGCCGCCACCAGGGTGCCATCTTGAGCAGTAGCGGGCTGACCGAAGTTGGTCGCCTTAGTGATCGCCCTTACCTTGCCGCTTTTGCCATCGATATGGTACAGGCGTCGGGTGGCCGCATCGTCGATGGCGGCATAGAAGCCCTTGCTGTCCGGGGTCCACACGAAGCGGGCCACAGAGCGGTCCCAGTTCTTGGCGAGCATCTTAGTGCTGCGCTTTTTCAGATCGAACAGCATCAGCTTGGCGGTATCGGCGTAAAAGCCCTGAATATGCTGGCGGGTGAAGGCCAGCGTCTTGCCGTTGGGGCTGAACGCTGGGTTGCTGTCTGGCGCCAGATTGTCTGGGGTGATGTTCTCGGCCTTGCCGCTACCGATGGCCGCGAGGAAGAGATCTAGCTTAGGATTCACCAGGTTGTCGCTGCCGTTGGCGTTAAAGGCGATCCAGGCTTCATCCGGGCTGATATCATAGCTACCCGCACCTTGGGACGAGCGCGGCAGTTCTATGTTCAGCGGCTGAGTGATCGCTTCTACCTCGCCGCCCTTAGCGGCAATACGGAATACATGGGCCTGACGGCCTTCATCGATCCAGTGATCGAAGCTCGAATAAGGCAGGGCGTTCCACTGGTGGGCCGATACCTTGTTGTCCTTGTCGGCCTTGAGCTGCTCGCCTATCTCTTTCCAGTTTTTGCCGGGATAGACAGAACTGATGAAATAGAGGTGCTCGCCCACCCACTTGAGGCCATAGACGCCACTAGGCACCTCGGTCAAACGCTGCGCCTCGCCCGGGCCATCCATAGGCAGCAGATAGATCTGACCCGCCTCATCCTTATCGCGCTTGCTGATAAAAGCCAGGGTCTTGCTGTCTGGCGAGAATACCGGCTCGCTCACCCGCAACCCCTTGGCGGTCAGCGCCCGCTGCTGCTTGCCATCCTTGCCGAACAGCCACAGCTGGGTGTTGCCCTTGTCTTCGGGCACATCGTATTCGGTCACTGGGGCGATAATGTAATCGCCATTGGGGGAAATGCTGGGATTACCTATTCGGCTGAGCTGCCACAGCACCTCCACCGACAGAGGCTTGCCCGTCTGGGCAAAAACCGTCGTTACCGGCATCAAGATGCACAGCAAGAGTATTGCTATCTTCTTCACGCGTCCTCTCCTTCAACTTGTTGTTATTGTGATTTGGCCAACATGATCGGCCCTAAGACTTAAACCAAACTTAATCCTTTAAACTCAGCCAGAATTCAGTAGCGGCTGGCGCTAGAAACGAAACGAGAAATCCACGCCCACATAACTGCCACCGTGCTCGGGCTTGACCACAGGGCTAAGCAGATAACCGTCGGTGACATAGGCGCCGATGGCGGCGCCCAGGGTATGAGACGCCGCGTCGAGCAAGGCTTCGCTGGCGGTATTGGTGCCCTTGTCATACTCATGATATTGCACCAGGATGCCGAGGGCGGCGCTCACGGAGAATCCCACCCAGGCTCTGTCATACTGAGGCGTCCAGGCATCGGATGCCCACACCAGTGCCCCGGCCATCACGGCGCCGCCGGCGGCATGGCTCGCCTCACTGTTAAAGCCATTGCTGGCGGAAACCTGGGCGCTAAACAGCCCCAATCCCAGTAGCAGGGCCAGCGGTAATCTAGGGGATATTTTCGGTGTATTCATCTTGGATCCTTTCGATGAGCGATTTACTCACTCTAGCACCAAGCCACCTAAGTACAAATTTTCACCCCCCTCTAAATACAGCTTGCCATGTGGACTCGCCAGAGTTGCATAAACTGCATAGGCGAATCCCATTCATTGCAAATCAGCCCAGTCTCACAAAGCATCCGCTAGATGACACTTGCATCACAAAGCCGAGCTAAACCCTTGATAAAAGGTTACTCGTCGGCAAAACATTTGGCTATTATGCCAAATGAAGCCAACACTTTTTTAAGGCGCACCATGAAACCTGTCATGACCCAGGCCCAGACTCATACCCAGAGCCAGGAGCGACTCAACAGCCGCGCCGCCCTGCTCAAGGCACTGGCCCACCCGACCCGCCTCTGGCTGGTTGAGCAACTGGAACAGCAAGAGCGCTGTGTCTGCGAGCTCACCGACGGCGTGGATGCCGACATCTCTACCGTCTCCAAACACCTGTCACTGCTTAGGCAAGCCGGTATAGTCGCCAGCCGCCGCGAGGGCAAGCAGATCTACTATCGCCTGGAAACGCCTTGCCTGCTGGGCATGCTGACCTGTATTGAGACCGCACTCGAGGCGCAAACAAGCAAAAGCTGCTGCGGCAGATAATCACCCACCAGCAATGAGCAAGGCCCGTAGCAAAATAAATTCAATCCGTTAGATAAGGAACGACAGATGAAGATAGAAGTACTCGGCAGTGGCTGTAAACGCTGCACCAATCTCGCCAATGATATCGCCAGGATCGCAGACGAGCTGAACCTGGAGATAGAACTGAGTAAGGTTACCGATATCGCCCAGATCGCCGCCTATGGCGTCATGTCGACCCCGGCCATAGTGATCGACGGCGAGGTGCTGGCGGCCGGGCGCCTGCCCAGCGACGAAGAACTCACCCAACTGCTAACCAAGATCCACAAGGTGCAATAACGCCTCAGGCATCCCTAGGGAGGGCCCATGCTAGCCTGGTTTACCCAACTCGCCGACCTGCTGGTCGTTGATCTCATCGGCCTCTCCGAGCAGAGCGCCTGGGGTCAGGCGCTGCACTTCTTTATCGAAGACACCAGCAAGATCTTCGCCCTGCTCCTGATAATGATCTACCTGATCGGCTGGCTGCGGGCGGCGCTCAACGTCGAGCGGGTGCGTGACTATCTGGCGGGTAAGCCTAAGCTGCTGGGTTATAGCCTGGGCGCGGGCTTTGGTGCCATTACCCCCTTCTGCTCCTGCTCCAGCATCCCAGTGTTTCTCGGCTTTACCACGGCGGGGATTCCCGTGGGGATCACCATGGCGTTCCTGCTGACCTCGCCGCTGATCAACGAGGTCGCCATCCTGCTGCTGTTTAGCCTGCTGGGGGCCAAGATCACCCTGCTCTACGCCCTCACCGGCATCACCATAGGCATGCTCGGTGGCGCCCTGCTGGATCTGCTACATGCCGAGCGTTGGCTACAACCACTGGCCGCCAACGCCTACCAACGAGGCATCTCTCAGGCGCAAACCGCCGCGGCTCACTCCTCGCCCATGAGTCCGCCAAGCATGAGCTGGCGCCAGCGTCACCAGTTTGCCAAAGAGGAGACACTCACCATCTTCGGCCGAGTGTGGAAATGGGTCATCATAGGGGTTGGCCTGGGCGCGGCCCTGCACGGCTTTGTGCCCGCCGGCTTCCTGGAGGCTAATCTGGGCGACGGCCAGTGGTGGTCTGTCCCCGTCGCCGTGTTGATGGGCATCCCCCTGTACGCCAACGCTACCGGCGTTATCCCCGTACTGGAAAGCCTGTTGATGCAGGGCGTCCCCCTGGGCACTACCCTGGCCTTTTGCATGAGCACAGTCGCCGCCAGCTTTCCCGAGTTCGTCATGCTCAAACAGGTGATGCGCTGGCGCTTACTCGCCATGCTGTTTGGCCTGCTGCTAGTCGCCTTCACCCTGATGGGCTGGATACTGAATCTGGTCACCATTAGCTGATGACAAAGCGGGAGCATTCGCGATAGCATAGATAAAAAGCTGAGTGAAAATCATTGCTTAGCGACTGCATCGATAGCAAAACAATTCAAAAAAGGACAACCTTCGCCATGGAAAGAGGCACACTGGTTCGCTGGAATGACGATAGAGGCTTTGGCTTTATCAAGCCAAATACGCCCAATGCCCAAGATGTGTTTATCCATATCTCCGCCCTGAAACAGATGGCCAGAAAGCCTGTGGTAGGCGACGAAATTGTCTATCAAAGCCAGCAACAGAGCGATGGCAAGATAAAGGCGATTAAAGCCAGCATCGAGGGGGTCGCCGTGGTTTCAGGCGTAACTTCTGGCCTCGCGAATAAACCGACTCGCTCCCAATATAAAGACCATACGCCCACGTCCCACTATTCCCGTCGTCGCTCCGGCTCTCGCCTGCAGCGGATGATCTTCATTATCATACTCGTGAGTATCGGCAGCTTCGCCATTAAACAGTATCAGGCACTCAATGCCACTCCGGTGATCACCTACGATGAACTCCCTACAGTCGAGACCCAAGAGTGGCAACCGGCAACGCCTAAGTTTCGCTGTGAGGCAGGTAAGACACATTGCAGTCATATGCGCTCCTGCGAGGAGGCCATCTTCTATATCAATAATTGCCCAGATACTAAGATGGACGGCAACCATGACGGTGTCCCCTGTGAAAAACAGTGGTGCGGCTGGGATAAAACATAAAACACATTTAAATCAACAACTACAAGGAAGCTTCATGAAACAAGGATTGATATTTCTCGGTCTGGCCCTGGGTGGCCTGGCCCTCAACGTCAACGCTCAGCAGTGCGATCTCACCATCACAGGCACTGTACCCGAAGGGATTAGCCTGGATAAGCTGGTCGTCTCCACCTACAACAAGGAGCTGCCGGTCACCAGCCGGGACTATTCCCTGTGTGCCAGCAAGCAAGATCTTGAGGTCGTCGGCCGCCATAGCCCCAACAATACCATCTACCTGATGGACAAGAGTGGCGCCATCCCCAGAGGCATATATACCGCCGAGGTATTTGTGCAGAGCAAGGCGATCACCTTAGGCCCCGCCTCCAGCCTGACCAAGCAAGCCTGTAACCTGCGCTGCGGCTACTATGCCAACCAAAGGGTGCTGCACTCAGACAAATTGCAGCAACTGGCAAGCCAGTATCAACAACTGGCGGCCAGCGATCGCAAGGCGATTGGTTCCTTCGTTAGCCAGCATAAGGCCGAGATAGCCCAGCTCTACTATGGTGACATAAAGCCCAAACCTATGGCACCAGTCGATACCAGCGATCTCTGGGTCGATCCCTACAGCGGTGCCGGGCTCTACTTCGACTCGCCCAACACCATACTCAACAGCACCTTTAGTGACACTGTGGGCACCGAGGCCAGGGAGGCGCGCAAACAGGATAAGGCAGTCGCCGAGGTGATGAAGCAACATATGGCCTCGCTACAAGGGCTTATGAAGGGCTTCAACAGCTGGCAAGAACGTGTAGAGGCGGTCGACAGGGTCAGCGGCGAGCTCAAGGCCAGCCAAGATCCGGCGGCGATAAAGGTAGCCCAGTTGCTAGAAGACGCGATAAAAACAGCCGAGGAGACACTTAACAACTACCTTAGCAACGACAACAAGACGCCCGTCGCTTCATTGACCCAGGCCGATAAGACGTTCGACCTCTTGTTGGCCGACTGGACTGTTGCCGCCTATACCCACAGCAAGGACAAGCAAGCCTTCTCGGCGCTGTTCAGCGAGCAGTTTAAGCAGCAACTGCCGATAAAAGATCGCGAATTAGACAAGGCGCTGAGCCGCCTTATCGACCTGCCACAACATCTGGGTAAGATGTCACTAAACGATGGCTATCAACACATTCAGATAGAGTTTAACCATGCCCTGCAGGCCTCGAATAAACGCTATGAGTTTAAGGATGACCTGCACAGCGTCAGCTTCGTCTACGAAAAAGGCGCCTGGCGACTCGATAGCGTCAGCCAGCTGCCCATTAGCCACTATAACCAGGGCTAAATAAGGCCACGCTTAAAGCCTTACCCAAATGATAGTTGCGGCTCGGCCCTATGAGGCTGAGTCGCAATTCGAGCTGTAGTGATTAAGCTCGATAAGCCCCTGTAGCAGGATGCCGTGATAGCGCGCCTTAATGAGCTGATAATCCAGCTCGGGGGCGAAGTAGTAGGTCACCTCTTCGGCGCCTGTCTGCTCCACCGGCACTAAGGTCAGCTTACCCCAGGGGGTCTGCTGTAAAGGCTGAGGGGATTTTACGTAGAATTGATAAGACTCCATGGCATCTGAGGCCTGGCGAACCAGGGCAAACTGGTGTCGCCCCTTTAACAGCAAGCGGCGCATCTCGATCGCCAGGGTATCCACATCCCGCAGCGCCTTCTCCGGTGAGCGATAGTCGGTCACCTCACCATCCAAGTCTACCCGTGAGGCGCGGCCATTATCGCTAAACTCTACCCGCATGTCGCGGGCACGAAAGCCGCTCACCTGCTGATGAAACGCCTGGGTGATCCACTCCTCTGTGGCCTCTGACCAGGTTAACTCGGCTCTCTGCCTGTAGCGGGTGCCTATGCCTAAGATGCTGGCCTCACTGTCTGAGGTCACCACGGCGCTTTTGCCCTGCCACTGCTCGGTGCGGCTCATGGTGCCCGTGTGTATGCCGCTAAGATAGATATCGTACTCGGCACGGCGCGTGCACTGGGCCTTTTTATCTTGTGCATCATGGAGCTGAGTCTCGCCCGCCTGCACAGGCTGGCTCGTCACCAGGGCGGAGATAACAACCGAGGCGACCAGCACAAACTTGGCGTTAACACACAAGCGAACAGGCAGAGCGAGCGGCAACAGCATCACTAGAAGACTTCGTTGACGTTGAGGTAGAAGTTGGTCTCGTTCTCGCCGACACCAATATCCAGACGCAGGTTGATCTTATCTTTGAGCTTGAAGCGGAAGCCTGTGCCGTAGGTGGTCAACAGCTCGTCATTGAGCTCGCTCACCTTGTCGGCCACGCTGCCCACACCGCCCCAGAACACCATGCCATAGCGCTGGAAGATAGGCAGACGATATTCTACCTGGCCCATCATCATCTGCTTGTCACGGTAACGTCCCTTGATGTAGCCGCGCATGGCGCTGGAACCGCCGAGATCCGGCAGCATGTTCCAGGGCACGTCACCGCTGGTGAAGTGGCCCTGCACCTGCCAGGCGATAAGCCCTGGCATGCCGCTCAGTAAAGAGGTGGTGCTGAGATCGATATAGTTAGCCAACTGGAGATCGTACTTGGCGAAGCTGTCGTACTCGCTGTTTTGATACAGACCCGCGTCCAGCTGCAACAACCAACCCTGGGTGGCGTTGAGGCGATAGTCTCGCGAGTCATATATGCTGGTCACCACCAGACCCGAACTCAGGTTATCGGGCAGGATGCCATCGGATGGCAGGGGCAGGTCGCCCTCCACCCGAGTGAATTTGTCGGCACTGACGTAGGTAAAATCGGCGCCCACGCCGACAAAATAGTTGTCGGCCAACTGGGTCATCCAGCGCGGCGTAAAGCTGTAGAGCTGCTCGTCGAACTCATGATGATTACTGTCGATATTGCCATCTGCTATGCCGCGTCCGTAATAGACAGACGCCTCGTTGTGCAGCTCCAGGCCCAGCAGCAGACGCTGCTTGCCGCCGTTGAAGAAGGTCATGTTCTCCACTTCGACGCCATAGGAGTTGTTCATCGACACGAAGGAGTTGAGCACCAGTGAAGAAGGCTGCTCCTCGGGCGCCGCGCCGTCTGTCTTATACAGGCCCACCATCAGCAGGCCCACGCCGAATTTCTTCTCCGGCGTGTAATAGGCGGTCGGCAGATAGCTCATGTCTATGGTCTTGCTGTCGTCAAACTCACCATCGGCGCCGAAGACGTCCAGGATCTCATCCACCCAGGTCGGCGGCATATCTTTCGGGGTTTCAATCAGGGGATCGACGGCAAACGCTAGGTTAGAACAGGCCAGCAGGGACAAACATAAAATCCGTTTCATAGACACTCGAATCAGTAATGGAAAAAGAGAAATAAGCTCGGCACTCGCGAGGTGACCCCAAGTTAGGCCACGGCCGCACCGAAGCCGAGCGGCATTTTACCACCCCAGCGCCGTTCAACAACGACTTTTTCGATTAACAAATGTTCAAAAATGTCGCCAATGGCTCAACTAAAGTGCCGCGAAGATACGGTTCACCGTCTGAATTGAGTCGAATTTAATCAAACGCGCTACGGCTAAAAACTTTTTTCACCACCCGTTCATACCGATTCGATGTCGAACGTGGCTTACAGTGCCATTTTTCCCCCTTAAAATCGCGATTTAAGCACATTTTAAAACGCTGATTTTAAAGGGTTTAACTTTGGTGAAAATTGAGCATCTGAGTGCTAAGGTGCAGGCGGTTTATTTGAGGAGTAAGTATGGATCTTATCGACAAAGTTTTTACACAGCAGGACTTTTCGCACCAAGACTTGAGCAACTGCCGTTTTCGACGTTGCCACTTCTACCAGTGCGATTTTCGCCACGCCAACCTGCGAGATACCAACTTCGAAGAGTGTCATTTCATCGAACCCGGCGCCATAGAAGGCTGTCACTTTAACTTCGCCGACCTGCGTGATGCGAGCTTTAAGGCTTGCCGACTCTCTCTGGCCAATTTTGCCGGTGCCAACTGTTTTGGCATCGAATTCAGAGAGTGCGATCTTAAGGGCGCCAACTTTTCCCGCAGCCGATTTTACAACCAGATCAGTCATACTGTGTACTTCTGCTCCGCCTACATCACGGGCTGCAACCTCGCCTACGCCAACTTGAACGACCAATGCCTGGAAAAGTGCGAACTATTTGAAAACAACTGGCGCAGCGCCAATCTTAACGGGGCCTCGTTGATGGGCTCGGATCTTAGTCGCGGCAGCTTCTCTCAAGATTGCTGGCAGAACTTGAACATACGCGGGTGTGACCTCACCCATGCCGAGCTTGAGGGGCTCGACATCAGAAGTGTCGACTTGGAAGGCGTGAAGATCTGTGCCTGGCAGACGGAGCAATTACTAGAACCAATAGGGATAGTCGTGATGCCTGGCTAATCGCTAGAATTAGCGTACCCAGCGCATTAGCTGATTGGCGTCTAGCCCGCCGAGCTGGCGCTTAATCAGCTTGCCCGAGCCGTCGAACAGCAGGAGTTCGGCGGTGCCCGCCCGGTATTTGGCGATCAGCTTATCCCCCTCTGGGGTGCCAACTCTGGCCAGTAAGAACACCAGGTTATCGCCAAGATGACCACGCGCCTCGTTCATCTGCTCTGTCTGGGTGTTGCTCACCGCCAGGTTAGGGTCGTAGACAAACACCAGCGCAGGCGTGCCCTTGCCTATCTCCTCATGGGTCGCCTTAAAGCCCTTGGGCATCATCATGATTAGCAGCGCGATCAGCCCCACCACGGCCAAGCTCACCCCAATCGCCATCCAAGGCCCACGCTTAGTCCCGTTTAAATGCCGCTCTCCCATGATGCTCGCTCCCTTGATAACCATTCCAGATACAAAACAGTCACCATGCTACCTAGGCAAGCTGAGGCAAATCTTAAAAATGGATAATTGTTCAGGTTAAAGCGCAATAGCCTTGATGTCAGGAGCGATCGCCGAATAACGTTCGCATCTGGCCAGTAGTTGTGCCTTATATGCCTCCACAAAAGCCTGCTCATCTTCGTCCAAGTCTTTGAGCATGGCGATGACACCATCAATTTCGAGCCTTATCTTAACTACCATCTTATCCAGGCTATTTACGATTAAAGCTCTTGGTAATCCCACCTCTTCGCTAAAAGCGGCAAGCTGATAGGCATAAATCTTATTGGGATCGAATTCATCATCTATCGCCATTGCCAACTCTTGTTCAAAATCCTCATACAAGGCCACGCAAACTAAGTCATACCAAGGTGTAGGTGACATCCCCTTAGGCGTCATAAAAAACGAGTAGTTTTTCCCATGGGCATCGGCATTGCCACTCAATAAATTGAACAGCGTCCACCGCAACATATCCTGCTTGGCTGCTGCAGGATTAATACATTGATTAGCTAGGCCAAACAACCTTGGCAGGCTGACACCTTCACGAATATCCCTGACATCCCGTCCACTACCGAAGTTACGTTCATATTTCTTGTTGACGCTAAAACCAAGGGCTTGGCAACTATCGATAATGTGTCGCCTCTGCACCCTGTTTTCATCGGCAAGGTAGCGACGATCGAAACGTTCGACACACAAGGATTTATACTGACCAAAACAACGAATCTCGACATTCGCGACATTCAAGGCCAGCGCCTTAGCCAAGCGCATAGTAAGGAACTCGTTGATGACCAGATGCGGATGCTGTTCAAACTTCAGGATATGTGTCGATGACAGTGCTCCTTCACCGAAGCCAAACTCCTCACCATTAAAGAAGAGATTTAACTTTGACTGTACCCCAGCCACCGACAGCCTGGGTCTACCATCCCAAATCTCCATCGGCCAGAACTCAGGATCTTCCAGTCGCTGAACGATCTCATCGTCACTGATAGTCCGGAATGTTGTCGGTGGAAATGCAGAACCTTTAGAAGAAAAGGCGATGGCACCCGCAGTGTCTAGGCCAATGGCCCGAATAAGCGCAAAGGTATTGCCCTTTGCAACACCAAGCGATTCAACAAGATAATCGAGCCCCTTATTCTCAGGCAGTAAATTAACCAGAAACATGGCAATTTGCGTACTGCTACCCGAGCCATCCAAAGGGATCGTAGGTGATAACGGAAAACCGCTTTGCTGCCAGGCTTGAGTGTAGCTGACCGCAAAACGCTCATCGCTTGGATTAAATGACAACTCACCGATAAGCTGGTCACCAAGTAGCATATCTAACACAAGGATTGGTGATTCGGCCATAGCTAGTACCACTCACTTGAGCCGGCATCCGACTTTGATTCAACAGAGAGCCGAATCCCCAGACCATCGAGTATCTTGAATACGGTAGAGATGTAGACATCTTCCCCCTTCTCGACACGAATCAAGGTTTTCTTAGTGACACCGCACAACATTGCCGCCACCTCTTGAGTCAGCGCCGCTTCCTTCCTGCGGGTTTTAATCAGTAATCCCAACGAATCTTGGTTTAACGAGGAGCTCATAAGATCACCATAAAGTGTACTTTGCTACACTTTAGCCACGATAAAGGGATGATTCAACATAAAAGTGTAGCAACATACACTTTTTAAGTATTAACAAGACCAACGAAACAGAAAGTGTGACATCATACACCTTCTATCTATTCAAGTTAGCAAATGGGCCAAAAGTGTCACTTGTTACACTTTTTGAGTCTCTTACACCGCAAATCACCATCGACACAACTCTAACGGCTCCCAACTCTTCCGAAACGGTGCTTTACCCACTATTGCCTTACGCGGCGGCGATATTGTAGGATAAGTTAAGTTTTTGTTGATAAAACAAGATTTAAGCGTTCACTAAAGTACGCGAATGAATGTCAGGGATGGCGCAGCTCTTAAAAGAGCTGCATAAGGCAAGGACAGCTTTTTCACACCTCACCTCAAACTCCCCTCTCTGGCTCGTTGGCGCTGGCTCTGGCTCATTGCTCTGAATCTGACTTAGCCGACTTTAACGCAATAGCAAAGCAGATAAGCAAACTGCACACTTTGTGACCTTGGATAAGGTTTTATCTGTGACGGCTTGATAGCTTTATGTTTTTATTAGATTAATCTGATTATTCGCGCTCTGGGATAGCTAGAATTCTCTGCGGTAGCTATCGCTTGTGCCAGTGCCAACGCTTTGGATTTAAGATGCCAAGCTACGCTTGGCGAAAGTCGTGGTGTTCCACACCACACCGGGGGAAAGGGGCCGTTTCGACAGGAAATTGCGTCCATGCAAAAGAGCCAGCTCACCATCCATGGTTCGCGCTCATAAACGCTCTACGAGCAATCGCCCTTATCAATCCCTTGCGACCCGCGACAAAGCGGAAATCTCCTTCGGGCGGGGGTTGGGGCAATCTTAATCCCGTACCCTCCATGTAAGGCTACCTGCATCTAATCAACAAGTCTCAGAGATGCATTTTCAAAGGAATGGTTTAAATGCAAGACGTAGCAAAAATAGCGGTGTTTATCGACGCAGATAATGCACCAGCAAGAAAATTTGACGTGGTGCTGGCTGAGCTGGCCAAACATGGCGTGGTGAGTATTCGCAAGGCCTACGGCAACTGGAAAAGCCCAGGCCTGAAGCATTGGGAAGATATTCTGCACGAATATGCCATACAACCGATTCAGCAGTTCGACCTGACCAAAGGAAAGAACGCCACCGATATCGCACTGGTGATCGATGCCATGGACATCTTGTACACCAAAGATATAGATATCATGTGCCTCATCTCCTCAGACTGCGACTTCACCCCCTTAGTCACCAGAGTGCTCTCAGACGGCAAAAAGGTATTCGGCTTTGGCGAGCGCAAAGCCCCCACCGCTTTCGTACACAGCTGCTCTCGCTTCCTCTACCTAGACGCAGAACCCGAAGTTGAAATTGAAGTAGAACAGCAAGTCGAGAAAGCAATAGAGCCGACAACAGAGAAAGAAGCTAAAACCGTCACGCCAACCACAAAAGCCAGTCCCCCCCGCAAACAAAACCTTAAAGGTGACACCAAGTTAATTCACCTGCTGCGACAGGCAATTGAGGCAACCGAAGAGGACGATGGCTGGGCACAACTTGGCCCCATAGGCTCTCACATTTCGAACCACAGCTCATTCGACCAAAGGAACTATGGCTTCAAGAAGCTCAGCGATCTCTTCGCCGCCATAGACCTATTCGAAATGCGAAAAACCAACGGTTCAGTCATGTGGATCAGAGAAAGCAAACGAGCCAAGAAGAGTGGGAAATAGAAATAGTTTAACTCATAGTATCTCCCTCCCTTCTACAAGGAAGATTGGTATTATCTGTAATCCTTCATAACACCAAGTGGACACTTTCTACCACCAACTTTTCTTAAAGGATTATTTGGCGAAATCTAAATCATCTCTTACAGAACTTTAGACTCCAAAGACTAATCTTCACATATTCGTAAATTAATGGCTCTAGGTCCCTTTCGAGTCTTCATAATTTCAAACTCAACAATACACTTATTACTGAGACTACTAAGACTATTCACGTCTTCAATATCATCAATAGAAAAAAAGACATCTTTACCAGCTTCTCTACGTATAAAACCTATACCTTTATGGTTCCAATACGCATTAATATAACCTTTATAAAAAGACATTATCTCTCCCAAACTTCAAATTTTGTTGGAATGGTAGAATAATGAGCAACTAACGCTTTACGAGCTTTACGTGCAACATTTCGCTGAGTTCTAGAAAGAATACCTAACTGATACTGGATCTGATTGTATCTCTTTACAACCCCTAGTTTTTGATGTTGAGAAACAGGAACTCTCAATGCAACGGATACTTTCCTTAACAACCGATTTGATTGCATTGGCGAATACTCAGGTAATATAACAGACAATCGCTGCCTATAACTTCTTGCTTGAGAATGCTCCAACCTTTCAAGCTTAGTAACAAGTCCCGATGTTTTATTCCACAGCTTGTGGTATTCGTCAGAAGTTTTGTCTTGGTTAGATTTTAATTCGCAATTGTAGACGAGCTGTCGAACATAACGCCTCTCTTGCTTACGAATTTTGGGTTGCTTATGTTTAATCCAAAGCCCTGTCACTTCAAATTTAGCACTAAGATCATTCCTGAATGAAACTGATGTTTTCTTTCCATTCAATCTCAAATTTTGCTTTTTAAGCATTGCAGCAACAAGTTTTATAACTTCCGTACTGGTATCTTTTGTTAATCTTTTTACAGAAGAAATTGTTATATCATCTAAAAGTCTAGAGTATGTAAGCCCCTGCCCTCTCAACTTACTAACTAAATGATACTCGTTATTAAAAAAGACTAAATTAGCTAAATAACTAGAGGTACATCCACCTTGTGGAATGGAACCTCTATAAGTCGTTAATTTAACGAGTAAATCCACAACTTCATCACTAAACCTAAAAAACTGTTTGAAGACATCTCGTACGCTACTTGACTTTATATTCGGATAGAAGTTCCGCACGTCCAAATTAATCAGTGTATGACATCGGCTATGTATACTGGCATTTTCAACATAGTCACGCCCCTGAACAAGGGTAGCCTTTAAACCACCTTGCAAATATTCAGGAAATATTACATGCTCAAAAATTCGTGAGTTGATGCGTTTCTGAATACGCTTAAGCTCAAATTTAGCTTCACGCACCTCCCTTTCTTTACCAGTTTTCTTATTAGGTGGTAAGAGAAAGGTTGTATAAGATTCTTCCGCTTTATCAGCAATACTTATAAGATGCTTAGGGTGCAGGCCAAGGGTTTTAGCCAAAACCTCAACCGAACCTATTGAATCACATGGGTAATAAGGTTTATCCATTCCTTTCACTCAGTTAGATGAAAGAAGAGAAGTCAGCTACTAGAATGTCGGAAAAGGTACACCAAAGAAGGGTAACACTATTCCTGCAACACTAATAGCCAAAGGGAGCCAGTCTTTAACAAGTTCTAGCCACACCTTTGGGCTCTGGTTATTTTGCAATTCAGAATCCTCACAATTTATCTCAACTGAAAGGTCTGTGTTTTCACGTGATTTTGCGTAAAGCAATTTAAAGCTAAATGACATTTTATGTCTCCTTCTATTGTTATGGAAATTCGCCAGACCAATATCAGGAACAGAAATATTTGTAATAACCGTTGAGCCGACTTCTCTCTTCAGCGCCAGACAACCGTCGCCTAAAAAAACGCATTTTTCTGCGCGGAGAGCGCGTGCCGCGGGGGCTGCGATTTATAGTGCACGGAGGCGGGTCATGAACCTAAAATAGGTTCGCTCTGACAGAGCATCGATTTTCTGTTTAGTTACGCTTACACTTATACGCTTACACTTAATTAAACAATGCAAATGGGCGAATAACACCCACAGGAAAAATCTAACACAACTATTCCCAAGTTCAAGCATTTTTTGTATTTTTATAAGGTAATATTTACTAAATGTAACTTAATAACAGTGTTTCACGACAATTGTCATAGGTTAACTATCCTGCAAACACCAATTTATAATGTTTTTTATAGTCGCTAGTTCTATAAAAAGCACTCTACTCTGTAGAACCACCATACAAAACAACTAGAAAGACACAACCAGGCGAAATAAAATACTTTTATTTTACTCCTTTTCAATCTTATACACCGGTTAAACAGGTCTAACTCAAATAATTTTCACAAAATCAAGTAATGAAAGAACAGCCCACACTCACATGTTCTTTTTCTCAAATAGTTACCTTTAGAGTCACCAAAATGTTTTACATGGGAAAATGTTGTTAGAGCAAGGCGCTTTACCGCGACGTTTAGTACACTGCTAATACCTTACATGCATGTGGTGAAGCAATGCAGCGTACTCTCCCCCTAATACAAAATCCCTGACACTGTGAAGTATCAGGGATTTTCTTTTTAGGTGTTGTGCTTAGTGATTTAGCTAAGCACTCAGGCCTATGGAACAGATGTTCTAGCGCAGGAAAAATCGTTTTAGAGCAAGGCATCTTGCCGCGACGTTTAGCTGTCTGCTAATACCTTACAAGCATGTGGCAACACAACGCTACTCACTCTCTCACCACAAAAAGAAGAAGCCCCGATATCTTACGATACCGGGGCTTCTCATTCATTTGGTTTTAGGCTGTTAGGCTTAAGACCAGCAGAGTATTTTACGTGGGATAAATCTTGTTAGAGCAAGGCGCTTTACCGCGACGTTTAGCAGTCTAAACGAGTGGTGAAGCAACGCAGCTATCACAGATTTAGGCCCGTAAAATTTACATCATGCCCATGCCGCCCATACCGCCCATACCGCCGCCCATGCCGCCCATATCGCCGGCACCAGCTTCTTGTGGAATCTCACCAACCATAGCTTCGGTAGTGATCATCAGACCCGCGATAGATGAAGCGAACTGTAGCGCGCTACGAGTCACCTTAGTTGGGTCAAGGATACCCATCTCTAGCATGTCGCCGTATACGTCGCTACCGGCGTTGTAACCATAGTTACCTGAGCCGTTCTTAACGTTGTTGGCAACCACTGAGGCTTCTTCACCTGCGTTAGTGGCGATCTGACGTAGTGGCGCTTCCATGGCGCGCAGTGCGATAGTCACACCGTGCTTCTGGTCTTCGTTAGCCACTTCAACTTCACCGATCTTAGAGGCAACGCGAACCAGGGCAACACCACCACCGGCAACCACACCTTCTTCAACGGCGGCGCGAGTCGCGTGTAGTGCATCTTCTACGCGAGCCTTCTTCTCTTTCATTTCAACTTCGGTAGCGGCACCGACTTTGATCACTGCAACACCGCCGGCCAGCTTAGCCATACGCTCTTGTAGCTTCTCTCTGTCGTAGTCAGAAGTAGACTCTTCTGCCTGGATCTTGATTTGTGCAACGCGGGCAGAGATCTGCTCTTGCTCGCCGGTACCGTCGATGATGGTAGTGTCATCTTTGGTGATCACCACGCGCTTAGCGGTACCTAGGTCTTCCAGAGTGGCTTTTTCAAGCTCTAGACCGATCTCTTCGGCAATCACCGTACCGCCAGTCAGGATGGCGATATCTTGTAGCATCGCCTTACGACGGTCACCGAAACCAGGTGCCTTAACCGCAGCAACCTTAACGATACCGCGCATGTTGTTCACCACCAGCGTCGCTAAGGCTTCGCCTTCAACGTCTTCGGCGATGATCATCAGTGGCTTACCAGTTTTCGCCAGACCTTCAAGGATTGGCAGCAGCTCACGGATGTTAGAGATCTTCTTGTCAACCAATAGGATGTATGGGTTTTCAAGTTCAACGCTGCCAGTTTCTGGCTTGTTGATGAAGTATGGAGACAGGTAACCGCGGTCAAACTGCATACCTTCAACCACGTCTAGTTCGTTCTCTAGTGCCTGACCTTCTTCAACTGTGATCACGCCTTCTTTACCCACGCGCTCCATCGCAGTAGCGATGATTTCACCGATAGACTCGTCAGAGTTAGCAGAGATGGTACCTACCTGAGCGATAGCCTTAGTGTCGCTACACTCTTGAGACAGTGTCTTCAGCTCGGCAACGGCAGCCACAACCGCCTTGTCGATACCGCGCTTAAGATCCATTGGGTTCATGCCAGCGGCAACGGCTTTCAGGCCTTCGGTCACGATAGCTTGTGCCAGTACGGTAGCGGTAGTGGTACCGTCACCGGCGGCGTCGTTGGCTTTAGAAGCAACTTCTTTCACCATCTGCGCGCCCATGTTTTCGAACTTGTCTTCCAGCTCGATCTCTTTAGCAACCGATACACCGTCTTTGGTGATCAGCGGCGCGCCGAAGCTCTTGTCGAGCACCACGTTACGGCCTTTAGGGCCCAGGGTAACTTTAACTGCGTTAGCCAGTACGTTTACGCCCGCAAGCATTTTTACGCGAGCATCATTGCCAAATAAAACTTCTTTAGCTGCCATGTTCTGTATCCTTTAATAAAATTCTGGTTAAACGGGATATTGAGTGGATTATTCCACTACAGCCATTAAATCTGATTCAGAAAGGATCAAGACCTCTTCACCGTCGATCTTCTCTTTCTTCACGCCATAACCTTCGTTGAAGATCACTATGTCACCCACTTTCACGTCGAGTGGCTGCACAGTGCCATTTTCAAGAATTCGGCCATTGCCTACAGCGAGAACTTCACCGCGAGTTGACTGCTCGGCTGCACTACCTGTCAGTACGATGCCACCGGCTGATTTTGATTCAACTTCAGAACGCTTAACAATGACGCGGTCATGTAATGGACGAATATTCATCTACGGACTCTCCTAATGATTTTTTTGCCCAACAAACGTTGGCGGTTTATCAAAAAAAAGTGCGGCGACTTCGCTTTCGCCGCGGGATGTTCGATATATGGGGATGGGGTTGCTGAGATCCAAGGGCTTTACAAAAAAAATCTGATTTTTTTTAACTGGGTTTTATAAAAGATCAGCCATTCCTGATAGAATTGCCCTCCTTCTGTTACCTAGGCATTTCACTTACATGAGAGACAGACACGGGCTGCTCAGTCAGCCAATCGGTCGTGTACTGCTAAATATGAGCCTCCCGAACCTGATTGGTATTCTCACCATTCTTGGGTTCAGCCTTGTAGACACCTTTTTTATCAGCCAGTTAGGCACAGAAGCCCTGGCCGCCATCAGCTTTACCTTTCCGGTCACCCTGATTGTTTCCAGCATCGCCATCGGCATAGGCGCCGGGGTATCGACTAATCTTGGCCGCCTCATCGGCAGCGGCAACAGCCCCAAGGCAAGGGTGTTTCTGCATGACGCCCTGCTGATCACCTTCTGGCTGATCGCCGCCATCTCGCTGCTGGGCAGCCTGTTTATCGGCCCGCTGTTTAGCCTGCTGGGGGCCAACGAACTCAGCCTGCCGCTGATCCGCGACTATATGTTTCTCTGGTATCTGGGGGCGCCGCTGCTGGTGCTCTTGATGGTGGGTAACCAAGGGCTGCGCGCCACGGGCGATACCAAGTCACCGGCCAAGATCATGGCGCTGGCGGCGCTGATCAACCTGGTGCTCGACCCCTTGCTGATCTTCGGCATTGGGCCCTTCCCACGCCTGGAAATTCAGGGCGCAGCCATCGCCACCCTGGCCTCCTGGATAGTGGCGCTGTCCTTGTCGGGATACCTGTTGATCATCAAGCGTAACCTGGTGGACTTTGCCGAATTTAATCTGCAGCGGATTCACTGCAACTGGCGCCAGCTGGCCCATATCGCCCAACCGGCGGCGCTGATGAACCTGCTCAACCCTGTGGCTAACGCCATCATCATGGCCATGCTGGCCCGCATCGACCACAGCGCGGTGGCGGCCTTCGGCGCCGGTACCCGCCTTGAGTCGGTACTGCTGATCGCCGTGATGGCGCTCTCCTCCAGCCTGGTGCCCTTCATCGCCCAAAACCTGGGGGCGGGACAGACGGAGCGCGCCCGCGACGCCCTCATGCTGTCACTGCGTTTCGTGCTGGTGTTCCAGACCCTGATCTACCTGCCGCTGGCGCTGCTGGCAAACCCTATCGCCCAGCTGTTCAGTAAAGATCCCCAGGTGATCGAGTGGCTCGCCTTCTATGTCATCGCCCTGCCCGCCGCCTATGGCCCGCTGGGCATGGTGATCCTCACCGCCACCTCGCTCAACGCCTACCACAGGCCCATGAGCTCATTGGTGCTTAACCTCTGCCGCCTGTTTCTGCTGCTGTTGCCGCTGGCGGCGCTTGGCTCCTACCTAGGCGGGGTTAAGGGTCTGCTGCTGGCGCTGCCTATTACCAATGCCGTGATGGGTATCGCCTGTTATATCCTGGCCAGCCGCATCACTGAACCTGACACCACGCCTGAGCATGTGGAGATCTACAAGCGTTAGCGCCTTCGCCATGTTTGGCAAAGCTTTTATTTGAGAGGAATTGAGTCGCGGCTGATGATGTTTACGCTGATATGGTCGGTAGCACTGGCAGTGATACCGGAGAGCCTGATGATGGCTCCCGGTTATCGGCCTTCTCGAGCCGAGTTGTCATCAATGCCAGCTTAGGAGAGCGGCTTGATCACGCCCTTGGTTCTGGCTTCGCGGTCACAGGCGCCGTTTTGAATACACTCCTCTAACGCCCGCATCATGTGGTCGATGAAGCGCTGACTGGCGAGGCTGATGAAACGCCGCGACGGATAGACCAGGAAGCACTTACCCTCATAGGGTTCGATATCTTCAAATAGCATCACCAACTTGCCCTGCTCCACATACTCCTGGGCTATCGGCAGCGGCATCATAGAGATCCCCCGCCCCATGAGGGTCGCTTCTAGACAGGTATCGAGACTGTTGACGCAGAGATTGCCCGACACCGACAGTATCCTGTCTTTACCGAAGGGGACTTCGTTGAAGATCCGCCCGTTGGGGTAGCGAAACAAAATCGCGTTGTGCTCCGACAACTCCTCTGGTTTAGTGGGGTGGCCTGCACGCGCCAGATACTCTGGACTGGCAAAGAAGTGTACGGTTTCAGTGATCAGGTGGCGCGCCACCATCTCATTTTCGTTAAAGGCATCCTCGAGCATGAAGGCCAGATCGATATTGTTGCGGATCATATCCTTGGGCTCTGAGCTGACGATGATCTCCACCGTCAGCGCCGGATTCAGATCCATAAACGCAAAGATGGCATGGGTGATATAGAGGATCTCGGGAATGGGGAAGATCAGGATGCGCAGGTGTCCAGACACTGCGGCCTCGCCCCCCGACAGCTCTGAGAAGGTCTGCTCCAGGGTCGCCAGTAAGGGAGTGGTCTTGTTGTAGAAATGACTGCCGGATGCGGTGAGGGTCATGGCCCGGCTCTGGCGATGAAACAGCTTCACATTGAGCTCATCTTCCAGCGCCTGCAGACGACGACTCAGGGTCGATTTAGGCACATTGAGTATATCGGCCGCCTCGACCAGGCTACCCGTCTCGACGATACGGTGGAACAGGGCAATATCTTCGGTTTTCATCACTGACTCACTAACACGCTAAACCTGATTGCCTATTACTTTGCACACACACATCAGGGTAAATCAAGTCAATATAGTTTCATTTTATGGAACCCACAGTTCCACATAATTCCATTTTAATAGATGTATCGCGCTGCTATCTTAGCCAGCCATGAGATACACCTTGTCACAATTAATGGAGTTTACGATATGAAACCCCTGACAACCTCACTTTCACTACTCGTAATGACTCTAGTACTTGCTGGTTGCAGCACAGAATCTGCCGAGATAACCCCGCCCAGTGTGCGCCCCGTAAAGTTGCTGGAGATCACCGAGCTAGGTAGCGGCACCCTGAGAAGCTTCCCCGCCAAGGTGGCCGCCACCAAGCAGGCCGAGCTCTCCTTCCGCCTGTCGGGTCAGCTGGTCGAATTCACCCTGGTGGATGGTCAGCGTGTCACCAAGGGCGAAGTGCTGGCGCGTCTGGACGACAGAGACGCCCGCAACAACCTACTCAACCGCGAGGCAGATCATGAGCTGGCCCAGGCCGACTTTAACCGCAAGGGTGAGCTGCTGCGCCAGGCGCTGATCTCCCAGGCGGAATATGACTTAGCCAAGGCGCAGCTGAAATCCAGCGCCGCCAACCTGGCCAGCGCCCAGGATCAGCTGAGCTATACGGTGATCAAGGCGCCCTTTAGCGGCACGGTCGCCAAGACCAAGATAGAAAATTTCCAGATAGTGCAGGCCAACCAGCCGATTCTGGTGTTACAAAAAGATCGTTTCATCGACGTGGTGATCCAGGTGCCAGAGTCGCTGGCCAGCCGTGTGACCTCCTTTAATCCCCATTCGCCTTCGCTGCCTATGGTGACCTTTAGCAACCACCCGGAGCAGCAGTATGCCGCGCGTCTCAAGGAGTTCGCCACCCAAGTCACTCCGGGTACCCAGAGCTATGAGGTGGTGTTTACCCTACCGACCCCGACCGAATTTAGCGTACTGCCGGGCATGAGCGCCCAGCTGGTGCTGGATATTGCCGGCCCCGATGCCGACAAGAAGAGCGCCGTAGTACCGCCGAGCGCCGTACTCAAGCGGGATCAAGACGGCACGCCTATCGTTTGGACCTATGATCTGGGCACTGGCCAGGTGAGTTCTCGCGAGGTAAGCCTGGGTAAGGTCACCAGTGAGGGCATAGAGATCACCCAGGGCCTGACAGTGGGCGACCGTGTGGTGGTCGCCGGTGTGGCCCAGCTCAGCGAGCATCAACAGGTCAAGCCTCTGCGCTGGCAACGAGGTGTTTAACCGATGAATTTTGCCGAGTATTCGATCACCCACAAGGTGATCAGTTGGATGTTTGCCCTGCTACTCCTGATTGGCGGCAGCCTGTCGTTCATGAGCCTGGGGCAACTGGAATTTCCCGAATTTACCATCAAGGAGGCGCTGGTCGTCACCGCCTATCCAGGTGCCTCCCCGGAGCAGGTGGAGGAAGAAGTTACCCTGCCCCTGGAAGACGCGCTACAGCAGCTCGATGGGGTGAAACATATCACCTCGATCAACAGCGCCGGCCTGTCGCAGATCCAGATTGAGATGGAAGACAAGTATGACGCCGAGAAGCTGCCACAGATCTGGGATCTGGTGCGCCGTAAGGTAAGCGATACCCAGGGGAGTCTGCCCAGTGGCGCCATGACGCCTCAGGTGATCGACGACTTTGGCGATGTCTACGGCATTCTGCTCAACCTCAGCGGCGACGGCTATAGCGAGCGCGAGCTGGAAAACTACGCCGACTTTCTGCGCCGCGAGCTGGTGCTGGTCGACGGCATCAAGCGGGTCAACATAGCCGGTATCGTCGACCAACAGGTAGTGGTGGAGATCTCCACCCAGAAGATCAACGCCTTAGGGCTTAACCAGGACTATATCTATGGCCTGATCAACAGCCAGAACGTGGTCTCAAATGCGGGTAGCATTCGCGTGGGCGACAACCGTATTCGCATCCACCCCACGGGCGAGTTCGACAGCGTCGAGGCACTATCGCGCCTGGTGGTGAGTGCCCCCGGCAGTGCCAAGCTTATCTACCTGGGAGATATCGCCAACATCTACAAGGCGATGGATGAGACCCCGAGCAACCTGTATCACAGCGGCGGCGACATGGCGCTGTCTGTGGGCATCGCCTTCTCCAGCGGCGTCAACGTGGTCAAGGTGGGCGAGGCCGTCAACCTCAAGATGCTGGAGCTCGGCGACGAGTTGCCGGTGGGCATGACGCTCACCACAGTCTATGACCAGAGCAAGATGGTGGATCAGACCATCAACGGCTTCCTGGTGAACCTGGCGGAATCGATCGCCATCGTGATCGGCGTGCTGCTGATCTTCATGGGGCTGAGATCTGGCCTGCTGATGGGGCTGGTATTGCTGCTCACCATTCTCGGTACCTTTATCATGATGAAGGTGCTCAATATCGAGCTGCAGATCATCTCGCTGGGGGCATTGATCATCGCCCTGGGGATGTTGGTGGATAACGCCATCGTGGTGACCGAGGGGATCCTCATCGGCCTCAAGCGCGGCCAGTCGCGTCTGGAGACCGCCAAGCAGGTGATCACCCAGACCCAGTGGCCACTGCTGGGAGCGACCGTGATTGCCATCATCGCCTTCGCGCCTATCGGTCTGTCGGACAACGCCACGGGGGAGTTTTGTATCTCCCTGTTTCTGGTGCTGCTGATCTCACTGTTTATCAGCTGGATCAACGCCATGACACTGACCCCCTTCTTCTGCGATCTGCTGTTTAAGGATGGCGAGATCCCAGATGAGGCCGATAGCGACCCCTACAAGGGTTGGCTGTTCCAGCTCTATCGTGCCAGCCTGAGCCTGGCGATGCGTTTTCGCGGCCTAACCCTACTGGTCGTGCTGCTGGCTCTGGTGGGCTCTGTCATGGGCTTCGGTCAGGTGAAGAATGTCTTCTTCCCTGCCTCTAACACCCCTATCTTCTTCGTGGATGTATGGATGCCAGAGGGCAGCGACATCAAGGCCACCGAGGCCCTGCTGGGCCGTATCGAGCAGGATCTGATGGCGGAGCAGCAGAAGCAAGATGCCGGCCTGGTGAACATCACCAGCGTGGTGGGCCAGGGTGCCCAGCGCTTCGTGCTGCCCTATGTGCCGGAGAAGGGCTATGCCGCCTATGGTCAGCTGCTGATCGAGATGAGCAACCTGGAGACCCTCAACGCCTATATGCGCAGGCTCGAGCAGGATCTGGTACAGCATTATCCCGAGGCGGAATATCGCTTCAAGTATATGGAGAATGGCCCAAGCCCGGCGGCCAAGATAGAGGCGCGCTTCTACGGCGAAGACCCTGAGGTGCTGAGGCAGTTGGCCCAGCAGGCCAGCGAGATCTTCCTCGCCGAGCCGAGCGCCACCAGCGTGCGCCACAACTGGCGTAATCAGGTGACCCTGGTACGGCCGCAGCTGGCGCTGGCTCAGGCCCGCGAAACCGGCATCAGCAAGCAAGACCTGGATAATGCCCTGCTGACCAACTTCAGCGGCAAGCAGGTGGGCCTGTACCGCGAGAACAGCCACCTATTGCCGATTATCGCCCGGGCACCGTCCGATGAGCGTCTCAATGCCGACAGCATCTCGGCGCTGCAGGTGTGGAGCACAGAAAACAACGTCTTCGTGCCCATCTCTCAGGTGGTCAGCGATTTTGCCACCGAGTGGGAGAACCCACTGATCATGCGCCGCGACCGTAAACGGGTGATCTCCGTGTTGGCCGATCCGGTCAACGGCAGCAACGAGACCGCAGATTCTGTGTTTAGAAAGTTACGTGACAAGGTCGAGGCCATCAGCCTGCCTGCCGGTTATGAACTGGAATGGGGCGGCGAATACGAGACCTCAAGCGAGGCTCAGCAGTCGGTATTTAGCTCGATTCCAATGGGCTATCTGGCGATGTTCCTGATAACCGTGCTGCTGTTTAACTCGGTCAGGCAGCCCCTGGTGATCTGGTTTACCGTGCCCCTGGCGCTTATCGGCGTGGTCTCAGGCCTGCTGCTGTTCGACGCCCCCTTCAGCTTCATGGCGCTGCTGGGCCTGCTGAGTCTTACCGGGATGATCATCAAGAACGGTATCGTCCTGGTAGATCAGATCAACCTGGAGCTGAGCCAGGGTAAGCAGGCCTATCAGGCGGTGTTCGACTCCTCGGTGAGCCGCGTGCGCCCCGTGTTGATGGCGGCGATCACCACCATGCTGGGGATGATCCCCCTGCTGCCGGATGCCTTCTTCGGCTCCATGGCGATCACCATCATCTTCGGCCTGGGGTTCGCCTCTGTGCTCACCCTGGTGGTGCTGCCGGTGACCTACACGCTAGTGTTCGGCATCAAGGTGCCTAAGCGCGCCTAGGCGGGCTTCACCCCTTTCCAATTCGCTTCCCGGCGTGCCCGGCTCGAAAGAGTCGGGCTTTTTCTTTGGTTCATCTCGGATTAGCGGCAAGCTGGATTTACACCCGCTCACCACAGGCGCCTCGTCTCACTCGTCACACAGGAGGATCAGGCACGACGGGACTATACTTAAACCGTAAACAATGTAAGGTTATCGGGAGGATACTATGTATGCTCATCACTCCATCGACAGGCGCCTGTTACTGGTAGCGGCACTAGCCACCACGGCGCTACTGGGCTGTGAGCGGCCGGTGAGCTTCTCATCTCAGGTACAGCCCATACTTAACGCCTCCTGCATCAGCTGTCATTCGGGTGCAGGCGAAGGCATGGCAAAAAACCATCTGGCACTGGATAGCTATGAGGGCGTGATGCGCGGCACCCAGCTTGGCCCCGTCGTGGTCCCCGGCAGCGCCGCCTCAAGCACCCTCTACTTGGCGATCGATCACAAGGTCGACAGCAAGATCCAGATGCCCCCTCACCACAGTGATAAATTTGCGCAAGGCGAAGGAAAGCCCCTCAGCAGTGAGCAGATCGCCACGATCAAACGTTGGATAGATGAAGGCGCCAAACAGAACTAGCCTTCTACTCTGCTAACCACCGCCTCCGGGCGGTGGCTTTTTACTAAATTCTGTTATCATCAAACTCCCCCTTAAGCCACCGAGTTGAAACCTATGGGTCGTCAGATTTTCCTCTTCTTGTTCGCCGTCAGCCTGGTGACGGGGTGCGCAGCCAAGCCCAGCCAAACAGAGGTGGAGCAACAGCGGCTGGGGGTTATGGTACAGGCGCTGCAACAGGCTATCGCCGTCCCCTCGCCCGAGCAGCTAGAGGTTATCGCCCGCTACGGCACGGATTCGCGCTACTATGTGATGGTGCGTGGCTGGCTGGTGCAAACACTAAGCGGCGTCGAGAGCCAGCTGGCGGCCAGTGGCGATGCGGCTCCCGAGGCGATGCGCACCAAGGCCGAGCATCTCAGGGCCGCCATCAGACGCATCGATCTGGAATAGCTTACCCATAATAAAAATGCCAATAACGACAGTCCTGTAACCACACGACTCAGCAGCAAACCTTATGAATAGAGCCTTATGAATAAAGCCATCATCGCCACCCTGCTTTCGGCCTTCGTCTGCCCAGGTTCGGGCCACTTCTACCTCAAGCGCTATAACGCAGGCACGCTCATCTCCTGCCTTAGCCTCAGCGGCCTCGCCTACCTCTTGTATCAGGCGGTCAATCGCGCCACGAGTGTGTCGGATAAGATCCTATCGGGTGAGCTCCCCCTGGATTATGGCGCTATCTACGCCGCCATCAGCCAGGCACCTCAGGGAAACGAGGCCTTGTGGATCGAGGTGGCTACCTGGGCCTTCATCCTCGGCTGGCTCATCGGCATTCTGGATGCCTATCGCCAGGGCAAGAAGCAGATGCGTGAAGAAGCCCTGAATCAAGAAACATAAACTATCGCCATAAAAGCTGGCCATAAAACCTGGCCATAAAAAAAGGAGCCTAATCGGCTCCTCGGTGATCTCAAATCGTCTTTAGCTCTGTTTGCTTGCCGCCTGGGTTCGCGAGAAATCGTGTTGAGTCGATCTCGACGCAGGCTCAGTTTCATCGGCGGGGGGATTGTCGGCGAAGCGATACTCACTGTTGGCGGCGGTCGTCTTGGAAAAATCGTGACGACTGCTCGATTGCGGCACCAGATTCTGCTTGGCGCCTGGGTTGTCGGCAAAGCGATAATCGGCTCTTGCCGCGGCGGTCTTAGAGAAATCCGGTCTCTCGGCAAACGCCTGAGTAGTAAGTAGTAGAGAGGCTAAAGCTAAGGTCGTGCTGGCTAACAACTTCATCATGTACTCCAATCTTATTGACCACAATTAGCTAACAAAGATACTAACCTAAACCACACATTTTTTGAACAAGATCACACTAAGGCTTGCAATTTGTTACACTTTTTGCCGGCCTCGGCCCCATGCAGCAAATTTGCTATTTTGACGATTCGCTGGGTAAACTGACTGGGTGCCAGCGGGACAAATATGGCTGGCACGACAAATTAACGCGTTACGGATAGCCCTTAGCCCAGCACTAAGCAGACAAGGAAATGAGCATGTCGCACCTGATCAAACTGGCGGCCCTGGTGGCTGCGCTCTATTTCGGCTACCAGCATTGGTTTGCCCCCTACCCGCTACAAACCTACCGCCTCACCTCTGTGCCCGTTAGCCTCGAGCTGCTGCCTGACCCTAAAGTGCTGCACAAGCAAAACAGCCAGGTGGAATTCGAGTCCCTCAATACCCAGAAAAGCAGCGACGACAAGCTCACCATGTTCGTGATGAGTTTCAAGTCGTCGATGGAGCATTTAGAACCAGAGGACTTGGAGTTCTTGCCTTATGATTTGGATAAATACACCAGCATGGCGGGGCCTGAAGTGGCCAGCATTCTCGAGGAGATGATCTTAAGCAAGGGCTATATCAACACCAATGGCATGCGCGGCTACGAGGTTGAAATGCGGATGCCCAAGGACGATCTGCGCATGCTGCAACACATCTATATCATCGACGACCACCTACTGCTCTTGATGGCCAGCTATCAGTCCAGCCGCGAAGAGCAGACCGCCCGTAATTTCCTCGACTCGGTGCAGCGCCTCTAGCCGCCGGCTCGGGCAAATTTAGACCATAAAAAAGCCCCGCGATGCGGGGCTTTTAGCTAATGTTACAGAGCTTAAATCGGCGAGCCCGGCGGCATGGCAAGCGGCTTGTGGATCAGCTTATGCTTGCTCTCTTTCAGCCCCTGCTCTATCCCCTCTAATAGCCACTGATAGTGCGCCGATTCATAGTCGCTACTGCGCTTCACCAGACGGCTAAGCTGCTTCTGGGCATAGGCCAGACGACCCGCCAGCTGCGCCTTCACCTCGGGCGAACTCGCCCCATCATGGTAGCTGGCCAGCAGGGCATCGATCACCACGGCATTGACCCGCATCCATACCCCCTGCGTCGCCCCATTAGGCGCATCGCTAAACAGGGTCTTAGCCAGCAGCTTATTGACCAGAGTCACCACAGACAGCTGCTCCCTGTCGGCAAAGTAGCCCTGATTGACGCGATTGAGACGCTGAGGCTGCAGCAGCTGCTGACAGGTGTGACGGCTAAGCACCTCGGCCATTCCGAGGGGATCGATCACCACGCCGGTGGCGCCATCGAAGCTCTCGCGGGTGGCGCCATAGTTGCCCGACTTAGGCACCAGGGCGTCGGTCACCTTAGTCGGCAAGGCCAGGGCATCTGCACTCAGGCCTTGCAGCAGGGTATCCAGCGCGTTCTTTTGCAGCTCGGGGGCCATATAGTGCCAGCTGCGCCCCCCATCCTGAGTGGAATAGTTGTAGTCACTGCCACCAATAAACTTGGCCGCGGCTTCGATCTGATAACGGGTCAGCAGATAGATGGGCACGAAGGCGTCGCGCAGCTCACCATAGGGCTGGCCCTGGAGCAGCGCGGCGTCGCTAAAGTTGTCGATGGCCACCTCGCGCACCTTGGCCAGACGGCTCAGCTCGGCCACAGGATCCTTGCCATTGTCCCAGAGGCTGGCATAGGCCTGGCTGGAACCGGCGCGGCGCGAATCTGCCTCACCTATATATCTCAGCCCCTGGCGCTCCACCGCCTGCATCAACCCGGTCAGCTTGGCCTGTTGAGCCTCGGCGCTAAACTGACCATAGCCATAGGCCACGGTAAACTTATCCCAGGCACCAACGCCTTCATCGTAAGGGGCAGAGATGTCTATCTTGCCGCCCTTGAGTGTCACCTTAGGGTGCGGGTAATCCATCACTGAGGCGTTGTCGTTGCTCGACGCGGCGAAGTTATGGTCCAGACCCAGAGTATGACCCACCTCATGAGCCGACAGCTGGCGAATACGCGCCAGCGAAAGGTCTGTCACCGCCTGGGCGGCCGCCTCTCTGTCTTCCCAGCCTGCGGTGAGACCGCGGGCGATGAGGTGATCTTGCCTGACACGCTGACTACCCAGGGTCACATGGCCCTTGATGATCTCACCTGTGCGCGGGTCGGCGATGGCGCTGCCATAAGACCAGCCGCGAGTCGCCCTGTGTACCCACTGGATCACGTTGTAGCGAATGTCCTGGGGATCGGCTTCTTCCGGCAGCAGTTCCACCTTGAAGCCGTTGATGAAGCCGGCCTCGTTAAAGGCGGTCTCCCACCAGCGAGCCCCCTCTAACAGGGCACTACGAATAGGCTCTGGCACGCCGGGATCCAGATAATAGATGATGGGTTTGACCACCTCGCTGGGCGAGTCACCCGGGGTAATCTTTTCCAGGCGATGACGCAACAGATGGCGCTGCACTATGTCGCTGTCGATTGGCGCGCCGTAATCCAGATACTCATCGGACAGGTAACCGCTATTGGGGTGGTAGGCCCTGGGCTGATAATTATCGTCCGGCAACGCGACGAAGGAGTAACGCATCCGCAGCGACATCTGCTTACCATCGGGGGTCACCAGAGCCACCTGAGGCCCGGCCTTGGCGCCCTTGAAGGTGAGCAGCACATCGACATCGCTGTTACGCTCGAAGGACTTAACCCCCTGAGGCAGGATGAGCGAGGTCTCCTTGTCCAGCTGATAATTGCCCTGCTTGGTCTGTTCCAGGGTATCGACTATGCCATGCAGGTCGCGCAGTACAAGATCCTTGATCGCCACCAGCGCCCGCTTGCCCTCAAGTACCTTGCCGCGCCAGAGCACAGACTCGGCGAAGGCCTCTTTGACCGCCCGCTGCTCGGCGCCGTTGTCCGTGGTGGCGCGGTAACGGGTGTTAAGCTGTTTCAGGATGAGATAGGGTCCATGGCGTTCAAACTGCACCAGGCGGGTCATTCCCAGCTGGCCACGATCCAGGCCGATATCGTTAGAGCCCACGCCATGGGGCAGGCTGGTGACCAGCAAGAAAGGCTGATTGAGGCGGGTCGCCTCCAGGTAGAGATCGCCCGAGCCTTGCTGATAGAAGAGGTTGATAAAGCCTTTGGCGGCCTGACTGCTCTTGATCACCTTAGCGCTATTTTCGACGGCGAGCAGGGGGCCAGTCGGGACCAGAATGAGGGCAAGGGCCAGCGCGAGTGTAGAGGGTCTCATGTTATCTCCTTGCTGAGACTTATAATGGGAGACTGAGTTGTTCAAATATTATGCGTCTCGTGAATATCAGTCACTTAGCTTAACAGGTCTCGATTCAGGCTCAAGTGCAAATAATTCACGCCGCATCATAAGCCTCTACGCCTTGTTGGCCAGCAAATCGACAGCCACAAAAAAGGGGCCAAGGCCCCTTCTGTTCTCTCACATACGCATTGCACTGTCCGATTAGTGACGCACTATCCACTGGGCCAGGGTGTCGAACAGCTCGTTGAGCACGATAGGCTTAGTGATGTGGGCGTTCATGCCCGCCGCCAGGCTCTTCTCGCGATCACCCGACATGGCATGGGCCGTCATGGCGATCACCGGCAGCTCCTCCTTGGTGTAGCGCTTACGCAGCTCCTTGGTGGCCGTCAGACCATCCATCACAGGCATCTGAATATCCATCAGCACGGCGTCATATTGCTTGGCGTCCACCATGTCCAGGGCAACCTGGCCGTTTTCGGCCACATCTACCTCGTAACCCGCGCTCTTAAGCAGCTCGGTGGCCACCTGTTGGTTGATGAAGTTATCTTCCACCAGCAGGATCTGCCCAGATCCCGTGGCCTTACCTTCCACGGGTAGGGCCGCCGCAGGATTGATCTTAGGCTTGTCGATGAAGGCTGAAATGATCTCGTCAAACAGGGCCGAGGCCTTGAACGGCTTCTGCAACATGGCGTAGATGTCGAGATCGTCCAGATCTTCCTTGAGCGGCTCCGAGGCGTAGGCGGTCATCATGATGATCACCGGGCGCTTCTCCAGGCGACCATCGGCCACCATGGCGTCCAGGGCCTTGATCACCTCGACCCCATCCATCTCAGGCATCATCCAGTCGAGCAGCAGGAGATCCACCGGCCTGTGCTCCAGCTTGTACAGGGCCTCGGCGCCGTTAGAGGCGGTATCCACGTCGAAGTGGAAGTCGCGCATGGCGGTCGAGTAGATCTGCAGCGCCGTCGGGTTGTCGTCCACCACCAGTGTCTTCAGGTTACCTATCACCTCGGGCACGATAAGGGGCTTCACCTCGGCCTCTTCGGCGATCTCGAAGCTGATGGTAAAGCTAAAGGTACTGCCCACCCCCAGCTCACTCTGCACCTGCATGGTGCCGCCCATCATGGAGACTAGATGCTTACTGATGGAGAGACCCAAGCCTGTGCCACCGTACTTGCGGGTAGTCGAGCCATCGGCCTGGGCGAAGGCGTCGAACAGGCTCGCCTGCTGCTCCTTGCTGATCCCTATGCCGGTGTCGCGCACCCAGAACTTGAGGGTGATGCGATGATCCCGCTCGCCCACATCTTCACAGCCCAGCTCGATTTCGCCGCTCTGGGTAAACTTGACCGCGTTGCTGAGCATGTTGATCAGCACCTGCCCCAGACGTAGGGGATCCCCTTCGAGGATAAGCCCGGCGGTAACAGGGGCGTAAAGCAGCAGCTCGACGCCCTTCTCCTGGGCCTTGAGGGCGTTGAGGTCCAAGGCATGGTCCAGCACCTTGTCCAGCGGGAAGGCAACCCGTTCCAGCTCCAGCTTACCGGCCTCAATCTTGGAGAAGTCGAGGATGTCGTTGATGATGCGCAGCAGGGATTGCGCCGAGAAGCCCGCCTTATCCAGGTAGTCCGCCTGCTGCGGCGTCAGCTGAGTGCGGCTGGCCAGCTGCAACATACCGATAATGGCGTTCATCGGCGTGCGGATCTCGTGACTCATGTTGGCCAGGAACTCACTCTTATACAGGTTGGCCGATTCCGCGTCCTGCTTGGCCTCCAGCAGCGCCACCTCGTTGCTCTTATGGCGGGTAATATCCTTGTGGGTACCCACCATACGCTTAGGCTGGTTGTCAGAGGTGAACTCCACCACACGGCCACGGCTGAGTACCCAGTGATACATGCCGCTCTTGCCGCGCATACGGAATTCGATGTCGTAGGCGCCGATAGGATCCGCCAGATACTGCTCGCGGTACTCCTGCACCCGAATGCGATCATCCGGATGCACCAGCTCGTCAATGGTCGACACCAGGGCCGGGAATTCATTGCTCTTATAGCCGAGCATAGAGTAGTAGGCCGGGTTACAGATGATCTGCTCAGAATCCAGATACCAGTCCCACAGACCATCTTCTACCGCGTCCATCGCCAGGTGATAACGCTCCTCCGACAGCCTGAGCTGCTCGGCGGATTCATATTCCCGGGTTACGTCACGCCACACGGCGATCAGACCCAGCAGTTCGCCACGGCGGTTATAGAAAGGCAGCTTGAGGGTATCCAGCAGCACAGGCTTGCCCGCCAGCTCCACCTTCTCCTGATAACGCAGCGGCGTGCGCTCGGACAGCACCCGCTCATCCTCGGCGCGGATCCGCATCGACTGCTCGTTGCTGGTCATGGTCTGGGAATCCTGACCTATCATCTCGCTCTCGGTATATCCCAGCATGCGTTCGGCGGACTTGTTACAGCCCAGGTATTTACCCTCTTTATCCTTGAAGATGATCGCCTCTGGGATGGAGTCCAGCAGGGATCGCAGCAGGGCGTATTCCCGTTCGCGCCGCTCTGTGGTCTCCTTCAGGCGCTCGGTGCGCCGCGCCACCAGGTTATCCAGGCGACGGTTCTGCTCCGCTAGGTGACGGGTATATTGCTGGTTTTCTTCGAAGATACGACTCACCAGCTGGAACCATGGCTCCCAGCCCTGGGTGATCTTGGCCGGTGGCTTGCGTGGCTCCTGAGAGCAGCCCTCCAGATGCGACAGCAGACGCGACGCCGGGTTAACGAAGGAGCGGCGGGTCTGCCAGTGCACTATGGTCACCAGCACAGACAGGGCGATCACCACCAGCAGGAAGGTCAGCTCCAGCTTCTCCCAGGAATCCTTAAACAGCTCGTTCTCGTCCTGCAGGTAGAGCAGGCGCCAGGGGGCATTTTGCAGCGCCACCGAGTGGATATAGTAGCCGTTGCGCATGATCCCCTCGTGGGCATCGAACAGCTCTGACTCGGGCACCGAGTGCAGCGCCGAAGGGATCTTCTGGCTGATATGGAAGACGCGGTTAATGTCGGCGGCGTCGATATCGCTGTGGGAGAGAATATTGTTTTGCTGATCCAGCAGAATAACCGTGCCCGGCATCTTGAAGTAGAGGCGGATCTGCTTGTCCAGGGAGGAGAGGGTCATATCCAGGTTGATGGAGCCGATAAACTCATCTTCCAGATAGATGGGCACACCTACAGTGGTTAGCAGCCCCTTGCCATTAGGCTCCACATAGGCGGGGCTCCAGGCCACGCTGCGCTGTGGGTTCATGGCGGGGGTGACCAGCTGGAACTGCTGCTTCTTCAGCAGCTCGTCGCGAAAGCGTTGTTCGTCCGAGGGCCAGGGATAGTAAGACATCATCCTGTGTTTGGAGATGTAGTAGATGGAGGAGGCCTTGGGCGCCGCCTGTCGGGCGACCGGGAAGGAGAGGGAGAGCTCGAACAGCATCTCCAGCTCCTGATAAAACTTGTCGCTGCGGCCATTGAGGGAGCCCGCCCCGGTGATCCGCCCCATGTTGGTGAAGGGCTTGCCGCTCTGGGCATAGCTGGGCTCTAAGGTAAAGAACTGGCCGCTCTCGTTAAACTTCTCATACTGGGGCAGACGGTCGGTACGCACCAGCTCGCCCAGACGCAGGTGATCCACCGCCACGTTGCGCAGGCTCTTCACCGCGCGAATGCTGGATTCCAACAAAAGGTCGATCTGCAACACGTGACGCTCGACCAGCTCTTCGCGCTGCTCCATCATCTGGGTCTTTTGTCGCTCGAAGAAGATCCAGGCCGTCAGCAACGCCATGATGATCACGCCGATATAGGTATAGAAAACCGCGCGATTGTAGTTTTTTTGAATCGGAGACTTAAGCTGTAAGTCCGGCTCTGTCGACTTCATTGATTACCTTTGAAAACAAGCATCTGCCCTTGGGGTTAACCTGAGCGGCGCATCATATTCTGCATATAGTATCAGGAAGCCAGCCCAATGGAATACAAAGGGGAGTCGCTTTTGCCAGAATGATCTCAGTTGGCCTGGGCCGACAAATTGATGCAGCTGCCTAGCGCTGCGCTTTCTTTAGACAAAAGACTCCACCCTGGGAGCCTTTTATCGTCATTGACCGTCTAAGCGGCTATAGGTTTTCCTCGGCAAACTCGGCTAGGCGAGAGCGCACCACGCCGTTGAGGTAGACGTTGGCACTGCCATCGAAATTTTTAAAGCGCTCGACGATATAGGTGAGCCCCGAGGTCACCGCCGTCAAGTAGTTAGAATCGATCTGCGCCAGGTTACCGCTACAGATCAGCTTAGTCCCCTCGCCCATACGGGTGATCATCGTCTTGATCTGCGAGGCGGTCAGGTTTTGACACTCGTCCAGCAAGACCACAGAGTTCTGTATCGAGCGTCCACGCATGAAGTTAATCGACTTAAACTGTATGTTGGCCTTGTCCATGATGTAGTTCATGCTGCCGCTGGGGTTGACGTCATGCTTGTGTAACACCTCCAGGGTATCGGTAATGGCCGCGAGCCAGGGCGCCATCTTCTCCTCTTCGGTGCCGGGCAGGAAGCCGATAGATTCGGCGATCTCCGGCGTGTTACGGGTGACGATCACCTTGTCGTAGAGGCCCCGCTCCACCACCATCTCCAGCGCCGCCGCCATGGCCAGCAGCGTCTTACCACAACCGGCGGGGCCGGTGAGGATCACCAGATCGATATCTGGATCCAGCAGCGCCTGCATCGCCATCCCCTGGTAGATATTTTTGGGCTTGATGCCCCAGGCATCCAGGTTGAGCAGGCGATCACGGCCGAGGTCCAATATCTCCAGATCCTCGTCGTTATTGCTCAATACCCGGCCACAGAAGTTAGAGTCTTCGTCGATAAGGTATTGGTTGGTATAAAAGTTTTCCTCACCCACTTCCCTAACCGGCACCCTATGCACCGTATGGCGCCCCTGGGTTTCGGTATTCACATGCTCCTTGCGCGCCCAGAAATCCCCCTCAAACTGGTGAAAACCTTTGGTGAGGAAGCGAATGTCGTCGATCAGCTGGTCGGTGCGGTAGTCTTCGACCAGGTTAATGCCGGCGCCCTTGGCCTTGAGGCGCATGTTGATATCTTTAGTCACCAGCACCACATGGCGTGGGGCAAACTGCTTCTGCAGATGCAGTGCTGTGTTGATGATGCGGTTGTCGTTATTGTCGCCAGGCAGGGATGCCTGGGTAAATTCGAGTTGATGGTCGGGGAAGATAGAGAGGGAACCTACTGCGTCACCGTGTCCTTCACGTTTGGGTAAGGGCACCCCGCTGACAATCTCTTCTGGGGTGGTTTGCCCACCGAGTATATCTTCCAGTGCGCGAATGGCGACTCGGGCATCTCGGCTAATATCTCGTTTCCTGTCTTTGATCTGATCCAACTCTTCAAGGACAGTCATGGGGACTACGACATCATGCTCCTTAAACGAATAGATGGCTAAGGGTTCATGCAGTAACACATTGGTATCCAGTACAAACAACTTCTTGTCGTCTTGTTCCATGGCGCCTCCACTTGTGCGTAGGGTGTTATATTTGTAGTCGAGCGAACTGAGTGGGTAATTAGCCTCCTTCTCTATCAGTATAGTGACGCGCAACAAAGCACTTAGCGGTTAAATCCATACTGACACCAAAATCTCACGGCTTCAACGGAAACTTGCCCAGAAAATCGCCCGACCCAATTTGAGACTGGTGGCCTAAAATGACATTAAGATGACAAGGCGGGTGCCAGCCGATCCGATTGGATAATTTGTAATCTTTAGGCTTTTTAACGAGGCAATTACGGGTCAGATGTGTTCGACATCAAAGCCCCGATTGGATAACATACGCGCCCTTTCGTGATTCACCCTGTAGATGAGAATTTGTAAATGCCCTTTTCCTTAGGTCAACGTTGGATTAGTGATACCGAATCGGAACTCGGTTTAGGTACTGTCATTGGACTCGAAGGCCGTATGGTCACCCTGATGTTCCCCGCCACTGACGAAAACCGCATGTTTGCCCGCGACGATGCCCCGCTAACCCGAGTGATCTATAACCCCGGCGATATCATCGAGAGTCACGAAGGCTGGAGCCTCAAGGTCAGCGAAGTCGAAGAGAAGAACCAGCTGGTGATCTACCACGGTATCCACACGGAAACCGGCGAGGAGGTCAGCCTGCGCGAGACCCTGCTCAACCACAATATTCGCTTCAACAAGCCCCAGGACAGACTGTTTGCCGGCCAGATCGACCGTCTCGACAGATTTGGCGTGCGCTACCAGAGCCAGCTACTGCGTCACAAGCTGGCCACCTCAGATCTGCTGGGCCTACAGGGGCCCCGTGTCGGCCTGATCCCCCATCAGCAGTGGATCGCCCATGAAGTGGGCCAGCGCTTTGCACCGCGCGTCCTATTGGCGGACGAGGTAGGCCTGGGTAAGACCATCGAAGCCGGCCTGATCATTCACCAGCAGCTGCTGACCGGCCGCGCCGAGCGTATCCTGATCATAGTGCCAGACACGCTGCGCCATCAGTGGTTAGTGGAGATGCTGCGCCGTTTCAACCTGCGCTTCTCAGTGTTTGACGAAGACAGATGCGTCGAGGCCTATGCCGACCACGACAACCCTTTCTACACCGAACAGCTGGTGATCTGCTCGCTGGAGCTGCTGCGTAAGAAGAAACGCCTGGACCAGGCATTGGATGCCGACTGGGATCTCATGGTAGTCGACGAAGCCCACCACCTGGAGTGGACCGAAGAGGAACCGAGCCGCGCCTATCGCGTGGTCGAGGCCCTGAGTGAAGTGGTCCCCGGTGTGCTACTGCTGACCGCGACCCCGGATCAGCTGGGCCACCAGAGCCACTTCGCCCGTCTGCGTCTGCTGGACCCGGATCGCTTCTACGACTATCAGGCCTTCCTCAAAGAGGAGGAGAGCTACAAAGAGGTGGCCAGTGCCGCCGATGCCCTGGCCAGTGGCAAGCGTCTGCCCGACGAGGCCGTTGCCAGCCTGACCGAGCTACTCAACGAGAAAGATATCACCCCGGCGCTGCGTCTGATCGAGGACGAGAGTGTCGATGATGATCAACGCGAACAGGCCCGCAGCGAGCTGCTACAGGAGCTATTAGACAGACACGGCACCGGCCGCGTGCTCTACCGTAACAGCCGCGCCTCGGTGAAGGGTTTCCCGACCCGTATCTTCAACGCCCATCCGCAGACCATGCCGACCCAGTACGAGACCGCCGCCCGCGTGTCAGAGATGATGGGTGGCCAGACAGATCTCACCGCCAAGGTGAAACAGGCGCTGAGCCCGGAGAAGCTGTATCAGGCGTTTGAGAGCGACAGTGCCAGTTGGTGGAAGTTCGACCCAAGGGTCGACTGGTTGATCGACTTCCTCAAGAATCATCGCAGCAAGAAGGTGCTGATCATCGCCAGCCAGGCGGAGACCGCCCTGAGCCTGGAAGAGGCGCTGCGTACCCGCGAGGGCATTCAGGCCACAGTATTCCATGAAGGCATGTCTATCATAGAACGCGACAAGGCCGGCGCCTACTTCGCCCAGGAAACCGGCGGCGCCCAGGCACTTATCTGTAGCGAGATCGGCTCAGAGGGCCGTAACTTCCAGTTTGCCAGCCATCTGGTGCTGTTCGACCTACCGCTGAACCCAGATCTGCTGGAGCAGCGTATCGGTCGTCTGGACCGTATCGGCCAGGCCAACGATGTCGAGATCCACCTGCCCTACCTAGCGGGCACGGCCCAGGAAAACCTGATGAACTGGTACCACAAGGGACTGAACGCCTTTGAGCAGACCTGTCCTACGGGCCATATACTGTTTAACGAGTTTTCCGACGAGCTGCTGACCCAGCTGGTGTATCGCGACGAAGATCAGTTCACCCAGCTGCTCAACCACACCCAGACCCGTTACAAGGCGCTGAAGAAGGCGATGGAACAGGGCCGCGACAAGCTGCTGGAGATCAACTCCCACGGCGGCGCCAAGGCGCAGAAGTTGGTGGAGAGCCTGGCGGCCCGCGACCAGGACACCCAGCTGATTGGCTCAGTGATCCGCCTGTGGGACATCATAGGTGTCGAGCAGGAAGATAGCGGCGAGAACGCCATCGTGCTGCACCCGAGCGAGCATATGATGTTCCCCACCTACCCAGGCCTTCCGGAAGACGGTATTACCGTGACCTTCGACCGAGAGATGGCGCTGTCCCGCGACGATATCGCCCTGATCACCCAGGAGCACCCGCTGGTACAGACGGGTCTGGATCTGATCACCTCCTCCGAGACAGGCACCACCAGCGTGGCCGTGCTCAAGAACAAGGCCCTGCCGGCAGGCACAGTCTTCCTTGAGCTGATCTACATGGCCGATGCCTCGGCGCCGCGTTCGAGCCAGCTCTACCGCTACATGCCACCTACCCCGGTTCGTGTGTTGCTGGACAAGAATGGCAACAACCTGTCGGAGAACGTCAGCTACGAGAGCTTCGACAAGCAGCTGAGCGCGGTCAACCGTCACATCGCCAGCAAGCTGGTCAACGCGTCGCAGACCCTGCTGCACCCGCTGTTTGCCAAGGGTGAAGCCTTTGCCGAGGCGGCGATGAAACAGCTGACCGAAGAGGCCAGCGCCAAGATGACTCAGCAGCTCACCGCCGAGCTGGAACGTTTGGAGGCCCTCAAGGCAGTCAACCCCAACATCCGTGACGAGGAGCTGGAGCACCTGAGAAATCAGATGGTCGAGCTGGGCAACTACCTAGATGGCTGCCAGCTGCAACTGGACGCCGTGCGTCTGGTCCTAGTCAGCCATGCCTAATTCCAGTTACGCATAACTCTCTCCCTATGGCACCGACCCTGGTCGGTGCCAGCTTCTTTCGCATTTTATCGCCATTGGCAAGCACTTAGGCTTATACTGACGCCATAGTCAAAGTTAACGCCAGATGACCCAATAAGCCGATGAATCTACGCACCACACTGCTCATCCTTACCCTGTTTCCCCTTATGGCTCTCGCCCAGCGCAATACCATGCAAGACTATGATTACCTGCCGCCAACCGAGGTGGCTAAAATCACGGTCGAGGGCACAGAGCAGCCGGTATTGGTGCGCCCCTGGCAGGGACGAAATCAATATGGCGCGGCGGTATTGTTAGGGGACTTGGGCGAAGATGCCGACCCAGAAGGCCTGCTCGCCTTTCTCAGACGCGATCTCACGCCCAAGGGCTGGGCGACCCTGAGCATAGGTGCCCCCCAGGGGGCATCACAGCCCAACCATATCACTGATGCCGGTGAGATCCCCAAGCCCGGCGAGGCGCAGCTCAGCCAGAAGCGTGATCAGAACCTGCCCAAATACAGCCAGGAAGATTGGACGGCGCTAAGGGAGAAACAGAAAACCGCCCTCAGTCAAACCCTGGGGCAGCTCGACGGTTTGGGGAAGACGTATCCCGGTAAGCGAATACTTATCGTCAGCGGCCAGAGTGCAGGCCTGGTTATCGAGATACTGACCGCCGCCGCGCTACCGAGCCCGGATCTGCTGGTGGTGATCAATCCCTATCTGGAACTTGAGGCGGAGAATCGGGATCTGCCGGGCAAGCTGGCTAAGCTGGCGCTGCCGGTATTGGATATTCAATCCCCCGACGGGCTACCGGCCTCCCTGGCGACCCAAAAGGCCCGCAAGGCCCTCTCCCCCATGGGGCAGCCACTGCGTTATGAGCAGCAGCGACTGGCGTTAAACCTGGATCAGCCCACAGCCTGGCAGGAGGTACTGATCCTGGTTCAGGGCTTCGCCCAGCGTATTCTGCGGGCCTATCCCTAAGGCTTAGAGGTTTACTTCTTATCTTTACTCAGCATCAGCGCCAGGGCGATCAGCACGACTATGATGCCCATGTAGAGCAGCTCCAGCATGGAGGTCGGCTTCATCTCGGTAAAGTAGGAGAACACCTTAATGATCAACATCATGAGGATCACTTTACCCAGCTTGCTCTTGAGCGAGTCTATGCTGCTGATCACTAAGATCTTGCCACCGGCGACGCTGTCTTCCGCCGCCTGCAGGTTGCTGATAAACAGCTCATACAGGCCAAAGGCAAAGATAAGCAGCACAGACCCCAGCAGGAAGGTATCTAAGATCTCCACCACCACCATCACAAGATCGTTACGTACCTCGTAGCTGCCGCTGATCACATAGTCCCACAGCAGGTCGACCATGTGGATCACATCCTTGATGCCCATGACAAACACCACAAGGGCCGCCAGCACACAGGCAAACACCCCTATCATCACTGAGAGGCGGCTACTCCAGAGAAATCGTTCAAACCCTTGTCGCATTATCCTGCTTTCCTTTATCAAAATTTTGGCAGCAGGATACTAGCGAGCCTCGGGATGTTCGTCTCGCCGGGCGAGAGGTAGTGTGAAGCCGATCACATTGAAAATCTGTTGTGACTCATTCAGTTAACGCCACCAGGGCTGACGTGGCTGATAACGACGCTCAGGATCTTTGGTCTGACGCAGGGCGGCAATCAGCCGATTCTTGCCCACAAGCAGACGCACCTGACTCAGGGACTCACGGGCCAGCAGGCTACGCTCACCGGCGCGCCAACTCTTGTTGATGCTGAACTTGATCGCCGCATTGGCATCGGGCGAGGTGTTGGCCAGTCGATGTGCCAGGGCCTCTGCCACCTCCCGCGGCGCCTCGCTCACCTGGGTCACCAGGCCATAGGCCTTGGCCTGCTGGGCGTCGATCACCTCGGCCGTCATGGTGAGCTGCATGGCGATATCCTTACCCACTAATTCTCGCAGACCGACTAAGCCCGCCATGTCAGGCACCAGTCCCCACTTGGCCTCCATGATAGAGAGACGACAGTCTGGCGCGGCGATACGCATATCCGCCCCTAAGGCTATCTGGGTACCGCCGCCATAGCAGATCCCCTCGAGCACGCAGATCACAGGCACAGGCAGTCGACGCCAGCCGATCGAGACCCGCTGCGCCAGATTGGCATTACCCGGCAACCACTTAAACAGCAACTTAAACGCCTGCATGGGTGACTTCATCACGCTGGCCACATCCAGGCCGGAACAGAAGTTACCGCCACTGCCACTGAGGATCACCGCCCGCACGTCTCTGCGCCTGGCGATATGCTTCTGCACCTTAACGATAGATTCGAACAGTTCATAGTTAAGGGCGTTGTACTTTTCCGGCCGTGACAGCTCTACCCAGGCGATGCCTTCGGCTATGGTCAGGGTGACGTTGGGGTGTTGCATTCCTTTACTCCTCAATCGCTGCGCTTAAACTCTGCTACTGGTCAGTCCAGAAGGAAATGTAACACATTTGGCAAATATCCCTAAAAGATATAACATGAGTCCGTTTTTTGACTGGCGTCAAAATATTGCCACCCAAGAGTTTACGGTTGTTAATCAAGCTGATAGATAATAACCTTTGGACAGAGTTTGTCATTTACCTGCTCCCGCTACCCGCGCCAAGCTGGCTCGGATGCCTGGAGATCGGGTAAATGTCCCGGTAAATGCATCAGCAACAAGCCCCGTTAATCCCTGTCGTTACCAAAGACAAAACCGATAAAACTGCCTCAGGATGAAGCTTTTAGCCACCAAGCAAGTGATTTGGTGTTATCTTCTAATAATGAAGGCAGATTAGGATGTTATAACTAGATGTCGATCCCCGTACTCATATGCGATGACTCCGCACTCGCTCGCAAGCAGATGGCCAGGACCCTGCCCAAGGAGTGGGATGTCGAGATCACCTTTGCCAACAATGGCGCCGAAGGTATCGAGGCGATCAGGGCCGGTAAGGGCGAAGTGGTCTTTCTCGACCTCAACATGCCGGTGATGGATGGCTACGAGGTACTGGAAACCATTCAGAAAGAGGATCTACCCGCCCTGGTGATCGTGGTGTCGGGCGACATTCAGATCAAGGCCCACGAGAAGGTGAAGGCCCTGGGTGCCCTGGACTTTATTCAGAAGCCCGTCAGCGCCGATGCCATCAGTAACATACTCCAGGAATACGGCATACTCACCATAGCCCTGGGCGAGCAAGAAAACGACAACCCCATGATCGAGGTGGATCTACGCGACGCCTGTCAGGAGGTCGCCAACGTGGCCATGGGCCGCGCCGCCGATCTGCTGGCCAAGCTGCTGGATGTCTTCGTGCTCTTGCCCATCCCTAACGTCAACGTGCTGGAAGTCAGCGAACTCACCATGACCCTCAAGGCCACCGAGCAGTACAGCACGGTATCGGCCCTGTGTCAGGGTTTTATCGGCGCAGGGGTAGCTGGCGAGGCACTACTGCTATTTCACGACTCCTCCTTTCAGGACATGGCCAAGCTGATGGGACTGGCAAACCCTGAGGATGCCAATACTGAGATAGAGGTGATGATAGACACGGGCAACGTGTTGATCGGCGCCTTCCTCAGCGGCATCTCAGAGCAGCTACACATGAAATTCAGCCAGAGCCATCCCGTGGTGCTGGGGCGCCACTGCACGGTGAACGACCTGATCCACGACAACTCGGAGAAGTGGTCTCGCACCCTGGCGATGGAGATCAACTACCGCATCGAAGGGCATGATATTCAATGCGATCTTCTCTTGTTATTTACCGAAGAATCTTTGCCGACGCTTAACTATAAGCTGGGCTATTTGCTGGATTAAGTTGGATCAAGATATGCCATATGACCAAAGCGCGATGAACGAACTCCACTGGCTAATCGATATGGTGCAGACCATAGAGGTCGGCCTGGTCGTGTTGGATCGCGATTACAACATCCAGCTCTGGAATGGTTTCATGGAGAACCATAGTGGCATCTCACCCAACTCCATCAAGGGCAAGTACCTGTTCGATCAGTTCGACTACCTGCCGGCGACCTGGCTGAAACAGAAGATGGAGTCTGTCTTCCTGCTGAAGAATCGCGCCTTTATCAGCTGGGAGCAGCGCCCCTATGTGTTCAAGTTCGGCAACTATCGTCCCATCACGGGCCGCGCCGACTTCATGTACCAGAATGTGACCCTGCTGCCGCTCTCCTCGCTCACCGGCCAGATCACCCATATCAGCATGATCATCTATGATGTCACCGATGTGGCGATCAACAAGCTACAGCTCAAGGCCGCCAACGAGCGCCTGGAACACCTGAGCCAGACAGATGGATTGACCCAGCTGCATAACCGCCGCCACTGGCAGCTGTGTATGCAGAAGGAGTTCGACCGCCACGCCCGCTATGGCGAACCCACCACGCTGGTGATGTTCGACATCGACCATTTCAAACGCATCAACGACACCTACGGCCATATCGCCGGTGACAAGGTGATCCAGCATGTGTCCCATATCCTGCGCCAGTCCCTGCGGGACACAGACTGCGCCGGCCGCTACGGCGGCGAGGAGTTTTCCGTGGTGCTGTCGAACACCAACGCCGAGGCCGCACTGCATTTTGCCGATCGTCTGCGGGAGAAGATTGAAGCCTCGGAGCTGAGATTCGAGAGCGCCATCCTTAAGGTGACGGTGAGTATCGGCATCTGCGGCATAGACGAGCATCTGAGCAACAGCGCCCAGTGGCTGGGTCAGGCCGACAGCGCCCTCTATCAGGCCAAGCAGCAAGGGCGTAACTGCTGCGTCATCTTCGAGCCAGGCGAGGCAGACTAGTCCGCCACGGCTAAATGGCAAGTGGCAAGCGGTAGGTGTTAAATGGCAAGTGGTCACAGACACAAAAAAGCCCATCATAGATGGGCTTTTTTAATGGCAGCTGCTAAATGGAAACAGCTTAATAAAAACAGCTTAATGGAAGCGAGAGTCTTCCTCTTCATACTCCTCGTCGCCACCTTCCATATCGTCGCCGATGAAGTAGGTGCCCCAGCCGTCGTAATCCACCTTCAGCTTAGCCGCCAGCTGGATCAGATCTTCACAGGCCTTGTCCAGCAAAGCCACGTCGAGTTTATGGTAGGCGATGGCGTCGAAACAGAAGAGCACTGAGCCATCTTCCAGCTCCATCTCTTCGGCATCGTTCACCTCGAAGCCCATCTTAAAGGCTTCCACCGCCGCCTTCTCCAGACGGTCGAAGTTAGAGGCCGAGAAGTGGTGTTCTATGGTGTATTCGGCATCGGGCTCAGAACCATCGGCAAGAATCGCGTCGACGATCTCCTGGTTTTCCTGTTTCTGTTCCTGCAGTTGACGTTCTGTAGACATGGATCTCTCCGAATAAAAGTGTTCTTAATTAATTGCTTTCTTGGCCATCAGGGCGCTGGCTTCCTGATTCAGCTGAGCCAACTTCTCCGCCATCATGGCATGAATCCGAGTCGATAGCTCTTTTACCTGCGACTTAGCCAGGCCTTTGGTCTCTATGGGATCCATCATCTCGATGATCACCACGCCGTTATTCCAGCGGTTAAGCTTAATATGTTCCTGATTCGAAGCCAACACAGGCACCATGGCGACACCGGCCTCGATGGCGGTATGGAAGGCGCCCGCCTTGAAGGGCAGCAACCCCTTGCCCCGCGAACGCGTGCCCTCGGGGAAGATCCAGATAGAGAGGCACTTATCTTTAATCTTCTTCGCGGTCTGCGCCATGGTCTCGAAGGCGCGGTTACGGTTTTTACGGTCGATCAATATGTTCCCCGATAACCAGTATATCTGGCCGAAGAAAGGGATCCACGCCAGGCTCTTCTTGCCCAGGCTGACAGTGCCCTTAGGCACGGCGGCCGTATGGGTAAACATATCAAAATTGTTCTGATGGTTAGCCAGGAAGATACAGGGCTCGCTGCGCTCAACCTTGGGCTTACGTACCACGACCTTGACCCCTAAGACAGGCGCGGCCCAGGAAAATATCTTAGCAAACAGATGAACATTGTCTCTATGGCGGGGACGCAGCAGACAATAGAGGCCACCGAAGACAAAGGCCAACAACAACATGATGGCTAAGATCAGAGATCTGAAGATTAACAGCACAACTTACTCCTGTGATTTCAGTGGCGACATTATAGCAGCAGGCCTTTTGACTTACACCTGTCGTCTTAGGGCCCCAAAGGGCTTACAGCATACCTGGCGAGTGTTAACGATATAAGTCATGGAATTAACAGTGAAAAAACATCGCCTCAACGGAATGCTGGCAAGAAAAAAGCGGGAGAGTGCCTGTTGCACCCTACCCGCTCATCTCTCAAGCACCTCATCTTTATCGACTTTTCTAGTTAGCACTAACCTTCGTAATCGAACTTTCCCTCGTCAGGCGAGGCTGTAACAGACGAAACGCCACTGTGCTGACCGCCAGGGTCGCCACAATCGCAGCGCCGCTCGGCAGGTCGAAACTGGCCGACAGCAACAGGCCAATGCCATAGCCCAGCAAACCCACCAGATAGGCCAGCGGCCATTTGCCCCTGCCGCGCAGCTTGTTAACCGCCAGCGCCGGCAGGATAAGGGAACTGAACACCAGATAGACGCCCACCAGCTCTACCGACAGGGTGATCACTAAGGCAAACAACAGATAGAAACCGGCACCATTGAGTATTGCCGGGCGCAGGGCGATGATCGCCAGCACCAGTGCAGACACCACGGCAGGCAGAATCAGCTGTGACCAGTTCACCCAGAGGATCTGGCCGGACATCAACTGCTTAAGCATCTCTGCGCCGTGGGGATCATTTGACAGCAGTAACATGGCCGCCACCGCCGACAACACATAGAAGCAACCTATGATCGCCTCCAGCTCGTTGGCCATCCGCTTGGCCAGCCAGGCGATAAACCCTGCCCCTAAGAGGGCAAACAGCGCCGGCATCCAGACCGTGACATAGGCTAGATGCTCCAGCTCGTGGTTGGTGTGGGCAATGATGGCCCCCAGCGCCGCCACCTGGGCGATCGCTAGGTCGATGAAGATGATGCCGCGCTTGAGCACCTGACTGCCCAGCAGCACATGGGTTGAGAGCACCAAGATACCCGCGGCGAAGGCGGGTAGCAGGATAGATAAGAGATCGAGATCAAACATGATTGAGTACCAAAAAACGAACAACGGCGCCCCATGGGGCGCCGGATATAAGCCAGGCTAGCGATTCACACCCAGCAATAACTGGATAACGCTGTCGTACAGGCCGAAGAGGTCCTGTGCGTCATCGTTACCGCCGACCGACATGGGCAGATTCACCACTGGCAGGCCGGTGCGCTCACCGAGCCACTTGGCCCCGCGCTCATCCTGATAGGAGGCGACTATGATGGCCATCACATCCCCCTGACCGGCACGCCCCTGCAGGCTTGCCAGGTGACCCGTGCTCGGCGGCAGCCCCGGCTTGGGCTCGAGATCCCCCACCTGCTCCATGCCTAACCAGTTGAACAGGTAGCGGAAGCTGGTGTGATAGGCGATCACCTTCTTGCCCTGAAGCGGCGCCACCTGTGACTGCCAACGGCCTATCGCCGCCTGCCAGCGCTGACTGAAATCGGCCAGGGCCGACTCATAACCCGCGGCATTATCCGGATCGAGCGCCACCATCTTGGCCGACAAGGCCTTAGCCACCTGGAGCAGGCGCTCCGGATCGAAATGCAGGTGTGGATTACCCAGGGCATGCACATCACCCATGCTGCGATCCACCTGGGCCAACTGATCCAGCGTCTGGATATGCTCGGCGGCATAGAACAGCCCCTTATCGGTGGAGCGCACCTGGGCGTTGGCCGACTTCATCTGCAACATGGGCAACCAGCCCACCTCGAGATCGGCACCGGCACATACGGCCAGATCCGCCTGGCGCATCTTGGCAATCAGGCTAGGCCTGGCCTGAACCTGATGCGGGTCCTGCATCGCGGTCGTCGCGGCGTACACCTTAGTATCCGGCGCCAGCTCCTTGGATAGCGCGGCATATTCAGGCTCGCAGGCGAAGATATTGAGTTTCGCCTGTGCTCCACAGGCAAAGCTGAGTGCCAGCGCCGCAACGCCGGCCTTTAAGTAATTAGAATTGATGCGCACCGTGAGCCCCCAAAGTCATAACATATTGAAGTGTAATGACGTTATCGTCGGTGATGCCGTCAAAGTTAGTGCCCTGCTGATTGGTATATTGTAGACGCACGGTCGAGAAATGGCTGTGGTGCCAGGCCAGGCTCACCTCTGTCTCTTTCAGTTTCTGTGCATCGAAATGCTCATCGTGCAAAAGATGTGTATCGACCTGACCGTATCTCACGCCCGCCGACCAATTTGGCGAGAACTGATACACAGAGCTGAGGTACCAGCCGGTGTGAGCATCCGGCTTTGAGGTATCGTGATCGTCAACCAGGTCATGATCGTGCTCCTCGAGCGGCGCATAGTCGCTGACGCGGAAATACTCGCCGCTCAGGGTTAAATGCTGATACTTGTAGTTACCCTGTGGTGCCCACTTATAGACGAAGTCTGCGATGTAGGTGTTCTCACCCGTATACCTTGCCCCATGGCTGTGGTCATGATCGTGCTCTTCTTCGGCCACCACGGCTTCTTCATGCTCCTCATGGGCAGTGAGACGACCGTTCTCGTTACGCAGGTAACTCAGGCCCAACATCCAGGAGCTGCTGACGCCTATGTCGCCACCCAGCTTAGTGTAGGCGGTGTAGACGCCGACGTTCTTAAACTCGCGCTCACCATGCTCATCTTCGGCGCGCATGCTGTCGCCCTTGAAGGCCTCGATACCCATGGTCCAGTAGAGGTCGGTCGGCGCGACATAGTCCAGACGCACACCGTCATCAAAATAATGACTGCCCAGGAAGGCGCGATAGGCCGCCGGGCGATCCGAGAAGGCATCTGTGTGCACATGCTGATTGTTGAGATAGCCAACATCCGACAGGAAACGACCGCCGCGCATAGAGAAACCATAGGGCATACCCAGGGTCTGAATGAAGGCCTCCTCCAGCCCCACCTCGGTCTCGCCGTCATGGACCTCGATCACCGAGGTCAGCTTGCCGTAGAACATGTCATCTATGTTGGCGCTCAGTGCCAGCTCGGTATGACCCAGGCCAAAGCCTTCGACCCGCTCGGCCATTGGACGCTCGGCGTTCTGATAATAACCATCGAGTACGGCGCTAATAGCAGGATTCGTCAGGGTTGGATCCGCTGCAAAACTTAAGTTTGGCAAAAAGGCACAGGCAAGTGCTACCGCCGACAAGCGCGCATTGAAATTCATCATAATGTCTCCAAAAAAATAGCTAAACGACTCTGCTGCCAAGGAGGCGCAGAGTATTAATCATCTTAAGTTTTTGAGGTATTACGATAAGGCGGGCGGGGCGCGACTTTGGAAATAGTCGACATGAACGGCTGCAAGCGCAGTAGACTCTCGCAGCGGCACTTCCACCGAGAGCGTGGGCAGGCTAAAGCTGAACTCGTCGACCGGCAAGACGCTGTTAAGCTGCAGTTTTTGAATACACAGGGTACAGTGAGTCGTCGCCCCGTCGTCCAGATGTTCGAGGCTATGTGCCGGGGCGAGCACAGACAAGCAGAACAATACGGCACTAAGCCATATCGCCACTCCTCTTACTTTTGCTCTTACCGATATTGCCATGAGATCAACTGGAACCATTCAAATTCCGACCAAGTTTAGGGATAAGAGTGATGAAGTCAAGCCACAATTGACGCCCGCTCGAGCAGGAATGTAACAAAAGTTATTGGAAAATTTTACTTAGGCGCCACGCCAAAGCGTGGCCCACATCACGGCCAGATTGGCTAAAATTAAGTCTGACTTAAGTTAGTGACACTAAGATTACAGCCATAGTGGCTATCGGCTACCGACTCTTCCCATTCAAGGTTAAAGGAAATGCTCTCTATGAAGGAATTTTTTCGCGAAAATTTCAAAATGCTGTTCTGGACCACGATCTTTATCGTCGCCATCCTGGGCGGGATCTATTACGTCGAAGCGGCGCTCGAGGCCCAGGTTCAAGTCATAGATTAAGATGGCGAGCGCTAAGCCAAGATAAAACCCGGCATCTTCTTAGCTGGCTTTCACCAGCCAGCTCATCTCAGCGATACTTCTGTCGCTGCTCGCTGTCATCCACCTCTTGCCTCGGCGGCGCTTGAATCACCTTGAGGTGATCCATCATATGACTCACCAGCAATATCATCACGGCAAATATCGCCACAGGCGTAGTCAGGTTACGCCAGTCAGGCAAGAAATAGCCCAGGACCAGCATCACCAGGCCTAGATAGAAGCCGAGTATTTTCAATCGCATCAAGATGGCACTTCGCCCTAGCCAGGCCTCGCAATGGGGGCATTGGATCTGCGCATCCAGCCCCTTGCCCCGTTGGGCATCGACCTGAGCGGCGCGAAAGGAATGACTACAGTGAGGACAAAGCACAACAAACTCTCAAATAACGACAAAGAGTGCTAGTCTACCAGATTGAACCGCCGCGCGTTGTGAATTTACAGCGCAGATGGAACAGATTATGATCCAGCGATTAGCTAACACAGGACGGATAATATGTTACGCACCTTAGCCCTGGCGCTGGTGACTATGATGGCGCTAGCCCATCTTCCCGCCACCGCCGATGAAGCCCTCCAGACACCTCTGCCCCTGACCGAACTGACTCAACTGCAACAGACCATAGATTTAGACATCGCTAAACTTGGCAATGCCAATGGTGAAATGAAGCAGTTCATCGAGTATCGCATCAAGGAACACGCCAATCAGGTCCATGACAAGTTCAAGGTGCTGATGAAGCAGCAACCGCTGGATAAGGCTGCACTTCTGCCGCTACTGCAGAAGCATCTGGCCTTCATCGACAAGGTGGCCGACTACTACGCCGCCGATATCGACCAATTCAAACAACAACTTGGCAGCGATAATGACACGGGTGTCATGTATAAGCTGGCTATGCGGGATCGTCAGCGCGACGAGATCCTCGGCGCTAAATACGAGACCCTCACCTGGCTAAATGAGCTAGGCGAAGACACTCAGGCCATCAAGACCCAACTCACGACTCAGCTACTCAAGCGCTCAGACATGCTCAATAGCCTGGTACACTTTACCCAGGACAAGCTCAAGTTAGCCGTCGACGAGGCGGCTAAGGCGGGTAAGGATGTCACTGCTGAGCAGACCGCTCTGGTCACCAATCTCAACGAGCGACTCAGCCTCACCAGCGCCAGCCTGTCGGTGGCGATCGAGCTACTAGACGCCCTGAGCCAGGACACCACAGTGCTAAAACAGACCCTGTTTAGCATCTCAGGGGATATCACCCAGGATGTACTCAACGTCGACGTGGCCAGCAACCTGCTGGATGAGTGGTGGAACAAGGCTAAGAATCAGTTGCTGGATAACGGTCCAGGGCTGTTGTTCAAGCTGTTTGTCTTCCTGCTGATCCTCTTTTTAGCCCACCTGGCCGGCAAGGCGGTGCAGCGCATCGTCAAGAAGATGGTCAGTAACTCTAAGCTGAAATTCAGCAAGCTGCTGCAAGACTTCTTCATCTCCCTGTCGGGTAAGACGGTATTTGCATTGGGTCTGATGATCGCCCTGTCACAGCTGGGCTTCGAGCTTGGACCACTACTGGCAGGCTTTGGGGTCGCGGGTGTCATCATAGGCTTCGCCCTGCAAGATACCCTGTCCAACTTCGCCTCGGGCATGATGATCCTTATCTATCGCCCCTATGATGTGGGCGACCTGATCAACGCCGCGGGCGTCACCGGCAAGGTGAGCCAGATGAGCCTGGTCTCCACCACCATCAAGACTCTGGATAACCAGCGCCTGATCATCCCCAACAACAAGATCTGGGGTGATACCATCAACAACATCACGGTAGAACATCAACGCCGCGTCGACATGACCTTCGGCATTGGCTATGGCGACAACATAGAACACGCCGAACAGGTGCTACGCGGCATAGTCGAAGAGCATCCAAAGGTGCTCAAGCAACCCGAGCCGACGGTGAAGCTGCATCTGCTGGGCGAGTCTTCGGTGGATTTCGTGGTGCGCCCTTGGGTGAAGCCGGAAGATTACTGGGATGTGTACTGGGACATCACCCGTGCGGTGAAGATGCGCTTCGATCAGGAACAGATCTCCATTCCTTTCCCACAGCGCGACGTGCATATCTATCAGACAGAAAAATAGTCGCTCACATAAAAACGCCTGCAACTGCAGGCGTTTTTTTATCTCACTAGGGCCGATAACCCACTTGCCTTAGGCCAGTCCGGTGATCTCCCCCTGCTCATCGATATCGATATTAAGGTAGCCTGGGCGTATTCCCAGCCCCGGCATTGTCATCACCTTACCCACCAGCGCCGTGATAAAGCCGGCTCCGGCATTGAGTTTCAGCTCGGCGATGGGTAACTCAAATCCCTGCGGTGCCCCCTTGAGCTTAGGATCATGGCTGACCGACATGGGCGTCTTGGCGATACAGAGCGCCAGCTTATCGAATCCATGACGTTGCAGCTGGGCCAGCTGGGTCTTGGCCTTGTCGGATAGGCTGATACCGCTGGCGCCATAACCCGCCTCGGCGATTGTCAGCAACTTGGCCTCGATGGACTGCTTGGTCTCATAGAGATAACGGAACTGGCTCGGCTGCTCTGTGGCGCGCACCACGGCCTCGGCGAGTGCCGCGGCGCCCTCGGCGCCCTGAGAGAAGGCTTCGCAGACCTCACAGGCAAACACACCCTCTTGCAGCACGCGGGCCTTGAGCCAGTCCAGCTCCTCCTGGGTATCCTCGGCGAAACGGTTAATCGACACCACCAGCGGCAGGCCATACTTGGCCACATTGTTGATGTGCCAGCTTAAGTTGGCATAGCCGGCGGCGAGCTTGTCCATCTCGCTTCCCGCCTGGGGATCATGGGACTTGAGCGCCTTGACCGTCACCACCAATACCGCCGCATCGGGCGCATTGCCTGACTGACGGGTCTTGATATTACAGAATTTCTCGAAGCCCATGTCGGAGCCGAAGCCCCCCTCGGTCACCACGATATCTGCCAGTCTGAGGGCGATATCGTCGGCGATGATCGACGAGTTACCATGGGCGATATTGGCGAAGGGGCCGGCATGGATCAGACAAGGGGCACCACTTAAGGTCTGCATCAGGGTCGGCGAGATGGCCTGACTCATGATGGCCGTCATGGCGCCGGCCACACCAAGATCTTCGGCGCTGATGTAGTCGCCCTGTTTGTTCTGCGCCAGCACGATACGACCGATGCGGGCACGCAGGTCCTTAAGATCCCGGCTCAGCGCCAGAATCGCCATCAACTCGGAGGCGGCGCTGATGTCGAAACCGCCCTGATGCACTGGGCCGTTAACCTCGCCAAGGCCGACCGTTATGGTGCGCAGGCTGCGCTCATTCTGATCCACTACCCGGCGCCACAGAATCTTGTCGGGATCGATATCTAGGGGCGCTAGCCCGGATTGTTCGCGAAAGGCATCACTGCCCAGGCGTTGTTCGTGATAGAGACGGGCATCGATGGCCGCTGCCGCCAGGTTATGGGCACTGGTCACCGCGTGTATGTCGCCGGTCAGATGCAGGTTAAGATCTTCCATGGGCACCACCTGGGCCAGACCACCACCTGCGGCGCCGCCCTTGATGCCAAACACAGGCCCCATGCTGGGCTGGCGGATACAGGCGCAGCTCTTCTTGCCGATCGCCTGTAAGCCCTGGGTCAGGCCGATACTGGTCACTGTCTTGCCTTCGCCAAAGGGGGTCGGCGTGACTGCCGTGACTATCACTAACTTACCATGTTTGTTATCTTTAATTCGGTTGGTGATAGCCAGATCGACCTTGGCCTTGGTTCTGCCGTAAGGGCTTAATTCGTGGGGCAAGATCCCGAAAGCAGTAGCTATGCTTTCTATGGGTTGTAAGCTGGCTTGGCGTGAAATTTCGATGTCAGTCAGCATATAGCGCTCCTACAATAAATAAGCATGAAAAAAAGCGAGCTGGTGCGAATATAGAGCAAAAAATGGTCACAACAAACCTATTCATTGTCGGTGAAGGCATTAATTAAGGATTTATGAATCTAAATCAATAAAATGATTATTAATGGAAAAAATTAATCCAAACGGAGCGGCCCATGAGTCAGCAAAGCTTTACATTCTCCCCCTTTATTGCCGGCTTCTGGCGCCTCGATAGTTGGCAACAGACACCACAGCAGACCCTGGCGTTAATCCAGCACTATCTCAGCCTAGGCGTGACCTGTATGGATCATGCCGACATCTACGGCGAGTACAGCTGCGAGACTTTATTTGGCCGCGCCCTGGCCCTCGAGCCCTCGCTTCGACAACAGATGCAGATAGTCACCAAGTGCGGCATCAAGCCCGCCTTTGGCTCCACGCCTGAGCGCTACGTCAACCACTATGACACCGGCTACCAACATATCCTCACCAGCGTCGACAACTCGCTTAAGGCGCTGCAGGTGGATGAGATAGATCTGCTGCTCATCCACAGGCCCGACCCCCTGATGAATGCCGACGAGGTCGCCCAGGCCTTCGAACAGCTCTATCAGACCGGCAAGGTGCGCCACTTTGGCGTCTCTAACTTCACCCCGGCTCAGTTCGACCTGTTGCAGTCCCGGCTGGATCGCCCGCTGGTGACCAACCAGCTGGAGATCTCGCCCTTGGCCATGCATACCCTAAGCGATGGCAGCCTAGATCAGGCGCAGCAGTATCGCTGTCCTCCCATGGCCTGGTCTTGTCTCGGGGGCGGTGAGATCTTCCACAGCCAGAGTGAGCCGGCCAAGCGACTTCGCCAGACGTTAACCAAGATAGCCGCCAACCATGGCACGGACGATATCAGCCAGATCATCTATGCCTGGGTGCTGGCCCTCCCCAGCCAGCCAAAACCTATCATAGGCAGCGGCAATCCGGCGCGCATCAGCGCCGCCGTGGCTTCCAGCGAGATCACACTGGACAGACAGGAGTGGTTTAGCATCTGGCAGGCCGCCACCGGCCACAGCGTGCCCTAGCAGAAAGCTCTACTCCTTAACACAGGAATAAGACAGCAACAAAAAAGCCAGCAATCCGCTGGCTTTGTCATTTCTATCTCAAGGCTCACGGCTCAGGTTTGAGACTTAAGCAAAACCTTAGTCGTAAAACTTGGTCCTGACACTTAGTCGTGAAACTTCACCTGTCCCGTCAGATGAGGTCTGCGTCCCTTGACGTCACGCAGTTCAAACATCAGGCCTTCGGCGCTCTCGGTGTCGAAATCGAAGCTCACCTGAGCCGGCATCAAGAGGGGTAACTTAAAGGCCACCTCTATGGTACAAGGCTTGTCGCCGATCTCTGGCATCAGCTGGGCGACACTTCTCGCCTTAGACCACATGCCGTGGGCCAACACGCGGTCGAAACCGAAACGCTTGGACAGCACAGGATGTAGGTGGATCAGATTATAGTCGCCCGACGCCTTGGCATAGCGACGGCCGAGATCTTCACTCAGCTCCCAGCTTACCGGATTAGACCAGCTCATTGGGGTCGCCTTAGGTGGACGGGCGCGCTTACCGCTGCCCTCGATACGATAGAGATAGGTCGATAGCGACTCCCACACCAGCTCGCCGCCGACGAAGGCGCGGGACACCAGCTCAAATTCCAGCCCAGAGTCCGTCATCTGGCTGCTGGTCAACTCACACTCGAGATCGTAACGTTCATCGACACCCGTGGTGCGATAACGGGTAATGCTGTTCTTGAGGTGGATCATCCCCAGCAAGGGGAAGGTAATTGCATCTAAGGTAAAGATGCTGGCATGCAGACGAAACACCATGACATAGAGATAGGTCAGGGGCAGCTGCTGGCCATCGAACTCGAAGCCACACACCTTGGCATATTGGGCGACCTTATCTGCGCGCACGGTCACCTGTGGACAGGTCACCTTAACATGGGGCAACGGCTGCTCATCCCAGCCTGGCTTTCGGCCAAAAAAGATCTTGCGATAAAGCGATAACAGCGACGGCATCGCCTTAAGTTCAACACAAATTTCTTTATTCACGCTATCCAAACCCTTCACACTTTACTCAGCCTAAAAATTGCAAGCCCGCGAGTATACCCCAAATTCACGCTTTTTACCTAAACCTTAAGTCTGTTTAATGCGCGCCGCCCGTGCCTATGGCAAAATAGCCCTCCTAATTTCAGTCAGCTTTTCCCATGGGCGTCACTCAGTGCAAGACAAAAACTTCGATGCATTAGCCGGTAAATTTGCCAAAAACATCTACGGTACCCCTAAGGGCGAGGTTCGCGCCGCCGTACTATGGCGAGATCTCTCCCAGGCCCTGACTCAGCTGCCCGAGGGGCCTCTGCGTATTTTGGATGCCGGCGGCGGCTTCGGCTTCTTCAGCCAGAAGCTGGCGAAGATGGGCCACAGCGTCACCCTGTGCGATATCTCCAGCGAGATGTTGGCCCTAGGCAAGGCGCAGATTGCAGCCTATGAGGAGAGCAGCGGCGAGAAACTGGATATCACACTGCTGCACGCACCGATCCAATCTCTGACCCGGGACGAACTTTGCCAGTTCGACCTCATCCTCTGCCACGCGGTCGCCGAGTGGCTCAGCGATGCCAGGCAGACGCTGGCCGATCTCACCCAGCTGTTAAAACCACAGGGCCTGTTCTCCCTCATGTTTTACAACAAGGAGGCGATGCGCTTTCACAGCCTGATCTCCGGCAACTTCGACTATGTGGCGGCGGATTTTAAGGTGAAGAAGAAGGTGGGGCTAACCCCTAGTTATCCCCTGTATATAGAGGATGTGCGCGCCTGGGTGACAGATTGGCAGATGGAGCTGGTATCGGAGTCGGGCGTTAGAGTGATCCACGATTATCTCAAGACCCACCAGCCCCCCAATGCCGATTTCAGCCAACTGCTTGAGATGGAGCTGCAATACTCGACTCACCCCGCCTACATAGGCCTGGGGCGATACGTCCACTTCATCATCCGTTGGCAAAGATAGCTAGCTCACTAGTCGAACAGCTCCACCTGGCTCTCGCCCTGAGCGGTGACTATCTGTTTCAGGTAGCGCTGCTCTTCGCTCATCATCTTAGTGATCCGCTCCGGCGACAGACGCATCAGCTTGACCTTGCCGCTATTGGGATGAAACAACACCTTTCGCGGCCAGGGGCCACCGAGATCTTCACTCACTATCTCAATCCCCTCGGTCTTGAGGTAGTTGTTCACGAAGCTGATGTTGGACTCGCCCACGTTCAGCACGCTGGATGTGGTCATCTGAGCACCGCCAAACACCTTGGCCTTGAGACGACTGCGCATGCCACCCAGGTTCAATATGCTGTTGATCAGCTGCTCCATGGCCCAGTTACCATAGCGGCAGGTATAACTGGTTAGCTGGTGCCAATCTTCATGGAGTTGCCGCTCGGGCAGCAGGAAATGATTGAGACCGCCTATCCCCAACAGAGGATCCCAGATGCAGGCCGCGACACAAGATCCCAGGCGGGTGAAGATCAGCTCATCATGGGCGGTGACATAGAAGTTACCTGGGTCGACACGGGCCACCACGGCGTCGTGGCGGGTATCCCACTGACGGGGGATAGCCTCAAACTCGGGTCGAACGGGGAAAAGGGGCGCCTCAGCCTGCATCTTGCCTCCCTGCATCGATGGACTTTACGCCCATCGATATTTTGGCCAATATTTATCCTGCCTAACAGTATAGCTAAACGACAGACATTGATGCCCTTCAGCTTGGCGCCGAGTTCTAAAAAGGAATCAGTTGCAGGCCGTCTGCCAGCAATTTTGAACCTTGGCCCCTTCAATGGCGGCAAACTTGGCGGGTATCCCCTTGTCGCCCACCACATGGCCGGCCCCCACCACCACAAACAGCGGCGACGGACCGTCTTGCTGCATCATCAAGGCGCGGATCTTGGCAGTCATCTGCTCGTTGCGCTGCCAGAGCATCTTGTCGATAAGCTCCTTATCACCATCATGCAGCATCTGCCCCTGCATCAAGTCATCTAGGGCGGCCTCATCGCCGCTGCGCCAGGCCCTTACCAGCAGCTCCATCTCCTCGTCAGGGGCATCGATCGCCTCGAGCACCATCTCCCACTGAAGCTTAGGACTGAACGAGGCCATCAGCTCAAACTGAAACTCGGTACTCTCCAGCTCGATCACGGGACGCTCACCATTCTTGCTCTGCAGCACCTGGTCTACGCCCCACTGCGCCCGGTAGCCCAGGGATGCAAAACGCATCACGCTAAACTGCATCGCCTGCATCCAGGGCGCATAGGCTTGCATTGGGGTGCAGATCTCGCTGCGGCTACGGCAATAATCAGCCAGGCGGGCCTGGGTCTTGGCATCTGCCGCCATCTGAGTCAGGCCATATTTGCGGATCAATCCCATGATATCTGCCTTGCTGGTATCGGCCTCGACCGCAAGTGCTCCCGACTTGGCAAAGGCCGTTTCTATCTGCTCCGCCATGGGATAAAAATCGGCCTGACCGATGTGAATGGATCCCAACAGATAGGTCTGTTTGCCTTGATAACTGAGCTTATAGAAGGGCGGTTTGTCGTCGCTCGCGGCCATCGCGCCGAGTGACATGATCCCTGTCAGTAATAAAATCCCTATGGTGAATAAACGCGGTCGACTTGTTGCCATCAGGCTTGCCCCTTATAATTCGGCTAAATTTTTCAACACGAGGCAGTTATGCCACATAGTCACCTCATTGAGCAACTTAAAGAGAACTTGCAGTTGGCCTATCGCCAGGCAATCGATGCCGATGCCAAACTGGATGAGTTAAAGAAGGCCGGCCACGGCAAGTTCACCACCATCTTCACCCAAGAAGAAGGCTTTAGCGCACGCAGCAACCGCTTCGGCCCCTATGTACAGGAGCTGGCCGACGACATGACTAAGCTGCCTAGCCAAGGCGATGGCCTGGCGCCGGCGCTTGAAACTTTCGTGCGTAAACTCGGGGTGCTGCTGCAGACCCTGCAGGCGTTTAAAAGCCAGGCCAAGTAACTAAAGCAACTGAATGAGCGGGTAACCTCATACTTTAGTGTCATATTGCTGTCATGGCCTGGTCCTAGAATCGCCCTACTTTTCGTAGGAGGCGGACCTAGATGACAGCAATCGACCTGAGCAGTGAACTGGATAAGATCATCGAGCATGAGAAGATCCATGTGCTGTTTCAGCCCATCTTCAACATCGCAAGCAATAAGCTGCACGGCTTCGAGGCCCTGAGTCGAGGCCCAGAGCATAGCGCCCTCTTCTCTCCTGTGCCCCTGTTTCAGACCGCTGCCCATGAGGGGCGCCTGTCGCAACTGGAAGAGATCTGCCGTCGTCACTCCATCAGGCAGTTTGACGCCCGCGAACTGCCGGGCAAGCTGTTTATCAACATCTCGCCAAAGGCCCTGTTGGAACCCAGCCACGCCAAGGGACTCACCTTAAGTTTGGTGCAGGAGCTTGGGCTGTCGCCGGATCAGATAGTGATAGAGCTGTCGGAGCAATACCCCGCCGATGATATCGATCTGCTCAAGGAGTGCCTCAACCACTACCGCAGCCAGGGCTTCCTGACCGCCATCGACGATCTGGGTACAGGCTATTCGGGATTGAGGCTCTGGTCAGAACTGGCGCCAGACTATGTCAAAATCGACCGCCACTTCATCCACCAGATTGACCAATCGCCGGTGAAGCAGGAATTTGTCCGCTCCATCATAGATCTCTGTCAGAGCCTGAGTTGTAAGGTGATTGCCGAAGGCATAGAGACACAGGCCGAGTTGGCCCTGCTGACCCAATTGGGGATCGTCTATTGCCAGGGCTACCTTTTGGGGCGACCCCAGACACAACCGACGCAGACCCTGGCGGCGATGGCGCCCCAGGAAACCCGGCAGCGGCAGACCCGCTACGCCGAATCGGCCGAAAGCCTGTCCACCCGTACCATATGTGTCTCCCCACAGACCAAGCTAAAGGCGCTTAGCGCCCGCTTCGCCCGCTCGCCTCATCTGCAGGTAGTCGCCATCGTCGATGCCAAGCAGCTGCCACTGGGCGTGGTCGACAGGGCGCAGTTGATGGAGCTGTTTAGCACGCCCTATGGCCGCGCCCTACACGAGAACAGCCCTGTGGCTGAGGTAATGAACGACAAGGTGCTGAAAGTACCCGCCTGCATGCCGATCTCCAAGGTGAGTCAATGCCTGACCGCCGAACATGGCACAGTGGCGCAACATTTCTTGGTGATGCGCGGCCAGCAACTGCTGGGGATAGGCCACACCAAAGATCTACTGCAACAGATCACTGAGCAGCGGATCAAGATGGCCCGCCACGCCAATCCACTGAGCGGTCTTCCCGGTAACATCCCCATCCAGGAGGAGCTGCAACGCCTGCGCCAGCAAGGCCGGGCCTTCTACCTGGCCTACTTCGATCTGTGCCACTTCAAGCCTTATAACGATCTCTACGGCTTCTGCCGGGGTGATGAGGTGATCCAATCCCTGGCGCAGCGTTTACAGCAGCAACTGGGCGCCGACCACTTTGTCCGTCATGTGGGCGGCGATGATTTTGTGGTGATCGGCACTAGCCAGGCGATCGTCGATGAGTGTCGTCGCCTGCTCCTCAGCTTCAACCAAGCCAGGGAGGCCTTCTACAGTCCCGACGACTGGCTGGCCCAGAGTGTAATGGCCGAAGACAGACAGGGACAGAGGGTGACTCATCCCCTGATCAGCCTATGTGTTGGCTTGCTACCGCCAGAGGTGACGCGTTACTGCGACGAGCAGGAGCTGTCGGCCTATAGCGCGGCGGCAAAAAAACAGGCTAAAGCCGCATTGAATGGCTTTAGCCTGTTTACGCCCGCGCCCAATGATGGGGCAATTGCTATGTATCGGCCGCTTAAGTTAGCTTAACCTTAAAGCTTGGGCTCCACCGTCTTCTTCAACCAATCGCTGAGCATCTTAGACTCATATCTCAGCGGCTTGTCATTCATGGTACCCGTGGTGTGCATGAAACTCATGTCTCTGAGTTTCTCGTCGCCGGCAATCACCACCTGTTCACCTTCGAGCACCTGATAACTAAAGGTCATGCGCGGCGGATAGATATCTTTGACTACTCGGATATCGTTTGGCGTCGCACCGAAAGTAGGGCGCACGTCGCCGGCCAGATCCACATCTGTCACCACCAGCTCCAGTTTCTGGTTGGGCTTAAGCGTCTTCTCGGCCGCCTTGTTGAGATTCTTCGTCAGGGTCTCGAACACACGCAGCTCGTAGCGAGATTGAATATCGCCTACCACCTTCACGTCACGATAGTTGTCCACATCCTGCCAAGAGATCTTCACCACTCCGGCCTCGGTGACCGGGTTCTCTTTGGCTTCTTCGGCGGCAAGGTTCAGCGACACCAGCGCCCCCACCAGGAGTAGAGATTGAAACTTCATATTTAGCCTCCTTAATCGCCCAAGCTTGGGACACCTATTGAGTCTTGTTACAACACTGAGTGTACAAAAGCTAACCTGAATATAGGCTTAATGTAAAACACTGGCGAACCTTTTCGCCGCCTTTTTACCTATTGGACAATCACGATTAACCCTTTTCTCCCGAGCCCACAGTTTTTGGCAGCCTTTGTATCAATTTGCTGCACCCCTGGGGTAGACTCTCAGACTCGGCAAGTCTACTAAGGTAAATCATGCAAAATCGATCCGCTCTGCTATTCGTCGTCATTATCTTCTCTCTACTGGCAGGCGCCCTCTATTGGATCACCGCAGAAGAGACCCAGCAAACGCCAGAGACCTGGTCGGCCTTCGTCTATGCCCACGGTTACAACTCGGGCCGCTACAAGAAAACCGATGACTTCGAGGACTATGAAAGCTGTAAGACCTTCGCCACCGAACAGGCTAAGGCGCTTGGCGATGTCTTGTGGGAGTGTGGACTAAGGTGCCGCTTCGACAACAGCCGTCAGGGCTTTCAGTGCGAGACCATGAAGAATCAGGAGTAAGTCGGCTCCCTTTTCTTCAGAGATCCACTGACCGACTCCACCTGTTCGTTTTTTATTCAGCTCCTGTTCAAGCAATTGTCATTAACATAGGTATCAATTAAACCGCAGGGGCAGTCTGCAGGCGCACAACAAAGCGCAATAGCATGGCCCGGTTAGCGGCAAAGAATCGAACTTAAGATACTGACAGGAGCTATGACAATGAGCCAACTCACCCGCACAAGATTCTCAGGGAAATTCGCCCTATTGGCCTCGCTAATTCTTGGTTTCGCCTTTATCTCGGGCGTTAACGCCAATGAGCTGACCGACAGCGAACGCGCCGCGGTAGCAAAACACTTCCAGATTCTGGATAAGCAGCAAGAAGCGAGCGACAACCAGAGGCTCGACAGCTTCCAGGCAGACCTGGACAACCAGCTTGACAAGGCCGAGGAAGCCTTTATGGAAGACGCCTGCGCCGAACATGAGCTGCAGTTCGACAACGACAGCCAGGTCTGCTACTAAACCTGACTCGCCGAGACGCCGCTAAAAGGGAAACAACTGAAACAGCTGGGGGTAAGTCGCCTTCAGCTGTTTTTTCTTGTGCGAAAACTTCTTACCCTGAGGTGTCGCCTGGCCAGAAGGCACAAAGGGCAACTCCTCGCCGGTACGATCCTCATAGATCTGCCCGGCAAGCAGATCGTAATCTTCCACGAAGGGATAGGCATAGCCGTCCTTCTCAGGCCAGGCTGGCAGCTGCGCCAATGCATCTGGCTCCAGCAGTATCCGCTCGAACCACTCCTGGCCCAGCGAGATTAAGAAAGCACGAAACTCGGCAAAACCATACTCGCTGTCGCAGCCCGTGACGATATAAGCCGCCCCCCAGAGCGACCAAAGATAGGCCCTCCGCATCTGCTGGGAAAACAGCTTATCGAAGGCCGCCAGCTCCTCGTTACTCAACTCGGTCAGCTTGGCCTTAAGCTCGACCGCCAGGCTTTCCTGATCCTGCTGTGGTTCGCTGCGGGTCACTAACTGCCAAAATTCACTCTCTGTCATGGGGTTCTCACGCTATCTAAGTCCGCCACATCTTACCTTAACCGGCAACGCTGAGCAGCATAGACAGGCAAATTAGGCAAAGCATTGGACTAACTTGCACCATTTTTCTACACTGCGGGGCAAATCATTCACCCAAGAGCCAAGATGAACCGACCGACTCCCAGCATACTGCTACTGATCGCCCTCTATATCGTTATCGCCATTTTCGCCGGCTGGCGCGCGTTAGACAGCCAGACACTCGATCTCTTTACCCTGGGTGTGATCCCTGTGCTGTTCGGGCTGATCGCACGCACCAACTGGGCTAGCCTGGTGCTGAAGATCTATATTGGCATACAAACCCTGGGGTTCACGGCGCTTGGAGCCACGGCGGTGATCGCCTATCAGATCACCCCTGAAGACGTTAAGGTGGTGGTGCGTGGTCAGGAGCTGCCTATCTGGGCTATCGCCCTGGTGGTCACCATACTCTTGAGTTTTCAGTGGTATATGGCCTTCTCTAAGAGCATGAAACAGTATCTGCCACAAGCGGCGCAAACAAGCGATAAGCGCGAGGCTTAAATAATCCCCCTGGTAAATGAGCCAAATAAGGCCCAAGCCTTGTCTGGTGAGCCTTTCAAGCCAAGAGTGGGAAATATCGGCCACTTTTTGCTGCCACTAAGGTAAATTTTTACTGAATTTGACTGAAAGCACCCTTTGGGCGCATAAAACCGCTTTCATTATAGGGATGCTTGTGGCATGTTAAGTCCAGCAATTGCAAGTATCTAATGTAATTGGTATTACTAAATCTACGGAAAGAAGAGACTATCCAAATGAATAAAACTGAACTTGTTGCAAAAATAGCGGAAAGCGCTGAACTCACTAAAGCTGAAGCTGCTCGCGCCTTAAAGTCTTTCGAAGAAACGGTAGCGGAAGCGATGAAGAACGGCGAAAAAATCTCTATTGTAGGTTTTGGTTCTTTCGAGACCACTAGCCGTGCAGCACGTACAGGCCGCAACCCACAGACGGGCAAAGAAATTCAGATCCCAGCGGCTGTAGTACCTAAGTTTAAAGCCGGTAAGACGCTAAAAGACAGCGTAAACTAAATCGGTATTTAATCCGTCGAAAAAACCTCCGCCATGGAGGTTTTTTTATGCACCTTCCTAGTGCACCCTCTGCCTCATTTTTAATCAATCGCTAGCCTACCTCTGACACAAATAAAATAACCAATTGAAAAATAACCAATAAATATTTGGCACACTCTTCGCTATAGCTTGTACGCGGCCTGACAATACTCATAACAACAGGCAAGGCCGCTCCCATAGACCAATAAGAAGGAATGAGTATGAAACAAGCATTGCGAACCCTAAGCCTACTCGCGGGCACCTTGATAGTGGCCTTACCTACCAGCGCTAGCGTCACGGGCAACATTGGTGCGACCTCCAACTACTTGTGGCGCGGTGCCACACAGACAGGAGACGCACCCGCGGTTCAAGGCGGCATAGACTTCGAACACGAAAGCGGCCTTTACTTAGGCACATGGGCTTCTAATGTGGATTTCGGTGACGACACCAGCTACGAGATCGACTTCTACGGCGGCTATGCGGGCAGCGTGGGGGAAGATTTTGGCTATGACATCAGCTATCTCTACTACGCCTATCCCGACAGCGATTCGAGCATAGACTTCGGTGAAGTCACCCTGGCCCTGAGCTGGAAGTGGTTTAGCCTCGCCTACTCACAGGTAGTCAATGCCGATAGCGATGTGGCAGCCGATCCTTTCGATGAGAAAGATCTCAGCTACATCAACGCAGGTGTCAGCTTCCCGCTATCGGAAACCCTGTCATTCTCGGCGCACTATGGCTACTCCAGCGGCGATGTGGTCAACGCCTGGTTCGATACCGACAACTATGCCGACTACTCCCTCTCTCTGGATAAGGAGACCGACTTTGGTACCATCTCCTTCTTGGTCAGCGATACCGACCTCGACGGTGACGATCCGAAAGTGGTGGTAGGCTACAGCTATAGTTTCGATTTGTGATCTAAATTTAAATGAGTTGCCACTAATTTAGCTGGCAACTCACTATTATTCTGTAATTATTCCATTTAAAAACAATTAATTAATATCCAAGCACTCACCAACACCCTCCGCTTTTGTCGAGAAAATCGACAAATACAAATGTGTTAACTCGATCAAACAAAAATTGAAAATCCCCTGCTATTTTTCTCATTAGCGCTCGCTAATGTGCCCAGGCCTTAGGACGCTAAACTAGCTAACGCTTTGACTCAGTTAACTTTATGTTAAAGCGGCTCAGTGCTAAGCAGCACCAAATGAGTGCTCAAGCACTTTATTTGACGAGGATTTCACTATGGCTCAGTTACTCGATGTTATTCCGAACGATGCTGAAATCGAAGCGATCACAGCACCCAAAAACCCTAAGGCCGCCTGTGAGCTGCAACACAGACGCGAAGTCAAACGTCGCCTGGAAGAGTTACTCGAAGAGGCGGCCCTCAAACGCGCCATGGGGGGCGATTTCTACTGAAAGTTAGCGATTAGGGTAGGCCATCCCTACCCTTAGATGCTAACCCGCCTGGCAGTGAACAACCTTAGTCAGGCTATTGGCTAACGCCTGCAGCTGCTCAACCCGCTTGGCCAACTGCTCGCCCTCAATAGCAACCGATTCGGATACTTGGTTAGTGCCCACCACACTGCTAGCCACCTCGCTGCTGGCACAGTTTAGCTGGGTGAGCGCCTCTCCTTGCTGGGTCATTAACCCCGCCAGTTGATTAACGTCGTGGACCACACTGGCAATCTGGTCGATGATCTGCGTCAGCTCCTCCGCACTCTGCTCTATCACTCTTTGCCCTTGAATCACCTCGTCACGGCTGTTGCCGAGCAGCTGGCGTATCTCTATCGCAGAGCGGTTACTCTTAGCCGACAGCTCCCTGACTTGTTCCGCCACCACGGCAAAGCCTCGTCCATACTCGCCGGCCCTGGCCGCCTCAATTGCCGCGTTTAGCGCCAGTAGATTCGTTTGCTCCGCCACTGAGGTAATGAGATCGGCGACCGAGACTATCTCCTGGTTGCTTTTCAGTATCGCCGCAATCGCGTTGGTGGACGCCTCTAAGGATTGGGCGCTATTGGCCGCCCGGCGATCGATAGATTGGCAGCGCCCCTTTAGCTCCTCCATAAACTGTTCAGATTGGCGCATGTCTTGGGTCATCTGCGACACCTGCTGACTCATCTGCTCGGCCGCACTGGCCTGAGATTCGCAGTTCACATTAAGCTGAGTCACCTGCCGATGAAGTGTCAACGCCTGGGTGTCCAGCGCGGTGGCGACGCCAGACAGGGCCGAGGCATCCTCACTCGCCTGAGTCAGCACCTGTCCGAGGCGCTGCTCGCCCGCCTGCGCCTTGGCGGCGCTCGACTGCATATTTTGCTGTGCTTCGGCCTGCGCCTGATTGGCCTTAAACCGGGCCGCGCAGCTATAACCCTGCGCGACGACTATGACCACAAGCGGGAGTATCATGCCACTCCAGGCCTCTATGGCCTCCCCGGCTTCAGACAAAGCTATGGTCACCACTATCTGCTGCTGCAATCCCTGCTGCACCATCACGGCCGACAGGGCGATAACGACCAGACTCCAAAGGGTCGCCATGACTAAATTGGCGGTGAGATAGAAGGCGATAATCAACACAGCAACCCAGAGGCTCTGGCTGGAGGTGAGTATGCCACCTCCCTGGTAGATAACGTTGAGGGCATGCAACACCATGCCAAAGAAGCCCAGGTTTAACGCCAGGTTTATCTGCCGCAGAAAGCGAATCGTCGCGGCGGCGATCACCTCGACGGAGATTAAGATCATCGAGGTGATCATCAACAGGGTATGGGGCTGCTGGGCCCATTTCATCAGGCTATATAGCCCTGTAAACAGGCAAAGCAGCGTGAAGAACAACAGGGTATCGACCAAACGAACTTGATCATCATTCCAGCCATGGCGCTTTGGGAAAAACAACTTGCGCCAGATAGCGAGAGGGGTCATAGGCTTTGCTCTCCTGCCACGTTAGAACTCAGGCTCGAGTTAAGCCAGCCTGTCGCTAATCAGCATGACGTTGCATTGCAACCACCGGGTGAACAGGAGTGGCTCATCGACACTGGCTCATTTGATAGAGGCAAGTCTGATGGCACATCAAATGCTGACCGCAACAGGCCGACTTAAAACTTACCCTTTAAGCATCTCTTTCTTTAGCCCTTTATCCGTTGGATTGTCACCCAACCAAATCGCGAGCACGGCCTTACGGAAATCTTCGCCACTGGTGACCGACAGCTGCTGACCATTTTTATAGCTGACAATCCCAGTACCCGGTACGCTCACTAAGGTAAATTGATCGCCCTCCTTGATCGGCTCGGCAAAGGTCGCAATAAAGGAGTTGATGCTATCGGCAATGGCGCTGGTGTCTCCATCGGTCGCGCGGTCGAAGCCATCATGCATCGCCTCGGTCATCTTCTCTGAGGTGATCATGCCCGAGGTGATGTTGAGCCGAATCGCGGAAATTTGTTCGCCATCGACTACATTGGCGGCCTGATCGGTAGGACCAACCGTATAGAGGGATCCCACATAGAGATCCATGAAGAACTTACTGCGAACACCTGCACCATTAAGTTGCAGCACCTGCTCCTGAGAGGTCATGGTGTCGGCAACATCAACCCCCGCCACCTCGACTGCCGACACAGCAGAGGTACTCAACAACAGCACACTCGCCAATAATAAACTCTGTTTTTTCATTTGTGACTCCATCGAATTCCAGGCCGTGGCGGGAGGCTAGGCCACTCATAGCGAGCCTTCCGCACACGACATAATAAAAAGGCACTAACGCCGAACTGGGGAGCAAAACGCTAGCGCAAAGGGCACCAGCTAGAATGCGTGGTTGTACTCGATCCAGTAGCTGTCATCCGTGCTGTCACTATTGTCCGTCTTAAAGTTCACACGAATGTTTTGACGCTTATTCATCTGGTAGGCCACCGAAATTTCACCATTGAAACTGGCCATTTGTAACCCACCATCCATGATGTCATCGCTCCAGCCCTTACCCTGAATCTCATCGGTATAAGAGGCGCTCACCAGGGTCCACCAGTGATCGTTAAAGGCATAGCGAGCGTAAACCATGCCGGTCAGAATGAGTGACGGCACATCGATGCCGCTGCTCGATACCGCGGTACTAGCGGCCATATCAGGCGGCAAGATCTGCGACATGTTATCTTCAACTACCACGGCGCCGGCATAGAGAATCGGCCAGATGTAGAAGCTGTCTGTCACTGGAATCGTCATCACGGGACCCGCCTGAATCACCGCCATGTTGCCGTAGAAGGGATGGTCCGCCAGGATGGCATCGATCGACCAGCCGGTGCCATTGGTTGTGTTAATGGTGCCGTAGCGCATACGATATGAACGCTTGCTGGTCTCGTCGTTAAAGGTTGGGATCATGCCGTAATCAGGGTGAGCCACCATGCCTGTGAACTGCGGCGTCTTGTCTCCCTCATTGAAGATGTTTTTCGCCTCGAAGATCACCCCTGTTTTTTGTCCCGAGGTGGCCGTCTTTTCAGACAGCATCAACTGCGCCTTAAAATTTGCACCTTCACTACCATAGGAAGCCCCCAAAGAGGTATACACATCCGTTGGGTTAGACATATCGATATCGGCATCATCTGCCGCCATCGCGCTGAAACCACAAGTCATTGACGCTACAACCGCAACACTTAAAAGATGCTTTTTCATAATTGACTCCATCGTCATCATTTGATCTATTTGTTATAAAAAATCGGTTTTAATCACTTGTCGCATTACGGCGGTTAACTTGCCGCAGCCAGTGCCTGACGGCGCTTCCACTTGCCAGTAAAGAAGACATAGGCATATGCACTGTTAATCACGAAACTTGCCAGCCCGGCGGCAAGCATGAGCTCATCGTTACGTGGCATTGGCACCACGTTGCTTTCGTACATGAATGGGCAGCTGAAGTAATACATGAAGGAGCCGGCCAGCGTGAACGCACGCGCCTGCAACCAGGTACCCTTCTTGATGAACAGCGCGGGCAGTGTCGCGGCGATCAGCACCATCATCTGCGCCGTCGCAGAACCCGGGAAGTTGAGGTAAACGAAGACGATGTTCCAAACGTCATAGGCAATGATCCAGAAGGTGGTCATCGCGGGCCAAATCATGTCTTGCTGCTTAGACTTGTCGGCAAAGATCTGCGCCCAGCCCGCCAGCGTGATGATGGACAACACGCCGCCAATGGCGTTGAGGATATTAGCGAGGTTACCCATACTAAAATCCTGCATAACGGCTTCTGAAATGTTGATGGCGAGGAAGGCGGCCGCGCCAAACTTGGCCCACTTCATATCCCCTATCTTGGTAAAGCGGATCAAGGTAAATAGCGCGGCGGCGCCCACCACAGAATAGAGCTTGACCCACTTGAACCAATAGGTCACACCATAGCTGGACCACAATGGAATCAATACGATGGGCAGAATAAACCACAGCAGGTAGTTGCTGTACTTGAAGCGACGACATAGCTCGTTGAGCAGCATCAAGCCAATCAGCACCAAAAGCACGTGTCCGAAGGCGCGGTTTTGATACCACTTGTGGATGTTAAAGCCATCGCCATCCAGGCTAAAACGCATGGTCTCGGCTTCGACGAAGCTGATCTTTGCGCCATCGAAGTCGGTGATCAAGGCGCCTGGCTGACTGGCGATAGTCAGGTCATGACCCGACAATGCCCAGTGCTGAATCTCGCTATGGTTAAAGCCACCCGACTGCTTGATGACCTGAACCGTATCATCGCTGCCAAATTCGAGGCGATAAAACAGGCTGCCTTCCCCCGGCTTACCGTCTCGCGTTCCCTGCCAAACCTGCCCCTGAATATTGTCCAGATGCGATGTCGCATCTAAGGCGTCGTCTGCGTAGCTAACTGAGCTGCATAGCATCAGTAACATGGCAAACATAGTGCTAAATATCTGTTTCACCCTGAGTTTCATAATTTCACTCTCTCAATCGTGATGCTTAGATGAGGGGCGCCACCTAGCGGCGCCCTAAGGTCTTAAGCCGTGGTTAGTTGTTGCTGTTTTTCCGGCGTATCTTTGTAGTACTCATTAAGCATCGGCGGCTCGTTGTCCCCCGTAGGCGGCTCGCCTGTTGGGCTAGTGCGTTGCTTATTGAAGTACCAGATGGCAAATGGAACGTGCAGACACAGGTTGATCGCGCCCCACACCCAGAGCACTGTGTCGTTGGCCCAGCTGGTCGAATCCATCACAGGCGTGAAGATGTCGGCATTGGCGCGAACCAGAATGTGGAAGGCTAAGGTGTACACACGAGCGATGATGTAGAGCTCGGGTCGTCCCTTGATGATGGGGTACAGCTCTGCCGCCATTAAGATACAGAAGGAGCTGGCGAAGTAGCCTGGGTTCTCACCAAACACGAAGGCCAGGTTCCATGTGGTGTAGAGGAAGTTCCACGCCGCAGTCGAATAAAACAAGAGATCATTGGGCTTGTCTCGACCTATCACCCAATACATGCGCTGGCCGTTCTTGTAACGAGGGAACGGAATGGTGATACACAGAATCACACCACAGATAGCATTGAAGTAATTGGCGGTCACAAAGTCTTTAGCCGTTGCCTCGGCAATGTTGAGGAACAACACGGCGTACAACACCTTGAGCACCCAGTCGCCCCTGAAGAACGCCAGCACCCTATTTGGATTGTCATAGTAGAGATAAGCGATGCGAGCGCCGCCTACCACGATAGCGGTAGGGATCAGTACACTCACGGTTTTCGCCCAACGGAACCATCCGTCGAGGTTATCCGCCCATAAGGGCGCGGTCAGTAATGACAACAGCCAAAAGGCTGCCGTTAATCGAGGTGTACGGCGCATGCCCTCCACCAACACGAGCAAGAACACTATGTATCCGCTCATCGAAACAACATATTGCCAGACAGGTATGTCCATAACGCCTCCTGAGTTAACTTGATTCAGGTTGACGTTTACATCGACGCTAACCTGAACAACTTATAGAGTAATTACTCTAAATTAGAGTCTTTACTCTAATTTTTCTTTTTCGCACTTAATGAGAGCGGCCTCACATTGCGGTCAAGTTCAGGGGGGTAAATGTGAACATTTTGCAACGAGATGTGATCCTGGTAACAAAGTCGATAAGATTTAATTAATGGATAACAGGCAAACGCAAACGAACACCCGCATTAAGAAGCGAGAAAGGGGAAAACTCAAAACAGATAGCAATGAGGCAACACGCAAACAAAACAAAAACAACCAAAAATCAGCTGGTTACCAGGGGTGGCAAGTTAAAAAACAATAAGATACACGCTAATTGCGCCAACCTCTCACAAGAAAGTGCGGCGCTCACATTACTTTTACACTCTCTAGGCGAAATGCGGTCAACCTAGAGGAGAAACCAAAAGAAACGCCTTAATACCACCCGCCAAGACACTGAGATGTTAACAAACCGATAAGTGACAGCCTTGCACCAAACGACGCCTAACCAAGGACCCAAACCACTTAAATGCGTAAGAAAAGGCTCGCCACCAAGCCTAATCGCAACCTGGATAGCGATGTTATCGCCCTTCAATTGTTGTCATCTCTCCTCCAAAAATTGTTCGAAACAAAGAAAAACAGCCTAGCGCCATAGGTCGAAGCCACTCACCACTTAGCGCCAGCAAGCCTAGCAACTCAATCCAAGAATCATCCATCTCAAACACAAAAAACGCGCCCTATTAGGACGCTCTTTGCTGTGCAACACAGGCCTTAATCTGGTTCAGGCTTAATCTTGTTCCGTCTTAAAGTGACTTATCAGGTCGAGCCGAGGGCTTGTTAAGATTCCCCTTCTCCACTGGTTAAGTTGGTGTAAGATTAAATTCAGTACATAACTTATTGATAGTCATAATTCTTCCGGGCAGTTTATCTGCAAGAGGTCATCATGACGCTGAGTAAATCCTTACGCCTTCTCGCCCCGCTGCTCCTGCTACTTAGCGGCTGTCAGGGCGCCGAACCTCCCCAGGCCCTGGGCACCTTAGAGCGCGACCGGGTACTGCTGCGCGCCACCACCTCAGAGATCATCACGGCACTGCCCAAACGCGAGGGCAGCCAGGTCAACGAAGGCGAGTTGCTGCTACAGTTCGACACCCGCAAACAAACCGCCCGCGTCGCCAGCGCCGAGGCTCAGTGGCAGAAGGCCCAGGCCTATCTGCTCAGACTCACCAATGGTGAGCGCCCCGAAGATATCGCCAGCGCCCAGGCCAATCTGGAGCGTGCCACCGCCGCCATGGTACAGGCGGAGAAGACCTACAGGCGCATCGACAAGCTCAAGCGACAGAACCTGGTGAGCCAGCAGGAGCTGGATCAGGCCGTTGCCAGCCGGGATCAGACCATCGCCGAACACAACGCCGCCAATGAGGCCCTGAGCAAGCTGATTGTCGGCGTGCGCCAGGAAGATATTCAGCAGGCCCAGGCCGCCCTGGATGCCGCCGCGGCCGAGCTGGATCTGGCGCGGCAACTGCTGGATGACCTCAGCATCACGGCGACCCGCAGCGGCCGCCTCGACAGCCTGCCCTTTAACCTGGGGGAGCGAGTGCCCGCCAACGCCGTGGTGGTGGCGATTCAGGCCGACCAGGCCGCCTATGCCCGGGTCTATATTCCCGCCCCAGCTATGGCCAAACTCACCATAGGAATGCAGCTAAAAGTCCATGTCGACGGTCAGGAGCAGCCCTTCAGCGGCACACTGCGCTGGCTAAGCAAGGAGCCGGCCTTCACTCCCTATTACGCCTTGAATCAGCAGGACAGGTCTCGCCTCGTCTATCTGGCGGAGTTCGATCTCGACGACTCGGCCCAGCGCCTGCCCACGGGGATCCCCGCCCAGGTGGAGCTACCCTGATGCAGCCAAATGCGGATCTGGCCATAGATGCCCGCGGCGTCGATAAGCAGTTTGGCGATCTCTTTGCGGTGGCCGAGCTGGATCTACAGGTGCAGAAGGGCCACATCTACGGCTTTCTCGGCCCCAATGGCTGCGGCAAGTCCACCACAATACGCATGCTCACCGGCCTTCTGACCCCTACCCGAGGCGAGATCTCCGTGCTCGGCATGGCCATCCCCCAGCAGGCCGAGGCACTCAGGCGACGCATCGGTTACATGACCCAGAAATTCTCCCTCTACGAAGACCTGAGCGTCAGGGAGAACCTGCAATTTATCGCCGACATCTATGGCCTGGGTGCCAGGGAGAGCAAACGCAAGATAGATGAGCTGATCGATACCTATCATCTCGACGCCCAGCGCCAACAGCTAGCGGGCACCCTCAGCGGCGGGCAGAAGCAGCGCCTGGGGCTGGCCTGCGCCTGTATCAACGAACCAGAACTGCTGTTTCTCGACGAACCCACCTCGGCGGTGGATCCCCAGAACCGACGCGACTTCTGGGAACAGCTATTCGATCTCTCCGAGCGCGGCACCAGCATACTGGTCACCACCCATTACATGGATGAGGCGCAGCGCTGCCACCAGCTGGCGATCATGGAAAGCGGCCACATTCGCGCCAAGGGCAATCCTCAGGCGCTACTCGAGGCGATGCCGCTGCATGTCATAGAGATAGCCGGCCACAGGCTACGCCAGCTAAAGTCACACCTGAGCCAGTTCGGCGAGATCCCCTCCACTGCCCAGCTCGGCGACCGCCTGCGGGTCTTGGTAGACAAGCAGATAGCAGATCCCATCCCCTGGCTGCTGGAGAAGAGTCGCACCATGACAGGGCAACCGACGCCTGAACCGCTGAGCGCCAATCAGTTAAGCCTGGTCTCGCCCAACCTAGAAGATCTCTTCGTATCCGTCACAGGCAAAGGACTCAAAACCTCTCGGGAGGCTGAAGATGTTACTGGCTAGCCTGAGGCGGATAAAGTCGATCACCACCAAGGAGATCCGCCAGCTCAAGCGGGATCGCATCACCTTCGGCATGGTGGTGATGATCCCCCTAATCCAGCTGCTGCTGTTTGGCTATGCCATCAATACCGATGTGCGTAACGTGCCCGTGGTCGTGGTGGATCAGAGCCACTCCGCCGCCGGTCGCTGGATAGTCGAGGCGATCAAGGTGACTCAGGTGGTCAGCATAGAGAAGCACTACGCCAGTGCCGAAGAGGCCGAGGCCGCCATTACCCGGGGTGAGGTACGCGCGGCGCTGATCCTGCCGCCCAACCTCACCCAGAAGCTGGCCAACGGCGAAACCCTGGGACAATGGGTGGTCGACGGCTCGGATACCATGGTTGCCTCGGCGATCAGCCAGCTGAGAAACATGCCTCTGGATCAGATCACAGGGCAAGACACACAGAGGCTGCCCACCTTCGAGATCGCCCTCTTCTATAACCCAGAGCAGCGCTCGGCGGTCAACATAGTACCGGGGCTGATCGCGGTGATCCTCACCATGACCATGATCCTCTTTACCTCGGCAGCCATAGTACGAGAGCGCGAGCGCGGCAACCTGGAGCTGCTGATCACCACGCCCATCAAGCCGCTAGAGCTGATGCTGGGTAAGATAGTGCCCTACATCTTGGTGGGCTTGGTGCAGATGACCATCATCCTCGGCCTGGGGCTGATCATCTCCACCATCGCCAAGACGCAACTGCAGGCGATGCAGATGACCATCTTCATCATACTGCCCACTATCTTGTTGTCAGGCTTCATGTTTCCCTTCGAGGCCATGCCCAGGCCGGCCCAGTGGATCGCCGAGCTTCTGCCCGCCACCCACTTCATGCGCATCATACGCGCCATCGTGCTGCGAGGGGGCAACCTGAGCGACATGCAGTTCGATGCCCTCTGGCTTATCGGCTTTACCCTGGTCGGCATCCTAGTGGCCTCGCTGCGCTTCAATAAGCGTCTCGACTAGTCATATGAGCAACAAAAAAAGCGCCCTCGGGCGCTTTTTTTGTTGCTCATAACAGACGGTTTAACTACTGGCCTCGGCCTCTTGCTGTCGCTTCTTGATGAAGTACTCACGAGTCAAGCCGAAGACGACTGGGCTGAGCAGCGACAAGGCGATCAGGTTAGGGATCGCCATCATGGCATTCAGGGTATCGGCCAGCAGCCAGATGAAGTCGAGCGAGCTGACGGCCCCTAGCGGAACAACTATGACCCAGATGGCTCTGAAGGGTTTTACCGCGCGCACACCAAACAGGTACTGCACACACTTCTCGCTATAGACGCTCCAGCCCAGGATGGTGGTGAAGGCAAAGATAGAGAGGGCGATGGCCACGATATAGTTCCCCATAGGCAGGGCGTGGGAGAAGGCATAGGAGGTCAGCGCCGCACCATTCTCACCCGATGTCCAGGCACCTGAGACCACGATCGCCAGACCGGTAATGGTACATACCACCAGAGTATCGATGAAGGTACCCAGCATAGCCACCAGGCCTTGGGCCACAGGGTTGTTGGTCTGCGCCGCCGCGTGGGCAATAGGCGCGCTACCTAGACCGGCCTCGTTAGAGAAGACGCCGCGGGCCACACCGAAACGTACCGCGGCCCACACCGCCGCACCGGCGAAGCCGCCCTGGGCCGCCACAGGATTAAAGGCGCTGTGCACGATAAGGGCGATGGCATCGGGAATATCGGCGAAATTAACCACGATCACCGACAGGCCGGCGGCGATATAGAATACCGTCATCAGGGGCACCAGCTTACCCGCCACATCGGCGATACGCTTGATACCGCCCATCAGCACAGCGCCCACCAACACCATGAGCACCACACCAGTCACCCAGGTGGGCACGCCGAAGTTACTGCTCAGGGCGTCGGCCACAGAGTTGGCCTGTACTGTGTTGCCGATACCGAAACCGGCGAAGGATCCAAACAGGGCGAAGGCGGTACCCAGCCAGGCCCATTTGCTGCCCAGACCATTCTTGATGTAGTACATGGGGCCGCCGATATGGTTGCCGTTATCGTCGACTTCACGGTATTTCACCGCCAGCACCGCCTCGGCAAACTTGGTCGCCATGCCGACTAAGGCTGTACACCACATCCAGAACAGGGCACCCGGGCCGCCGATAAAGATGGCGGTCGCCACCCCAGCAATGTTACCCGTACCTATGGTGGCCGACAGTGAGGTCATCAGGGCATTAAAGGGGCTGATCTCCCCCTTCATCTGCTTATCTTTATCGGGAATACGCCCAGACCAGAGCAACTTAAAGCCAGTACCCAGCTTTAGAATCGGCATCAACCGCAAGCCAAAGGAGAGAAAGAGTCCCACGCCTAAGATCATCACGAGCATGGGAGTACCCCATACGAACCCGTTAATCGTACTGACAAACTCAGTAATAACTTCCATTCAAACCTCTTCGTTTTTATCGTTATTTTGGTGATCTACGCCACGCTTTGTTGATTGCATCCCAGAGTACAACGAAAAGCGCTCAAAATGAAAGCAGCGATTGTTAACAAATTGAAACAAAGAGAGATGTTAGCCGAAGCGGCAAGCCTACTGCCTAAGAATATGACTCAAGGCGTTTTCATGAGGAATTTGACGCAAGCGAGCCGCTAGCGCCTTGGTAGAGACGACTTATACTGCGAGTCAAATGCACCGGCTGCGGCGGCCTTCATCAGACGGCGAAACTTGGGGCATTCCATGTGACTGGGCGCGGTGCAGTTGGCGGCGTGTCTCAAACCGTCACGCATCGCCTGCATCCTCAAGATGGTGCGCTCCAGCTCGTCGGCCCGGCGTAGCAGCAGCTCTCTGTCTATGAGGGGATCACCGCCTGTTGCGAGCATGCTGCCAATCTCATCGAGGGACAATCCCGCCGAGCGGCCAAGGGCAATCAACGCCAGACGCTCTAGCACCTCGGCGCCAAATTGGCGGCGAATGCCATGACGCCCCAGCGAGCAGATCAACCCCCGCTCTTCGTAATAACGCAGGGTCGACGCCGGCACGCCCGAGCGCTTGGCGACCAGTGAAATATCCATATCCTTCCCTTGACCTCAAGTCGACTTGAAGTTGTAAGCTAACAATATCAATGGCTTCACACAACAAAGGAATGAATATCTCTCCCCTTATCGACTGCCTCCTCATCGGCCTGGGCGCCACCCTCATCATGGATCTTTGGGGCCTGCTGCGTCATCCCCTGTTGGGTATGCCCCTGCCTAGCTACTATCTGGTGGGCCGCTGGCTATGCCACATGCCCAAGGGTCAGTTTCGTCATCAGGCGATAGCAAAGGCCTCCCCTGTCCTGGGTGAGACCCTCATAGGTTGGTTGGCCCACTATCTCATCGGCGTCAGCTTTGCCGCCCTCTTGCTGCTCATTACCGGCTCACAGTGGCTCACAGAGCCAAGCCTGTCTCCCGCCCTCGCGGTGGGCCTAGTCACCGTGCTCGCCCCCTTCTTGCTGATGCAACCCGGCATGGGCGCAGGCATCGCCGCCTCTCGTCTGCCCAACCCAGGTCAGGCACGGCTACACAGCCTGCTCACCCACGGCATATTCGGGCTCGGCCTCTACCTCTCGGCCCTCGGCCTGCGACTCTTTCACTGAGACGAAATACTATGAATTGAAGAGGGCTAAGCGGAGAAACAGCAACCTCAGGAATTGAGCCCCCAATGATTCAAATGCCATCAAATCTAAGAGAGTAAATGATCGATTGCAGATGCAGCTGCGAACATCGATGGCAGAGCAAAATAATGCCCGGTCTTCATGCCAAGGTTAACGCCTCGGCAGCCCCACACTAATCACTGCCGTTAGCCCGAGCAATACCGTCGAGATCCATAAGCAAGCCGCCAGCCCATAGGCCTGATAGACCCAACCCGAGAGGATAGTGCCCAATAGCCGTCCCATGGCATTGGCCATGTAGTAGAAACCGACATCCAAGGAGACGCCATCGTCACTGGCATAGCTGACGATCAGGTAGCTGTGTAAGGAGGAGTTGATGGCAAACACGGCGCCGAACAGCAAGAGGCCGATCAGCAAGGCCGCCTCTTGGGCCATCGCCGACGCAAGCCCGAGCTGTCCAGTCAGGACCAGCGCAATCGCGGCGGGGATCAGTGTCAACCCAGCCGCCCATAACATGGCGCTGCGGCCATCGGGCACCTGGCCGCTGGCCTTGCCGGTGATTCTGGGCGCCAGGCTCTGCACCGCGCCATAACCTATGACCCAGAGTGCCAGAAAGCCCCCCACCCGATAGTGGTCCCAGCCAAACTGACTGGCAAGATAGACAGGCAGAGCCACCACAAACCAGACGTCACGGGCGGCAAACAGGCACATGCGCGCCGCCGAGAGTATGTTGATCGCCCGGCTCTTGGAAAACAGCTCGGTAAACTTGGGCTTGCTCTTGGCCTTGCCCAGATCTTGCTTGAGCTTGATGATGCTCACCAGCCAGACGATAGCCAGCAGGGCCGCCATCAGACCGATCGCCCCCTTGAAGCCCAGCAGCGCCAACAGGGCGCCGCCGAGGAAGAAGCCCGCCCCCTTGAGGGCATTCTTAGAGCCTGTCAGCACGGCGATATACTTATACAGCCTGCCCTCTTCCCCCTTGGCCACCAGCATCTTCACACTGCTCTTGGCACTCATCTTATTGAGATCTTTGGCGATCCCCGATAGCGCCTGGGCGGCCATCACCCAGGGCACGGTAAGCCATGCGCTTGGTACCAGCAACATGGCCAGTGCCGCAACCTGCAAGCCGAGGCCGATATTCATGGTGCGATTGAGCCCCAGGCGGGCGCCAAGATAGCCGCCCACCAGGTTAGTCACCACGCCGAATATCTCATAGAATAGAAACAACATGGCGATCGACAGCGGCGAATAGCCAAGCTGGTGAAAATGCAGCACCACCAACATGCGCAAGGCACCGTCGGTCAGGGTGAAGGCCCAGTAGTTGCCAGTCACCAGCAGATACTGGCGCATCTCACTCGGTAGGGCGCGCAGGCTAGTTAGCATGCCGGTGTACCTTAGGCCTTATCCAACCGGCCGACCATACGTGCCAGCTCGGCCGTGCGGTTGGCATAGCCCCACTCGTTATCGTACCAGACATAGAGCTTGAGCTGTGTATCGTTGATCACCATGGTCGACAGGGCGTCGACTATGCTGGAGCGCGGATCTGTCTTGTAATCCACCGACACCAGTGGGCGCTCCTCGTAGCCTAAAATATCTTTCAGCTCACCTTCGGCAGCAGCCTTAAACAGGGCGTTGACCTCTTGCTCGGTGACGGGGCGCTGCATCTCAAACACACAGTCAGTGATAGAGGCGTTGGCCAGCGGCACACGCACCGCGTGGCCGTTTAACTTACCCTTCAACTCGGGGAAGATATGAGTAATGGCGGTGGCCGAACCTGTGGTGGTCGGGATCAGCGACTGACCACAGGCGCGGGCACGGCGCAGATCCTTGTGGGGCGCATCTAAGATGGTCTGGGTATTGGTGATATCGTGAATGGTGGTCATGGAGCCATGCTTGATGCCGATCTGCTCGTGCAGCACCTTGACCACGGGGGCGAGACAGTTGGTGGTGCAGGAGGCCGCGGTGACTATCGGATATTTGTCCTTGTCATACAGCTGATGGTTAACTCCCATGACGATGTTGAGTACGCCCTCCTCCTTCACAGGTGCTGTCACTACCACGCGCTTCACATCTTGATCCAGATAGGCCTGTAGCAACGCCTTAGACTTCATCACCCCAGAGGCCTCGATCACCAGGTCGCAGCCGGACCAATCGGTGTCGCCGATGGCGCGGTTAGCGCTAGTTGCAATGCGCTTATCACCTATGACTATCTGATCGCCTTCGGCAACAGCCTCATGCGCCCAGCGGCCATGGATGGAGTCGAAGGTGAGCAGGTGGGCCAGGGTGGCGGCATCGCCCGCCGGGTCGTTGATCTGCACAAACTCGATATCGTCCCACTCCCAGGCGGCGCGTAGCGCCAGACGTCCCATGCGGCCAAAGCCGTTGATGCCTACTTTGATTGTCATCTTGTTATCCTATTCTCTCGATTCGCTGTTTCTGTTGCCGCCTAGGCCTTACCCAGGCCTCGCAGGTAATTGGTTTTATCCCGATTGACGAAGGCCACTAGGGAGAGCATCACGGGCACCTCCACCAGCACCCCCACCACAGTCGCCAGGGCCGCGCCTGAGTGCAGGCCAAACAATGAGATGGCCACGGCCACCGCCAGCTCGAAGAAGTTAGAGGTGGCGATCATACAGGCGGGCGCCGCCACCTCCTGTTCCAGCCTGAGCCGCTTAGCGGCGAAATAGGCGATGAAGAAGATGCCATAGGTCTGGATAAGCAAGGGAATGGCGATCAACAGGATGTTCTGCGGTTGTGCCAATATGGTGTTGGCCTGCAGGCCAAACAGCAGCACCACGGTCGCCAGCAGTCCCAGAATAGACCAGGGCTTGAGGCGAGCGACAAAACCTTCGATGCCCAAAACATGACCCTTTTTATTCAATAAATTACGGGTGATCACGCCGGCGACAAGCGGCAGTACCACATAGAGCATCACAGAGATCAGCAGGGTCTGCCAGGGCACCTGAATATCACTCACCCCAAGCAGGAAGGCACAGATGGGGGCGAAGGCGAACACCATGATGATGTCGTTCACCGACACCTGCACCAGAGTGTAATTAGGATTGCCCTTGGTGAGCTGACTCCAGACAAACACCATGGCGGTACAGGGCGCCACGCCCAGCAGGATCATGCCGGCGATATATTCGCTGGCGGTCTGCGCGTCCACCCAGGAGGCAAACAGGACTCTGAAAAATAGCCAGCCCAGCAGCGCCATAGTAAAAGGCTTAACCAGCCAGTTAACCACCAGGGTCAGCACCAGTCCCTTGGGGCGCTTGCCCACATCCTTCACAGCCGAGAAGTCGATCTGTACCATCATAGGGTAGATCATCACCCAGATAAGCAGGGCGATCAGCAGATTGACGCTGGCATATTCAAAGGAGGCAATTAGGGCAAATTGCGCCGGCAGCAGATAGCCCAATGCGACACCAGCCACTATGGCCTGCCCTACCCAGACACTCAGATAACGTTCAAATAGTCCCATGGATTTATCCTTTACAACAGACTTGTACCCGCTCGGGACGCTGACCCATCTTAGCCAGACGGGCCTGGGCCTGACGCAAGAGTTCAGGGTTGCCCGCCAGGGTCTTTTGGATCACCTCACCAGCCCAGGCGGGTAGCTCGGGGTTGATACGGTAAAACACCCACTGGCCCTGACGACGGTCACTTAAAAGCTCTGCCTTACGCAGCTGCGCCAGGTGACGTGAGACCTTGGGCTGGCTCTCGTTAAGCGCCGCCATCAACTCACACACGCACAGCTCGCCCTCGGCCTGGATCAACAGCAGGCTCAGCAGGCGGGTCTCATCGGAAAGGGCTTTAAAGATTGCGACGGCCATTGGCACTCCCACACATAAATATATGGCTAAGCATATATATGCTTTTCCGTATATTCAAGTCTTGTTTGCCACGCTTGTAACACGCCCCCCAGCCGACGAGCAGACACAAAAAAGCGAGCCATCGGGCTCGCTTCCTATCATTTAAACATCAGTATTTAAAATAGCAGCATGAAAAATATCAGTATGAATATGCCGGATTAGTTACCGGCAATCTTCATCTCATCGAGCAGTATGGCACCGGTGCGGATAGAAGATCGCAGATCCCGCTCCTTACCCACGGCCACCATGTTGCGATACATATCCTTGAGGTTACCGGCTATGGTGATCTCTTCCACGGGGAATTGGATCTCGCCCTTCTCCACATAGAAACCGGCGGCGCCGCGAGAATAATCGCCGGTCACGCCGTTGACCCCCTGACCCATCACCTCGGTGACAACAAGACCTGTGTCCATCTGCTTCACCAGCTCATCGAAGCTCTGCCCGGTATGAGAAAGCGTCCAGTTATAGATACCACCGGCATGGCCCGTGTTAGTCAGGCCGAGCTTGCGCGCCGAGTAGCTGGTCAGCAGATAGGTAGAGAGAATGCCGCTGTCGATGATGTTGCGATCGATTGTCGCCACACCTTCGCTGTCATAACAGGCGCTGGCCAGTGCCCCCTTGAGGTGCGGCTGCTCGGCGATGGTAAACCACTCGGGGAAGATCTGGGTATCTATGGCATCGAGCAGGAAGCTCGACTTGCGATACAGGCTACTGCCGCTGATGGCGCCCACCAGGTGGCCCATGAGGCCGGTGGCCACGTCTGGTGCAAACAGAATCGGCAGCTTAGTGGTGGCTATCTTGCGTGCCCCCAGACGGCTCAAAGTCTTCTTAGCGGCCTGCTGACCTACCGCCTCGGGCGTCCATAGGTCTTCGAAGCGGCGGGCGACCGTGTAGTCGTAGTCACGCTGCATATGACCGTCTTGCTCGCCGATCACCACGCAGCTCAGGCTGTAGCGTGAGCTGACGTAACCATTAAGGAATCCATGGCTGTTGCCATACACCTTGGCACCTGTGTGCGCATTGGCACTGGCACCGTCGGAATTGATGATGCGGACATCGCTATCTAACGCCGCCGTTTCGGCGCTTGCCGCCAAGGCTTCGAGCTCGGCTGGCGCAGCCTCGTGAGGATAGTAGAGTTCGAGATCTTCTATCTGCTTCGCCATCAACTCGGCATCTGCCAGACCATTGAAGGGGTCTTCCGAGGTGAAGCGGGCGATATCGTCGGCGGCCTTCACGGCGCGGCGAATCGCCTCAGGGCTCAGATCTGATGTCGATGAGCTCCCCTTGCAGCCATCCCTGAACAGTGTGATCCCCAGCGCACCATCTTTATTAAACTCAACGGTCTCAACCTCTTTCAGACGCGTAGAGACTGAGAGTCCCTGCTGCTTGCTGATGGCCACTTCGGCCCCCGAGGTACCCAATTTGGCGGCATATTCCAATGCCATAGACACGGCGTCTTTCAGTGAATTCAATTCGGTTTCGATGCTGGGAGAAGGCACAAATCTACTCTTTTGTTATCAAACGTGGCCGTAGCATAGCAAACCCGTCAGGCTTTCACATTAAATAACTGAGTCGTTTCGTAGGCGATATTGGCCGGAAATGGTATCATTAGGGGAGTTATGGCTTAGACCCCAGAGAGTTTTAATGAATAATATTGTTGGTGACTCAGAACACTTTAAACAGCCCTTCGATCATGACGACGATTACGTCAGCAGAGCCGATATAAAGCGCGAGATTGCCATTTACCAAGAGCTAGGTAAGAAACTGGTCTCCCTCAGCAAGAGCCAGCTGAAGAAGCTGGAGCTGGACGAGCTGCTGCACGATAACATCTTGAAAGCCAAGACGATCCGCATCAATAGCGAGGCTCATCGCCGTCAGCTGCACTATGTCGGCAAGCTGATGCGCAACGTAGATATCGACGAGCTGCAGGCAAACCTGAAGAACGTGCTCAACCAGAATCGTAACGAAAGCTCTAAGCAGAACGTCGCCGAGAAGCAGAAAGATCAGCTGCTAAGTGGCGGTGATGAGGCGATTCAGGCCCTGCTCGAACAGCATCCGGGCCTAGAGCGTCAGAAGCTGCGTCAACTGGTGAGACAGGCCAACAAGGAGCTGACCAAGAAGCCCGACGAGGCCTCTAAGTCTGCCGCCGAATTGGTCAAGTATCTGCGCGCCGAGACCGGCGAATAGGCACTAATCCCTAGAAAAGATAATCCCTCGAGAAGATTGCCCTTCGAGCGAATAGCCTTTCGAATAAATAGCCCGCCATCAGCGCGGGCTATTTGCTATTTAAACGGTACCTGACGCCCAGATAGGCTAGCAGAAGATAAACCAGGGCCAAGCCCCATAGCTGCCACCAGAAGCCGGCAACACTACTCCAGCTGGCCCCCATCTGATTTAACTGCAACATGCCCTGTATGCTAGGTATGGCAGGGATCACCTGGGCGATCCAGATAAGCGGCGACGGGATCAACTCAAACGGCCAGATAAACCCTGAGACAAACAGGATCGGCATAGAGATAAGCAGCAGCACCTGGGTCGGCAGATCACGCCGGGTAAACATACAGCTAAAGGCGACACCGGCAATTGCCGTACAGATAACGAAGGGCACTAGGAACAGGACCACCTGGGATAACACTCCCTGTACGCTGACCCCATACCAGTAGTTACAGAAGCCCACATAGAAGCTGGTAAACAGGCTGTAGATAAGGGCGAACACACTCACCCGGGCAAAAATAAGCTTCATGGCAGGCACCTGCTGCCAGTAGCCCTCTCTTCCCCATTGCCCCGCACCGAGTATGCCCGCGCCAATAAGCAGGGTCTGGTGCAGCACCAATAACAGCACGCCAGGCACCACATAAGGGGTGTAGCCCAGGCTAGGGTTAAAGGCGGGTACACTGTTGAGCTTAATCGGCTCCAGGTCATGCTTCACCTGTTTGGCCGAACTCCCCCTGGCCAGCAGACCATTAAATTGTACATATTTGCCCGCATCTATCCCGGCGGATACTAGCCCTTCGAGCACGGCAGAGTAGATCAAGAAGTAGTTGGCATCGCCGCCGTAGGCTAAGGTCACCCCTTTCTGACGAATCAGATCCCGCCTGAATCCTTCAGGAATCACCATATAGCCGTGGGCTCTACCCGAGGCGATCCAGTCCTCCGCCTGGTTAATATTATTCAGCTCAGCGACGACCTCGAGCTTGGGGCTGGCATCGGCATGGCGAATCAACTGACGGCTCAGGCTCGAGTGATCCCCGTCGACGACGACTATCTGTTGCTTGGTCGGCACTTCATGCAGATAAGGCAGTGGATAGAGTACAGAATAGAAGAGCACGCCGCCAAACAAGGTGATAGCGATCGCCTTGTCTGTCACGATCGACTTAAAGTCTGCCCACATCAAAGACCAGAAATCCATATTAAGGCGCCTCATTCATAGGCTGAGTGCTGGCTTCGGCAGACCATTCCCGCCTGACCCGACGAGCCAAGACCACAATCACAGGCACCAACAACAAGAAGCCCCAATAGCTAGTCACCTGCTGGACAAAGACAGCAAAATCCTGGCCATAACTCACCACACCAACATGGGTATCTATGTAGTGGCTCGATGGCATCAGCTTTCGCCACCACTGAGCCAACTGCGGCATCTCCTGGGTTGGAAAGGTGATCCCCATAAAGGGAAATGCCGGAGCAAACAGTGCGGTGCAGAAACTGATCACCCTGGCGGCGTCTTGCAACAGGAAGAAGATGGTGAGTACCAGCAGCCACACCGCCAACAACATCACTATCTGCGCCAACAATAGCTGACCGAATACCCCCGCCAGCGGTAATCCCAGGTATTGATATAGCAGGGTCAGGATCAGGCGCCCCTGCAGCACGATCAAGGGCGTATAAACCAGCATCTTGGCCCATAACACACGCCGCGTGCCCAGGCTAAACCACTCGGTCATGGTCTCCTGTCTTAGCTCCCGGTTAAGGGAGTTGGCAAACACTAACATGGCGAGCAGTTGCCCCAGGGCGAGCAGTATCGGTGGCAGCAAGAACACCACATAGTTGCTGTTGGCATTATAGAGCGCGCTTACCTGGGTCTTCACTAAGTTAAGGTTCACTTCGGCCTGCGCCATAGGCACACCCGCGGCCAATTGCTTCAAGAGCGCCTTGCTCTTGAGCCCATCGGCCAGGCTGAGCTGGATCTGGCTCGATAACAGCTTACCAACCAAGAGGTATTGGCTGTTGTAACGTATATCTATGGTTGGCTGATGACCCGTGAGTAGATCGCGATTGAGCTGAAACGGCAACACCACCATGGCATAGGTTTCGGCGCTCTCCATCGAGGCCTTGGCACTATTGATGTCTTGATAATGAATTGGGGTGATCACAGAGTTAGCCTGTAGCCGTCTCACCAGCATACGGCTGATCTGACTCTGATCCTGATCGACGATCGCCACGGGCAACTCACGTGGCAGACCGGCACTAAATAGCCACCATAAACCGAATATCCCCACCAAGGGGATATAGCTCACTAAGGCGAGTTGCCAAGGGTCATTCCACAAGGCGATTAACTCGCGTTTAATTAGCTGCTTCATGGTGGCCAAGGCTTAACGCACCAGCAGAGTTGTCATGCCCACTCTCAGGTCGGCGATCGGGGCGTTTGGCCGCAACTCCATCTCGAAGGTGCGCATATCGAAGTCGTGACCGCTCTCGGTAGAGCGCCAGGTCGCAAAGTGCCCCATAACACCAATATGCTTGATGGTGAACGGATAACTGGCCCCCAATGCCGGAATCTCGACCTCGAGGGTGTCGCCTATCTTGTAGTTTTTAAGCTGATCCTCACGCACCTGGAAAACCGCCCAGGCATCCTGCATATCGATAATGCTCACCACGGGGAATCCACTCGGCGCCAGCTCACCTGGCTGCAACAGGACTTCGCTTACCTCGCCGGCTCTGGGCGAGCGCATCTGACTGTCGGCCAAAATGGCACTAACCTCTTTCACCGCCCCCTCGGCCATACGGGCATTGCCTTCGGCCGCGGCCTTGGTCTCTTCGCGAGCGCCCTCTTCGGCCATCTGATACATGGCGTAGGCCGCCTGCTCGGTATACTTGGCTGCCTGCCACTGGGTAAAGGCCTCATCGCGTTTCTGGCGCGCCAGCACCCCTTCGCTAAACAACACCTCTACACGTTTATAAGTGGTCTCGGCCAGGGTCGCCGCCGCCTTGGCTTTCAACCATTGCTCTTTCGACGCGGCAACCTGTTGCTTACGGGCGCCGTTATCCGCCTCCTGTTGCAAGGCCTTGGCTGCATCGCGGCCCCCCTGGGCCTGCATCAGCTTGGCGTTGAGCTCGGGACTGTCGATGGCAAATAACAGATCACCCTCGGCCACCCGATCGCCACGGCGCACCAGCACCTCGGCGACGCGTCCCGGCACCTTGGAGGAGATGTTGTATTCCCTGGCCTCTATCTGCCCCTGTAGTCGTTCGGGCTTAGGGGTATGGGCTAACTTTAATCCGTACCCGAGTAAAGCCACCAATACCAGTAAGGCGACAACGGCTAAGGCTCTATTAGTTCGCATTGACTCTCTCCTGGGCACTCGATGAGCGACCGATAAATTCATCTAACTGGCCACTGATGGCCATCAATCTGGCATAGGCCTGCACATAGCGGTACTGGGCCGCCAACTGTTGGGTCTGCACGCCGCTCAGCTTGAGCTCGGCGTCCACTTTCTCAATCGAAGTCGACAGCCCCTGACTGAAGGCGAGATCCCTCAGGCGTTTATTCTCTTTGGCGAGGACCAACGATAGGTTGAGGGACTCGGTCTCCTCTCTGGCCTGCTCGAGCTGGCGATAGCTCTGGTCCAGCAAGAGGCTGAGATCCTGCTGGGTCTGCGCCTTGGTATAGCGCGCCTGAAGCAAGGCACTGCGGGCGGCTTCGACCTTGCCGCTGCGTCCATCACGACTGATCAACGGGATCTTCACCCCGACGCCGACCATCCAATCTGGCTCCATCTTGGCCAGCAGGCTATCGTCTTCATACAGGGTGTAGTTGCCGTAAAGAAAGACTGTGGGGTAATAACTGCCCTTCTCTACGTCGATAAGGCCATTGGCCTGGACTTCCTTGGCTTCCAGCAGCTTGAGCGCTGGGTGTGTCGTCAGGGTCAGCTGGCTTAATTGACCTAAAGAGGGCGAGTTTTCCAGCATAAACAGCCTGGAGGCGGTATCGATATTCTCCCGATGTAACATGCGCGATAGGGCGATCTGAGTCATCTCCAGCTGACGCTTGGCACTGGCATAGTCCACCCTCGCATTTTCCAACGCTACCTGGGCGTTGAGACGCTCGACCTTGGCGATCTGTCCCTGCTCTTCCAGCTTGACGGCATGTTCGGCATGCTCGCTCAAGGCATCCACCAGCTGGCCTCGGGTGGTCATCAGGGCATGACTCACCGCCACGCCATAATATCTGTCCACCAGCTTGATGAAGAGATCCCGCGTCGACAGCTGATGCTGCTGCTCCTTCTCGGCGACTTGCGCCTCATGGATCCCCTGCGCGGCGCTGATACGACCGCCGGTATAGATGGGCCACATCGCCTGCAGACTGGAGCGGAAGACATCCTGCTCGGTAAAAGGGGTGATAAACAGCGAGCCAGGAATGGCGCCTAGGGCGGCGCCGAGCGCCGGAGGCAGACTCGCGGGATCGAGGCTGGCTAAGGGATTGAGATCCCTCAGGTCCAGCTCCAGGGGTTTCTCTAAGCGTGTGTAGCTGCCGTTGATCGACAGCGACGGCAGCTTGAGATCCTCCCCGGCGTCTCTTTCGGCCTGGGCACGGTTAACCTCCTGCTGACTGGCCTGCAGCTTGTCGCTGACCTGTAGCAGCTGCTGCCAGGCCTCGCCAAAGGCGAGTTCTTGCGCCTGCGCCGCATGCCCCACCAGGGTCAACAACGACAGCCAAATAACATGTGAATATCTCATCTACACCTCTAGAGCTAATACTCTACTTCCTTGGCAAATGTTAACACCCTATGGAGGCGTTGAGAAGCAGGCCTTGTAGGCAAGCTTCTCTAGCGCCTTATCGGCAGTCTTCCCAGCAATCGCCGCCAACGCTTTCTACAGACAGCGAGATCCGTCGAACTAGGCTGTGCCGCCCACCGTCAAGCGATCGAGTTTCAGGCTAGGCTGGCCCACGCCCACGGGCACACTTTGACCATCTTTGCCACAGACACCGACGCCCTTATCGAGCGCCAGATCGTTACCAACCATGGAGATCTGCCCCATGGCCTCGGGACCATTACCTATCAGGGTTGCGCCCTTGATCGCCTGGGTTATCTCGCCCTTCTCGATGAGGTAGGCTTCAGATGCCGAGAACACAAACTTACCCGAGGTGATATCGACCTGACCGCCGCCGAAGTTAGGCGCATAGATCCCCTTGTCCACCGACTTGATGATATCTTCAGGCGAGCTGTCGCCGGCTTCCATATAGGTGTTGGTCATGCGCGGCATCGGCAGATGGGCATAAGACTCGCGGCGACCGTTACCGGTTGAGGCCTGGCCCATCAGACGGCCGTTGAGCTTGTCTTGCATATAGCCCTTGAGGATGCCATCCTGGATAAGCACAGTCTTCTGAGTAGGAACCCCTTCATCGTCTATGCTGAGCGAGCCGCGGCGATTCTCCAGGGTGCCATCGTCCACCACAGTCACCAGACTAGAAGCCACCTGTTGGCCCACCAAGCCGCTAAAGGCGCTGCTCCCCTTACGGTTAAAGTCACCCTCCAGGCCATGCCCCACGGCCTCGTGTAGCAAGACGCCGGGCCAACCGGCCCCCAGAACCACAGGCATCTCGCCGGCGGGCGCATCTATGGCGGTCAGATTGACCGAAGCCTGACGCACGGCTTCGCGGGCAAAGGCAAAACAGCTGGGCAGACCGTCGTCGCCCGACTCGAAAAAGACTTGATAATCATGGCGTCCGCCGCCACCGCTGGCGCCGCGCTCACGCTTGCCTTCCTGCTCCAGCACCACGCTACAGTTAAAACGTACCAAGGGACGAATATCTGCCGCCAGGGTGCCGTCACTGGCCGCGACTAAGATCTCTTCGTGCACGCCCGACAGGCTGATCACCACCTGTATGATGCGCGCATCCAGGCTGCGCACATAGGCGTCTGCCTGTTTGAGCAGCTCAATCTTCTTCACCTCTTCCATGGCGGCGATAGGGTCGGCGCTCTGATAGAGCGGCGTCACCTTCTGCTGCTTCCAGGCCTGGACGCGGCCACTATTGCCCGCCGCAGAGATGCCGCGAGCCGCCTCGACCGCCGCGCTCAGCGCCGCTGGGGTGATCTCGTCGGCATAGGCGAAGCCCGTCTTCTCGCCGCTGATGGCACGCACCCCCACACCGCGCTCGATATGGAAGCTGCCCTCTTTGACTATGCCATCTTCTAACACCCAAGACTCATGGCGACTGCCCTGAAAATAGAGATCGGAAAAGTCCACCTGATGCTGATGAATGCTATTGATATAGCCTTGCAACTGATCCAATGACAATCCGTCTTGCAAGAGGCTCTGTTCTACTTGGGTTAAAAATGGCATTAATTTTCTCTCTATGGCGCTTGGAAGGCGCGATTTTATAATCTCTTTAATTTGGGTGGCTCGAAACGATTGTGCTCGACCACAGGGATGTTACGGCGTATCCCCTCTATGGCCTTAAGGTCTATCTCTGCCGACAACCAGCCACAGCCTTCTGGCTTAATCGCCTGCACCTCCCCCCAGGGATCTATGACGCAGGAGTGTCCCCAGGTCTCACGTTTTCCCTGGTTATGCTCGCCCCACTGGGCCGCCGCCAACAGGAAACACTGGGTCTCAATCGCCCTCGCCTGTAGCAGGGGCAGCCAGTGCGCCCGCCCGGTCACCCTGGTAAAGGCCGCTGGCAGGACGATGATCTCCGCCCCCTGCAGGCGCATGGCGCGAAATAGATCGGCAAACCTGATGTCATAGCATATCGCCATCCCGACCTTACCGAAAGGCGTATCGACAACGGTTACCGCCTCACCGGGGCAAAAGGTGTCACTCTCCCGGTAGGACTTAGTGCCGTCGTCCACATCTACATCGAACAGGTGCAGCTTGTCATAGTGCCCTAGGGCCTCACCCCTGTCGTTGAACAGGTAGCTGCGGCTGAACACTCGCCCCTCATCGGCCAGGATAGGAATGGTGCCCGCCACCAGATAGATGCCATACTGCTTGGCCAAGGCGGCCAGGGTCTGCTTGAGGTCGCTGTCGGCATCATTGCCGGCATAGGTCAGCTGTTGACGCTCATGGCCACCAAACAGCAGACAGCACTCGGGCAGCACCACCAAATGGGGGCGCTCACTACTCTCTAGCAGATCAAGCTGCTCGCGAATAAACTTGAGGTTCTCCTCGACGTCGCGACCACTCTGACATTGTAATAGGCTGACCTGCATCGCTTGGCTCCTTGTTCACCGGTTTTTCCTGTGATTCTTGCTGTTGCGGCGCCTGAGGTTCTTGCTCGACGGGCTGCTGGCCGGTCGACGTCTCCTTAAACTCGGGCATGGCCTCGACCGCACTCTTAGGGATAGCGACACCCGATGGCATCACCTGCTCATCAGCCGAAACTGCCTCGGGCTGAGTCGCCGCCGCAGGTAATTGCTCGGCCCCGGTCTCTGACTGCTCCGCAGACGATGACTGTTGCACCTGGCTCTGTTCTTGCTGCTGTGCTTGCTGAAGCTGTTGTTTTGGCTCTTGCGCCTTTTCCTGTTTAGGCTCTTTCGATTCGCTCTGGGGCTTAGTCTCAGCGCCAGGCTCCTGTTCTGGTTGACGTGGCAAGACAGACTCGGGGATCTCTATCTCCTTGCTCTTACGCTCCAGCTCCTCCAGCTTAGGCTCTGACATGGTCCCCGTCAGCCTGAAGCGAATTTCCGAGATCACCTCGATCACCGGCTCCAGCACCTTGGTCAGGGCAAACGCACCTAGGCCCAGGGTCCAACCGCCGGTACTGAGCAGCACCACGGTCGGCACGCTGGAGGCCAATTGCGGCACGAAACGTATGTCATAGTTGAGGCTCTCTGTGGTGAGGTCGGTATAGCCCCGCACCCTCATGTTACCCGCCACCGCATCCATCTCGGAATCAGTGGTCTTCACCACGCCGTTGTCCAGCTTGAGGGTACCGGTAAAGGCGTTAAAATAGAGCCCTTTACCGAAGACATCGGAGAAATCCAGCGACAGCTTACGCAGCAGGGAATCTAGGCTGAACAGGGAGAAGATACGCGCGCCCTTGTCACTCACCTCAGACAGGTGGCCCTTACCCAGCTTATAGCTTATCTGGCCGTTGAGGGTCTCCAGCGAGAAGGCGTGGGGGGCCCCCTGCCAGGACAGCTCGGCCTGCAGATCCAGCGGCGCCTCCTTGAGACCAGGGTCTATGCCCAGACGCTCAGAGACTTCATCGAACTGCTTGGCCTTGAGATCCACCTCAAATTCGGTCAGGTTCTGCCCCTCACTGTTCGACCAGGCCCCCTTGCCCTTGAGGGTGATCCCCGGGGTCGTGATGGCGATGGTCTGAATCTGATAGTCGCCATTCTTGGGGGTCGCCTGCAACACCAGGTGACCGAGAGACTTGCCGTGGACACTAAACTGATCCACATCCACCGCCAGCGGCGGCAGTATGCTGAGCACCTCGTCGCTGGCTAACTCAGACTCATCGCCTTGTGTACTTTCGGGGGCAAAGTTAAACCGGCTCGCCACCAGCTTTAACCCCTGGGTCGACCAGTCTGGATAGAAGTCCACCCGGCCGCTAAATTCGTTGGCGTTGCCCTCGAAGCGCCAACCATGTTCTGTGGGATAGGCCTCCAGACTCAACTCGGTCAGCGGCTGCCCATAGAGATTTAACTGGCGTACCTGGCCATCTACGGCGATCAAGGGCGGGAAGAAATGGCTCTTCTGAGGCGCTTCTTCAGCCTGCAGTAGCGGGGTTTCTTGTGTCTGCTCTTCAAGGGCTTGACGCATAGCGGCATCCAGGGAGGATTCCAGCGCGGCGTCCCCCATGAATCCCTTGATGATGGGTAGCCAAGGGGCAAACTCGGTGGCAGGCATATCCAGCTGTAGATGGCCGGCCTGACGCTTGAGTTGATCGCCGGGCTTAAACAGGCGTCCCAGCAGCAGGTCGAAGTGCGCCAGATGGTCACCCGACTGCTCGTCGAAACCGCCCCAGAACTCCATCTGGTCCCCTAATTTAGCACCCAGGGAGGCCTGCTTGTTGTCGCCGATAAGCTCGAAGGAGAGCGCCCGCGGGCTGTCCGCCGCCTTGGCAAACTTGCCCGGCAGGCTGAGCTCGACGCCCCGCATGTCGCTCTTCACTTGCGCCTGAATACGATAGCCCAGCTCATCGAAGATCAGCGTCATGGCGCCCTGCCAATCCAGCTCGCCGCGATAGTAATCCTTGAGCGGATTATCCAATGACGATGGAAGCGAGACCAGTGCCCACGTACCCTGCATATCCAGGTTCAGGCCATAATTTTTGTTGCTCTTGCCGGTATCGAAGGTGAAACTTACGGGTTGCTCGAACAGACGCGCCTGTATCTCCTCGCCCGTGACCACATCGTTGGCAAAATGCACCACACCGGTTACGCCCTCGAGTTGCACGCCCGGCTGAGTAACATAAACTGGGGTGTTGTCGAAGCTTACCTGTCCCAATATCTGCTCTTTGCCGCCATGATAGAGGGGAATGCTCAGATCCAGCTTGCCCGAGACATCACCTTGCACCTGCACGACCTCGAGTGTCGCGCCAACCGTATCGGCCAGGGGCGAGCGCAGTAGCACCTGTTTGGCGGCCTCGCCCTGAGTGCGAAGATCCGCCTTCACCGTTAGCAGAGTCTCATGACTCATACGTGGAATGGCCACATGGGCGCCGTCGGCGGGAACATCCATTAACATCCCCTTGTTCACCCAGATATCCATAGCCGCATTTTCAAACAAGGCATCGAGACTCAGCTCGGTCACCTCGGGCCAATCGGGCTGAAACTGATAGCGGGCCTGATTCAAAGAGAAACCGGCCTGGAATACGCCGCTGTTGTCGTCATAAGGAAAATGCTTGAGGGCGCCGTTCCACACCACCTTGGCATCCTGGCTCTGTCCCGCCTTGATGGCGCCGCTGAGGTAATCGACAAGCGACTCACTCATCCCTCGTTTCGGAAAATAGTATTTGGCCCTGGCGGCGTTTTTCACCTGTACATCGGCCAGCAGGTTGAGGCTGGCTTCGCCTGAAAAGCCCAGCTTCATGGCCGCGTCGAGATCCAGATCGGCGTTATAGAAATGCAGCTTAGGCGCAACCAGCGCCGCCTCGCCTATGGCGTATTTAAGCGTAAAGGCATCGCCGTCAAGCGACAGTGGCGCCTCGAAGCCGCCATTAAAATCCAAGTGATACTGCTGCTCGGGCGCAGACAGATAGAGATCGCTGCCCTGGATGCCGAGCATAAGATCGATCGCCTCGGCCCCCGGAATGGAACCACTCGCCTGCCAGGCAAACTGAGTTAACTGCGCCGACAGGGCAAAGCCCTGCTGCTCGCCATAGCCCAACTTGAGCTGCTCTATGGTGCCACTGGGGTCCATCGTCTGCCACAGGTGGAGGCCATCGAGATCCATGCCGGGCACCAGGGGCAAAAGGGGCAGCAATACCTTGGCATCGAGTTGATTGATATTGGCCATCAGCTGGTCGTCACGCTTACGCGCGCCAATATGCAGCGCCGGCCAGGCCTGGCCATTGGTCACAAAGGCCAGATCTGAGCTGGTCAGTTGCCAGCCCGAGACTTGCGGCTGCCAGTTGAGCTGTCCACCCTGTATCTCAAATTTTTGCTGCTCACCCTTGAGCTCCCATTGCAACCAGCTCGGCTCGAAGGCGACCGTCGCAGCGGTAAAGGCTCGGTCGGAAAATTCGGCCCAGGCCTGCAGGTTCACCACGCCTTCTAAAGGCAGCTTCTTACCCGAGGCATAAGGGTTTTCCTGGCGCGATGCCCATTCGCCGAGATCCAGTGAGTTGGCCGCCAGATAGAGCTGACCTGCCAATGACTCTGGGTTATGGCCGTCGCCACGAATATCGACGGCAAGAGAGAGACGCTCGACCTCTGAGGCCTGCTCATCGAGGAACAGCGCGCCCTCGGCCCTGTGTCGCCCGGCTAAGTTGCGCCAGCGCAGGTCCCTGATATGGATAGGCCTAAACTTATGGGAGCGACTGATCAGCTGCATGGTCACATCTGTGATGGCGAAGCGATCGAACTGCTCCAGCATCAGGGCATAGAGCCAATCGGTATTCTGCTCTGCCACAGGAGCATCGCTGCTCTGCTGACCGTTACCGGCTTGACTGATACGGTCGAGATCCAGGGCAATCTTGACCCCCTCGAAGATCACATTCTCTATCTGAGGCGACGCCGAGACCAGACTGTCCCAGAAATCCAACTTGAGGTGGACATTGTCTATGATGAAGGTGACCGGCAGGTTCTCCTGCACCGGCAAGACCAGATTCTTGATGGTCACCGCAGGGCCAAACGCCTGCCACTCGGCGGTGAGCTCGGTGACCTCGACCTTGACCTGATACTGCTCATAGATATAGCTCACCAGCTCCTGACGGACCTGATCCAGCTTAGGCAGCAGGCCTCTGAACAGGCTGACGCTCAAGGCAAAAAGCACCACTATGATGGCGATAATCTGCCAGCATAGGCGGCCGAAGGTGCGGGGACAGAATGGGCGGGACACTACATTATCACCACATCGAATTTGTTTTGCGCGTACATGGGCTCGTTTTGCAGGCGCACATGCTTGCCGATATAGGCTCCTAGCTCTGCCACCAGATGACTCTCCTCGCCGGTGAGGCTGTTATAAACCGTGGGGGCGCAGTAGACCAGGAACTCGTCGGCATCATAGCCGCGGTTGAGGCGGATGATCTCGCGGAAGATCTCGTAAGAAACCGTCTCGACTGTCTTCAGACTCCCGGTACCGAAACAGGCCGGACACTCGCCACACAGCACATGTTCCAGGCTCTCGCGGGTACGCTTACGGGTCATCTCCACCAGGCCGAGGCCCGAGAAGCCGCTGACATTGGTCTTCACCCTGTCGTTGGCCAGCGCCGCCTCCAGGGTACTGAGGACACGCTTCTTATGATCTTCGTTCAGCATGTCGATAAAATCTATGATGATGATCCCCCCCAGATTACGCAGGCGCAATTGGCGGGCGATGGCGTGTGTCGCCTCCAGGTTGGTGTTGAATATGGTCTCTTCAAGGTTGCGATGACCGACGAAGGCGCCTGTGTTGATATCCACAGTGGTCATGGCCTCGGTCTGATCTATGATCAGATAGCCGCCAGACTTGAGCTCTACCTTGCGCCCCAAGGCGCGCTGCACCTCGTTCTCCACATCGTAGAGATCGAAGATGGGTACCCGGCCAGAATAGTGTTCAATCTTGTCGGCGATCTCGGGCATAAACTCCTGGGTAAACTGCAGCAGCTCCTCATAGGTCTGGCCTGAGTCCACCTGGATCTGATCCAGCTCTGTGCCGACGAAGTCGCGTACGATACGCACAGGCAGGGCGAGATCTTGATAGAGCAGCGAGACACCGGGACGCTTACGACGCTCACACACCTTGGCCCAGACTCGGCGCAGGAAAGCCGCATCCTGAACCAGCTCCTGCTCGCCGGCATTCTCGGCGGCGGTGCGGATAATGAAGCCGCCATCTTCGTCGACGAAGGGTTCAGTCAGCCCCTTGAGACGGGCGCGAACCTCTTCGGACTCGATCCGTTGCGACACGCCCACATGGCTGGAGCCCGGCATGAACACCAGATAACGTGAGGGTAAGGTGATATCTGTGGTGAGGCGTGCGCCCTTGGTGCCCAGGGGATCTTTTACCACCTGCACCATGATGTCCTGGCCCTGACGAACCAGCTCGGCAATATCACGCACCACGAAGTTGCCCTTCTCGATATCCGCCACACACTCGGTATGAGGCACAATATCTGAGGCATGAAGAAAGGCCGCCTTGTCTAGACCGATATCCACAAAGGCTGCCTGCATGCCTGGCAGCACCCGGCTGACCTTGCCCTTATAGATATTGCCAACCAGACCACGCTTCATGCGGCGCTCTATATGCACCTCTTGCAGGATGCCATATTCCACCAGCGCTACCCGCGCCTCGGTCGGCGTCACATTGATCAATAACTCAGAACCTATCTTTTTCTGTACTCTGTTTTTGACTATGTGACTCATGCTTACTCACTTAAATATGATTAATGCATTAACGGCCCTAACGGACCGTTAATTTTAGAACAATTTACACCTAAATGGCTCAATCTACTGGGTAAAATGCTAAATGGATAACAGCTTCATCTCGGCCAGCAGCGCCCGGGTTTCCACCAGGGGTAGGCCCACTACCGCCGAATAGCTGCCATCTATGGCCTCGACAAAGCAGCCGCCCAGGCCCTGAATGCCGTAGGCACCGGCCTTATCCATAGGCTCGCCGGTGGCGATATAAGCCAAGATAGCCTGTTCTGTTAGGCCGCAAAATTGCACTTTAGTTTCAACTAATCGAGACAGGGTCCGCTGACCATCGGTCACCGCCACCGCCGTCATCACACTATGGCGCTTACCTGAAAGCGCACTAAGCATCTGCCTGGCGTCTGCTTCATCCTTAGGTTTACCTAAGATAGCCCCCTCTAATACCACTATAGTATCTGAGCCCAGCACCACGGCATCCGATTGCCCCCACAGCGCCAATCCGGCATTGGCCTTCTCAATCGCCAGACGCACCACGAACTCTGCGGCACTTTCCCCGGCCCTATGGCTCTCATCGATATCGGCGGCCAGCGCCTCGAAACTAAATTCAGCTTGGCCCAGGCCGACCTGCAACAGCAGCTCACGACGACGGGGAGAGGCAGAGGCTAATACCAGTTGCATGATTATCTCACTTTATAAATACGACGAATGCGTCTCAGCATCCAAAATACCCAAGGCCAGATGATCAGGCTCGACAGGGCTGGCAGGAACAGGCTGGCATCAAAGCTGGCCACATTCACCACAAACTGTGTCCAGAACACCAGCAGATGGTGCAGACACACCAGGCTAGCCACCATCAGGGCCTGTTGCCACATGGGGAAGTTACGCAGCCGCTGGAAATGCAACACCACCACATAGATCACCAGCGACATGGAGAGCGCGCGTATGCCGAGGTGAGCCCCCAGCAAGATGTCCAGCAACACACCCAGTAACCAGGCAGATAAGATGTTATAACGGTGCGGCAGTGCCATAGCCCAGTAGATCATGACCAGCAGCAACCAGTCGGGACGCCAGGGTTCGACCAGGCCGGGCAGCGGCATGATCTGAAACAACATGGCCAGCAGGAAGCTTAGCCAGACCACCCAACGTCCATGGGGAATATGCATGCTCATGGCGTCTCCTCCGCTTTAGGCTCGTCGGCTTGCGGCTCGGCTTGAGGCTCGCTCAATTCACTCTGGTTGCCGTCTGGCCAGATCAACAGCAGATAACGAATACGGTCCAGCGCCGCCAGGGGCTGCGCGGTTACCGTGGCATAGCTCTGGCCATCATCGCGCTCGACCTTCATGATACGCGCCACCGGGTAGCCCTCGGGGAAACGTTTACCCAGGCCTGAGGAGACCAGGAGATCGCCGACCCTGAGATCTGTGCTCTTCGCCACGTGGCGCAGCTCGAGCTCATCGAGCTCACCTATACCCTGGGCCACCAGACGCACATCGTTGCGGGTCACCCGCACCGGAATCGCGTGAGTCACGTCTGAGATCAGCAGTACCCGACTGGTCAGCTCGCTGATCTCCACCACCTGGCCGACGACGCCGTGGGCATCCACCACCGGCTGACCGACGAATACGCCGCTACGGGCGCCATGGTTGAGTACCACATAGTGACGAAAGGGGTCGCTGGCCACCTCCATCACCTCGGCCACCATCTTCTTGGAGTCCATATGCACCGGAGAGCCAAGCAAGGCGCGCAGACGATCGTTTTCCTGTCTCAGGTGCTCGAAACGCTGCAGACGCTCGCTCATCAAGAGTTGCTGCCTGAGCAGCTGCTTGTTTTGCTTGGCCAGCATGTTGCGGGTAGCGATACTCTCGGCCGACCAGTCCAGCACGACACCGGGAATATTGGCCACGTATTGTAAGGGGCCGAGCAAAGAGGAGATAGATTGGCGAACCGGCTCCAGCCTATCGTTGGCCACCAGTAAGATCACCGACAAAACAATTGCCAATGTGAGCCTGAATTGATTCGAAATACCGCGGGCAAAAATAGGTTTCATAAAACACTTAAGGCAGCGAACCCGGTACCCGCTTTACCCTTTCACCTTGTGGTGTCGGGGCGGCGAGCCATCAGTTGCTGTGTCTCGCCCAGAGGATAACCAGAGTCTTGCTGCCTATTTTATTTGGGCCGAATTAGTTTTCGTCAGAGAAGAGATCGCCACCGTGCATGTCGATCATCTCAAGCGCCTTACCACCGCCACGGGCCACACAGGTCAGCGGGTCGTCGGCTACCATCACTGGAATGCCTGTCTCTTGCATCAACAGACGGTCAAGGTCACGCAACAAGGCGCCACCACCTGTCAGTACCATGCCGCGCTCAGAGATATCTGAGGCCAGTTCTGGTGGAGACTGTTCCAATGCAACCATCACGGCGCTGACGATACCAGACAGTGGCTCTTGTAATGCCTCGAGGATCTCGTTGCTGTTCAGGGTAAAGCTACGTGGTACCCCTTCGGCCAAGTTGCGGCCGCGCACTTCGATCTCCAGCACTTCGTCACCCGGATAGGCGGTACCTATGGTGTGCTTGATGCGCTCGGCCGTGGCTTCACCTATCAGGCTGCCATAGTTGCGGCGCACATAGTTGATGATGGCGTCGTCAAACTTGTCACCACCGATACGCACAGATGATGAGTAGACCACGCCGTTTAGCGAGATGATAGCCACTTCGGTAGTACCACCACCGATATCCACGACCATAGAACCTGTCGCTTCCGATACCGGCAGACCGGCACCGATAGCGGCCGCCATCGGCTCTTCAATCAGATAGACTTCGCGAGCACCTGCGCCCATGGCCGACTCACGAATCGCGCGACGCTCGACCTGAGTGGCTCCCACTGGCACACACACCAAGACGCGTGGGCTTGGACGGAATACGCTGTTGTTGTGTACCTGTTTGATGAAATGCTGCAGCATCTTTTCGGTCACATAGAAGTCGGCGATCACGCCGTCTTTCATTGGACGTATGGCCTGAATGTTGCCCGGCGTACGACCCAGCATCTGCTTAGCTTCTGTTCCCACGGCGGCAACCGATTTTTGGCCGCCGCTGCCGCGTTCGCCTCGAATTGCAACAACCGAAGGCTCATTTAACACTATGCCCTCTTCGCGAACGTAAATTAAGGTGTTAGCCGTACCCAAATCGATCGAAAGATCGTTAGAAAAAATGCCACGCAGCTTCTTGAACATGTAACCAGCCTGTCTCAGTGGAGTCGGAAAAATAAAAATCAGGTAACTTTATCAATGCCCCCCGCATTCCACAAGGATATTATGCTGATCCTTAGATAAATATCTGTTCATCATTGGCCCTAGGGCCTGTTGATCTTTGCCGTTTGTTTTTGCAGCAGTTTGAAGGTGATTTATACAAGGCAGAGCCTGTGTGGTGTAGTCTTCTACACAAATTGGCGATAACGCCGTAGAAATGACCTACAAACGCTGCCCAACGGGTTCATCTAAACGCGCGCTGCACTTTGTTGTTCGCCATTCACATAGAGTAACTATGCTTCATGGCTCTCGCCTCGCGCAAAACGCGTTTAGATTGAACAAAAATTAAACTTGAAAGATCAACAGGCCCTAGTGTCAGCCTAAGTGAACACTCGCTGATCAATTGGGAGAGTGGCTATTTTACTTCCCGCCAATAGATGATCTTATCGTGCCCACGGTAGGTGCCAAAATAGGCGTTTGCTCTGGGATCAAACAGGGTATCGGCGGCATTACCTGGATAGTTCCAGTATCCCTTTAACCAAGGCTCGACATGCAGCTTGAGGGGCACCTCGCCCGCTTGATTGGGGATGGCAAAATAGAGATTGCCCAAGCCATTCAGTAAGGCGCCACTTCGCAGCGACAGTCCGCTATCGCTATAGGCCTGCAGATCGGGGAAGCCCGGCGGAAGAACGCGATACAGGCCAGAGGTTGCCGTCTCGCCGGCATCTAAGGAGGTCTGCGAATTAAAAATCGAGCAATTATCGTCGCCATTTAATGTCCAGACCGGCACGCCAGCTGTCACGCTGGAAACATATTCGCTGCGTAGCGGCAGACGCAGGCTCTCGGACTGAGGACCATAGCCGTTTTCCAGCACCATGCGGCCATAGCGAAGCTCGAAGGCCTTACCGTCGCCGATATCGCTGAAGGTAAATCCGCGGCAAGGGGCCGTGACGTTATCTTGGTAACAGATACCATCTTCATCGCTGACGTCCAGCGCCGACAAAACCAGAGCAAACTCGGCATTAAAAGGAGCCAGCGGCGTCTTGGTGCGCTGGTAACTCGGCTCTGCGCCGATTAACTCAGCGACATTTGGAGAGCTAAGATAATTGACCTGTCCAGAGAGTGCCGGCGCCTGACTGTCACCAATCACAGCAGACCCGGTGCTGTCTTGATAGCTGCGCTCAGCCCACTGATTGCGCTCGGCCTCATCCCTATGTTTATAACGCCACCAATCGCCGATCTGGTAATTGCTGGTCACCTTATCTTGGGCATTTAACCCCGCCACCTCAATTTTTGGCTCGACGCCCGTTTTAAAGCCGAAGGGCTGATCCAGATAGGTGAATGTGCCGCAGCTCTGGTCAGCCTCAGGGGTATTGCCTGTAATGCCTAGATAGGCTGGCGTGAAACGGCCAAACACCTCACTGCTAGCGTGGCTGGCGGGAATGGTTACTCCCTCAAAGCTGACATCGCTGCCAAGCGCTACCTTCATAGTGCCCACCTCGCTCCAGCTTTGATCATTGATGATCTGGGCACTGGCACCAGATGATAGCGAGAACGCCAAACTATCACGGCCTAATACGCCATTGACCCCAGTATCGGGCTGTACCACCTGAGAGATCACAGACAGGCCATTATGCTCGAAGTTTTGCAATGCAGTATTGTCACCGAAATCCTTATCATCATCGCTCTGCCAACAGGCCGCAGTCACCTGCATGCTAAAAGGTTCCCCCGCCGCGGCCAGCACCTTACAGCCTGCATCATAGGGATCGCCTGCATCACAGCGCCCATTGGCACTGACATTGGCAAAATGAAAACCGGCGGGCGCCGAGGTAAAGCTATCACTGTGGGTGAGCACTAGCGTCTCTGAGCCTCCGGCGGGACGCGAAACTGTGTGGTTATATTCGGCGCTAAGCGTCACCACGCCCGCTTCAGGGTAGTTGGCCGACAGGTTGGCAACCCCTTCACCGTTAAAATGCACCTGCACTGTCTGAGTGCCGCCGCCATCAATAACTACCGTATCCGTCGGGGATAACAGGCTGTTCAGGGTAAGCTTGGCCGGATTGTTGACCACGGCCGGGCGCAGATAATCGAAGCCGAAGTTGACCGTCTTGGTCTGGTTGGCAAACAGGGGCTTACACTGCTGCGTCTGAGTATCCTTGGTCACCGCAAACAGGTTAAAGCTGTTACCCGTCTTACAGGCGGTGCTGTCGGGCACATCGAAATAGAATCCCGTATCGGCAAAATCGAGCAGGCACTGGGCATTAGCCACCAGAGCACCGTCGATATAACAGCGATAGGGCGCGGATGGTGCCGTGGCATCTAAGCCGAATAACACACTGCCACCATCAGGGTGCCATACCTGGGTCTGAGTCGATCCGGTAAAGCCGACATCGGCATATTTATTGTCATTCTTGGTTAACTCGACGCTCGAAGAGACACTCGCTTGAGTCGAGCAGTCGGCGTTGACACAGGCCCGCAGCAGTATGTCTTTGGCGGCGCAGCTCAGCGCATCCGAGGTAAATTCGAGCCGGTAATGATCGACACTTGGCCCGCCCTTATTGCACATGCCACCGAAGTCGGCATCATCCACGGCACTCAGGTCGACATCGACATTACCATTACCATTAATGACCATTGCCCCGCCAGAGGCAAGAGCACCATCGATCGAAGCATTGCCTGTTACTGACACACTGCCCGCTACATAAACAATACCATTTATGTAATTCTGCCCAGCGATTGATAAACTGCCTCGAACATAAATAACTAAATCAGCGGCATTACCAAACTGATTCAATCTTGCTTGGTTTAAATATAAATCATCAAAATATAAGCGAGTACTGGCACCGTTTGTTGCCACATAGCTTCCGTGACTAAAACTGCCCGTGGAAAAATTATAATCTCCCGGAGAGAAACTATAATAGCTTGGTGAACAATAGGTAGATCGCCCCTGCTTTCGACATGTAAGATTTCCTCGAGTAGGCTCCAAATTATCAGGAGGCCATATACCATTTGGGAAATGGTTACCTGAAGGTGGGTCGGTAAAGATCGCATCACACTGAGGCACGGCGAGAACAGCCGTAGAAAAAAACAGATAGAGTAGGCAGCCCAAGAAGCACTGAAATAATTTAGTCACGGGCCTCTACCTCCACCTTACGATTGACACGCAGACAGGCGTCGCCATCACAGCTGCCCACGGCGCAGGTCGCCTCGCTGCCGATAAGATATTGGGTTACACTCTCACTCCCAATCGTCACTGTGGTCTGATTGCAACTTAACGTCACGCTACAGCCATGAAAGCCTACCACATCAGGCGGCGTCCAGCTGGCAGAGACGCTAGAGCATCCCACCACAACGCCGCTTAAGGGAAATAGCTGCGCCATGGCAGCATCGGCACCGCTGTTCGCCGCGGCAAAAGCGCGTGTCGCCAAGACCTCCAGGTTTACCCCCTCATCGGCATCGCTGACGATATTGATGAGCGCAGCCGCCATCAGAAACATCACGGTAATGATGAAGATACCTATCACTAGGGCGCTGCCTCGTTGGCTTGATCGATTAAGGAACATTGATCACCTGCACCTGATGTTGATATTGAAAGGTCTGGCCATTCACTTCAAACCGGGGCGACAGCTGCACCACGGCATTGTTAACCAGAGTGCCAGGCGTGTAGTGAATCGGCGCCTCGCTACCTAGATTATTGACCACATACTGGCCCATCAAGGCGCCCGTCCCCATCTGCGCGGGTGTCGGCTGGCTGGTCTGAACCCCATAGCCGTCGTAACGCCTGATATCGCCACTGCTTAAGAAGCAATAACTCACGGCACCATTGACCATGAAATAGCGCTTCTGAGGCGATACCTCATCGAAACGCAGTGAATCGTTAAATTTGATCTGATTACCACTCAGCTGTTTAACATCGAATATACGCCCCTCTGTACTCGATGGGCTGTCTTGATAGAGCTGACCGGGCGATAGCGGATACACAACTATCTTATGGGCCAGGTTTACTCCCTGCGCAGGCAACATGATGCTGCCAGTATCGGCCGCAGCCCCTGGCGCAATCGGCAGGCTAATATAGCTGGCGCTGGCGGTGATAGGCATAAACTCTATGCACTGCGCGCCACTGGGGCTGCCCACCCGGATGCTATTTGGCAGGGCATTACGCAGATCCCGCGTCATACGCTCAATCACGAAACGACTCTGGCTCAACACCTGATCCACCGAGCTGGACTCGACAAAGATACGGGTGCCCAAGATGACGAAGCTGCTCACGCCGACCACCAGGATACCGAGTATGATGATAACGGTCACCATCTCCACCAAGGTAAAACCCTTGTTAGTTTGCAGCCGCATCAGTAGTTACTCCGCAGTGCATGATAGGTGATCACCTCGCCACTGGGTGTGGTCACATTGATCGCCACCAGCTTACTGTTCTTGTCGCTGCCGGGATAGGTGACGCTGACTGATAGCTGGTAGTTAATATATTCCTGAGCATAGGTGCGATCCGAGTTGAGCATCTTGCTGCCCTGGGTCAGGCCATGATAGTCATCCACATCGCGATAGGCATTGCGATCGAGTCCGCCCGCGCCAAAGTTGGCTTGGTCTGTACAGGGCAGCCCTGCTGGCAATCCGAGGTCTGGCCTAGCCGCCGCGCCACAGGCGGGCACGCCGCCATTGGGATTGCTGTTCTGATCGTAACGCTTGCCCCAGATCTCGTTGAGCAGGGAATGGGCCAGCTCGGCAGAGCGCACCCTGTGTAGCGTCTCGGCGGCACGATCCGCCTGGGGGAACAGCATGCTGGTGAGCATAACCAGGGCGATGCCCAGCACTATCATGCCCACGACCAACTCGATCAGGGTAAAGCCAGAGGCGCGCCTTGGTGATGTGGCTCTGCTAGCGTCCATGAATATACCCCTGACTCTCGATAGTAAGATCTAAGGTTTCATCGGCGGCGACCTTGATGGTACAACCCGACGCGCAGCTTCCGGTCAACCGACCATCGCGATCGAATGCCAGGGTAAAGCTGTTCGCCCCACCTAGGCTCAGACTTGTCTGCCGGGGTAGCGACTGGGCATTGCCTGTGACCGTCAGGCTGTTGCAGTCGGCGCCATAGATATCGGCGCGATAGGCCGCTTCTGTCACACTCACCTTGTAGCAGCGATCCAGATTATTGAGGGCCATCAGCTGTACCCGTCTGAGCTCGCTAATCAGTTCGTCTCTGAGGGTATAAGCGCTGTAGCTTGAGGCGGTAAAGAAGCGCGGCAAGACCACCACAGAAAGAATGGCAATCAAGATGATGGTTGTAACCAGCTCTACAAGGGTAAAACCTTGTTGTTTATTCATCGACACCCCAGCTGCAACACGCTGATAGCGTTAAACTTTCTAATAACCTACAGAGTATGGCAAATATTGCCATCGATTTCAGTAATTAGTCTCACTGCAGAGACAAAAAAGGCCTGCAATGCAGGCCTTTAGAAGTGTAATATTTAGCAATCACTTGCCGCCGGAATAGCACCATATATAGGTGGTGTCGATGCATCCTTAGCCTGAGTATAAGTAAACTTACAACTAGTAGGTGCATCCTTCTGAGAAATTTCGATTGCTGCAGGAACTGAATCGGTAACCGCTGTAAATGTCCAATCTGCAGCGGTGATCTCCAATGCAGCGGTAATCTCAGCTTGCGTAGCCTGAATATAACCATAATTTAGGGTCACACCTTCAACTACCGTTCCTGTAGTTGGTGGTGTGGCATTCGAATCAGCCGCAGTAGCAGCAGTTTTTTCAATTCCAGCAATGGCTGCCTTGGAATAATAAAGGGAGTTCGCCCCTTGCAATGCACCTTTTACACCTTGCAAAGCCGAAACACGCGCATCACTCTGCAAATTAATGAACTTAGGTGCGGCGGTCACCGCCAGAATCCCTAAAATGATAATAACCACCACTAATTCGATTAGTGTAAAACCTTTCTGTTGATTCATTTAATATTCCTATAATTTAACAATTTGAAGTCGTTGGCATTGCTGCAAATGTAGGGCCAGCACTGGAACTTGTCGCTTGGGTATATTCCAACTTACAGGCGGCTGGAGCCCCTTTTTGCCATATAGTTACCTTTGAGGTTTCTTCCTTGATAATCCATTCATCGGTTGCCGTTGTGGATGTTGGCTTACCATCAGCACCTGCAGCGAAAGTGACGTCTAATCCATTCTCAAAATCTGCTTCAGTCGCTTTCATGTAACCGTAAACAATATTTATATCTGTTCCTGTACCTATATCCAAAGTTGCCGCACCACCAGTTCCCCCTTTCTCTTTTCCAGCAATCGCTGCTTTGGAATACACCAGTGAATTAGCCCCTTGTATGGAAGCTTTCATCCCTTCCAATGCAGATAGACGCGCATCGCTCTGTAAGTTAATAAACCTAGGCGCTGCGGTAACGGCCAGAATCCCCAAGATGATGATCACAACCACTAACTCGATCAGCGTAAAGCCGTTTTGCTTCTTCATGTCGTACCCTTGTTATTGTCGCTTCTGCTAACTTATGTAAAATTTTATCTACCTCGCCAGGGCAAGGGACTAGATCAATTGGTAAAGCTGAGCACCTGGCCTGTGCCTGGGTTGTACAGTATGCCTTTGGCATTGGCGGTCGCCAGATCCGGTGCTGGTGTCGGCACCCCTGTGGTGGTGTTTAATACCAAGGAGGTTACCTGATGGTAGACACAGAGATCTAAGTTGCTCACCTGAGTCCCATCTATGGCTACCCCATTACCCCCTGCGCCATCTAATACCCGCGCGGTAAAACGCTGATTACGGGCATCCTGATTAAAAAGCACGTTACGCGGCGCGCCCTGCAGAATGTTCTGAAATACCTCCTGACAGGCGGCATCTGTCATGCCGGTCGCACTGACGATACCACTTCCCGAGGTTAATCCGGTTGGAAAACCGAAACGAGTATCGAGAGAGATCTGGGTGCCATCTAAGACCACATTGGCATTGTTACGACCATCCACCTCCCACTGTGAGCGCACGAAGCTTACCGCCGTGGCCAAGCCACCGGCTACGCCATCTACGCTAGCATCTTCTGCATCGTCGGTCACATTTAAAAAACGAGGAATCGCTGTGGCCGCTAATATGCCCAGGATAACGATAACGATCACCAATTCGATCAGAGAGAAACCACTCTGGTTCACTCCCATGTTTTGGGCTCGCATTTTCATAAAAATCTCCCTTAGATAATCCTGATAATTCTAGCAGTTACAGCAAATTATAAAACCTTAGAAGTTGCTAAATTCAAAGATCAGTCAAAAAAATAACACGCCCGCTATTGAGTTGATAACTCAAACGATCACCGTTATTAGCAATATAACTACAAACCTCTCCGACCTGGTCCGCTTGTGTAACAATTTTGGCTAAATCGTCGCGTCCACCCAACAGCTGCCACCAGAGGGTCTTGCAGCTTTCCTGGGTTATCTTGTCTAAGGTTGGGCACCCCTGATCACTCATCTTGATCAGGGGTTGCTCACCGTCCCTGAGTTCCATGGCCGTGGACCAGTCGAGATGCATCTCAGCGGGGCGCCCCTGCACCAACCACTGAGAGCGCACCATGGCCAGCACATTCAGCAGGCGGCTGTGCTCCAGCTTCAGCCCCTGAGAAGAGACCTGATCCACCTTGGCAAAATAACCGTAACCCAGTACCCCCAAGATGAGCAAGAGCACCACTATGGCGATCATCTTGCCGTAGGCCTGCATCAGCTCGCTGTCGACCCGTGTCTGGTTTTCCATCAGCTCAGCTCCCGGCTCATGGCTGCCATGGGTTATCCCCCCTTGACCACATTGAGCATATCCCACATCGGCAGGTAGATACCCAGCGCCAGGATGAGGACGATCACCGCGACGATGCCGATCAAGATAGGCTCCAGCTTGGCGGTCAGGTTCTTGAGGTCGTAATCGACCTCCCCCTCGTAAAAGTCGGCGGCGTCGTTAAGCAGCTGATCTATCTGGCCCGTCTCTTCCCCAACCGCCACCATCTGCAGCACCAGCGGGGTAAAGAGCTGACTCTGGTTCGACACCCTCAGCATGGACTCGCCCGATTCTATGCCCCGGCGCATGGCCACGATGCGGTCATGCATGTAGGCGTTATCGACGGCATCGGCCACCAGGCTTAACGCCTGTGTCATGGGCACGCCCGCACTCAGCATCATGGAGAAGCTGCGGCAATATCGCGACAGGGTCGAGCGTTCTATGATGCTCCCCACCGCCGGGATCTTAAGCTTCCATCTGTCCCACTGCTGCTCGCCCTTCTCTGTATTGTGCCAGTAGCGGATCCCCACGAAGCCCCCCACCAAGGCGAGGAGCAGCAGGTACCAGTAGTTGACGAAGAAGTTAGAAGTGCCGATCAGCAACTTGGTAGCCCAGGGCAGATCCGCGCCGAAACGGGCGAACAGATCGGCAAACTTGGGGATCACCATGATATTGAGCACTACCATAGCAAGTGCCACCGCCATCAAGACGAAGATGGGGTAGCGCATCGCCGCCTTGATACGTCTGCGAGTCTCCTGCTCGCGTTCGATATAACCAGAGAGCTGAATAAAGGCGTCCTCCAGCTTACCCGTGTTCTCACCCACATGGATCATGGAGACAAACAGGGCATCAAACACATCCGGATGATGGTTCATCGCCGATGAAAGCGGGCGACCAGAAATCAGCTGCTCTGAGATATCGTTGAGGGCATCTTTCATGCGTTTGGAGTGAGAACTCTCCGATAGACCGGCGATGGCCCGCAGAATAGGGATGCCCGAGCGAGTGAGCGAATACATCTGCCGAGTAAATATCTGCAGCTCATCCAGGCCGACCTTGCTCTTAAACAGGCTGCCAAGGTGAAACTCGCGCGCGGCCTTGGCCTCCACCAGCTCAAGGGGGATCACGGCGCGAGACAGCAGCTGATCGGCGGCGGCACTTTGTGTGGTCGCATCGAGTCGCCCGCTGACCGCATTGCCCTGTGCATCACGCCCCTTGTACTGATAGACAGGCATAATTAGCCCTCAATCTCATGTTGATGGATCATCTCTTGGGAGATAGGCACCTGGGCATCGCTGGCATCTTCGATAAGCTTGGCCACCTCTTCCATAGTGGTCATGCCCTCGGCCAGGTAGTTGAGTGCCGACTCTGCCAGCGGTGTAAAATTAGGGCTCTGGTAGGCCGCCTGGGCAAACGCCTGGGGATTACCGCTACGCATCGCCTCAATCATCTGCTCGTCCAGCTCTAGGATCTCGAATACACCGATACGGCCGCGATAGCCGCTACCGTTGCAACTCTGACAGCCGGTGCCAATACGAAACTTGGCCTGGCTGAAGTCGCGACCGCTGATGCTGCTAAGCCAGGCATGATCGGCGGCGCTAGGATCATAGGGCTGGGAACAGTTATGGCAGACACGGCGCACCAGACGCTGAGCGATGATCACCCTAAGCGCACTGGCCACCAGATAGCTGGCGGCGCCCATGTCCAACAGACGCAGGGCAGAGGTGACCGCATCATTGGTATGTAGGGTCGATAACACGAAGTGACCAGTGAGTGCGCCCCTGAGGCCAATTTCCACCGTTTCCTGGTCACGCATCTCACCCACCATGATGATGTCGGGGTCCTGACGCAGGGTGGTGCGCAGTACATTGGAAAAATCTAGTCCTATCTTATGGTTAACTTGTACCTGATTGATACGCGGCAACTGATATTCCACAGGATCTTCCACCGTGATGATCTTGCGATCTGCGGTATTAAGCTCGCTCAGCACTCCATATAGCGTGGTGGTCTTACCACTACCGGTAGGCCCGGTCACCAGCAGCATGCCGTGGGGGCGCTTGATCTGTTTACGCACCCGCGCCAGTATCTCGGCAGGCATGCCGGTCTCATCCAATGTGAGCAGACCCGCGGATTGGTCCAGCAGACGCATCACCACAGACTCGCCATGATAGATAGGCATGGTCGACATACGCACGTCTATCTTGTGTCCCTTGACCTCCATGTGGAAGCGGCCATCCTGCGGCAGTCGCTTCTCAGAGATATCCAGCCCCGCCATCAACTTGAGGCGCAGTACTAGCGCCGAGGCGATGTTCACCTCCTGCAGTGTGTTCTCTTGCAGCTGGCCGTCGATACGCTGGCGGATCCTCAGCACCTTGTCGCCGGGCTCGATATGAATATCGGAAGCCCGCATCTGCACCGCATCTTCGAAGATCGACTGCAGCAGCTTAACCACAGTGGTTTCGTTATCGCTGTCGGCATCTGTCAGGCTGGCCAGGTCGAACTGATCGTCGGCGGCATATTCCTCCTCCAGCTTACCGGCGATCTGCGCGATCTCACCGGTGCGGCGATACAGGTTATCGAAAGCCTCCAGCAGCTGGGTCTCGGTGACTACGGCTATCTGGATCGCCTTAGGCGCCAGCAACACCTCGATATTATCCATCGCCTGCAGGTCCGCAGGATCACTCATGGCCACCAGCACATGGTCGCCATTATCTTCCACCGCCAGGGCGCGATAGCGACGGGCCTGCACCTCGGGAAGAAGGTTCACCACCTGAGGTGGAATAGCCCGGCGACTGATATCGAGGAAGGGGATATTAAGCTGCTGCGACAAAAACTTAAGTAGCTGCTCTTCGGTGATACAGGAGAGATCGATCAGGGTGCGTCCCAGCTTCTTGCCGGTATTTTTCTGCTCCGCCAGGGCCTGGCCCAGCTGCGCCTCGCTGATAATCGCTTCCTGTACCAATAAGTCGCCGAGGCGCATCTTTAACTTGGGTTTCACTCAATATCTCCTAACTGCGCCAGCCGCTGCTGAATAAAATCGCTGGCCTGCTGCGACAAGCCGGGTAAGCCTAGAGCCTGACCATAGGCCTGCTTGGCGCCGGTAAATTTTTGCTGGGAATCTAAGGCATAAGCCAGCCCCATCCACCACTTGGCCTGATTGGGTTCGACCCTGGCCAGGCGACGATAACTCTCTTCGGCCAGGGTAAATGCCGAGGCCTGCTGGGCCAGATGACTCTGCATCACCCACTTCTGCTTGGCGAGCAGGTGATCATCTGGGATATTGCCAAGCGCCGCCAAGGCCCCCTGCCTATCACCCTGTGCCTCCAACACTTTGGCCAGCATGAGGGCGTAATCGAATTCGCCGGGATAGAGGGCAAGCCCTTGTTCCAGCACCTTGTTGGCCTCACCCAGCTGCCCCTGACCATAATAGAGAGCCGCCAGATGTTGACGCGCACCGTGCAGCGCAGGATTCAGGCTTATCGCCTCACTAAAGTCCTTCACCGCCTGGGAGAGCTGCCCGCCCTCCTGGGCCGACTTGCCCTGACTAAAACGCTTCTCGGCCAGCGCCTCCGGGGAAAGCTTCACCTCGGTCACCGCCATGGTGCCGGTCGTTTTTGCTATCTTGCCGTCTGATGCCTGCTCGACCCGAACCCTCTGAGGCATAACGACAGGCTTACTCTCAGCAGCAGGCTTTCTTTCGACCTTAGACTCAGCAACCGGGTCTGTTTTGGGGGTAGCCATGAGCTCAACACTAGATTCGGCGTCAGACTCGGTCTTCGCAATGGTTTGAGTATCTGCAGCCTGTGAAACCTCAGCCCTTGGTTTCTCGGCAGGCGCTTTACCCGCTGCCAACTCAGGTTCGTTCTTGGTAGTTGGCTCTTCGCTCACCACAGGCTGTTTGAGTTCGCCGCTGGCGATCTCCTGGACCAGAATCTGATTATCCTGTTGCAGCGCCAGGTTGGTTCGTTCGAGCACCGCATATCTCTCCCATGCCAGATAGCCCATGGCCAACAGCAACAGCGAAAGCAGCCCGAGTAGCAACCAGGGCAGTCGTGACTGAGGCGCCTGACGATATTGCAGCGGCGGCACCGGCAGCTCATCCAGCCCATGGGGCTGCTGGCGCTTATCTAAGTCTTTGAGCATGGTGTTGATGACGCTCATGCCAGCCCCCTGGCTAACCATAGCCACAACGCGCCCAAGCCCAGTGACACGGCCCCGGCAGTGCCCAGCCACCAAGGGGGAAACAGCCCCTTGTCGGCGTCCTGAGTATCCTTGATCGCGCCCTTCACGTGGCAGAGGTTCACCCTTGCTGCACCCTCACCATAGGCCAGCAGCAGAGCCTTATGGGATAAGATATTAATGAGTCTCGGAATTCCTCTTGCGGCGCGGGCGATGCGTCTGCTCTCACGTGCGCCAAATAGCCCCTCGCCGCGATAACCCGCCACCTCGAGTCTGTGGGCCTGGTAGGCTCGGGTCTCGTCGGCGGTCATGGCCCTCAGTTGATAACTAAAAGTAATTCGCTGCCTGAGCTGACGAAACTGCGTCTGCTGCAGACGGCTATCCAGCTCCGGCTGGCCAAACAAGACTACCTGCAGAAGCTTGCGGCTCTCCGTCTCCAGGTTAGTGAACAGCCTCAATGCCTCCAGGCTCTCATCGGGCAGGGCCTGGGCCTCGTCCAGCACCAGGACGATGGAATGACCGTGGGCACTGAGCGCAATCAACTGCTGCTGAATCAGCGTGGTGAGGCGCTGCTGATCCATATCGGCGCTATATTTGAGACCAAGTTCCAAGGCCAGCGCCCAGCGCAGCTCGCTGGGACTGAGATAGGGATTGGGCAGATAGGCACAGTGAAAGCGCTCGGGGATATCGTTGAGTAACTTGCGACAGATCAGGGTTTTGCCCGTACCGACCTCGCCGGTAACCTTGATAAAACCTTCACCCGTCTGCAGGGCAGTTTGCAGCACTTGTAGCGCCTCGACATGGGGCGCCAAGCCGAAGAAGAAGCCGGTATTTGGCGTCAGCGAAAAGGGGGGCTGCGCCAAATGAAAGTGCTGCAGATACAAGCGCCTACTCCTGCTTCTCTTCTGGGTACCAGCGATCCAGCAGGGCCTTGGAGCGTTGCAGCTCGGTCTGCCAGGTCTCGGCCCCCACCACGGTCGGCTTGAGCAGGATCACCAGCTCAGTCTTGCGTAGCGAGTTGGAACGGTTGGTAAAGGCTTCGCCCAGAAACGGAATATCCCCCAGCAGCGGCACCTTAGAAACCAGCTCGATATTCTCGCTCTTCATCAGGCCGCCGATCACCACCACATCGCCGGTATTGGCCTTGATGACAGTATCCGACTCGCGGATCTCACTCTGGGCCAGTGGCAGCTCGAGTGTGCTGTCTGATACCTTGATCGACTTGTTCTGTTCCTTGATATCGATAACCGACGGGTGGATGTGCAGCAACACATTGCCCTCCTCGTCGATCTGCGGGGTCACGTCCAGCGCGATGCCCGAGAAAAACGGCGTCAGCTCCACTTCCGGTGTGGTGACCGGCGTGGTGCCCGCTACCGTGGTCGAAGACACATCTGTCACGAAATATTCGTCGCGGCCCACCTTGATCACCGCCTTCTGGTTGTTCGAGGCAGTCACCCTTGGGCTGGACAGCACATCCACATCACCCTGAGTATCGAGCAGGTTAATCATGGTGCTGAAGTCTTTGCCCTTGATCTGTAAGGAGGTGATGCCACCAATGGCCGAGGTGATCACATCCCCCAGACCATCGGGCGCCTTCGAGGTTCCAAACTCGACGCTGTTGTTGCCGCTTTGGCCCAGCACGCTTTCCCAATGGATCCCCTGCTGATAACCGTCAGACAGGGTCACCTCGAGCACCTTGGCCTCGAGGATCACCTGACGCTGCAGATGGCTCTCGGCGGTCTTGAGGAAGGTCTTCACCTGACGCAGCTCGTTGGGATAGGCCCTGATGGTCACCAGGCCCGCCTGCGGGCTGACCACTACCTGACGGCCGTCACCCGTGGTGCCTATGATAGATTCCAGCGTCTCTTTCAGCTCACCCCAGAAGTCTGTCTTGGTCTTGGAGCGGATAAAGGTGCCGTTGGTGGTCTCGTTGCTATTGTTGCTATTGCCGTCGCCACCGTTGTTGTTCGAGTTATTGTTGTTGTAATTATTACTGTTGTTGCCGTTGTTATTACGGTTGTTATTGTTGTCCGAGATCCGCCCAGAGTTCACCGAGGTCAGCGACAGGCCCTGACGCTCCATGTAAAGATAGTTGAGCGGGAAGGTCTCGGTGCGCATGCCCGCAGGGAAGACACGCAGGATACGTCCTTCTCGGCTCACCTCGTAACCATAGATATCTTCGACCACCTGCAGCGCCTCGCTCAGGGTCACCCCCTTGAGGGACAGAGAGACAGTGCCTGTCACATTAGGGTGCACGGCGACGCTCAGGGGCGTGCCCTGCACCAGACTCGGGAAGAAGACCTTGGCATCGACATCCTTGGCCGACACATCGAAGCGTCGCTCGCTCGGCTGGCTTGGGGTCAAGGAGCCGAGCAGGGCCGATGACTGCAGCTCACGCTGCACAGAGTCTGGCATCACAGCCGCCGGAGGGGGCGTCTGCGGCTTATTCTGGGCCGCCGCGATCGAGGTATCGATCGCCGATTTCGACTCGACAGGCTGGGGACGATCCGTTGTCTGACAGGCGGCTAACATCAGCACGAACAGAGGTGTTATGGTTTTCATCGCAGTCATTTATTGTCCCTTTGTCGCAGTTACTTCTGGGTAGAGCTTGAGTTGGCGGCCATCGGCGAGCCAGACCCCCTGCTTAGTGATGCGAGTAATGCTCACACCTTGTACCCTGTCACCTGTGGTGAATGTCTTGTTATTGATAATGGCCGTCGCCGAATTGTCGGTGATCATCAGGCTGTTGAGCACCAGCTTCTGTCCACCTTGATGCTGCGCCGAGCCTGGGGCTCCAACACCCGGCCTGGTAGGATCCCTCAGGGTCTGCGCCGAGGCCTGAGTCAGGCTAAGCAGTGCCAACAGGCAAACACTAATCTTGATTCGCAACACTGATAAAGTCCTTGTTAATACTAAGTGTGTAGACCTCTAACATCACCTCGGCCTTAGGGTAATCGCCCACCACATAATCCAGTTGACGCCAGTAGAGCTTATTGGGCATAGACTCGACCGCCTCGATAAACTTGAGGGTAGAAAAGTAATCCCCCTCGAACGCCAGCCTGATCCCGTGGCTGTAGAGATTGAGCTTATTCTCATCCCCCAGGGCCAGCAGTGGCTTAGGCGCCAAAGATTCGAAACTTTGCAGACGTATTCCCTTCACCCGGCCAAGTAGCTCACCGAGCATGGTCGGCATCTTGTCGGCGGGCACCATGTCGACCATCTGAAACGACAGCTGCTGATCGAGATCCGCCACTTGCTGTTGCAGACTAGCCAGACGCTGACGGTATTCCTGGTCGGGATCGCTCGCCAGCGTCTGCTGATACAGGTCGATCTGCTGCTCTGAGATACGGTTCTCCGCCGTTAAGGCCTTGATATTGCTCTGTACGCGGCTGTTCTGGGTCAGCAGTGACTCCAGCGGCAGATAGAGCAGCATGCCGATCACCACCACGACGGCCAGTGCGATCATCACCCGCTCGCGCTGGCTCAGTTTATTGAAGGCTTCTCCCCAGCGGGCTATCTGCTGCTTCATTTCACCTGCTCCTCATCACGCTTGCTACGCAGCACAAACCCTAGCGGCTGTTTGTCACCCCGGTTCATGGTAAGCGTGCTAAAGGCCTGGCCCTTGAGGGGCTCGACCCCTTGCAGACGTGCCAGCCAGAGGGGAACAGCATTGGGAGCGGCGCTATAGCCTTCGAAGACAAACTGATCTTCCTGCACCTGGATGCGGCTCAGCCAGAGCTGATCGTCGGTCACCCGCGCAAGGCCGGTCAGCAGGGGAGAATAGCCCTTACTGGTCAGCGTCTCCACATGGGTGAGTTCGCCTAGAAGCAGGCGCTTAAGCTCCACCTGCTGTGAGAGGAGATCCACCTCTTGTACCAGCGCCTGAGAGGCGCTGCGCTTGGCGATAGCCTGCTCGAGCTGTGCCTTCTGTTGGTCGAAGGCGGCCTTCTCGGTAAGCAGCTGCGCCTTCTCTGTCTCCAGGCTACCAAGCTGCACATAGGCCAGTAAGTTAGCCGTCAGCATCAAGACAAACAGGCCGAAACCAAGCTGCAGCAGGCGCGTAAATGAGAGACGCAGCCTGGGCGGTAACAGGCTGGCGGTGTAGAGGTTGACCCGCAATTTTGAATTCATCTACGCAGGCTCCTCCGTTTGACGTTCAAGCTCGACCAAAGCCCACTGGGCCAACTTGTCCTGCACCTGATCGCAGGCGATCACCTCAACCCCCTGGTCAAAGTTCTTACTCAGTAGCTGGGCTAGCACCTGACGCTCACCGCCCATCAACAGGGCGATAGACGCCACAGGTGCCTGGCGCAACTGGCTCTCGAAATAGTCCATGGAACGCTGCAGCTCCAGGCTGAGGTTATCGGCCACACCGAGCTGAAGATCTTGGCTGGAGACCCTGTCGATCTGGCTGAAGCCGCGAATACGACGCTGCATATAGAGCTGACCCTGTTTCACCACGGTCAGTAGCAGCTCGCTCCCCGGCTTATGGCAAAGCACCATGTGCGCCAGCTTGTCCTCGGCGCCATAGTTACTGATGGCCATCTCTTCGATGCTGATCCCGCCAATGCTCACCTCATGCTTATCGGCCGCCTTGACCAGTGCCTGCAACATCGCCCGGTTCACCACCACCACAGTCACCTTGTTGTTGGTCGACTCAGGCGACTCAAAATAATCCAGATGCAAAGACTCGACAGGTTCTGACACCATATCCTTGATCGACCAGATGAGCGCCTGATGCATCTCTTCGGGCTCGACCATAGGCTTGTCGACCACCAGCAGCTGGTAAAAATCTTCACTCAGCACGAGTTGCAGGTTGGGAGCGGGGATCTTGTCGGTCAGCGCCTGAAATACGCCAGACCAGTCATCACCCGACAGGGACAGAGAAAAGGAGGTATCGCTGTCGCGCTTAAAGAAGGTCACTTCGGCGGCGTTGAGGTATACGCCTAAATCGACTCTATCGTGCTTGGTTTGCCAGAAGGCAAATTTACTCAAAAGACTATTTTCCATTAAAGGCATATCCACCAATTTGATACTCACGCGCCATGAGTGTCCCAAATCGCTCTACCTCAAATGCCGGATGGATATTGCCTCGAGGAAAGCGTCAAAATAATAGCGTTATTGTAGCGACTAATCGCCTAATTTTATAGAAAAAATCTAACATCAATCAGATACACTCAGATAAACATAGAACAGTAACCCTGCCCTAACAAGCCCTTATCAGGCCCAACAGGGAGATAACAAAATCACGCGGCCTCGAGGGGGTCGCTAAAGAAACTGCCCTGTCCCGCACTCACCCCTAAAATCTTCAGCGTCTGCCACTCCTCCAGCGACTCGACCCCTTCGGCAAAGACCTGCACCTCGGTGCGATAGAGGCCACCGATAAGGCTTCTGACAAACAGTTGATTTTCCTGGCGTAAATGTATTTGTCGCACAATAGATCTGTGTAGCTTAATCAGATCCACGCGGCAGGATTGAAGATACTGGGTGCTCACCACCTGCTGCCCCACTCGGTCGACACACAGGCTGGCGCCCATCTTGGCGATCATATCCAGCGGCGCCTTCAGTTTCGCCAGGTTATTCACCAAGATATCTTCGTTAATCTCGAAGATCAGCCGCGGCGTTAGATGACGATACTCCAGCAGGGTCGTCTGTAGCCAACGGATAAAGGCGCGGCTGGTCAGTGTATCCAGAGAGAGATTAATACTGTATTTCCGCTGGTCCTTGGGTGACTTAGGTAACAGATCGAACAACACGGCCTCGATCACCTGACGCTCGATCTGGGGGATCAGGCCGCACTTGATTGCCATAGGCAAGAACAGGGTGGCGCGCACCAGATTGTCGCTACTGTCGCGCAGACGACAGGAGACCTCGCTGTGGTGCTCCTTGCCATCGCTGTCGAGTATCGCCTGGGTGAAAGGTACCACGCGCTTATTGACCAGGGCATACTCGAGAAAGCTGCGCCAACGCACCGAGCCTCTGGCAAACTCCTCGTCCACCGCGCCCTTGTCATACATAAACCAGCCGCTGTTGCCCTGAAACTGGGCCGCCCGCAGCGCCATCTCTGCCTCTTCGAACAGCTGCTCCTTGCTCTCGCCCACCTTAAAGTAGGCGACGCCGATATGAAAGAAGTCGTCGCGATTATTCACCCCTTCCAGGGGCTGGCTCAGGCAGACCTTGAGCAGCCTGGCCGCCAGCTTCTCGGCGTCCGCCAGGGAGATCTGCGGCACTACTATGGCAAACTGATTATAGGATCGGCGGGAGAAGATGCTGTTGGCCTGGCTGTCCAGCAGGTGGCTGATGCCGCCTATGGTCTGGGTGAGCAGCTCCTGAATGCTGAACTCGTCGGCCTCCTGCTGTAAGAGATCCAGATCTTCCATCTCCAGCAGTAGCAGTACCCCAGGGGCCATCATGCCATCCTTGTTGCTCAGGGCATCCAGACGATTCTTGAGGAACAGGCGGTTACCTATGCCAGACTCGGGGTCGAGGAAGGTGTTGGAGCGAATAAACTGATCGAACCTGGCGCGCTGCTTCTGGGCATCATCCAGCTCCAGCAACATTTGGGTCAGGGCGCGGTTGATCAATCGAGGACGGCCGTGGCCCGTCTCGGCCAGAGCCTTATCATAGTCCCCGGAGAGGATCAGATGGCTGCGCTTGGCCAGATCTTCTATGCCCTGTAACTGCTGCGCCAGCCAGAGATAGCCCCGGCGTACCAGCAGCCCCACGGCGATACAGCCCACCAAGAACACCAGGCTGCCGTGCCAGCTGATGTTATGCAGCAAGAAGGGCTGGGGCAGGCTGATATGAAAATGCAGATCTAGGGTCTGGTTGAGCACCCTGTCGTAGTTGACCACACTCTGCTCATGATTGCCCCTATCGAAACGATACAGCGTCTCTTCGCCACGGATCAGGGTAAATTTCTGCGCATCGTAGGCCGCCAAGATCTGCGGCAACCAGATATCCAGATGCTGCAGCTCATGGCGAACCTGATGTTGCAGCAGCATCTCTTCCAGCTCTGTCATCTGCTGCTGTTGGAACTTATAGGTAAGCTGAATAAAACTGACCAGGGCGGTAAGCAGAAAGATGAAGGCGACCGCAGCGAGGGAAAGCAGCCAAAAGCCGGTTAACTTCTTGGTGAGGAGTTGTGTCAATTTCATTTCCGCTTCCTGCAGGATTATTATTATTTTTTACGTCTGAGACCGCTTTATCATCTAGGGTCTGTTTATCTTTCAGGTTTACTTTTTGTTCAATCTAAACGCGTTTTGCTCAAGGCGCGTGCTGTGCGGCATAGTTATTCTATGTAAATAGCACGCAACAAAGAAATCGTCTGGAACGACTCCTGACAGCTTCGCTGACCGCTTGCGGTAAAAGGCGTCAACGCAAAGGCTGCGTATTAACACTTACCATACAAATAAAGCCGTAAAGGCACAATAAAAAAGGGCCCTGAGGCCCTTTTCTTATCATCACATTCGCCGATTAGGCTGTGTAGTGTTCAGGCAATGTCGGCAAGGCGGCAACACCTGAGTCGATAGCCGCCTGGGCAACGGCCTTGGCCACGTTTGACAGCAGGCGTGGGTCCATCGGCTTAGGTATCACATAATCGGGGCCAAACTTCAGCTCAGACACGTCTGGATAGGCAGCCAATACCTCGGCTGGAACCGGTTCTTTCGCCAGGGCCGCGATGGCGTGTACTGCGGCGATCTTCATCTCGTCATTGATCTTAGCCGCGCGCACGTCCAGGGCGCCACGGAAGATGAAGGGGAAGCAGAGCACGTTGTTCACCTGGTTAGGGTAGTCGCTACGGCCGGTGCCCATGATCAGATCTTTACGCACATCGTGGGCCAGCTCAGGCTTGATCTCGGGATCTGGGTTTGAACAGGCGAAGATCACCGGCTTCTCGGCCATCAGGGCCACATCTTCAGCGCTCAATACATCTGGGCCAGACAGACCGAGGAAGGCGTCGGCGCCCTTGATCACATCCTGCAGGGTACGCTTGTCTGTGTTGTTGGCAAACAGCGCCTTGTATTCGTTGATATCTTCACGACGGGTGTGGATAACCCCCTTGCGATCCAGCATATAGACATTTTCACGCTGCACGCCACACTTCACCAGCATGGTCATACAGGCGATCGCCGCAGCGCCGGCGCCCATACAGACAAAGACCGCCTCTTCCAGCTTCTTACCTTGGATCTCTAAGGCGTTGATCATGCCGGCAGCGGTCACGATGGCCGTACCGTGTTGATCGTCATGGAAGACTGGCACGTTACAACGCTCGATAAGCGCCTTCTCGATCTCGAAACACTCTGGCGCCTTGATGTCTTCCAGGTTGATGCCACCAAAGGTATCGGCAATCGCCTCGACCGTGTTGATAAACTCTTCCGCGGTACGGTGCTTCACTTCGATGTCTGTGGCATCGATATTGGCGAAATGTTTGAACAGCAGCGCCTTACCTTCCATCACAGGCTTAGAGGCCAGTGGCCCCAGGTTACCCAGGCCCAAGATAGCGGTACCGTTTGAGATCACGGCGACCGTGTTGCCCTTGGCGGTGTAACGGTAGGCGTCGTCAGGATTGGCAGCAATTTCACGCACCGGCTCGGCTACACCCGGACTATAGGCCAGCGCCAGATCCATGCTGGTCTCTGCGGGCTTGGTCAGGCTAACGGCGGTTTTGCCTGGTACGGGGAACTCATGGTAGTCAAGGGCTTGCTGACGGAAATCGGCCATTTTAGTAATCCTGCAAAAAATGCGACAAGTGTGTTCAGGGTAAGGTCTTATTTGCCCCGCTTCGCTCCCCCAGATTTGGCGAAAAACGACGCGAGCCATTAGGGCGCTAAGATACTCGAAATTAGGCGATTTTTAAACAAGATATTAGAAAATTTCAGTTTATTATGAAGCCAAACGGTCTAAGGCTTATTTTGCAAACTTATCTGCGAAGGATGATGGGCAATCATCTGCCATTTTTTGTAGGAATAATACAACTCACCACGCACAATTACCGGACTTTCAAGCAGATTTAGGGTTAAAATGTTGCTAAATTTACCAGATTCTTCTCTAGGTATACCCACATAAAAGTTTTCATCGATAATCAGCCACAATTGCTGACCTTTTCTTTCAAAACCCGTCACTACTCCTCTGACCTCTCGCCAACGGTTGCGATCGTCACGCCCCAGCTCATCTGGCGACTTGGCCTGATAGCTTTTATGGCTCCATAATCCCCGCTTCTCCTGGCGTGCCTGACGCTCGATATTGGCCAAACACTGCCAGAAATAGTCGTTCTGATAGACTCTCGCCTTAGCGTAGCCCTGACTCAGCATCATCTCCTGTAGATGCTCTCCTGATTCGGTATAGGCATAAGCCAGTGTTCTTCCCTGAGGATCCAGGCGTTTACGGTCGAAGGCCAGCTCGAGTTTCTGCCCAGGTACCAAGCGCTCCGCCAGAAAGTTGCGAGCCCGATTGGCGAAGGGTTCAGACAGCTCAGGGTAGTGCCTGTCTATCTCGGGCGAGTCGATGCCGATCAGCCTGAGTTGACGGCCATCTTCCAGCATCAGGGTATCGCCATCGATCACCGAGACGAAAGTCACCGTCTCATCATAATGGGTCGGCGCACACAGGCTGCCGCTGGCCGTCGCCAGAAAGGAGCAGAGAGAAAGAGAGAGGGCCAGAATCTTATCCATAATAAATCGCTTCCCTAGATTAATCGCTCGGTCGATCAGTTATATCATTACCTTATACCAATCATAATAAATAATTGATCATTCTAGCTTGTTAGGCCGAGTGCCAACCGTATTGCCAAGAGCCTGCTTGAGGGGCAAACCAGCACCGAATAGGCAACAAAAAAGGCGCCTTATAGGCGCCTTTTTCAGAGTTCTTTGCAGAAGTATTACTTCTTGCCAAGCATACCGAAACGCTTGTTGAACTTGTCGATACGTCCACCGGTATCCATAACTTTCTGAGTACCAGTGTAGAATGGGTGACATGCACCACATACGTCCAAGTGCAGTGGCTTACCTGCAGTTGAGTTTACTTTAATAACGTTACCACAAGTACAAGTTGCAGTGATTTCAGCATATTCAGGATGAATGCCTGGTTTCATTGGGATTACCTCAAGTTTAAGGCCATGTCGCACTTCCAACCCGAAGTCGGACACCACATGCAGTTAATAAAATATTTAGGCGCGAGATAGTACAGGATACCACCAATAGATACAAGCATAGCCTGTAACTATTCTGCTGCATCATCTAAAAATATTGCGGCTGGGAATATCGGCATCCGGCCCGAATCGGCCGGGCGCCACGCTTACTCGGCCGACAGGGCCTCGAAGGTGACTCTTGCCGCCTCTGCACTATGATATTTCTGCTTAAGGGCAGTAGACGGACACTTGAGGGTCACATCTGCCCGCAGGCCATTGATCTTACCGCCGTTAAAGGCCCTAGGATTGGCCTCGAAGATCGCCAGCATGGCACCGTAGGTACTCAGCTTCCACTGCTTGGCATAGGCACTACCGAGTCGCCACAGAGTCTGCGGCGGGGCATAATCCAGCTGACAGCCAGGTTGCACTCTATCGCCAGCGTCGACAGTCCCTAAGGCGGCCATAGGTTGGCGGGCATCGGCAATTCGCGAAGGCTGCGCGGGGGCCTTCATCGGCTTGTTCGACTTAGCCACCTTGACTGGTTTATCGGCTCTAGCGCTTCGCATGCCGGCATCGAACAATGGCATGCGTTTCACTTCTTGCCAGTTGTTGACCTGATACTCTTTGACCACCAGCTCCGCCTCACTGTCCTGCACATCTTCTACGCCACTGAGCAGCAACATATAGGTGTTCATCGGCTTGACCATCAATCGCTCGCTGCCCGATCGCTGCTCGACGATAAACTGCACCTTATCCAGGTTAACCGATTGGGCGACGATATTGACCCTGAGCGTCGGGCGCTGCCCCAATTCTGACAGCCTTTGATTGATACTGACATGAGTAAGCTTGGCCCAGGCGGACTGACTCATTAGCCCGGCTTGACTCACCAGTACTAAGCAAAGCATGACCAGATATTGCACTCTCTTCATCGCAACCTTCTTATCCCTGTTTGGGTGAACAGACTCGAATCTTTGACGCCGACCTTTATAGGGCTCAACGGGACAACACACGCCTCGCCTAACGCCCCATAAGTCTATTAGCTATTAAGCTACAAGCTCCTTGATGTTTCAACAATTTTGTCACAAGTCTTAGAGCTGAACCGCCTTAGCTTTCCACAGACTCGTGACAGATTCTGGTAGCCCTCGTCAGGCTGTCTGGTTACACTTGCTCTACTATATATTGCTGCCAGCCGAGTCCCAGCCGAATCTATGTCCCTGTTTGTCGAAGTCGCCCTCCCCGTCCCCATGCGTCAAGCCTTTAGCTATCGCGTCACAGAGGCCGATCTCGACAAGGCCCAGGTAGGCGTCAGGGTCAGAGTCCCCTTTGGCAGGCAACAGTTGATCGGACTGGTAACCGGCCTCAGTCAGAGCTGCGACCTGGCGCCGAATCAGATCAAGTCAGTCATCGCCTTTCTCGACCAAGAAGCCGTATTGCCTCCCTCCCTCTACAAGCTGACCCAATGGGCCGCCCGCTACTATTTTTGCAGCCTGGGGCAGATGTTGTCTCAGGCCCTACCCGTCGCCCTGCGTAAGGGTGCCGAGGTAGAGGCGCAGCAGCTGCAGATCTGGCGCGTGACCGCTGCCGGACAGGAAGCGGATATCGATCTGCTCAAGCGTGCACCCGCCCAGCGCAAGCTGCTGCTTGCCCTGTTAGAAACAGAGCTCAGCCAGGATGAACTCAATGCCCTGGAGCTGAGCAAGACGGCGCTAAAGGCTCTTGTTGAACGGGGCTGGATAGAGTGTATCGAGCGGCGTATCGCCTCAGATCTCAGCTGGCGTGACGGGCTCGAACTCATTGAGACGCCCCATCAGCTCAATCCCGAGCAGGCCATTGCGGTTGCCACCCTCAATCAGCAGCAGGGCTACCATTGCACCCTGCTCGAAGGGATCACTGGCTCGGGCAAGACAGAGGTCTATCTGGCGCTACTGGAGACAGTGCTGAAACAGGGCAAACAGGCGCTGATTCTGGTGCCCGAGATCGGCCTGACACCTCAGACCATCAGCCGCTTCAAACGCCGTTTCAAGGTGCAGGTGGTAGTTATCCACTCTGGGCTCACCGACAATCAACGCCTCGGCGCCTGGCGTCTGGCCAGAAGCGGCGAGGCCGCCATCATAATCGGCACCCGCTCGGCGCTGTTCACCCCCATGCGCTATCCGGGCATCATCATCCTGGATGAGGAGCACGATGCCAGCTTCAAGCAGCAGGAAGGGATCGGCTATCACGCCCGAGACCTGGCGGTGATGCGCGGCCATCTGGAAAAAATCCCCGTGCTGCTGGGCAGCGCCACCCCCTCTCTGGAGACGCTGCAGAATGCCCTGTCGGGACGCTACCAACACCTTAGCCTCGGCAGCCGCGCCGGCGCCGCCGAGAAAGTGCGCCAGGGAATCATCGACATCCGTAACCAGCCGCTGAAGAATGGCCTCTCCCATGGCCTGCTCAACGAGATGCGAATCCATCTAGATGCGGGCAACCAGGTGCTGCTGTTTCTCAACCGTCGCGGTTTCGCCCCGGCGCTACTGTGCCATGAATGTGGCCACCTGCATGAGTGCGACCGCTGCGACGCCTTCTTTACCGTGCATCAGTCTCTGGGGGAGATCCGCTGCCATCACTGTGGCAATCAATACGCCATCCCCAAGCAGTGCCACCAGTGTGGCAGCACCATGTTGATGGGCCAAGGGGTGGGGACCGAGCAGTTGGCCGACGCCCTGGCCAAGGAGTTTCCCCGTTACCCCGTGGTGCGGATCGATCGCGACACCACCAGCCGCAAGGGCGCGCTGGAAACCCACCTCAATGCCATCCATAAGGGCGAATATAAGATCCTGGTGGGCACCCAGATGCTCGCCAAGGGACACCATTTCCCCGATGTTACCCTGGTGGGCCTGTTAGATGTTGATGGCGCCCTGTTCAGCGCCGACTTTCGTGCCCCCGAACGCTTCGGCCAGCTCTATACCCAGGTATCCGGCCGCGCCGGGCGGGCGCGCAAGCCGGGCACAGTGCTGCTGCAGACCCACCAATGCGATAACCCCATACTGAGAGAGCTGATGCACAAGGGCTATGGCGAGTTCGCCCGCGGCCAGCTAGAGGAGCGTAAACAGGCCCTGTTGCCGCCGGCCTGGCACATGTTGCTGCTGCGCGCCGAGGCCCACAAGGCAGAGGACGCCGACGCCTTCCTGGCCCAGGTTGCCCAGTTACTGCCGCAAGACGAGCAGTGTGAGATCATAGGCCCCATGCCCGCGCCCATGGACAGAAAGGCCGGCAAGTTCCGCCGTCAGCTGATGTTCCAGACCAAGACCCGCGGCCTGTTGCAGCAGGCATTCGAACAGGCGCTGCCGCAGATCGAAGCCCTACCCCTGGCCAAGCGATGCCGCTGGAGCCTAGATCGCGACCCGCAGGATCTCTTGTGATCAAAAAATGCAAAAATAGCTCATAAAAATCCGACCAGAGGATAGCAATTGGCCACCACAAGCGGCTAAAATACGCGGTTATCCCTGAATCTTTTTATTTAGCAACTGTCGATTAAACGCCAATGAAATCACATATTCAATCTTTGCTCGAACAAGCCATTCAAACCCTAAAACAGCAGGCGATCATCCCTGCGGATTTTGAGGCTCGCATTCAGGTAGACCGAACCAAAGACAAAACCCACGGTGATTTTGCCACCAACCTGGCCATGATGCTGACCAAGGTGGCGCGCAAGAATCCTCGTGAGGTCGCGCAACTGATAATCGATAGCCTGCCGCAAGATAGCCAGGTGGCTAAGGTGGAGATCGCCGGCCCTGGTTTCATCAACTTCTTTATCGATGAGAACGCCCTGACCAACCAACTGATGGCCGCCCTGAACGACGATCATCTGGGTGTCAGCTTGCCAGCGCCACAGACTGTGGTGGTCGACTACTCGTCGCCTAACCTAGCCAAAGAGATGCACGTAGGTCACCTACGCTCGACCATTATCGGTGACGCCGTGGTACGCGCCCTGGAATTCCAGGGTCACAAGGTGATCCGTCAGAACCACGTCGGCGACTGGGGCACCCAGTTCGGCATGCTGCTGGCCTACATGGAAGAGCTCCGCGCTCAGCAAGGTGAGCAAGCCCAGGTTGAGCTGGCGGATCTCGAAAGCTTTTATCGCGCCGCCAAGGTTCGTTTCGACGAATCGGAAGAGTTTGCCACCCGCGCCCGTCAGCTAGTGGTCGAGTTGCAATCGGGCGACGAATACTGCAACAAGCTGTGGCGTGAATTTAACGATATCTCGCTGAGCCATTGCCACGAGGTTTATGAGCGTCTGGGCGTCAGCCTGACCCGCGCCGATGTGCGTGGCGAGAGCGCCTACAACGACGACCTCGAGCAGGTGGTCAAGGATCTGGATGCCCAGGGCCTGCTGTCTGAAAGTAACGGTGCCAAGGTGGTGTTCCAGGATGAGTTCCAAACCAAAGAGGGTGAGCCACTGCCTGTGATCATCCAGAAGGCCGACGGCGGCTTCCTGTATGCCACCAGCGATCTGGCGGCGATGCGCTACCGCTCAAACGTGCTCAAGGCCGACCGCGCCCTGTACTTCGTCGACCTGCGTCAGGCGCTGCACTTCCAACAGGTGTTCAGCCTGGCTCGCACCGCTAATTTCGTCCGTCCAGAGATGAGCCTGGAACACATGGGCTTTGGCACCATGAACGGCGAAGACGGTCGCCCATTCAAGACCCGCTCAGGCGGCGTGGTGAAGCTGGTTGACCTACTGAGCGAGGCCGAGACCCGTGCGCTGGAACTGGTACGCAGCAAGAACCCCGATATGGATGAAGAGGAGCTGGCCAAGATCGCCAAGGTGGTCGGTATCGCCTCGGTGAAATATGCCGACCTGTCGAAGAACCGCGCCAGCGATTACATCTTCAGCTTCGAGCAGATGCTGAGCTTCGAGGGCAACACGGCGCCTTACCTGCTCTACGCCTACACGCGTGTTGCAGGCATCTTCAAGCGTGCGGCCGACGTCGACCTGACTGGCGCCAGCATCAAGCTGGAACACGACAAGGAGAAGGAGCTGGGCAACAAGCTGGCCCAGTTTGCCGAGGTGCTAGGCCGCATGGTGGCCAAGGGTCAGCCTCACGCCCTGTGTGGTTACCTGTTCGAACTGGCTGGCGCCTTCTCAAGCTTCTACGAGGCCTGTCCTGTACTGGCGGCCGATAGCGAAGATGAGAAGAAGAGCCGTCTACTGCTGGCACAGCTGACCGCTAAGACTCTTAAGCAGGGTCTGGATCTACTGGGTATCGAAACCTTAGAACGCATGTAGTATAGGGCGCTAGGATGAGCAATCGCGATTACGCCAACAGAAGACCTGCCTCGAAAGGACGCAAGAAGAGCACCGGTGGCCGACGTAAGTCGGCACCAGCGCCGAGACGCTTCCCCTTCGTGCTCTCACTGGTGACCTTAGGATTGGTGGGCGGTTTCGGCTACTTCCTGTGGAGCATCAACGACAGCGCCGACAAGGTAGAGACTCAGCCCGAGGTACAAACGGTTAAGCCTAAGGTGGTCAAGAAGGACCCTAATGCGCTGCCGCCAAAGCCGAAGGAAGAGTGGACCTACCAAGAGGAACTTGAAAACAAGCAGGTCGAGGTGGATATTCCCGAAAATACTACGCCGACCCGCCCCTATCAGATGCAGTGTGGCTCCTTCAGGAAAGAGGCTCAGGCTAACGAGATGAAGGCGGTTATCGCCTTTCAGGGCCTAGAGGCTCAGGTGCGTAAAGTCAGCGGCAGTAGCGGTATCTGGTACAAGGTGGTCTTAGGCCCCTACGAGCGTAAACGCCTCGCCGAGAAGCATCGCCATATCCTGCAACGCGGCGGCCTCAACGGCTGTCAGATCTGGTTCTGGGAAGGCAGTTAACCTCAGCAGACTAAAGACGGGCCAAGGCCCGTTTTTTTATGTTTGAGGCAATAAAAAAGCCAGCATGATGCTGGCTTTTTGTTGTCTGCGTTAATCGCTTAGTTCTGGGTGATGGTCGCCGTGTTACCGAAACCACCGGCCTGCATGATAGAAGCGCTATCGTTCATGCCCAGCTGGTTGATGGTCGCCAGGTTATGCGCGCCATCCTGGCCCAAGCCTGATTGCTCGATCATGGCGTAGTTTTCATCGCCTTGTTGCAGCAACACGGCGTCATTGTACTCACCACCACTCTGGTTTACCCAAGCTTCGTTGTCGGCACCGGTCTGATCGATATCGGCCGCACCAAAGTCGCCCATCTGCGTCACGTTCGCGCGGTTAAGCGAAGCCGTCTGGTAAACATCGGCCATGTTATCCGTACCGCTCTGGCTCACCACTGCGGCTTGGTCAACGCCATCTTGGTTCACGTTTACCATACCGCCAATACTGCCAGTCTGATTCACGTCGGCATTCAGTTGGCTACCTGGGCCCTGGGCCACAAATACCGCCGAACCGTTAACGGCAGACTGCATCACAGTCGCGGTAGAGTCTGCAGCTTGGTTCTGCGCCACGACAACGTTACCCGACTCGCTACCATCGATCTGAGCGACAAAGACGTTAGCGTTGTCTGACTCATTAAGCTGGCTCACCAAGGCGATGTTACCGTTACCTGCCTGGTCCACGGTCGCCTGCGCCATGTAGGAGGTATCTTGGTTGATGTTGGCATTGTTGAGGTTACCCACAGTCGTTACGGTAGCCGATGCCGGTTCATGGAAACCAAAGCCATACTGACGTACAGTGCTGGTGTTAGAGTCACCGGTCACATTCACGGTCGCGACGCTGTCATTCACATGCTCTTGATTAACAGAGGCGATGTTAGACGCACCCTCTTGCATCACGCTCAGGCTGGTGTTGATTGCGTGCTGCTGTAGCGTGCTGACCTGGTTAGAGCTGCCGGTTTGCGACACGCTTGCAATCGCATTTAGGCTGTTGTCATCCTGAGTCACGCTCGCCATGTTGCCGCTGCCGTTGCTTTGAGTGACATCGGCTGTGCCGATAGAACCGTTAATCTGGTTAATGGTGATGCTCGAATCGGCAGAGCCGTCCTGAGTCGCGGTGGCCAGAGAGCTATTAGTGATCTGATTGATGGCAACCACCGAGCGCTCGGCACCGTTCATCTGGTTTACGTTGGCGATGTTATCTGCGCCGGTTTGCACCACTGTCGACAGGGCATCGGTAGAGGTATCTTGATCTGAAGTCGCGCTATTGTTGTTACCTGTCTGCAGTATGGTCGAACCTGCCGGATTATGGATACCGAAACCATATTGTCTGATGTTGGCGTTGTTGGTGTTACCCTGCTGCTGAACGATCGCCTGAGAATCGTCAACATGCAGCTGGTTCACATCGGCGTTGTTACTCTCACCGGCCTGGGTCACAGTCGCATGGGTGTTATCCATATGCTCCTGGTTGATGGTGGCATTGTTTGACGATACAGACTGAGTCACCATGGCGCTCGAGTTAGCCACGCCGCCAACCTGGTTGATGGTAGCGGTTTGTGCATCACCGGCTTGGTCTATGTTGGCCGAGCTGTCGAAACCCAGGGCTGTGTTAATCGTCGCGGTATGGTTAGTCCCTGTCTGCACTGTGGTGGCTAGGTTGCCTGAACCATTCTGTGAGGTTGTCGCCGTGCTGTCTGCAGCGTGGGCGGTACCAATTGTCATCGCAATGGCGGCGGCCAGTGGAAGTAGCTTTGTCATGAGTAATATCCTTTACTAAATTTGTCTGTCGGGCGCTCAGCTAAAGCGGCCCCCAAGCACACCAAGTCTGGTGGTGCATCCTATGCAAGTCTCAGCAGTAACATGAAACTGCGATTACCAGATGTCGAATCTTCATCGCCCATCACTGAGATGTTGGCGCATCCTGAGAAGATCCCGACAAGCGTCACCGTGCAACCTCTGGCCAGTCGACCCCTACACCGCGAACCGTTTTCCTTTCATCCCCATGTTTGAAACAAGCGGCTTAGAAACAAGCGCCAGCCTTTGCTGGCAGGCAAAAGTATGCGGACAAGCCCCTCCCCCTTCATCCGGCTAAGGTATGAAAGCCCGCCACCAAGCGGCTAGTTTTGCCCAGGAATACCCCCTCTTTAGTATTATCCTCGGTGTCATACTCAAATGAATAAGGCGATAAAAATAAAAGGCTTTTCCACCTAAGAGGCACAAAACTCGGCTTTTCGCGGATTGCATGGGTAAACCTATGGCTGATCTCCCTTGAAAAACGAAATGCCATCCCCATATCTAAGCTATTGTCCACCGATGAGTTTCCTACTCGTCGGCTTGAGAAGAGGAAATACCGTGACCACAATCGTTTCAGTACGTCGCAACAATCAGGTTGTTATTGCCGGAGACGGCCAGGTATCACTGGGAAATACAGTGATGAAAGGAAACGCTAAAAAGGTTCGCCGCCTATATCACAATAAGGTCCTTGCGGGCTTTGCCGGCGGCACCGCAGATGCCTTTACCCTGTTCGAACGCTTCGAGGCCAAGTTAGAGATGCATCAAGGACATCTGATGCGCGCCGCGGTCGAGATGGCTAAAGACTGGCGCTCCGACAAGGTCCTGCGCAAGCTCGAGGCCCTGTTGGCGGTGGCCGATACCGAGTGCAGCCTGATCATCACAGGTAACGGCGATGTGGTACAGCCAGAAAATGACCTGATCGCCATAGGATCGGGCGGTAACTTTGCCCAGGCAGCCGCAACTGCGCTACTGGAAAATACCGATCTCAGTGCCAAAGAGATCGCCGAAAAGTCTTTGACCATTGCCGGTGACATCTGTGTATTCACCAACCAATTCAAGACGATAGAAGAACTGAATTACTAACACTGAGTCCGCTCATTGTTAACAAATATATGCACCCAAGCATTAAGGGATACTTATGTCTGAGATGACTCCACGCGAGATTGTTCACGAGCTGGACAGCCACATCATAGGCCAGCAAAATGCCAAGCGTTCGGTCGCTATCGCCCTGCGCAACCGCTGGCGCCGTATGCAGCTTGACGCCGCGCTGCGCCAAGAAGTCACCCCAAAAAACATTCTGATGATAGGCCCAACGGGTGTAGGTAAAACCGAGATCGCCCGCCGTCTGGCCAAGCTGGCCAAGGCGCCCTTCATCAAGGTCGAGGCCACTAAGTTTACCGAAGTCGGTTACGTGGGTAAGGAGGTCGAGCAGATCATCCGTGACCTCACCGACGCCGCCGTTAAGCTGACCCGTGAAGAGCAGATGGCCAAGTGTAAATTCAGAGCCGAGGAAGCCGCCGAAGAGCGCATTCTCGACGCCCTGCTGCCTAAGCCGAAGGAAGACTGGGACAGCGAGCAAAAAGATGATTCAGGCACTCGCCAGGTATTTCGTAAGAAACTGCGCGAAGGCCAGCTGGATGATAAAGAGATCGAAATCGATATCGCCGCGCCTCAGGTGGGCATAGAGATCATGTCACCTCCCGGCATGGAGGAGATGACCAACCAACTACAGAGCATGTTCCAAAACATGGGCCCCGGCGCCAGCAAGCGCCGCAAGATGACCATCAAGGAAGCCTACAAGCTGTTGATCGAAGAGGAAGCTGCCAAGCTGGTAAACCCTGACGATCTTAAGGAACAGGCTATCGAACTGGTTGAGCAGCACGGCATAGTGTTCTTAGACGAAATTGATAAGATCTGTAAGCGTGGCGACACCTCGGGCCCAGACGTCTCCCGCGAAGGGGTTCAGCGCGACCTGCTGCCACTGGTAGAAGGCTGCACGGTGAACACCAAACACGGCATGGTCAAGACAGACCATATCCTGTTTATCGCCTCGGGTGCCTTCCAGATGTCCAAGCCATCGGATCTGATTCCTGAGCTGCAGGGTCGTCTGCCGATCCGTGTCGAGCTGGAAGCCCTTTCGGCCAACGACTTTAAACGCATCCTCACCGAGCCCCATGCATCGCTCACAGAGCAATATATGGCGCTGATGGCGACCGAAGGCGTTAAGGTAGAGTTCAGCGAGTCGGGTATCGAGCGCATCGCCCAGGCCGCCTGGCAGGTGAACGAACGCACCGAAAACATTGGCGCCCGCCGTCTGCATACCGTGATGGAGCGTCTGATGGAAGACCTCTCCTTCGAGGCCTCGGACAAATCGGGCAGCACCACAGTGATCGATGCCGACTATGTCAACGCTCACCTGGACAACTTGGTACAGGACGAAGACCTCAGCCGCTTCATCCTGTAAACTTAAAGGGCCCGTCAGTTCCCCTGCGGGCCCTCTTTTTTTAACACCCAAGCGTTCCCAAAAGGCAAAGCCATGACTCCTCAAAGCGATACCCCCAAGGTCACAGGACTCAAACTCAAACGTAAGTCGCGTCAGCTGGAAGTCAGTTTCGATAACGGCCAGCAATATACCCTCAGCTGTGAACTCTTAAGGGTCTACTCCCCCTCGGCCGAGGTGCATGGTCACGGCAACCCAGTGCTGGTGACTCACAAGAAGAACGTCAATATCAACGCCATCACCCCCGTGGGCAACTATGCGGTCAAGCTGGTGTTCGATGACGGCCATGACACGGGTCTCTACTCCTGGAAGGTGCTCTATGACTTAGCTACCAATCAGGTGGAGTTATGGGAGAACTATCTGGCCAGGCTGCGCGCCGCTAAGGCCAGCCGCGAGCCGCTGATCGACATGGCCGTGAAGTATCACACCTAGGCCATAAGGCCAGCCTACTTTGTCTAAGCTCAAAGCCGACGTCACCATACTGCAGGCGGGACTCTTCAGCCGTTGGGATGAAGAGAGCCCAGATCTGCCCAAATTTCTCAAGGCCACAGTCCATGTGCCTGCAGAGATTGACATAGAATTTGGTTTTATCGCCCGCATCCGCAAGGCCAAGAATCGCAAGCTAAGCTACTGCATCTATCATCCCCACATTCCCGATCAGCAGGGCAATATTCGTCCGCCCTTCGAGGGTGAGCTGTTCGTCGAGTCTAACGACTGGAAGTTCTATCTGGGTGACACCATCTGGGCCCCCGAGCATGATAAGGTGGGCAAGTGGCGCATGACCCTCTCACTGGGCGACAAGGTGGTTGCCGAGAAAACCTTTCATGTGCACCTTAATGACGAGGAGAGCCAGGTGGCCAACTTCTGGAAGCGCAGAGGCTTCTAAGACGGTCCGCTCAGCCATCTTCAATTGAGCAATATGAGTCAGGTAAAGCCGACCGTCTCGTCGCACAATGGCCTCTCACTTGAAAAGGGATGTATATGAACCGAGCAGCGCACCAGGCCTACAGTCAACGCATACAGACGGTATGCGACTATATTGCCAAACATCTGGACCAGCCCCTGACGCTGGAACAACTCAGTCAGAAGGCGCACTTCTCCAAGTATCATTTTCATCGCCAGTTTCAGGTGTATACCGGCATAACCTTAGGTAGATACATCAGCCTGCTCAGGCTGAAGCGGGCCTCGTACCGATTGGTGTTTCACCCCGAGCTCAAGATCACCGACATCGCCCTCGACGCCGGGTTTGAGAACGGCGAATCCTTCTCGCGTGCCTTCAAGCAGATATTTGCCCAGACACCATCCCAGTTCAGGTTGACCCCGCAATGGGAGCAATGGAGTCAGGAATATGCCAAGGTGAACTATACAAGGAGAGAAACTGTGCAAATTAAACTCACGCAAAGAGACGATATCAAGGTCGCGGTGCTGGAGCACCTGGGCAGCCCGGCCTCACTGAACGACTCGATTCAACAATTTATCAGCTGGCGTAAGCAGAGCAACGAATCCCCTGTGGCCAGCAGTCTGACACTAGGGGTGCCCTTTAACGACCCCAACACGGTCGAGCCCGAGGCGTTTCGCTTCGACATCTGTGGCTCGGTAGCGTCTGAGGTCAAGGCCAATGACTTTGGGGTGATCACCAAGACGATCCCCGGCGGTCGCTGCGCCGTGATCCGCCACCAGGGATCACACGATCAGATGGACGATAAGATCTATCAGTTCTACCGCGACTGGTTACCCGAGAGCGGCGAGGAGCTGAGGGATTTTCCCCTCTACTTCGAGTACCACAACTTCTTCCCCGAAGTGGCGGAGCATGAGCTGATCACCGACATCTATTTTTCGCTCGTCTAAGCTCATGAGTTCACGGTGCTAATGTCGCTCGTGTTGGTTGTTAATACCAATCGTAATAAATAATTGATCATTCTAGCTTGTTAAAACGCTCGATAACTGTATTAGTATTTTTAACTGTAGAATAACTACTTATCTAAAAATCCTGCTTTGTTCTCAAGCGTTTTTCCTGCGCTATTTCTGATCACATGTTTACTGTGATTGGTATAACACGGCTCAAGAGGACAGTATGAAAAGCGCCGACAAGACAGTGCCCAGCACTCGAAAGCTAGAACGAAAAAAGGCTTCCATTTCTGGAAGCCTTTTTTCTTAATGTGATAGAGAGATAGCCAGATTTAAATATTAGGAACCCGGCTATGACTCAAATGCTATCTAGCATATAGCCCGCTATAAAGCGGGCTTTGTTAATGTGGCAGAGGGATAGCCGGATCTAAACATTAGGAACCCTGGGTTCAAGTGATCCCGATAGTCAGTCTTTAAGTATTTACTCGCCAAAACGAAAAAAGGCTTCCATTTCTGGAAGCCTTTTTTCTTAATGTGGCAAAGAGATAGTCGGGCTTAAACATTAGGAACCCGGCTATGACTCAAATGCTATATGCTAGATAGCACAAAGCCCGCTATAAAGCGGGCTTTGTTAATATGGCGGAGAGATAGGGATTTGAACCCTAGACGGGCTATAAACCCGTGCCGGTTTTCAAGACCGGTGCATTCGACCACTCTGCCATCTCTCCGAACGCCGAGAATAGTAAGGAAATGGACTTTAAATGTAAAGCCTAAATTTCACTAACTGAGCAACAAATAATCCATTAAGGCATTTTTCGATGACAAATGCGTTAAAAACAACCTTTTTAAGCTTGTTTAGGGGATAAAATGCCTTCTCGGGGTGTAGTATAAACACAAAGAAAACTGCAGGTAGCAAGATGAAACCTAACGGATTTACCCTAATTGAACTTGTCATCACGGTGATCATACTGGCGATTCTGGCAACGATAGCCCTGCCACGCTTCATCAATATCCAGTCCGATGCGCGCGTTGCAGCCCTTCAGGGGCTCAAAGGGGAGATGAGCGGCACCCTGCCCCTGGTCTTCACCAAGGCGAGTCAGGAAAACCTGCAGACACAGGCCAGTACGAACATAAGCCTCAACGGCGATCAGGTGGAACTCGCCTATGGTTACCCCGCCGCCGACTCGGCCCACGCCTGGGATCTCTTGCTCGAGGCCAGCTTTGCCGATGCCGTGTTCAACGCCGACGATCCGGCCGACTGGTACTTTCACAATAACAAGGCCGAGCCTTTTATCCGCTTCATGCACCCAAGCAGGAAATCCAGCGGCCAAAACTGCTACCTCAAATACACCCAGGCCCTGAGTACTTCTCAGGGCCCGACCTTCGAGATTGTCGATTCAGGCTGTTAGCCCGAATTGAGTTAGCCTTTAAGCAGCAGGTGTTTCAGCTCGGTGAGCGAAGTCACCTGATAGTGTGGCGTTATCCCCTCGGGTGCAGGCTGACTGGCAGGATTCAGCCAACAGGTATCGAACCCGGCATTGAGCCCCCCCTGAATATCTGAATGAGGGTTATCCCCCACCATCAACACATGCTCCCTGGGGGGATGAGCCATCTGCGACAGGGCGTGTTCAAAGATCGCCACATCGGGTTTGGCAACGCCAACCTCTTCGGAAATCACCACGGGCGAAAAGGCATGCAGCAAGCCGGTACGTTCTAGGCGCACCGTCTGCAGGTCGGTGAAACCATTGGTAATGATCCCCATTTTCACCTTGCCATAGAGGGCGTCCACCAACTCGGCGGCGCCGGGCAGCAAGGTGCAGATATCGGCCATGGCCGAAAGAAACGCCGCGTTGAGATGCTCGGCAGTCACAGAGAGCTTCTCGGCCCAACGCTCGAAGCGGGTCACCTGCAGGTGGCGGGCGCTGATCTTGCCGTCTTGATAATCCACCCACAAAGGCAAATTAACCGTTTGATACTCTTCGAAATCGGTAAGGGTGAAGTCCACACCGAAACGCGAAAACATCAGCTGTAATCCTTTAAAGGCGTCGAAATGAAACAGGGTTTCATCGGCGTCAAATAATATCCACTGGTACTTCATTCTCTCTCCATGGGATGGCCTCAGGACAAGTGGCAGCACTATATCAATGCCGAGCTCGGCAGAGCAAAAATATTTGCTTACGCTTATACGCGAATACGGTTGGAACCACTCGGGCAAACAAGCGTCTGACTCTGCAAGACACTTTACTTTCCAAGGAGTTGGTATGCTAAAAAAAGTGATTCGTTCTATAAAACAACACCGCCAGTTCATCCTGTTTATCGGCCTGATGCTGGTATTTCGCAGTGCCGTCGCCGACTGGAATCATGTCCCCAGCGGCTCCATGCTGCCCACCATAGTGCAGGGAGATCGCATACTGGTGAACAAGATGGCCTACGATCTGCGTCTGCCCTTTACCCATATCAGCCTGATGAAGCTGGCGGATCCAGAGCGTGGCGACATCATCACCTTCGACTCGGCCGTGGCCGACAAGAAACTGGTCAAACGCATCATAGGCCTGCCCGGTGACACCCTGGCCATGCGCAACAATCGCCTCTACCTAAATGGTGAGGCCTTAAGCTACCAAGAGGCGCCCGATAACACTGACGAGCAGCAAGTCTTTGGCACACGAAAACAAGCCTATAGCGAACGGCAAGAGGCCCTGCCCAGCAAATCCCACGCCATCAGGTTGAATGACCAACCCTCGAGATTGGCCAATTTCGGCCCTGTGACCGTGCCCGAAGGGCACTACCTGGCCCTTGGTGACAATCGCGACGCCAGTGCCGACTCCCGCGTCATCGGCTTCGTCCCCCGCGAAGAGATCACCGGCAAGGCCCATAGAGTCGCCTTCTCCAACGATCCGGAACACTACTACCTATTCCGGCCAGAGCGTTGGTTGCAGCCACTCTAAACCCTAAAGCGTAAAGGGTAAGCCGCGACGGCTACTTTACAATCCGGTAGCTGTCGCTATTCCAGTCGTAGACATACTCAACGCCTTGCCATTCGTATACCGTCCTGCCGTCCTTCACCTTCACTCTGGCATTGGCTGGCAGGCTATGAATCGCATCGCTCTGAGCTAGGCTAGTGGTCACCCGCTGAGGCGGTGCGATAGGTTTAGGCTCCCGGCGCTTACGCGGCTGATAGCGATAGGGGTAACGCCAGTCGTCTCGCCAGTAGCCCCAGTCATTGCCCCGGTAGCCATGGCGCCAGTAGGGAAAACCTGTGCCTATACCGACTTGCCAGCGCCAAGGGTCATAGAAGTCCCGATGCCAGCCAGGGCGATAGCCCCACCCTAGACCGACGTATGGAGCCAGCTCATATTTGTCTGTCTTCAACGCCCAAGCGTCGGTAGAAATCGGCGGCAAGACACCAAGCCACAACAGCCCAGCCAGGAGTAATAAAGGGTTCACATTAAGCCTCATCTTGCCACCTCATGCCCGAGAGATTCACCGCATCTTACCCTTAATTATACGCCCTGAAAATCTTGCCATGCCGGGGTTGCAAAGCCGGTGTAAGGCATTTGGGAATAACGCCCATAAATGGTATAGTGCGCGCCATATCACATTTTTCTCAACGCGAGTATTTCCAAATGAGTTTTAAGGATTTACGCAGTTTTATCGATCACCTCGAAGCCAATGGCGAGCTAAAACGCATTAGCCACCCCGTCGATCCCCATCTGGAGATGACAGAGATCGCCGATCGTGTGCTAAGAGCCAAGGGCCCGGCGCTGCTGTTTGAAAATCCTGTCGGCAAGACAATGCCGGTACTGGCTAACTTATTTGGCACTCCCAAACGCGTCGCCATGGCCCTGGGTAAAGAAGACCCACTCGCCCTACGCGATGTGGGTGAGCTGCTGGCCTTCCTCAAGGAACCCGAGCCGCCACGCGGCTTTAAAGACGCCATCGCCAAGATCCCCATGTTCAAGCAGGCGCTAAACATGCCACCTAAGACGGTACGCAATGCTCCGTGTCAGGAGGTTGTGGTCAGTGGCGATGAGGTCGATCTCACTATGCTGCCCATTCAGCACTGCTGGCCCGGCGATGTCGCCCCCTTGGTCACCTGGGGACTCACCATCACCAAGGGACCGAGGCAGAAACGCCAAAACCTAGGGATCTACCGCCAACAATTGCTGGGCAAGAACAAGCTGATCATGCGCTGGCTGGATCATCGCGGCGGCGCACTGGATTTCAAAGACTTTAAGGCACAGCATCCCGGCGAACGTTATCCCGTGGTGGTGGCGCTGGGCGCCGATCCTGTGACCATACTTGGCGCCGTGACGCCAGTACCCGATGCCATGAGCGAGTACGCCTTTGCCGGTCTACTGCGCGGCGAACGCACCGAGGTGTGTAAGGCGCTGAGCTGCGATCTCGAGGTGCCCGCCACCAGCGAGATCATCCTCGAAGGTTATATCGAGCCCGGCGAGATGGCCGAAGAAGGGCCTTACGGGGATCACACGGGTTATTACAACGAGACCGACGAGTTCCCTGTCTTCACCGTGACCCATGTGAGCCACAGACGCGACGCCATCTATCACAGCACCTACACCGGCAGGCCACCCGATGAGCCCGCCATGTTGGGTGTGGCACTGAACGAGGTGTTCGTGCCTATCTTGCGTAAGCAATATCCGGAGATCGTCGACTTCTATCTGCCGCCCGAAGGCTGCTCCTATCGCATGGCGGTGATCTCCATCCGCAAGCAGTATCCGGGACATGCCAAGCGGGTAATGATGGGCGCCTGGTCCTTCCTGCGCCAGTTCATGTACACCAAGTTCATCATCATAGTGGATGAGGATGTCAACTGCCGCGACTGGAACGATGTGATCTGGGCCATCACCACCCGGATGGATCCCAAGCGTGATACCCTGATGATAGACAACACGCCTATCGACTACCTGGATTTCGCCTCCCCGGTTGCCGGACTCGGCTCTAAGATGGGGATGGATGCCACCAACAAGTGGGAAGGGGAAACCAATCGCGAATGGGGCACCCCTATCGTCATGGACGAAGCGGTCAAACAGAGGATCGATGCGATCTGGGATGACCTGGGCATAGACGAAGCGCCAACGCTATAATCAATATCAGACATAAACTAATCGTCTGAATTTTAAAAAATAAATCAAAGAAGTTAACCCTTTGAATACTTGAACAATTTAATCAGGTATTCGAAGGAGCTAAACCTCCACAGAGAGGGTCTGAAAGGAAAACCAATGAACACCATACGCTGTAAAGTTGAACATGTTACCGCCTTTAATGATGCCGTCTATCAGGTAGCATTAACCCCAGAAACCAGCTTCGAATTTAAGGCTGGTCAGTACCTTTGCGTCGTAATGGGTGAAAAAGATAAACGTCCCTTCTCTATCGCCTCTGCGCCAGGCCAGGAGCAGATCGAGCTGCACATAGGTGCCGCCGTCAGCGAGAGCTACCCCATGCAGGTAGTCGAGCGCCTGCAGCAGAGCGAATATATCGACATCGAAGCGCCGGGCGGCGAAGCCTTCCTACGCGCCGACAGCCACAGACCCCGCCTGCTGATCGCCGGCGGCACAGGTTTCTCCTACATCAAGAGCATAGTCGAACAGGCGATCGCCCTTGGGCAGAATGTTGAGACTACCCTCTACTGGGGCTGTCGTAACCAAGATGCTATGTACTATGAGTCGCTGGCACGTCAATGGCATCAGGATCACACCTGGCTACATTTCGTGCCTGTGGTAGAAGAGTCGACGCCCGAGTGGCAAGGCAAAACGGCCAACCTATTGGCGCAGATTAAGCAGGATTATGTCAGCCTCAACGGCTACGACATCTATATCGCCGGTCGTTTCGACATGGTCGGCGCCGCCCGCGAAGTCTTCCGCGAGATCGGCGTCGAAGAGCAGCACCTCTACGGCGACGCCTTTGCCTTCATCAAGTAATGCTATCGCGCAAGCCCTGACCTTTAAGGTCGGGGCTTATGCCCTCACCGTTAGAGGGCTACCTTCTCATACTTGGTCCAGGCGACCAGACTGCCTAGCAATGGCACCACCCAGACCGCAGTGCCGTTGTCGGCATGTATTCGCATGTAAAACAGCTCCTCGTCGCGAATATTATGTTTACGAATCTCACGATAGAAGTGCATGGCCGAGTCACTCACCACCTCTGGCATGATCAGATCTTTCTGCCTGACCTTAACATAAAAGACATCCACATCCAGCTGACCAAGCTGCTGACGATACTGCTCGAACTCGCCGCGGATCTGATACTTAATCGGCGTGGTCAGGCAGTCCTGATCCGTAATACAGGCGCGGGAGTAAAACTTACCGCTGAGAGGTTTGTCGTACACCAGAGAGATCCCTAAGTCGGCACGTACCAGCAACTCGTCTGCCACCGGAAAATAGATATCACCATTGTAGTGATGTTCCACCAGCTCACCTTCGGCCTCGCTAGGGGGGATCAGGATGCGGTTGTAGCGGATCCTATCTTCCATTCGCTTACTCAGCTCGACAAACTCCACCATGTTGAGGCCGGCAGGCTTCAGGTCGATTTCGGTCAAATTGATGATCTTATCTCGGCGACACTCGCCGTTGTCACCCAGGTCGCATACCGCTACCGAATAGTGGGTGCCATCGGTAAAGGCGAAACCACCAAAATGGTTAAATCCCTCAATGCTATTGCTCTCGGGCGCAATATGCTTCTGCCAATTGGAAGGATGTAGACTATCGACCCCTTTAGGGTGGATCAGCGTCAGTGGCCGCTTGGTTCCCCCTATGTTCAGATTAATTTCGCTGCCTGACACCCACTTGGCCGAATGTTTCATCACCTTATGATAATCACTCTGATACCAGAGGGTGGCCACAATCCCCAGCGCAATCAAGATGCCGCTAATCTTAACCATCAAGGAAACATCGATCAGCGCATCTTTGATCGACTCCGCATCAGTCACCGCCAGCATGGTGACACGGGATTTAGGTGAGACATGTAGCTGGTAGCCACGCCGGGCGACCGTTTTCAGTTGAACTTCGGGAAAAGGCTCCAGCTTCTTGCGAAGAGTGCTGATGCATTGTGTCAGCGAGGTCGCCGCCACCACACGATCGGGCCAGCCAACGGCGATCAACGCTTCTTTATCACAGATGGCATCAGGCTGAGACAATAGGTGCGCCAACACCGCCGACTCGGAAAAGCTCAGCCCTATGGTGGCACCACAGGTGCGATCATGCAGTTGGTGCGCCTCATCATCGAACTCAAGATATGGCGTAATTTTTAACACCTGACACCTCAATAATTCCTAATCATCAATTAGAAATATCTTATTGTTATCTATGATATTTTATTAATGTCCCTACAAAATTAACGTGATTATTCACTCAAATACTGCGCCAGGATTTCAGGCAGCCACGAAGAATGTGAACTACCGCCCAAAACCCTGCTTCAATATGCTGCGGCTAAGCACTACACCAACTTGGTGATAAATACGCGGCGAGTCCAAAACAGAAGCAGCAATGGCCAGGCAACGCAGGCCCCCAGCAGAAGCGGCAAACTCCACTCATACTGAGCCAGCAGTCCAAGGCTTCCCAGAGGGGCACCAGCACTCACCAGGTTAATGGCGCGGTAGAGATCGGTTGGATTTAGCAAGATAAGCAGGTTGACCAACCATTGGCTGCCATAGCCGAGATCGGCCACCAAGAGTGCCAACAGCAGCAGATCATAGATAAGCACCAAGGCAAACCAGAGTCCCAATAGACTCCCTACCGCTCTGGCCTTTTCTGCCGATTTAAGGCTCACCAGGTAACTGATCAGAATGAAGATTGTTGCCAGCAGGCAGCTACTGGCAATCAAGAGCCCAAAGGCCGACAGTATCTCCTCCCAGGCCTCACCACGACCAAACAGCATCAAGATCGCGGCGCTACTGCCGTAGCTGCTGGTAATGGCAGTAAATGTCACCGTACAGTGGGCCAGCAACTTACCGACAAGGATCTGCGACTTGCTCACCGGATAGGTAAGCAGTAAGCAGAGAGTGCCCGCCTCCTCCTCCCCCACGAAGGCATCATGGCTGAGCAAAATCGCCGCCAGGGGGATGATAAACACAGAGACAGTGGTCAAGGATGCGATAACGCTACTTAGGCTAGGTAAGGCTAGCGTGCCGCTGACGGCGCTGCCGGCAAAAGTCATGCTCAACGCCAAGACCCAGAAGATGGCAAAAACCACCAGCACCCAACGATTTCTGAGGCTGTCTTTCAGCTCTTTGTTCGCGATCACCCAGATGAGGCCGAGGCTCGGCCGCTTAGCTATGGTCAGCATCAGATATCTCCCGGTGTCAGGCTCAGTCCCAGCTCGTTTAAAACCTGCATCTGAGCCATTTTGGCATGGTACACCTGCGCCAGATCCGGGGTGCTCACCTTAACATCATACAGTTGGCACTCTAAGATCAGATATTTCATCAACACCTCACGTTGTGAGACAGGACAATTTAAGCCGCCGTCTGCGTAAAAAGATTTTAATAGGGGATGGGTCACTACCAGGCTATCTAGGCGTGGATGCTCTACGCGTAGGTTCATGTTGCCGCTGTGCAGCAGTTCGTCGAGCGTACCGAAGGCAAGTCTGCGCCCTCTGCCGAGAATTAAGGCCAGATCCAGCTGCGATTCCACCAGCTGTAGTTCGTGGGTACAAACAATCACCGTACTTCCCTGTGTAACCAGCTGTTTGATCTTGTGATAGATAAACTGCGACGCCTGCGGATCGAGCCCCACAGTAGGCTCATCCAGCAGCAGCAACCTGGGCCGGGCCAGAATAGCCTGAGCAAATCCCAGGCGCTGTTTCATCCCTTTGGAGTAGTCCTTAACCGACTTGTGCTGCGCATAGGCCAGGCCAAACTCCTCCAGCAGCCGATTCACAGTCTGTTTTGAGATCCCCTTTAACGCCGCAAAATAACTCAGTACCTCATGGCCGGTTAATTTATCGTAAAAGCTAATGTTCTCAGGAAGATAACCTATCTCAGTCATGGCGCCCGATGTCGTCACCGCACGCCCGAATACGTTCACCTCGCCCGAGGTAGGACGCAGTAGGCCTAGAATCATCTTGATCAGCGTCGACTTGCCCGCACCGTTATGACCCAGGAGCGCCATCAATTGGCCGCTCGGCAGCGAGAAACTCAGTTCATTCAGGGCACTGCGCTCATCAAAGAAATGACTCACCTGCCTCACACTCACCGCTATCTGACTCATAGTGCCTCCCCGGTATGCGGCACGAAAGCATTTAACGGCACCATCAGAGGATAGCTGTCTACCACGCCAGCAGAATGCTCGTCTTGTATCTGGTTATCCAACCATTTCAGTAACTTCACTATGGGGCTCTCCATTAAAAACCTTGCCTCCGGATACAGCCAAAACAGACGATCCAAATTATCATTGGGCAGATGCTGACTGTCGCCTATGCCATCACCGTCGAGATCCCAGCCCTGATAGTCGCTCCAGTAATTTCCCCGGCCTTGAAAGCTCCACTCTACTCGCTGCTCCCCCACGTAGCGCACCTGGGTCTTATTCGCTAAAAACTGGTTTTGATAAACGGCATTGTCTTCACCGCCTAGCGCCATGGCGATGCCAATCTGATTACCTGTAACTGAGTTGCCGATGATCTGATTGCGTTGAGCGCCGTATACAAACAAGCCTTTGCCTTCGCTAAACAGATCGCCGGCCACACTATTGGCCATCTGGGTCGCCTCAATCTGATTGGCTTGGATCTTGGCGTCATGGGTAAGATTGAGCAGCACCCCAAACTCCTGGGCGTGCTTTACTGTGTTTGCGATCAAATGAATCCCCTGCGAGTTCATCAGGGCGTAACCACCACTCACCCGAGTCGCCTGGTTGTCCATGGCTTCATCCTGTTGGGTATACATATAGTGCAGGCCATACTGCAGATCGGAGAGATGATTGCTATAGATGCGACTGCCTATACCCGACTCAAGGTAGATACCATCACGCACCTTGCTGATACGGTTGCCGCGAACAGTAGGGTGATTCACCTTCAGCAGATGAATCCCATCGCCGCGATCCAGCAAGAATGTCTGCTCATCTCCCTGTATTTGATTATCCAGCAACCTAAGGTCGCTCACCTCGCTGGCGTAAACACCGAAACCGGGACCGACAAGCCGATTGGCAATAATTGCAACGTCGTTTGCGCCGGGCATCAGGCGAATGGCGGCATCCTTCTCATAGAGATCCTGCCCCCAGCGCTGCACAGTCACCCGGGTAATACTCACCCCCGGCGCACTGACCACGATTGCCGAACCGACTCCCTGAGCATCGAACACCACGCCAGGTGCTCCGATGAGGGTCAGGGGCTTTTCGATGTGAAAGTGCCCCCGATAGAGCCCAGGTTTTAGCCGTATCTCTGCGCCTTGGGGCATGGAGGTCAACGCCGAGTGTAACGTCTCGCTGTCCACCACAGTAACGTGCCGAGTCCCATCACTGGATTGTGCCAGCACTGGCGCCATAAACAGTAAACCACACAGGCACAGGCCCAATGACTGAGCCAACACAGGCCAAAGACGGTGCTTAATCAGCCGAAAGTAACTCAAGAGTTATCTCGTCATATTTGAACACGGCGCCGCCATACTGGCGGGCAAACTCTTCGGCCGCAGTGAGAGTTGAGAAAGGAGCTACGGCAACCCCCATCACCGCCTTACGATTGGATCCATAGACATACCAGGCCTTAGTGGCATCGATAAAATGCTCATCGTCCGGATACTGCCAATCTGTTGCCGCCATATCGTGCACCCAAAGTGTCTCGACCTGACGTCGATTCTCGGGCTGCAGGGCAAACATGAACATGTCACGGGTCGAACAGAACTTAGGTTGTAGCTCTCCCCCCTTAAGATGCAGGCTCCCCTTAGGGCCGGGATACTGCTTCACCATCATGCCGCACATGTGACAGCGTTCATGGGCGTCGATCACCAGACTCGCGTGACTATGAGTGTCGCTCTCGGCCGCGCCGCACCCCGACATAAACAAGGAACAAATAAAAATGAAGATAAAGGCTCTCATTGTGTCTCCTAAACGGATAATCAGCCCCTGTCACACAGGGGCTGAGCTAAAGGATCAAATCGCAAAGTTTTGACCGGCGTAGAGGATGAACATCCTCAGGCACATCATGCCGCTCACGGCGCATAGACCCGAGAGGTAGAAGGCCTGGGCCGAATGACTGAATTGCTTACCTGTGGCAAAATTCAGCAGCAGAGGGCCACCAAATCCGATGCCCACGACACCCAGCCAGAACACCATAGACCAGCTGCCGCTGTGGAAAGCCTCGAAGGCACTCTGCGCGCCGGCATTACCAGTGGCCAGTGACATGATGATCATGAAGAGGAACAAGACCTCGGCAAACATGATCGGCCACTCGGCACCGTGCAAAATCTGCATGTCGCTGCTGTGTCTGTCTTCCTTAAACAACCCAACCGCCAGCATCTTGGCCGCCGCCGCGCCGGCCGACAGACCAGAGGCCACAAACAGCGCAGGCAACACCGAGGTGTTGATGATAGGGAAGCGAATCAAGGCTGAGATTAAGAAGCCTGTGTAGGCACATACTGCCAGCGCCAATAGCAACACTAAGGTTTCACTCGCCCGTCGCCAGGGTCTTAACCTGTCGATAAGCGGCAGCAGCGGCGCCAAAATAGGCAGGCGACGGATCTCCTCCTCCAGGGCAAACAAGGCGATCAAGGCGACCAGCGGGATATAGGCCGACAAGGCGATCACCCCGACAGACATCACGGAGTTGAGGTTGTAGTAGACCAAGATACGCCAGAAAAACAGCGGGTTGGTCAGATCCAACACCAGACAAAGCATGCCCAGAGCTATGGTCACGAAGGCAATTAGCGCCGACGCCTTGAGGAAGGGGGTGTTAACGCTCTGCTGTTTATAGAAGCGAATGAACAACGCGACCGACAGGGCACCGCCCGAGATACCGGCAAAAAACAGGTACACGGCAATGGGCCAAGGCCAGGCAACCCCTTCCGACAAACCTATGGTAAATCCGAGTGTTCCGTCCATCTCTATACCCCCAACTTAACGATAGGAATGTAACGTAGGCTCGGCTCGGTCCCCAGATGGGCCTTAATCCTTACCGAATCCTTCACCGCCAGCAAACGACTCACATAGGAGTTAGGGTCGTTGGCATCGCCAAAGATCAGGGCATCGTAACGACACTCCTGTACGCAGGCAGGCAACTCTCCCTTGCTTAATTTGCTCTCGAGGCAGAAGTCACAGTTATCGGCCACATCCGTCTCACTATTGATATAGCGCGCGTTGTAAGGACAAGCGGCGATACAGTATTTACAGCCGGCACACTTGCTGGCATCCATGGTGACTATGCCTGTGTTGGGATCTCTGTGAGCCGCCCCCGTTGGGCACACAGACACACAGGGGGCATTCTGACATTGCTGACAGGAGACCCGCACATACTTACGCTGGCAATCGCAATCTGTCTTGCCGCAATGGGGACAAGCCTGCCCCGCAACGGCAGATGACTGCTGCTCCAGTATCACTCGCGAACGTCCCTCGGGCAGGTTGTTGGCTTTATTACAGGCCTCCTTACAACCGCCACACCCCACACATTTATTTTGATCGAACACCATCACATAGTGTGGCGATTCGGTTTGAGCAGTCTGCTCCTTAACGCTGCAGCCCAAGGGCGCCAACATCAAAGAGCCGGCTCCTAAGCATTTCAGGAACCTCCGTCTCTCTATATTTTCACTCACAGCATCCTCCATCCGTCGGCACGCACGCCGACCTCATTGAATCTTTCATCTTGGTGACTTTTACTCAGATGCAGTCACGGTACGGTTAGCCATTTTCTGCTCAGCGTTGACAATCGCACTGTTAATCGATGCTCGGTTTATGTTGGGGTTATCACTGTCCAGTAACTGTTGCCAATAAGCGATCGCCTGTTGAAAATCCCTATTCAAATAAGCGTGGGTCGCCATCAGCAGCAGTGACTGCACTTCCTTAGGATCGAGCGCCAGCGCCTGAGATATCGCAATCGATACCTCCAGGCTCATGGCGCGGTTATCACGGTAATAGAGCGCCGTCGCCTTCATGCCAAACAGCTCGGCGTCGGGCGCTATTGCCAGTAATTTGTCTAGTGTCGCTACCGCATCGCCATAGCGACCACCTTCGGCGTAGGCATTGGCCAGATTGAGCAAGGCAAGCCTATCGAGGGGGGCATCATCTAAGATACGTGCATTCTTGTTGATGTCGGCGGCAATCAAGTAATCGATGTTTTCGTCTATCTGGCCTGTGTGCCAGTCGTTAAAACGCCCCAGCAGACCATAGAGGGTCAGTGGTATCAGCAGTAGCATGCCCGTCACCCAAATTGGTGTCTGGATCCGCTTCCTAGCAGGGATGGTCGCATCACCGGCCTTGGCATTCGCCGCCTGGATGAAATAGTGGCGCCAAACAGGCGCAATAAAACAAACAAGCGTGACCGCCATGGCAAACACTAAATGATTCATAACAAGCACCTACTGCCGATAACCTAGTGACCCATGCCCATCATGCCGCCCATGCCCATACCACTTAGCCCCATGCCATGGGCGTTTTCGCCAGGAGCCTCAAGCTTGAGCAGCTCAACATCGAAGATTAGGGTCGAGCCCGGTGGGATAATCCCCACCACCTCTTTGCCGTAGGCCAACTCGGCAGGAATGGTCAAGCGATAGGTGGAACCCACGGGCATCAGGGCTATCCCCTCTTTCCAGCCATCAATCACCGACATTAGGGCAAAACGATTGGGTTCATCGCGCTCATAAGAGTTATCAAATTCAGTTCCATCGAGCAGCTTACCTACGTAGTGAACCGTTACCACGTCAGACTCGACAGGTTTAGGGCCATCGCCTTGCTTCAGCACTTCATACTGAAGACCCGATTCGGTTACCGTCACCCCAGCCTTGCTCTTGTTACTTGCCAGATAGGCTTGCCCCTCGGCCAGATGCTTATTGGCCAAGGCCTCCAGCTTGGCGCTCTTGGCATTGTTGAGCCATTCGGCGCGGGCGTTGAGATGGGTCAGTATCTCCTCATTGGACATCTTGCCCTCACCCTTGAGGGCATCGACGACCCCTTTGACCACAGTGTCGATATTGACCTGGGCACCTAAGTCAACTTGGTTATAGATCTTGCCCGATATGTAATGGCCCACGGACGCACCTAATGCATAGGAGGCATCTTCGACCTCCTGAGGCGACTCGCTGGCCACGGCAAAGAATGACCCACTCAAGGCCAGGGCTAAGGTGGTAACACGACAAGATCTCAGTAGACTCGCTTTCATATTCACACTCTCGTTCATCTATTGCTCAAAATGCTAACTGTTCAAAAAATTACGCAAGGATTTGTTTATTATGGTTTTTCAATAGCTCGACCCGACAGGCGCCAGCCATAGATCCCATCGTGCATCTGCATCACATTGGTGTAGCCCAGCTTCATTACCTGATGGGCGGCAATCTCGCTGGCATTACAGAGGCGATTGGCACAGTAAAACACCATTCGCGCCGCCTTATCTTCCGGTAGCAGGGTCTTCCAGTTATCGACATTGAAGTAGACGGCCCCAGGGATATACCCCTCGGCCCAAAGCTCTAAGGTGTTGACGTCGAAGAAGTAAACATTCCCCTCGGCCAGCAGGGCTTCGGCCTGGGCCAGACTAATAGTGTGCAGGCTATGTTCATACCTGTGAGCCGGTGCCATCTCGGCGCCGCCGCCCGCCTGACTGCATAGCGGAGTCAAGCCCAACAGCAAGGCCAAAGACAGGCCTATTCTCGATTTCATCTTCTCTCTCCCCTAATACCCGGCGCCTGGCGTGGCGCCGGGTGGTTGGTCAATCACGTTACTGTGAGAGAACTAGTTCGCCTTGGCCGAATAGCCACTGCCATCTAAGATCTTCTGCGCTTGAGTCACATAGGTCAGCGCGGCATCCAGACGCTTCTGGCTATAACGGAAGCCATGAACGCCCCAAGAACCATCTTGCTTGATCAGATCCACTGTGGCCTGAGCCTTCTCCGCCAACATCAGCACCTGAGTCTTGTCTTCAGTAGACAACTTAGTGACCTCAAGCAGCTGATCGATACGCACCAGCGCCTGCTCAACCTGACCGAAGACCTCTTTGATCGGCTTCTGCCACTTCATGACTTCACCGTAGATCTCCAGCTGATCCTTATAGTGCAGGCCGGTTTCTAGCTCAGATTGGAACTGGCTGTGACAGCCCTTGTTTTCCACCACATCGTGGTCAGAAATTGAGGTACGGGCACAAGACCACATGAGATCCAGATAGGTACGTCCCTCCTCGTTCTTGGCCACAGTCCAGCCTTTAGCCGCATCTGGTCCCTGGGTTCTAGGCGCTCCCTCTGGTGGGTTAAGCGTCTTGCGCACAGGGTCGACATCAATCTTCCACATGTGTGACTTACGAACGGCGTCGAAGCCTGCTTGATCGGGGAACTGCATCGCCTTGAAGTTTTCACAGCTACCCATGTTTGGCATGTGACAGCTCTGACAGGTCTGGTTGGCGTGAGTGTCTGTGTTGCTGGCTATCACAGTCTGCGCCTCGTGACAGTCCTTACAGTCTTTCTTCAACTTGGGCTTAGTGATTCCCGACAACCAGGAACCATCGGTGACCTCGTGAGGATCGTGACAAGTAGTACAACGCATGCCTTTCTCATAGTGCGCCGAACCGTACATCTGTGAGCCTTCGGTACCACAAGAAGGACATAGCGACTTCATCTTCACGCCAAAGGCCAGCTCAGGTTTTTCCTGTGCGGCTGGCGTCTCGGCCATGACAGGATCGTATTGGAAGCGTTGGTGACAACGTTCGCAGTTAGACTGCATACCGCCTGTACCGCCATCTAGGTGGCCACCAGCACCGTGGCACTCCTCACAGGCAATGCCCTTACTGATGGTGTGTTCCTGCAGCTTCTTAGGATCGCCCAGGGCATCGAAGTACTCTTGCTGAGACTTAAAGTCGAACTTGAAGGTATGACAAACTTCGCAGTAAGAACTTGCTGGCTGGAACAACATCTCTTTACGGTACTTGGCGCCGTAAGAACTCATGCCCCACTGATGAGAACCCGAGTCACCATAAGCAGCCAAGGTGGTAGGGAAATCAGGGATCACGGCGTTGATCTTCTTAGCCATCTCAGGGGTTAACCACTCGGCCCAACCACGAGAGAACTGGTTAGCACCGGCAACCATCTTGCCGGTACCATCCTTCAATAAGCCACCTTCGATATGGTAAGAGCCACGCACCAACCAGGCATCGATAAAGCCATATTTGGTTCTGGGCGTACCCACGGTCGCATAGATCACATCCGGCGTGATGCCGTCGGGGAGAATAGAAGTGTCTTTAGTGCCATACATTGTCTTGTTGAGGTCGTTGTCCACCTCGGGATGCTCCCCAGGGAAACGAACTGTCTTGGCATGACGTGAACGGCTCCACTTCTCATACTGGGTCGCATGACATTCGGCGCACTTTTCCGGGCCGACAAAATTGTTGGGAAAGTCCAGGATAGACTTGGCGCCTAGCCTGTACTGTACGGCTCTGGGTTTACCCACTTTCTTGCTGTAGTCAGGGCTATGGCCGGTATCCAGATACTCTTCGCCACGATCACTGACATGATAATCGCCAACCAGATTGCCCGCTTCCTGGTATTTGAACATAGGGTGGTTTTCAAACAAGAAGTCAAACAACGCGGCTTCTTGAACTACATAGTCCTGAAGGGTTTTTACGCCGTTGACTTTTTCCATGCCCTGATAGTTTGCGATCGCGCCTTTGGCAGTTTCGCCCATCTCAGGCACGCTGTTGTATTTACCACCAGCAGCGTTCACATTGGCAATGGCACCGAAACAAAATAGCGCACTCAAGGCTACCTTGTGTTTCCATCGTCTCATCATTCACTCCTAAATATTTTTAGTTTTATCTGTTTATGCTTAATTCCAGATCGGCTCATCCTTTTCGCTGACGGGAATTAAAGGGAATAAACCTCATCGTTAACCGAACGACTTTACAGCTGAGCAGCTTCAGTATTTTTCACAGACCAAAGACAAAAAAGTTGAGCTGGCGCACAGGGAAAAAACCATGAGTTGTGAATAGATATAAAACAAATAAAAACAAATATTTAAATCTTTTTAGTGTTTTCTTTTTTAGTTCTAAAACCGGTATTTTTAGATCTCAAAAAACCTCAAGTCGCTTTTTGAGTTATGAAAAAGATTGAGGGAGAAAAGGGGTAAAACGGACCCTGCCACAGCTCACAGAATCCATGAAGAAGTTCACCTAAGGTTAGGCTCAATCAGAGACAAACTTACCCATCACTATTAGTTAGACGAATTATTTCGTTCGATTGGTTGAAGGCGAGGCGATGAACGCAGAAATTGGCTTATTACTTCTTACTATCTCACTGACGCTATGCTTGCTCATGGCCGCGATGCCTATTGCGCAGGCCTGCCGTTGCCGCGTGGCACTGCACGACTATCTGTCTCTCTTTATTAAGCTAAACACGCTGGCGCAACTGGCTAGCCTATTGATCCTCGTTTTCCTCTTCCTGGATAACGACTTTTCTGTGGCATACGTGGCCAATAACTCCAACAGCCAACTGGCCAGCCTCTATAAGGTCGCCGCCGTCTGGGGAGGACACGAAGGTTCTATGTTGTTTTGGGTTGCCGCCATCGGCATCTGGAGCTGGGTGATCAGCTTGAAATCAGATGCCACCGCGCCCTTTTTTCACTACCTTCACGCGGTCCTAGGTGCGATTCAAGCCGGATTAATCGCCTTTCTCCTCATAGGTTCAAATCCCTTTGCCAGGCTATTACCCGGCATCCCAGTCGAAGGGCGGGATCTCAACCCCATACTTCAAGATATAGGTCTTATCCTGCATCCACCTCTGCTATTTGTGGGATATGTAGGGCTGGCTGTCTGTTTCGCCGCGGCTGTCGCCGCCTTGTTAGACAATAGCCAATCTATGAAGCATCACTGCCGAGTGATGCGCCCCTGGGCCATTCTGGCGTGGGCCATGCTAACCGGGGGCAACGCCTTCGGCTCCTGGTGGGCATATAACGAACTGGGCTGGGGCGGATGGTGGTTTTGGGATCCGGTCGAAAACGCCTCGTTTATCCCCTGGTTAGTCGCCACGGCGCTCATGCACTCACTCATTTTAGGCGAGCAAAGGGACAGGTTTCACGGCACCAGCCTGTTTCTCGCAATACTCGGCTTCAGTCTTTGCCTGCTGGGCACCTTTCTGGTTCGCTCGGGCGTGGTGCAGTCGGTACACGCCTTTGCAGCCGATCCCCTGCGTGGCGCAGCCATGCTCACCCTGTTCGCTCTGGTTTCTATCTGCGGCTTTACTTTGCTGCTGCACAGATTGCCAAAACTCATCAGGCCGATAAGCACCCAAGGGCTGAGCCGGGAAAACCTGATGCAACTTGGCAACCTGTTACTGCTGGTTGCCGCGCTCTCCATCTTGCTGGGTACCTGCTATCCATTGCTGTATGAAGTCGTCACGGGGCAAAGCATTTCGGTGGGGGCACCTTACTTTAATAGCCTCTTCATTCCATTAACTGGGATCATCAGTCTCTTCATGGGCGCCGCCCCCTTGATGGGCTGGCAGGCATCGCGTCAAGATGCGATAAAACCACTCGCGCTGCTGGCATGCATCTGCCTAGGGGTCAGCTTCAGCCTCAATTATCTGATGCTGGGTGAAATAGATGCTCACTTTATGCTTGGCAGTTTCGCCAGCCTCTGGCTGATCTCCTGTACGGGCCTGTATGTACGTAATCATCTGAGAAGAATGACGCTCCCTACCGGCAACAGACGCTTTTACGTCATGTGTGTTACCCACCTAGGTGTGGCGTTGAGTATCTTAGGCGCCACCTGTTCAAGCTATTTTCAGCAGGAAGAGCTACTGAGGATGGGGCCAGGTCAGGGCAGGGTCGTGGCGGGCTATACCTTTATCTACCAGGCAACAGAAACGGTCTCGCACACTAGCTACAGTGCGCTACAGGCCAAGATAGAGGTGAGAGACAAACGCGATCAGCATCTGACCTATCTCTATCCCCAGCGCCAGACCTTTAACAGCAACGCCATGCAGATCTCCGCCGCGGGGATCCATCGTAGCCTGTTTGCCGATCTCTATATCTCCATGGGCAACCAGCTCAGCGAGGAGGAGTTTTTAATCCGCATCAGCTACAAGCCACTCGTCGGCTGGATCTGGATTGGCGCCCTCATCATGATGTTTGCCGGTCTCAGCCTGTTGCGTCCGAGTGACGCCTGCAGACAAGCCCGCGTGTCGCCCCCTCAACTCGCGGTAAAAGGAGCCCGATGATGACAAGCATTAAGCGACTACTTCTACTTGGCGCCACGCTCACACTGCTCCTCGGGCAGGCACAAGCAGAGGTGCAGACTAACACCTCCTTGCAGGCACCGGCGGTGCTAAAGCGCCAGGCCATAGAGATTGCAGCCACCCTGCGCTGCCCCATGTCCACCAATCAGAACCTGCTGGACTCACAAAGCCCGATCGCCAGCGAACTCAAGGCGGAGATCTATCTGCAACTTGAACGGGGAAAGACGGCCGATGAGATTGTCGACTTTATGGTCGCCCGCTACGGTGAGCGGATCCGCTATATGCCCAGCCTGACATCGGGTACCGCACTCCTCTTTTTTATGCCGCTCGGGCTGCTTTCCGCCGTCCTATTCTGGTACCTGCGACAAATGCATACGCGCCGACCATTACCCCATAGTCAGGAACACAGATCATGAGAAAATTACCACGTACCCTGCTCGCCTTTAGCCTAATGACGCTCAGCCTACCTTCCCTGGCCGTCATGCCAAGTGCCAAGGTGTATGACACAGGAGAAAACTTACCCAAGCCAATGATCATGTCGCGCTTTGTGGAGATGACCAGCGCCCGCAAGGTCGACGAGGCCACATTCGAGGATCTCAATGGTCATCAGGTGAAGCTGAGTGATTATCGAGGCAAGCTAGTATTAATCAACCTCTGGGCTACCTGGTGCGCTCCCTGCATCAAGGAGATCCCTATGATGGATAAGATAAGACGGGACAATCTCGACAAAGATCTGGTAGTGCTGCCCCTGTCCATCGACGAGGCCCATGGCGAGGTCGCGGCCTTCCTGGCCCGCCATCAGCTGGCAGGCTATCCGACGCTAATCGACCCCAAGCTGCAGGTGGAAACCATGCTGCCGGCCAATATTGTTCCGGCCACCTACGCCTTCGATGGCGAGGGCAACTTGGTCGGCTTCTTACGCGGTTACCTCGATTGGGGGGACAAGGCGGTTCAGCCCTATCTGGAACAACTAACGGCTAAGTACGCCAACCCTGACACGGCAAAAAATCTTCATTAAGCAATCGCGTCATTCGGCGCCGTATCCACCATCACACTTTATTGCTCCCGCCCGGCACCACGCCAGTCACTTCGCCGGGCGGATTTTTTTATAACTAAATCAAAGCGGGTTATCCCGCCAACTTAAGCCACGGCCTCCATGGCTTCACTCTCTGCCAGTCGCTCAATCTTGAAGTCATAGTAGGCGTACGCCGCGCTGATGAAGGGACAGATGAGATTGAAGAAGGCGAAAGGCAGATAGGCGATGGTGGCGACCCCTAAGGTGCTGGCCATATAGGCGCCGCAGGTATTCCAGGGCACCAAGGGACTGGTGATGGTGGCCGAATCTTCCAGGGCACGACTCAGGTTTACAGGTGCCAGGCCATGTTTTTCATACTCGACCTTGAGCATACGACCCGGCAGCAAGATGGCAATAAACTGATCGCCTGTGATCAGGTTAGCGCCGATGCAGCTGGCCAGGGTGGTGATGATCAGGCTGCCACTGGATTTCACCAGACGTAGCACCCCTTGCAACAACCTTTGTAGCAGGCCGGTTTTTTCCATCACGCCACCGAAGGCCATGGCGCAGAGGATCAACCAGACGGTATTGACCATGCTGCTCATGCCGCCGCGGCTCAGCAGACTGTCGAGCGTCTTATCTCCGGTATTAGCGGTATAGCCGTCGAACATCGCCACCCAGATCCCCTTCACCAGGGCGACCATGGTGGGCAGGCTGTCGTCGTTGACGAACTTGATCACCCCGTCGAACTGAAACAGCGCCGCACAGATGGCACCGGCCAAGGTGCCAAGAATCACAGTCGGGAAGGCGGGCAGCTTCTTATAGGCCAGCACTAAGACCACCAGCAAGGGTAGCAGCAGATGCAACCCCGGATGATACTGAGCCTCGATGCGTGACATGGTCGCGGCAAGATCCGTCACCGCGCCGCTGCTGTCGCTGCTCAGACCGATAAACAGAAAGCCTGTCAGGGCCAGCAGTATGCTCGGCGTGGTGGTCCACACCATGTGGCGGATATGGCCAAACAGCTCGCTACCGGCGACGGCTGGCGCCAGGTTGGTGGTGTCGGACATGGGCGACATCTTGTCACCGAAATAGGCGCCACTGATGATGGCACCGGCGGTGATCTCGACGCTGAGCCCCATGGCACCGGCGACGCCAATCAGCGCGATACCTAAGGTACCGGCGACCGTCCAGGAACTGCCGATACTCAAGGCCACAACCGCGCACAGCAGACAGGAGGCGGCGTAGAAATAATCTGGGTTTAAGATCTTCATACCGTAGAAGATCATGGTGGGCACTGTGCCGGCCAAGATCCAGGTGCCGATCAGGGAGCCTACAGAAAACAGGATCAATAAAGCGCCTGTGGCCAGCGAGACACTCTTGACGATCCCCGCCTCCATCTCCTTCCAGCTATAGCCGTTCTTCACCCCGATAACCAGGGTGATACAGGCCGCCATGATAAGGGCAATCTGGTTGGCGCCATAGGAGCTGTCTGAAGAGAATAGATACACTGATGCCGTTAACATGCAGACCAAGGCAAAAATGGGGATCAGGGCATCTAATAGCGTCGGCTGCTTGTGTGTGGTGCCCGACGCGGGACTCGAATCTCTACCAGGCTGTTCTGGCGACTGCGGATGAGAGGTCATGGATAATCCTTATTATAATTATGGGGTTTCCTATTTTTCTCCCCGCCATCACACCGGCCCTATTAATTCGGGCATCAAAGGTTTAATCCTCAGGCGGGCCGAACATAGTTACACATTTTTAACAATCCAGTCCAGACCGGCCTGGGATGCCGATACGCCCAAGGCGCGGCAAAGCCATGCCGTTGAGCGTATAAATTCATCACTAAGGCGGTTTTGAGCGTGGTTATGCATCTATTGCACATATATTCTGGCTTTTAAAAGGATGAAAAAAGTCCCTAATACTCGCTGACTTTGCGCCTGGAAGTCAGCTTTCAATTACTGCGCCGTTAAATTAAAATTGCCGCCACGCATTTAGACATTCAAGACCCAGTAAGGCACACAGATGAAACTGACCGCACTCGATCAGCCCCTTTACGACCACCTCTACCGCGACATCCACCAGTTCCGCTCTACCTTCGATCTGCCTATCGAAGATGAGACCAGCCTGGATGAGCAGGCCGATACCCTGCACACCTCTTTGGCTATCGAGGAGTTAACCGAGCTGGCCGAGGCTGACAGCCGCGTCGAGCAGGCCGATGCCATCGTCGATTCGGTTTATGTACTCATGGGCCGCCTGGTGCATCTGGGGGCTAAGCAAGTAAATGCTCGCCAGGAGATCAGCTATGTGATCGATCTGCTGCTGCATGTCGCCAAGAACCGCGACATCGACTTCATCCGCTGCTGGGACGAGGTACATTCGAGCAATATGAGTAAGGTGTGCCGTAACGAGCAGGAACTGCAAGAAACCATCGCCCACTACGCCAAGCAGGGGGTAGAGATCATCGGCAGCCGCAAGGGCGACTTCATCATCGCCAAGTGTGCCAAAGATGTGGAGATGGCCGGTAAGGTGGTGCGTCAGGGCAAGGTGCTCAAGTCTGTCTACTATCGCCCAGCGGATCTCGCCAAGCTAGTCGCCGCCTAACTACCTCGCGCCCCGCAGGGTTAACACCTTGTTGCCGATAGCGGAAAAATTCTGCAATTTAGCGACAAATGTGTGAAGCCCTGCGCCAAGCAGACCATCATGGCGTGATCCAGTTAACAGCTCGCCGCATTGGCGCTACTCTCGGTGCAACTTAGATGATTGAATAGCATCAGAATGAAATGAATGCTCAATTCTGGTTTTTGTCTACGGGCCTGAGGTACTATTTATGACCAATAATATTAAAGCATTACTTGCCACCACAGCGCTGTTCTTTAGCACTCAGGCACTGGCAAATAATGGCTGTGCATTTGATGAGAAGCAGGAAGGCTTTATCGCCACCTGCAGTGAGGAGAAACAGGAAGTGATACTGACAGGCGAAGTACAAGCCCAGACCTTAGTCACAGAGCTTGACGATTTCACCCAGGGTTATAAGAGCTATCAGGTCGACGAGGCTGCCATCGCGCCAATCAAGAACCTGCAGACACCAACCGAGATCGTCGTCATCATTGGCACTTGGTGCCCAGACTGCCACCGTGAGACCCCGCGCTTTATCCGCATCATGGAAGCGGCCAACAACGCCAACATCAAGGTGACTTACATAGGCGTGGATCGTAAGAAACAAGACCCCGAAGGTCTGGCGGCCAAGTATGACTTTACCCGCATCCCAACCTTCATCGTGAAGCAAAATGGCGAAGAGATTGGCCGTATCGTTGAGCGTCCTGAAACCTCACTAGAGGTGGACCTGGCGAAGATCCTCAACTAAACCCGCTGCAATAAAAAAGGCCGCAAATGCGGCCTTTTTTGATCTTAATCCCGATTAAAAATCGTAGCGTATTGATGCACGTACATATCTTGGCGTCTGGAAGCTGTCGGCATAGCCGTAGCGAATGTTCTTATCGCCACTGTCTAGCTCATACTGCTCATCTACACCGGTAATGCCGTCGAAGTTAAACAGGTTGTACACGTTCAACTTGAAGTTCAGGCGTCCCGCGGTGTCGAAGTCCATGGTGTAAGACAGGTTCAGATCTATGTTGTAGACCCAATCTGTGCGCCCCATGCTACCACGCGGTGCCGCCTCGCCATTGGCGTAGAAAGATGAGGCGCCGTACCAGTCACGACCGTAACAGGTGCCGTCGATGGCGATCGCCTTCACACAGTAACCCTGATCTGCCGGATGCAGGCCGAAGGCGTTGATCGGACGACCCGATTGCAGGTAAGAGTTAAAGCCGACACTCAAGTCATCAGTGATGTGGTACACACCATAGAGCTTGAAGTTATGGCGTCTGTCGTTAGGCAGATAACCATCGCCATTATCCATCAGCTCAGGGTAGTCGAATGAGGTGGTCCAACCCGGATCGGCCTGCTCGTTGTCCGAGCGTACCAGACCCTCTGTGTTACCTTCACTCTTAGACCAAGTATATGAACCGTTGAGGGTAAAGTCTTCGGTCACGTTACCGCTAAAGCTCAGCTCGACCGCCTTATAGGTACGAGTCGCCTTAGGGAAGCCCATCTGATCTGCGGTCACGTTTACCGTTTCCTTCACACCATCGCCGTCGACATCATAGTGGATCTCTGTGCCTATGCCTGGGTTGGTTAAGGTTGGGAACCAACCACCGACGAAGTAATCTTCGGCGCTGGTCTCGCCATTGCCGGCATACCAGGAAGAATCGTAGTTTTCCTTAATCCACTGGTTCATACCATAGTTAAAGGACACGTCTTCAATCGACTGCTTAAGGTCGCGATAGACACCGCGAATACCCACGGCCCAGTCGTCGTTGAGCTGCTGCTGGAAGCCCAGGGCAAACTCATCCGAGTACATAGACCCAGCCTTGTTGTTAAACAGCTGGTCGGCATCTGGCACTGTGCCATCGGCCACCACGCGGCGAGAGATCTCATCCCCCAGGATTGGCGAGCCATCGGCATTCACACCATTAAGATGGCTGACGATGTGCGAATCGTAGGCGGCAGAGGCCATACGCAGGTTGGTGTTTGGCGATACCGGCTGAAAGTAACGGCCATAAGAGGCGTAAACCTTACTTGAACCGTCACCGATCACATCCCAGGTGACGCCTAGACGTGGGGCAAACTGACCATCGAGATCGACATACTTGTCGCCAGAGCCTGTAGTGTTGCTGAACTCGCTATAACGCACGCCGGCATTGACTGTCACAGTATCTGTGACCATCCAGGTGTCAGACACATACAGGGCGGTGTGCACGTTTTCTGTCTCACTCGCCTTACCCCAGATACGCAGATCCGCGTATTCCGTGCCTTCGGCCAGACCATAGGCGTTATCGGCACCTGCGGTGTAATACTCATACCAGCCGTCACCGTGCGGTGTGTAGAAGTCGGCGATTTCGAGGCGCTCATAGTCATAACCGGCGCGCAGCGTGTGATCGCCAATGACCCAGTCCAGGTCGATACGATAGGTAATACGCTTATCTTCTGTCTCGGAAGAACCATAGCCAACCCAGTCACCCAGACGCTGATAGCTACCGGAACGATAATCTTCATAGGTGGACTGATCTAGGGTGCCCGAGTTGTCCTTGGTGGATTGCGTGATCTCACCGTACATGGCCGACAAGGTGATGTCGTCGGTCAGATAACCTGTATACTGGGCGTTCCAGCCGATGCCGCCATAGGTGCTCTCGGTTAGGCCGATGGCATCACCACGGCTACCATCCTCTGCACGGCGATACTGAGTGCTGGCATAATCCCCTTCGTTGCTGAAGGCCATCACGCCAACTGAGTGATCCTCGTGAATGAACCAGTCCACCTTGGTAAACCAGCGGTTGGTATCCCACTCTTTGTCACGCAGCGTGGTCTCGCCATAGGCGGTCGACTCTTCGCCATAAGGGTTCCACAAACCGTAGAAGAAGAGCTTGTCTTCGATCAATGCACCCGAGGCCCAGAGGTTATATTCGGTTTCCTGCCAATAGGCATCTGAAACGGTTTCTATGCTGCCATCGTCTTTCATGCGCGGCATAGGTTCGGCCAGGGCATCGGGCGCGACTTCAGCCTTGGCACCAAATTGCCACTCGTTGTCACCCGACTTGGACACCAGGTTTACGACGCCACCGATGAAGCGACCATATTCGGCCGACACGCCACCTGTCTGCACCTCGGTTTGCGAGATGGCTTCCCAGGGCAGATCGATATCGCCCATGCCTTTACGTAGGTCGGTAATATTCAGGCCGTTAAGGTAGTAACCGTTCTCGGCCACCGAAGAACCGGCGATGGCCACGCCACCGAAACCGTTATCGCCCGCTACTGCGCCAGGGCTCAGCAGTGCAATGGAGGTGGAGTCTAACTCTACCGGTAGCTGGTTGAGCTCTTCGATAGAGATCACCTGAGAGTTAGTGGTGCTCGAGGTATCTACGCGGCTGATGCGGGCGCCGGTAACTGCGATGCGCTCCACTTCATTGTTCTGTGCATCCAGTGCCACATCGAAGGTCAAAGCATTACCCACGGTCACGGCAACGTGCTGCTCTTGTACCTGATAGAAACCATCCTTAACGATAGTGATAGTGTAATTACCGATCGGCAGACCCTTCAATGAGAAGCTACCGTTGGCGCCCGTAGTTGTCTCCTTGACTATGCCTTTGCTTTCGTGACGAATGATCACCTTGGCATTATTCACATCGGCGCCGACAGCACTTGTGATATGCCCTTTAATCGTGCCCAGACCATCGGCCGCCATCGCGGCTGGCGCGGACATCATAAGTACCGAACCGACAGCGATTGCCGCCAGGGTCTTTCTCGGGACAAAACGCTTAGTAGCGTTACTTCCTGACATAAGTTTTATCTCCCTTCTCTTTATTATTTTGCTGACGTTCGAGGCAATGAATTTAAGGTTTTATGGGTACAGCCCCCGAACGCAACAAAAACATAACACAAAAGACATATTTTATACAATCTTCAATATACAAAAGATCCTCATACAGAGCAGTCGAGAGGGCGACAGGCAATGGCGGATCACAAGCCTATGAAAATAATTAGATTATTTTGGTTTCGTTAAGAAAAGGAGGAGATATGCCGAAGGCGAAGGGCGTTAATTCAATGTTGGCCATCGCCAACCTAAGATGTCATTAGGCGGGTAAAACTCGCTGGGCAAGTTGATGCAGCACGCCTTCTCTCAGGGCGCCGCCGGAGAGGTTGAGGGACTGTATGTCGAGTAGATTAAACAGGGCCGATAAGATGGCTAAGCCTGCGGCGAAGGTAGGTGCGCGCTCGCTATGCAGGCCGCGAATGTCTCTCAGGCTCACATCTGTCTGCGCCAGCACCTCGCCCCTGAGATCACTGAGCACCGCCGGGGTGATGGTTTCACAGGCGCCGCGATCATTGAGTAGCTCCACCACAGACTGCACCGTACCCGAGGCGCCGACCACACAGTGCCAGCCATAATCGGTCAGCTGTCTGCGGTAATCCCCCAGGGCGGTTTCGACCTGACTCTGGGCCGCATCGAAATCCAGTTGCTGAAATGGGAAGCTGTTGAAGAATTTATCGTTGAAGGTGACGCAGCCCATGGGCAGGCTGGTCTTAAGCAGCACCTTATTGCCATCCCCAATGATGAACTCGGTACTGGCACCGCCGATGTCGATCACCAGGCGTCGCCCCTCGCCCTGGGTGGTTGCAACCATCCCCTGATAGATGAGCTCCGCCTCACGCAGGCCAGAGATGATCTCTATGGGTTGTCCCAGGATAGGCAGGGCGGCCTCGCAAAAGGCCTCGGCATTGCTGATACTGCGCAGGGTCGCGGTGGCGATAACGGCAATATGCTCGCGACTGACCCCGTCCTGGTCCAGCATCTGCGAAAACATCTGCAGACAATCCAGGCCACGGTCGAACACCTCGGGGCTGAGCACGCCATCTGCGCCTATCCCCTCGGCAAGGCGTACCTTGCGCTTATACTTGGCCACTACGGTCGGCTTGCCGGCACGGGTTTGCGCCACCAGCATGTTAAAACTATTCGAGCCTAAGGTAATGGCCGCATACAAGGGACTGACGCCAGAGTGCTTCATTAACTGTGTCTACGGGTCCTGTCGTGACGTCTTGGACGAGCACCTGGACGGCCACCCTGAGGTTTACCGCCACCCGAACGACCCGTTGGACGTGGCGAGTGCTTACGATGAATTCGCACCGGTGGCGGAATATCATCGAGCAGCGCTTCGCTGTCGTAGTTAGTCACAGGGATGCTATGTTGAATATAGCTCTCGATAGCCGGCAGGTTCAGGGCGTACTCTTCACAAGCGAAACTGACTGAGACCCCTTTCTGACCCGCACGTCCGGTACGACCAATACGGTGCACATAGTCTTCACAATCGTCGGGCAGGTCATAGTTATAAACATGAGACACGTCCGAGATATGCAGGCCGCGCGCCGCGACGTCTGTGGCCACCAGGATATCCAGCTCGCCCTTGGTGAACTGCTCGAGAATACGGATACGTTTCTTCTGCGGCACATCGCCGGTGAGCAGGCCAACCCTGTGACCGTCACCTTCCAGGTGGGCCCAGAGGTTTTCACAGCTGTGCTTAGTGTTAGAGAACACGATTGCCTTCTCAGGCCAATCTTCTTCGATCAGGCTCAGCAGCAGGCGCATCTTATCTTCCATCGACGGATAGAAGATCTCTTCGGTAATGTTCTTGGAAGTCTTCTCGCTTGGCGCGATCTCGACCTTCTCAGGATCATTCATATGATCGTAGGCCAGCTCCTGCACCTTCATCGACAATGTTGCCGAGAAGAGCATGTTCAGACGATCGTTGGCATCTGGCATGCGTCTGAAGAGGAAGCGAATATCTTTGATAAAACCGAGATCGAACATGCGATCGGCTTCGTCCAACACCACCGCCTGAATGGCGCTGAGGTTGATCACCCCCTGACGCACATAGTCTATGATGCGTCCCGTGGTGCCTATAAGGATATCGACCCCTTTATCCAACACCTTACGCTGTACTTCGTAGCTTTCGCCGCCGTAGACAATACCCACCTTCAGGCCGGTATGCTTCGCAAGCAGCTCTGCGTCCTTGGCGATCTGAATAGCCAGTTCGCGGGTCGGTGCCATCACTATGGCTCTCGGCTGATTGAGTTGACGTTCGTCGGGGATAGGTGTGGTTAGTAGATGATTGAAGGTGGCGACCAGAAAAGCCAGGGTTTTACCTGTACCCGTCTGCGCTTGGCCTGCGATATCTTTATGTTGGAGTAAAATCGGTAATGATAATGCCTGGATAGGCGTGCAATATTCAAAGCCGCTTTCGACTAGTGCCTGTTGTATCTCTGGATGCAGAGAAAAGTCGGCAAACTTTTGATTAGTTAAATGTGTTTCGCTCATAGCGCAAGCATACCAGTTAGGGTTGCAATAAGGAACTCGATCGTTTGAAATAACGGCTAATAAAAAAAGACCGTTGAAAGCCGCGAATAACTCTTGAAAAGCGAATTTCAGACCCAATATACAGGTTAAGCCATTAACAAACCAGCAATGGCACCCTAACTGGAGAACATCATGAGCGATAAAATTATTACCCTAAGCGACGACAGCTTTGAAAACGACGTTTTAAAATCAGACCTCCCAGTCCTCGTTGATTTCTGGGCAGAATGGTGCGGCCCTTGCAAAATGATCGCCCCTATCCTGGATGACGTTGCAGACGAATATGCCGGCAAGGTAACTATCGCTAAGCTAAACGTAGACCAAAACAACGCCTCTCCGGCTAAGTATGGCGTACGTGGCATCCCAACACTGCTTATGTTCAAGAATGGTGAGCTTGCCGACACTAAAGTAGGCGCCCTTTCTAAGACTCAACTGAAAGAGTTCATCGACGCACAACTATAAATGCATCGATCCCTATGACATTTTTGTCATAGAAAGTGATTCTCGACACAGCTTAGTCAAGTAATTGTGTCGAGGGTCGCTAAATTTCTAGACGCCCTGCTCCTATAGTGCTACTTTAATAACCAGAAACTTTCTCATTAACCACACCTCGCTATTTCGATTAATATCCAAACAACTTTATGCTATTAGTCCTAGAATAGCTTTGTCTCGCAATATACAAGACCCACCACAATGAATTTATCAGAATTAAAAGAGAAGTCGATTTCAGACCTGGTCATTCTGGCCCAGGATATGAAAATCGAGAACATGGCCCGAGCCCGCAAACAGGACATTATTTTCGCAATCCTTAAAGCCCACGCCAAAAGCGGTGAAGATATTTTCGGTGGCGGGGTACTCGAAATCCTGCAAGATGGTTTTGGTTTCCTTCGTAGCGCAGACGGTTCTTACCTTGCAGGTCCAGACGATATCTATGTTTCACCGAGTCAGATTCGCCGCTTCAACATGCGCACCGGTGATACCATTTTTGGTAAAATCCGTCCCCCGAAAGAAGGTGAACGTTATTTCGCACTACTGAAAGTCAGTGAAGTTAACTTCGACAAACCCGAAAACTCCCGCAGCAAGATCCTCTTCGAAAACTTAACCCCACTTCACGCAGAAGAACGCATCCGAATGGAGCGTGGTAACGGTTCGACCGAAGACATTACCGCCCGTATTCTCGACCTCTGCTCGCCTATCGGTAAGGGCCAGCGTGGTCTAATCGTCGCACCGCCGAAGGCCGGTAAGACATTGCTGCTGCAAAACATCGCCCAGAGCATCACCTACAACAACCCTGAAGTTGTGCTCATGGTACTGCTGATTGACGAGCGTCCGGAAGAAGTGACCGAGATGCAACGCCTGGTGAAAGGCGAAGTGGTTGCCTCCACCTTCGACGAACCAGCCAGCCGTCACGTACAGGTAGCCGAAATGGTTATCGAGAAGGCTAAGCGTCTGGTTGAACACAAGAAAGATGTCGTGATCCTGCTCGACTCTATTACCCGTCTGGCACGCGCCTACAACACAGTGATCCCATCATCTGGTAAGGTACTGACTGGTGGTGTTGACGCCAACGCACTGCATCGTCCTAAGCGCTTCTTCGGCGCGGCACGTAACATCGAACACGGCGGCAGCCTGACCATTATCGCCACCGCGCTGGTCGATACGGGTTCTAAGATGGATGAAGTGATCTACGAAGAATTTAAGGGTACGGGTAACCAGGAACTCCACCTGTCTCGTAAGGCCGCCGAGAAGCGCGTCTTCCCTGCCATCGACTTCAACCGCTCGGGTACCCGTCGCGAAGAGAAGCTGACCACACCGGACGAACTACAGAAGATGTGGATCCTGCGTAAAATCCTCAACCCAATGGACGAAGTCAGCGGCATGGAGTTCCTCATCGACAAGCTTGCCATGACCAAGACCAACGAAGAGTTCTTCACCGCGATGAAACGCGCTAAGTCCTAAAATCTTAAGACTTTAGCGATAAAGAAAAAGCCGCAAACATGCGGCTTTTTTTATACCTGCTCGGCGAGCCTCTGGGCGCGCTGAGCACAGCGCTGGCGCAGCTGATCCCTCAGGGTCAGCACCAGAGGCGTCACATGTTGCCGTCCTGGGCAGACGAGATAGAGATCGGCGCTCTCGCCACTGTACTGAGTCAGCAGTGGCACCAGGGCGCCGCTGGCCAAATCATCCGCCAGGTCCAGCGATGACTTATAGACTATCCCCTTGCCCGCCAACGCCCACTTGCGGGCCACCTCGGCATCGTTACAGGTGCGATTGCCCGACACCCTCACCCTATGTGTCTGACCATCGCGATAGAAGCACCATTGGTCGTGGGTCTTCTCATCTAACATGAAAAACAAACAGTTATGCTTCTCCAGATCGCTAAGGGTCTCGGGCCGACCATGACGGGCAATATACTCCGGTGAGGCGCACAAGATGCGCTGGGCCGAGCAGATCTTAAAGGCCACCAGGCTTGAATCTTTCGGGGTGCCGCTGCGCAGGGCGACATCTATCTTGTCGTGATAGAAGTTGGTCAGGCTGTCGGCCAGATGCAGCCTCAGCTGCAACCTGGGATATTCATCCATCAGGTGATCCAGCCAGGGCAGAATATAGTTGCGCCCAGCATCGGATGGCAGGGCGACGCTCAGCTTACCGGCAATCTGCGACTTGGCACAGGCCAGCGCCTGCTCGCCCAGGCGTAAGTCCTCCAGGGCCCGGCGACAATAGCTCAGGTAGCGCTCGCCGGCATCGGTCAGGCGCAGGCTTCGGGTGCTACGGATAAAGAGCACGGTATCCAGCTCCTTCTCCAGCCGCTTCAGACTGGCGCTGGCCACCGCCGCGGAGATCTCCAGCTCCACCGCCGCGCCGCTCAGGCTGCCACAGTCGGCGACCCGCACAAATAACAATAGATCATTGACCTGCATGATTTACTTCCCCGTCCTCTTACCGCCTCTCTCGCGAAGCTTCTCGTTTGTGAGACTCTCTTAATGAGCCCCTTTTTAAGAGCCCTTTTTTATTCGCTTCAGTTAAGCATAGACTGGCTAAAAACCTTACCTTTATCAAAATATTTTTGATAAAAGGCAGAGAGACAATAAAAAAGCCTGCATGGGCAGGCTTCTTTAGGTATTACGCAGACACTTTAGCGCTATCGGCTTAGAGCTTTTAGACCAAGGCGGTCGCCATCTTGCGTCTGAGGTAGGCGATCTGCTGCATATGGGGCAGATCCTTAGGGCAGTTGTCCTGACAACCCAGCAGGGTCATACAACCAAACACCCCATCCTGATTACCGATCACATGGTAGAAGTCTTCCACGCTGCGGGCATCGCGACTGTCGAGTTCGAAGCGGGCGATCTTCATCATGCCCACGGCGCCGACGAAGGTGTCGCGCATCTGCTTGGTGGCACAGGCCGAGACACACACGCCGCATTCGACGCAGCGCTCCAGCTCATAGAGCTTGGCGGCCTCCTCGGGATCCATGGGCGCCTCGATGCGATGAATGTCGACCTCGTCGTTTCTCGGATGCAGCCACAGCTTGAGACGCTCCGCCAGTTCGCGCATAAACTTGCCCGTATTGACCGAGAGATCGCCGATCAGCTCAAAGCCCGGCAGCGGCATCAGGGTGATCTCCCCCTTAGGATACTTGCTGGTCAGGGTGCGGCAGGCCAAGGTGGGATAGCCGTTGATCACCATGGCACAGCTGCCGCAGATCCCGGCGCGGCAGACGAAGTCGAACTGCAGCGAGGGATCCTGCTGTTCCCGCAGCATGTTGAGCGCGATAAACACCGTCATGCCCGGCGCCTCTTCCAGCTGATACTTCACCATCTTAGGCTTATCGTCCGGCACCTGAGGATCATAACGGAAGATATTAAAGGTTAGTGTACGACCCTGACTCATTTGCTCTCTTCTCCAAGCTGCTGACTGTTTCCGAGCGGCTTATCATGCAAACGCTCATTCTTCTCTCTAAGGGATTCTGGTACCTCGAACGGCATCAAGGCGTGCTGGCGCTCGTGACGATCGGCCTCTTCTCCCAGGTTACTCAAGATCTCGACGATCTGTTTCTCGCGCTTCTCGGTATCCGGATGGGCGATGGCATTGTTGATACCATAGCCACGATAGCCAGGCGGCAGCTCCATCTTCATCACGTCGAGCGCTTCATAATCCAGCTGCGGCCGCGTTGCATCGGCGCTCGGCCAGGAAGAAAGCGTGCGGTTGAGCCACTCTTTATCGTTACGCTGCGGATAGTCTTCGCGGGCATGGGCGCCGCGACTCTCGGTGCGCGCCTCGGCGCCGCAGGCCACCGTCAACGCCACCTTGATCATACGCTTGACCCTAAGCGCCTCCACCAGCTCTGGGTTGGCATGACGCTTCTTGCACTTAAGGCCGAGGTTACGCGAACGGATCAGCAAGGCTTCCAACTCCTCGACCGCCTTGGTCAGCTCGGGACCATTACGGAAGATCCCCACATAATCCATCATGATGCGCTGCATCTCGCGCTTAAGCTCATAGGCCGACTCACTGCCCTGGCCTTCGACTAGGCTGTCTATCTCATCGCGCACCTGAGCCACGAAACGCTCGGCCAGTGCGGTGTCTATCTCGAGTGTGTTCTCCTCGCAGAAGTCGGCGACATACTTGCCGATAATCATGCCGCCCACCACGGTTTCCGCCAACGAGTTGCCCCCCAGACGGTTGAAGCCATGCATATCCCAGCAGGCGGCTTCACCCACACTGAACAGGCCTTTTAGCTGAGGACTCTGTCCCTTGGCATCCGTACGTATACCGCCCATAGAATAGTGTTGAGTTGGACGCACAGGGATCCAATCTTCGGCGGGATCTATGCCGAGGAAGTTCTCACAGATCTCCTTCACCTCACGCAGGTTGGTCTCCACATGCTTGCGCCCCAGCAGGGTGATATCGAGCCAGAGGTGTGGTCCGTAAGGGCTATCGACCCCCTTGCCCTTGCGCATGTGTTCTGTCATGCGGCGAGATACCACGTCCCGCGAGGCCAGCTCTTTCTTCTCCGGCTCATAGTCGGGCATGAAACGATGGCCATCTTTGTCTCTGAGCAGGCCACCGTCACCGCGGCAACCTTCTGTGGTGAGGATCCCCACGGGCACGATGGCGGTCGGATGGAACTGCACCGCCTCCATATTACCCAGTGTCGCCACGCCGGTTTCCAGCGCCAACGCCTGGCCTATCCCCTCGCAGATGATCGCATTGGTAGACACCTCGTAGATACGGCCATAACCGCCGGTGGCTATGGTGGTGGACTTGGCCACATAGGCACGCAGTTCCCCCGTGATCAGGCATCTGGCCACCACCCCATGGCAACGCTTGCCATCGTGGATCAGCGCCAGCGCCTCTACTCTCTCGTGCACAGGAATGTCGAGTGAAATCGCCTTGTTGTCGACGGCATAAAGCAGCGAATGGCCGGTACCGTCTGCGGTATAACAGGTACGCCACTTCTTGGTGCCGCCGAAGTCACGAGCGTTGATCAGGCCATGGGCCTCTTCGGCCTCTTCGATGGTGACCTTCTCGGCATTCACCACCACCTGTCGTGGCCCCTTGGTGACTCGCGTCCAGGGCACACCCCAGTTTGCCAGCTCACGCACCGCCTTGGGCGCACAGTGCGCAAACATCCGCGCCACTTCCTGATCACAGCCCCAGTCCGATCCCTTTACCGTATCCTGGAAATGGACGTCTTCATCATCTCCCATGCCTTTGACGGTATTCCCCAGGCTGGCCTGCATGCCCCCCTGGGCCGCGGCCGAATGAGAACGCTTAGCGGGGATCAATGACAGCACCAGGGTATCCAGGCCGCGTTCCTTCGAGGCTATGGCGACCCTCAGTCCGGCCAGTCCTGCGCCCACGACTAAAGAATCGGTATATATCAGTTTCACACTTGCTCCTTACGAGGGATAAGAGATCAAATTTAGCTTCTAAGTGATTAGCTGGCGTAGGGCAGGAAGGCGAGCAGAGACGCCAGACCTATGACCACAAACACCACACTCACTATGGTTTTTATTTTTCTAATTCGGGCGCGGGCATCGATGGCGCGTTTTGCTCCCCACTTGATAGCCACACGATAGATGCCGATGGCGGCATGTAACTCGACACACAGGAGCAGCGGCAGATAGACCATCCAAACCCCTTGGTTCCAGATACGATCGGCGCTGCCGATCGGGCCTATGGTTTCCGGTGCACTACCGATCAACCACAGATGCACAGGCAAGAGCAGGAAGATGCCCACTCCGGTGATCGCCTGCCACACCCACAGCTTGGTATCGTCGTGGTGGATCACGCTCATCTGCTGACGTAGCGCCCGCTGCTGCTGCAGGTTCAGTGGCATCTTGTGAACCGCGACCAAGACATGTATCAAGGCCAATAGCGCCACTATGATGGCGATGCCTGACACCACCCAGGGATAGCCATGACCATCGGCGCTGAGAAAACTCAGCTCCATGGTGCGCGCCACAAAGGTCATGGCATCGGCTCCCAGGAGGATCGAGGAAACCAATACCAGATGTGTCCAGAGAAACAGCGCCAAGATGACGCCCGAGACACTCTGACTCATATCGAGCCAACCGCTTACATTATTATTTTTCTTCGCCAGCGACATAGGCACTCCTGTGAATAGTGGGATAAGGGCAAGACAGTGCAAAAGCTAAAAATAGTTAGCCTTAATGTCGCTCACAAACCCAACAAAAACCGTGAGATAGATCAAAACAAAACCCTATACTTTACAATTTGCTAATCTATCTCGCGCCTACACAGTTAAGGCACAAACGGCGTAATTGGCAACACCAGTGATCTGCCAATCATGATGTAAGAGATAAGGCTGAGGATCCCTAGCGTCATCAGATAGATGATCAAGACCTTGATCGCCTTTCTCAGTCCCTTACGGTGACGGATCAGCCCCCACTTCACCGCCACCCGGTACAGGCCGATCATGGCGTGCACTACCACGGCGGGCAGCAACAGGGCATACAGCAGCCAGGCATTGGCGTGATAGACGCGTTCGGCCGACAGGTGCGGACCAATTTCAGGGTTGGTGATCATGGTAAAGATATGCACAGGCGCCAGGAAGAACAGGATGAAGCCCGTGACCAACTGCCAGAACCAGGCATGGCTATCCTTATGTTTAATCCCCTGCATGTGATTACGCAACGCGCGCCATTGACCCAGCTGCGCCGGGAAGCGACGCAGAGCCACCGCCGCATGCAGCATCACCACCACCATGATAAAAATGGAAAATACCTTGGTCACTATCGGCATGCCATGGCCATCACTGCTAAACATGCCGCCTTCGAGAAACTGCACCACCTGATAGAAGGTCTCTTTACCGAAGAGGATGCTCGACTCGAAGTGCAGATGCGCCAACAAGAAACATCCCAATAAGATGCCGGTGGCACTCTGTATTCTGTCAGCCTTGGCCGACCAGGGACTGCCCAAAGCAGCGTAATGTGTGTGTTGGTACTGCAAGCTGTTAACCTTCATGATCTTTCTGCGCCTAGTGTCGGGATCTACACCATACCAACAAGTTTTGAGCTGCCTATACGGATGCCTAAAAAGCGTGAGACACCTCACCATGCCAAGGTGGAACATTTGACGCCGATCACAAACAATATGCCAACAACAAAACAAAGGTAAAACCAATTACCCACTATTAATCAGTAATTTAAACAACCATTTCAAACAATACAATCAATGACAAATCGGTAAAAATAACCAATTGAATTTAGATGCTAATTCCCTCAAATCTCAGTTTCAGCACAGATTCCTCGGCCTTTGCCTTAGGCTTGGTTTACAATAGGGCCATTATTGAACTTATATTGACCTTAGAGAGAAGATCCCATGGCCTGGATCCAGTTAAAGATAGACACAGATAACCAACACGCCGAGCAACTCAGCGACATGCTGATGGAGCTGGGTTCGCTGTCGATCACCTACGAAGATGGTAAAGACACTCCGATCTACGAGCCTAACCTGGGCGAGACTCCGCTATGGAGCCATACGGTGATCACCGCCCTGTTCGAGGCAGACTATGATCTGGCGCCTGTGGTGGAGATGCTTAAGCTACAGCCTTATTTAGGCGCAGACTTTAGCCACAAGATAGAACAGGTCGAAGACAAAGACTGGGAAAGAGAGTGGATGGACAACTTCCACCCCATTCAATTTGGTCGTCGCCTATGGATCTGCCCAAGCTGGCGCGAAGTCCCCGACCCAGACGCAGTCAACGTCATGCTGGATCCCGGCCTAGCCTTCGGTACCGGCACCCACCCAACCACGGCCCTGTGCCTCGAATGGTTGGACAGCCTGGACCTAAAAGATAAAGAGGCGATCGATTTTGGCTGTGGTTCAGGCATTCTCGCCGTCGCAGCGCTCAAGCTGGGCGCCGCCAAGGTTACCGGTATCGACATCGACTACCAGGCGATCGAGGCTTCTAAGGCTAACGCCGAACGTAACCATGTGGCCGACAAGTTAGCCTTGTATCTGCCAGAGGACCAACCGGCCGACCTTAAGGCGGAAGTCCTGGTTGCCAACATCCTTGCCGGCCCGCTACGCGAACTGGCTCCGCTGATCGCCGAAAAAGTACAACCGGGCGGCTTGCTCGCACTCTCTGGTCTGTTAAAGGAACAAGCCGACGAGATCAGCCAGCATTATGCCCAGTGGTTCGACATGGACGCACCAGCTCACAAAGAAGATTGGAGCCGCTTGACAGGCAGACGCAAATAGGGGTAAAAGCCAGCGGCCGCAAGGCCGCCACAGACTTCTCAGCTCGCAAAAGTCAAGCAAAAAAGTTGCTCTCAGGTCATTTATTGACCTTTTCACCGGCTTGAAAAAGGCGTACTATAGCGCCCCTTTGAAGCGCAAGGTGTAATGATTAATGCAGATTGGGCCCTATCAACTGAAGAATCAGCTGATCGTGGCTCCTATGGCAGGAGTCACCGACCAACCCTTCCGAAATCTCTGTTTACGCTACGGTGCCGCCCTGGCCGTATCGGAGATGCTTTCGTCTAATCCCGAAGTGTGGGACACGGACAAGAGCCGACAGCGCATGGCACACGCTGGTGAAGATGGGATTCGCTCAGTACAAATTGCAGGTGCCGACCCCGATATGATGGCCCATGCCGCCGTTGTCAACGTACAACAAGGCGCACAGATCATCGATATCAACATGGGGTGTCCTGCAAAGAAAGTGAATAAGAAGTTGGCAGGTTCGGCACTACTGCAGCAACCAGAGCAGGTAAAAGCAATTTTACAGGCTGTCGTTGCCGCTGTGGATGTACCCGTCACCCTGAAGATTCGCACAGGTTGGGCGCCAGAACACCGAAATGGCGTTCAGATAGCCCAAATTGCGCAAGATTGTGGCATTGCCTCGCTCGCGGTCCATGGCCGTACGCGACAATGCATGTACAAAGGCGATGCCGAGTACGACACGATTCGTGCGATTAAACAGAATGTCTCTATTCCAGTTGTCGCAAATGGCGATATCTGCACTCCAGAGAAGGCACGTCACGTGCTGGACTATACGGGGGCAGACGCCGTGATGATAGGAAGAGGCGCTCAAGGACGACCTTGGCTATTCAGAGAGATCCAACATTACTTGGAAACAGGTAATAAGCTAGCGCCCATTGAAGTGGACGAAAAGCGTCAAGTGATGCTGGAACACCTCAAGAATTTATATGCATTATATGGTGAATACAAAGGGTTACGTATCGCCAGAAAGCATGTTGGATGGTATCTGGACCAAGAAGCGCAGAGATCTTTTAGAGCCGACTTCAATCGGCTGGAAACTGTTGAAGAACAACGTTCCATGTTGGAGCGTTATTTTGATGAATTAGTAAAGAATTAATAAAGAGCAGAATACGAATGTTTGATCAGACAACTCAACCAGAAGCTCATCAGCTTACCGTAGGCAAAATCGAAACCGCTAACGGCACTATCAAGCCTCAGTTACTTCGTGACGCAGTGAAGCGTGCGGTAACTAACTTTTTCGCTCAAATGGACGGCCAGGAAGCCGAAGAAGTTTATGAAATGGTGTTATGTGAAGTTGAAGCACCTCTACTAGATATCATCATGCAACACACCCGTGGCAACCAGACTCGTGCTGCCAACATGCTAGGTATCAACCGTGGTACTCTGCGTAAGAAATTAAAGAAATACGGCATGAACTAAGACCTTCTTAGTTAGCTGTATTAAACGGGCTCACCAGCAATGGTGAGCCCGTTTTGCTTTCAGCCACTTAATGCAAGCCCAACCGTACGAGCCTTCATTCTATTCCACCATCTCGTGCTAGCGCCTTAGCGCACAAATCATGATCTGCCTCAACAAACCCGACTAAATTACTCAAGTTTACGTTGAATTTAATCGGCAATCTCTCTACCATCAAAACACGCTTATTAAATATATCTTTTTAATATTGGAGTCACCATGTCTTTATCTACACAGTCCCCACTGGCCTCAGAATTTGCCGACGAGACGGTTGGCAGCTTAGTGGCTGGCGACTTTCGCCGTGCCCATGTATTTAGCCAATTTGGCATCGATTTCTGCTGTGGCGGCAAGCGCACCCTGGCAAAGGCCTGTGATCGAGCAGGCATAGCACTGGTAGAGGTAGAGGCGGCGCTCCAGGCTGTTAAGGCTGAAGGGATGCAGGAAGATAGCCTGAATCAACTCCCCCTAGTCGAGTTGATCGACTATATCGAGGCGACCCACCATGACTATGTTCGTGATAAAGCCCCCCTGCTAATCGAATATAGCCAGAAGATGGTGCGCGCCCATGGCGAACATTATGACGAGATAAAACCCTTTGCGGGTTGGGTGCGTGCCCTGATAGAAGATCTCATGCCCCACCTGATGAAGGAGGAACAGATCCTCTTCCCGGCCATCCGCGCCATGGCCAATGGCGAACAGGTCAGCGGCTGCTTTGGTCACATAGGAAACCCCATCAACGCGATGGAACATGAGCATGATGAGGCCAGCGAGATCGTCGAGCGCCTGAGAGCCCTCACCAACGACTTCACGCCGCCGGCCCACGCCTGCACCACTTGGCGCATCTGCTACGCCACCCTGAAAGAGTTTGTCGCCGATCTGCAGCAGCACATACATATCGAGAACAACATCCTCTTCCCTAAGACCCTAGCGATTTAAAACATAGCCATTCAACAATTAGCTATTTAAAGCTTATTTATCTATCACTTAGCAAGAGAAGGGGCGCAGCAACTAGCGCCCCTATCCAATCGGGCCCTAGATGCCGACAATCAGATAGCCACCGACCAAGGCGATCACACCACCACTAAGGCGCAGAAGCGGCAGCTTGCGACTCAGGTGCTGCATTATGATACCCAGCGCCACACCGAGCAGATGGATCACAGCGGTTCCCGTGAGGAAACCTAACGCATAGAGCACCGGGCTGGCTAAGGCCGGCATCTCGGCGCCGTGAGCATGACCATGAAAGATGGCAAACAGCCCCACAAATCCCATGGCAAGTAGCAGCGGAATCTGTCGACCCAAGGCGATAGCCAGACCAAGCAGCAATACAGACAAGGCAATTCCCAACTCTACCAGTGGCAGCTCTACCCCATAGAGTCCTAAGATGCCACCCACTAACATGAAGGCCATGAAGGCCAGCGGTACGGTCCAGATCGCTCGCCCACCCAGCTGAGTACTCAACAGGCCCACGCTAAGCATGGCCAAGAGGTGGTCAAAGCCCAATACGGGATGATTAAAGCCTGTCATAAAGCCGGCACCATGAGTGATGCCATGGGCAAACACCGGCGTTGTCCACGCCAGCAGCAATAGGGGAAGTAACCTTGTACGCATGAGTCCTCTCTATCCTTGAAATGATAGCGCTGACAATAGAGGAAATGAGATTAATGGACTGTGACGCTTAGCTAAAAAGTATAAATAAGTGCCCTAGTCAATAAGCGCTAGGAGAACGTCCAAAGTGCTACAGGTAATATGAGGAAGTTGCCCCTGGGCGTTTTTCTGTGGCTCTCTCCCGACCGCAGGGTTGAGCCAGGCAGATTGACACCCCGCTCGGCGTGCTCCCTGAACATCGGCCTTAAAGCTATCGCCCAGGTGCAAGAGCTGCTCACAATCGATATCGAGCCGATGACAGGCCTGATAGAACATATCGGGATAGGGTTTCATGCGGGTGCCATTGCCTGGGTGCAGGACAAACTCCAGCACCTCACCCAGTCCAATCCGCTGGGCATCGACATTGCCATTGGTGATGCCAACCAAGGGATAATGCCGCGCCAGACGAGTGAGCTTGGCGATGATCTCGGGCGCAACGGTAAAATCGGAGCGCTGCTCCACAAAGTAGGCTAAGGCCTGCTGCGCTGCCTCTGCTGCGGTCTTGCTGGCATAACCTAAGGTCATCAATCCCTGCTCCAGCGTCGCCAGACGCGCGGCCGAGGTGTCATGTGCCAGCATGGGCGTTTGCTGGATAAGCTGACGCTTCAAGGCCTGCCAGTCATCCAGGCCCCAATCTTGGGTTACCGGATGCTTCTCGGCCAGGTAGCTCAGCAGGCGCCTCTCGGCCGCCATGATGATGGGCCGATTGTCATACAGGGTATCGTCCAGGTCGAAGCTGATCGCCTTGAAGGGGCGCAGACCTATGGCCACACTAACCATTGCCACCTCGCTTCTTGGCTCTAGGGTGAGCGCCGTCATAGACCTTGGCAAGATGTTGAAAATCCAGGCTGGTGTAGACCTGAGTCGTCGACAGATTGGCGTGGCCAAGCAGTTCCTGCACCGCCCTGAGATCGGCACTGGATTCCAGCATGTGAGTCGCAAAGGAGTGACGCAGTTTGTGGGGATGCACCCGGGCGTTTAACCCCTGCTGCTGACCCCACTTGTTTAGCCTGGCCTGAATGCTTCGGTGGGCGAGGCGTTTACCCTTGGCGGTCACAAACAGGGCATCGTCCTCACAGGGCAGGCTTGCTCGCACCTTGAGCCAGTCGTCGATGGCAGTCAGCGCCATGCTACCTATGGGCACGATACGCTCCTTGCTGCCCTTACCCATGACTTTCACCTGATGCTCACCGCTGGCAATATCCCGGGTATCCAGGGCCGCCAACTCCGCCAGGCGCAAGCCAGAAGAGTAGAACAGCTCCATGATCGCCTTGTCTCGCAGCGCTAAAGGATCGTCCCCCTCGATAGCCAGAAGATGGGTCACAGAGTCGAGATCCATGTTCTTAGGCAGGGGCTTTTGCTGCTTGGGGGCGCAGAGGTTAAGGCTGGGATCTTTACTGATATAGCCCTCTTGCAGCAGATAGTGACAAAACTGCTTAAGGGCCGAAAGCGTCAGGGCGATGGAGCGAGGCCCGAGCCCCTTACGGTGCAGCTTATTGAGCACGGCTTGCAGCTGCTCGTCACTCACCTCGCCCCAGGCAAGATCTTGAGGTAAGAGCTCGCCAACCCGGTCGAGCTCGAAGCGATAATTTCTGACCGTGTGGGGAGAGAGCTGCCGCTCGTTCGCCAAATAAGAGACAAATTCCTTCACCCAGTCGACTGACATAGCGATATCACAACTTAGGTAGCAGGTGATCGAGCAACTGTTTTAGCTGATCCAGCAAGAGGTTATCCATTTCGGGATGGAAATGCATAGGGTCTTGGCTGGCGATAGCAAAGATCACCTGGCCACACTGCTGTGACAGGCGGGACAGCGCCACCGAGCCCACCTCGCAGCCAAACAGACGCTTAGATTCGTTCTGGGTAAGACGGCCGAAGTAGTAGCCCTGTTTCAGGCGCTCACTCCAGATATTGGACAATTCACTGTCGATATCATGGACGGTGATCAGCCGCACATGGGTAAACTGAAACTGCTGCTGTAACTCGCTCGACAGTATCTGTCTTAATTCCCCCAGATCTTCGGCCTGCAACAGCTTGAGTGACAAGGCGGTATTGAACATATAGATCTGTTCGTTACGCGAGGCCATGGACAGTAGCGAGGTGATCTCCTCTTCGAGTTGCGTCACCCTGGCTCTCAGCATCTCCTGACGACGCTCCACCAGTGAGACGGCACCACGCTGCTCATGGGGGATTCGCATCGCAAGTAGCAACTCTGGGTAGCGGGTGAAGAAGTCGGGATTGTCGAGCAAATACTCGCGGATCAAGACTTCATCGAAGGGCAACTCGGCTTTTTTGTTCATCGCATCATTCATTGCTGTATCTGTCCATCGTATACATGTTCAGCAGGCCCCGTCATCCATAGGGGCTTACCCTCGCCTTCCCAATTAATGGTTAAGCTACCACCGGGCAGGTCGACCCGCACGCGTCTGGCCAGCTTGCCTTGCAACTGACCCACGACCACGGCCGCACAGGCGCCGCTGCCACAGGCCAAGGTTTCGGCCGCGCCGCGCTCATATACCCTAAGTTTAATATGGTTTGCATCGACCACCTGCATGAACCCCACGTTCACCCCCTTGGGGAAACGCTCATGCTTGGTCAGCAAGGCACCGATCCGCTCGACGTCGGCATTCGCCACGTCATCGACCTCGAGCACGCAGTGGGGATTACCCATAGACACGGCGCCACACAAGAAGGTTTGCATCCCCTCAGGCATATCGGCCTGCAACAGGTAGGTCTTTTCCGCCTTCTTGGCGTTGAAAGGAATCTTACTGGGTTCTAGCACAGGGATACCCATATTGACCGTGACGCTGCCGTCACGCTCGAGGCGCAAGGTCATCTTTCCCGATGAGGTGCTGACCTTAATTTTCTGCTTATGGATCAGCCCCTTGCTCTTGACGAAGCGAGCAAAACAGCGCGCGCCGTTACCACACTGTTCGACTTCGCTACCATCGGCATTGAAGATGCGATAATGAAAGTCCAGGTCAGGATCATAAGGCGGCTCCACTAACAGAAGCTGATCGAAACCTATGCCGAAATTGCGATCCGCTAAGCGCTTTATCTGCTCGGGCGAGAAATAGACATTCTGCGTCACGCCATCGACCACCATAAAATCATTGCCTAAACCATGCATCTTGGTGAAATGGATCAAAAGTGTTTTCCTTCAATAAATAACCAGCCTCCCTTGCTTAAGGGAGGAGTTGTTCACCTTGCCACAATTGAGCGATTTTTTCTCGCTCTCTCACCAAATAATGACGATCGCCATCCACCATCACCTCGGCGGCGCGAGGACGGGAGTTATAATTTGATGCCATGGTAAAGCCATAGGCGCCCGACGAGCGCACCGCTAGAAGATCGTTTGCTGCGATATTGAGCGCCCTGTCTTTACCTAAGAAGTCGCCAGTCTCACACACTGGGCCCACCACGTCATAATGACGGGTCTCACCCGGGCGAGGAACCACGGGAATGATCTTCTGCCAGGCGCTATACAAGGAAGGACGGATCAGGTCGTTCATCGCACCGTCGACTAGAGCAAAATTCTTATCGGCATTCTCTTTCAGATAGAGCACCTGAGTCACAAAAATACCGGCATTTGCGGCGATGGCGCGGCCCGGCTCGAAGATAAGTTTCAGGTCGCGTCCCGCGAGCTTGGCCAGCAAGGCACTGGCATAGGCACTTGGCTCAGGCGGCTGTTCACCATCATAGGTCACGCCCAAGCCGCCGCCCACATCCAGATGAGCAATCTTAACGCCCTGCTCTGCCAGACGATCGATAAGGGCTAACATACGATCCATGGCATCGAGGAAGGGTTGCAATTCGGTTAGCTGTGAACCGATATGACAATCGGCGCCCTTCACCGCCAAGCCAGCTAATGTATTGGCCCGCAGGAAGATCGCCTCGGCTTCTTCCATGGCGATGCCAAACTTATTCTCTTTAAGACCGGTGGAAATATAGGGATGGGTTCCGGCGTCCACATCAGGGTTCACCCGTAGCGACACAGGTGCGACCTTACCCAGCCTCAGGGCGACCTCGTTTAGCTGCTCAAGCTCGGCGGCCGACTCGACATTAAAACAGTAGATCCCCGCCTCCAGCGCCATCTCCATCTCGGCAACCGTCTTGCCGACGCCGGAGAAGACCACCTTACTCGCCTCTCCACCTGCTTCTAATACCCGAGCGAGTTCGCCGCCGGAGACTATATCGAAACCACTCCCCAGCCGGGCTAACACATTCAACACCGCCAGATTCGAGTTGGCCTTCACCGCATAGCAGATCATGTGCGGATGGTCGGCAACCGCATTGTCGAAGGCATGCCAGTGACGCTCTAACGTGGCGCGCGAATAGATATAAAGGGGGGTGCCATAGGTGTTGGCGAGTTCGGCAACGGCACATTGCTCGGCATGGAGCTCGTCTTGTTGATAAAGAAAGTGATCCACTTGGCTTAGTCCTTATTGTTCTTCTGCTGGGTTGCTGATGTGGACTGCTCCACCTGCGCCTTCTGGTTGTCTTCCTGTTCTGGCGATTTGTACAGAGGCCCCTTCTGTCCGCAGGCACTCAGCACAAAACTCGCCAACAACATAAACAAAATCGGTTTCATCTTATTCAACATCAGACATTCCAGTATCGAGGGGATCACACACGGTAGCCAAGGGCTCCGCACCTTTTTTAATCATGTTTCTCATGATTGTATGCGCTATCGAGGCTAGAGGGGAGAAAAAGATGATTTTTACCCCAAACAGGATAAATCCCCGCCAAAGCCTATAAAAATCTATATTTCATATGTCTGCCATCATCAGGAAAAAACGAATTCCCTAAGCTGCGCAGGCAGGCATTATCACCATCAAACAGTGTGCTCATCCGGCTTGGGACTCGCCCTTGCACAATCAATATAGAGTCTGTCTGATGTTTGCAGAGATAGGGTTAAAACGTCAAGCTTAACCCAGACTAAAAACCCCGAATATGAATATTTTTATTCATTCTCGTGCCAAGGGCAGCCTGCCCTTATCCCAGAGTGGTAAATGAAACTCCTGTTCCACATAAAACCTTAACTGCACCCAGACCTGGCCAAAGTTAGATATTTAGTAAAATTGGTATTACTATGTGGGCTCTGCAACAACCCACTCCACTGAAGGATGCCCAGATGGCAATGACAGATTCCGAGTACCATAAGCTCGCCGACGAAATGTTTAACGCCCTTGAAGATGCCATAGAGAACGCAATCGATGAGCAAGATGCCGATATCGACATCGATGCCTCAGGCAATGTTTTGCAACTCGAGTTTCAGGACAAGTCCAAGATCGTCATCAATAAGCAAGAGCCCCTGCATCAGATTTGGGTGGCGACACAGTTTGGCGGATACCATTTCTCTTACGTCGATGGCAAATGGTTAGATGAGCGCAGCGATGCTGGCGAATTTATGCCCTTCGTGCTCGCCTCTATCCTGCGTCAAGGTGGCATAGCGCTGAGCCTATAAGACGGCGTTAAAATTCGATGGCTGCCTCATCGGCGTTGACCCCAAAGGGCTGCGCCTCCAGTCGGCCATCGACTCTTACCAGACGGAAAAACTGCGGTAGATTAAAGCGTTCGTTATCCAGATAAGAGTCGGCAAAGGCGTGATGGTGGCTCACCTGACTCACCAGCTCTTCCAGGTTATTCCCCGGCTGAACATAATGATTCAGCTCATTTTTTTCATCGAGCACAAACACGTCTATCCCTTCCTTACCCGGCCGCAGGAAGTATTGAATCGCACCTATGGCGGCAAAATCTTGGATCACTTCAGGGATCTTACTAAAAGGCTCGTTGCCGAGATCCGGCCGCGGCAGCTCCAGCATACGTTGCTTGGAGAGTCGCTGATAGAAGGCCGTTGACTCACTCAGATCCTGATACACCATGCCCTTAGAGTTGAAAAACAGGCCATATTTAATGCCACCCACCTGAAGCGGATGCACCATGGTCGACGAGGTTTTCGCCTTGGTACACATGCGATTTGCTCTGTGAACCAGCTGGCTGATGCTGCGCTCGATCTGCGAACTTAACCGGCTGGAACAGCTCACCACATCCACCTTCACCGGCTGAGCCGCCCTCTGCATGCCGGGCGTAATATGAACCAGGGCATCTAAGATGGCCTCGTTGCCTTCAAAGTGATGGCAATGCCATTCTCCCCAGCTGTTTTGGCAGATCACATCCAACGACTGCACCATGTTCTTATGATGGCGACCCATGGAGAAAATATTGGCATTCATATAGTCGAAAATGATCTCCTGTCCCCGCCACAACTCGGTCTCATCGCGATTAAAATTAATCAGAAAAAGCAGCTGGCGAAAATGCCATGGCTGACACAGATCCAGCTTGGATGCCCGCCAGCGACGCTCCGACATGATAGTTGGCAGGCGCTTGGCCGCCTTGGTGAGCGCCCTGTCATGCCCCTTACCCTCACCGAAGGCATACCATTGTGTTTGAGCGGTCGACACACCATTCAGGCTGGCCCAAATCAATAGCTTAGCCTTGCTATGGGAGTGACATACCGCTCGATTCCCCATGAAGTTTTTCGACTCTGGCGTGCAGCGATAGAGGTAATATTCCTTGGAGTTGTGGCTATAGATCACCGTCAGGTGCGCCTCGGCCACGGATCGCGTCCAGAGCCGATTGAGGCTGATGATCTGCTTATCATCCTCACTAAAATAGGTGTGTAGCTTACGGGTCAATAGGCCCAGCTCGGAGATCTTCAGGCTGTCACTCAACTTGTTGGCCGAGGCAAATTGCAGCAGGGTCTGGTAGCAGCCAAGCATCAACTCATTGAGTTGTTCGTTGAACCACTGTAGCTGGCCACAGTGCCAGCTGGCGCACTGATCTAAGGTGCGCAGCAAATTGTCAGACCAGGCCCAACGCGTCACCAGCGACTGCAACTTGTAGTAGCGCCAGTCTTTAGGGTGTTCGGCGACCGTCAGCCTGATACCACATTTCAAATAGAAACAACGGCGTACAATCTCGAGGCGCCTCTTATCTCCCTTGTATTCCAGATAATGTTCGATCGATTGATACAGCAGAAAATAGGCATCGTTGAAAGCCGAAAAATCCCCTGCCAGGGTACGCTGCCAAACCTGGGTGGTCACCAGATTACTATTGGGATAATCGCTGGCATAAGCCTCCAGCAGCATTACCTTGAGCAGCGCCTTATGGGGCTTGTCCAAGCCTTTATAGAGCTGCCACAGGGAGGCGCCAAAGTACTCACTGGCGGGCAAATTACTCACGTCCCCCAGGAAGAGATGACTCTCTATCGCCTCCGCCCCCGGCCACCATGCAACCCGCTTACCACCGAGGCAGATGTGGCTGCGGTAAAACTCTTCGAGCAGCAACCAGTGCTGCACACTGCCACTGTTTTCACAGCCGAGGCTGGCAGCCTGATATACGCCTTCGCCACTGCTGGCAAGAAACTGTTTCGGATGAACCAGATAGATATTCACTTCGAGATCGTGTTGGCCAAACCAGGCCGTCAGTCGCTGGGACTTTTCCTGCAGGGAGGCAATTTCATCTTCGGCCAGGGTCGGGTCATACACCAACCAAACGTCGATATCACTCTTAGGGTTCTGGCCGAAGCTGGCGGTGCTGCCCATGGTGTAGACGCCATAGATGGCACTCTGCTGCTGGTGAATCACCTGCGGCTCGCTGAGCCCAAGGGTGTCGCAGGCCTCTAGGGCATCATCACTGGGAAAGTATTCGAATATGCCGCTAGGCGTCATGGGGCCGTTATAGCCGGGATAGTCGCTACGATGATAATGAAACAGCACAGGGATCAGTTGCATCAAATGACGCTGCAGGGGCGTCAATATGGCAAGCGCACGTGCTAAACGTACCTTGTTTAAGCGCTCCGCCGTTGCGATAAAATGCTCTTGCTCTTTCAATTTCAAGCAACCTAGTCAATTTAGCTCACCTATAGCATGCTAACAGCTTAGACAAAAACAGCAAGTATATGAGAGCTGGATCACACTTTTTCCTCATGGCGCTAAAATGGTAAACGGGTGAACTTCAAAGAATCGACAGGCATTTCTTACATATAGCAATAAGCAATGTTAGCATTAGCGCAACTATGGCCTCTGATGGAATATCGAGCATGTCTCAAAACGTCATTCGTATCGCTACACGTAAAAGTCCACTGGCAATGTGGCAAGCTGAATTTGTTAAAGCCGAACTAGAAAAAGCCCATGAGGGATTGGTCGTCGAACTCCTACCTATGAGCACCAAAGGGGATGTCATTCTGGACACGCCATTGGCAAAAGTAGGCGGTAAAGGCTTGTTCGTTAAAGAGTTGGAAGTTGCCATGCTCGAAGGCAAGGCCGATATCGCCGTGCACTCGATGAAAGATGTGCCGGTCGACTTCCCCGAAGGCCTGGGACTGCAGGTGATCTGCGAGCGCGAAGATCCACGTGATGCCTTCGTCTCTAATACCTATAAAAACATAGAAGAGTTGCCACAGGGCGCCATCGTCGGCACCTCGAGCCTGAGACGCCAATGCCAGATCCGTGCGGCACGTCCTGACCTAAAAATTCGCGACCTGCGTGGCAACGTAGGCACTCGTCTGGCGAAACTCGATGCCGGTAACTACGACGCCATCATCTTGGCAGCAGCCGGTCTAAAACGCCTGAAACTAGAGGAGCGTATCGCCAGCTTTATCTCGGCGGAAGACTCGCTACCTGCTAACGGCCAGGGCGCCGTGGGTATCGAATGTCGCACCGACGATGAGCGCGTCAAGGCACTGTTGGCACCACTCGAACATACAGAGACACGCTATCGTGTCATCGCCGAGCGCGCCATGAACACTCGCCTTGAGGGTGGCTGCCAGGTACCTATCGGCGCCTACGCCGAAATCGACGGTGACACCCTGTCGCTACGCGGCCTGGTGGGTAACCCAGATGGTAGCCAGGTGATCCGCGGCGCGACCAGCGGTTCTAAGCAAGATGCGGAGCAGCTGGGTATTGCACTGGCCGATGAGCTGCTGTCTAAAGGCGCCAAAGCCATTTTAGATGCGGTATACGCCAAGTAAAAATGAAGCTACTACTGACGCGCCCAGAAGGGCGCAATCAGTCTATGGCCGAGGCATTGTCACAGCGTGGCGTGCCTTTTACCATAGCGCCGTTACTTCAGGTCGTCGCTAACGACGCCGCCGACCATGAGCACAAGAAAAAGCTATTTTATCAGTCTGACATCATCATCTTTATCAGCACCAACGCGGTAGAGTATGCCGATACCGCCCTGGCGTCAGATTGGCCGAAGGATAAGCAATATTTTGCGGTCGGTCAGGCAACCTACGCTGCCCTGCAAGCCAAAGGCATTACCGCCACCGAGGCCCCCGAGTCTTGTCAGCAAACTGAAGGCCTACTCACCTTACCTTCACTCCAGGCCTTAACGGCTAAGCGGATCACCATAGTCAGAGGCGTTGGTGGCAGAGAAGCCCTGGCTAGTGCGCTAGCAGAGCGAGGGGCACAGGTGGACTACTGGGAGGTCTATCGCCGCGCCTGCCCTGAATTCGATCCCAGCACCGCCTTTGAATGGCAAGCGCAAGCGATTGACACCATAGTCATTACCAGTGGTGAAATTCTGGCTAACCTAATTACACTTGTACCTAAAGAATTATTTGCTTGGCTGCACGCATGTCATATTATAGTGCCCAGCGAACGTGTCTATAACCAAGCCATCGCGGCAGGTTTTACACGGGTCACCAATGCAAAAGCAGCAAACCGCGACGCAGTACTCACAGCCTTAGGTTTACAGGATTAAACCTTCTTACTCAGCTGCTCGCCGATGTCGCCCTCGTCTTCAAGGATCTGCCTAAATGGACAAAAATACCCAAGAGAGTAAAGCGGTCGCCACCACAGAGCACGATGAGTCTATCGATGCGACCTTTACCGAGACGCCACAGGCCAACTCGACGACTTCCCAGGAGGCTAAGCCTGCTTCGTCTGGCGGTGGGGTTTCCTGGGGATTCCTCTTTAATCTGGTATTTATCTTGTTGCTCCTATTTGCCACGGCAACCGGTGGTTTCTACCTGTATCAGGAGTTAACCCAGCAACAGGAAAAGACGGTCGCGCTGGCTAAGCAGTTGCAACAGGGTCTCGACGACCCGCGCACCCGCATCACCCATCTGGAACAGCAGCAACGCACCTCAGAAAATCAATTCGATCAAAAGCTTGCCCAGCTACAGGCTAAACAGAATGAGGTGCAGGACCAAGTCAACAAACTGGCTCAGCGTAATCCTAATCATTGGATGGCAGAAGAGGCCAAGTATCTGGTCAGAATGGCCGGCAATAAGCTTTGGTTAGAGAAAGATCCCCAGACGGCGCTGAGTCTCTTAGAGGCTGCGGACGATCGCATCGAAACCATGAAAGATCCTTCGCTGACGCCGATCCGCAAAGCCCTGGCACGGGACATGAGCGATGTCGCCGCCATCAAGAGTACCGATGTCGCCGGCACAGTGCTTAGCCTAGACACCATCATAGAGCGCCTGCCGAAACTAAAGGTTAACCGTAGCGAATCCAAGATCAACGCCAGAGACGATTCCCTGCAAGTCACCGAGTCTATCGACGACTGGCAGACCAATCTGGCCAAGTCCTGGCAGGCACTCATCGAAGAGTTTGTCATCATACGCAAGCGCACCACTGACCCAGCACCGCTACTGGCACCCGATCAACAGTGGTATCTTGTTGAAAATATTCGCAACAAACTCCTACAGGCCCAGTTGGCTCTGTTCCGTCAGGATCAGGTGAACTATCGTCAGTCGGTAACCCTCGCCAGAAAGTGGATCTTCCAGTACTTCGCTCTCGACGATAACAAAACCGAGCAGACACTGGCCGCCCTGGATGCCTTGGCCACGCTGGAAATCCAGTCGCCCACCATAGAACAATTTGCCGCCACGCCGCTGCTACAGCAACTGGTCTCAAATGGCAGCCTAATTAAAGCTCGGGAGACATCGCTATGATAAGAGCCTTGATCTACCTGGTAATCGTCATAATAGGGTTAATCGCCAGCCCCTATCTGTCCTGGCTAAAGGGTTATATCTATATCGCCATCGGCGACTATGAACTGGAAACCAGCCTAGTATTTGCCATGTTTGCTGCCGTCATGTTTTACGTGGGCCTGGTCTTGCTGGAAATGCTGGTCGTCTGGAGCGTGAACCTGGTCCTAAACAGCCGTCTGTTACCGGAAAAGTGGCGCCGTAAGGCGGCTAGAAAACATACCCTGACCGGCGCCCTGGCGTTGGCAGAAGAGGACTGGTCCACCGCCGAAAAAGCCATGGCCCGCGGGGCTGACAAGGGTGAGATCCCGGCTTTGAACCTGTTAGCGGCCGCCCGCGCCGCCCAACATAGAAATGATCATGACGCCCGCGACCATTACCTCAACGAGGCGGCAAAAGACCCTGCTGCATACAAGGCTGTACTCACCACTAGGGTTAGATATCTACTTCAACAGGGTGAACTCACCCGGGCACGCGCACTACTGGACGAGCTCAATCCAACCAGCAAGAGTAAGCCGCCTGTGTTAGGGTTGGCGCTCGATCTCTACCGTGCCCAGGAGGATTGGTCAGCCCTCAAGCTGTTGCTTCCCATAGTTAAGAAGCGAGGGATTATCGACGAGACAGAGCATCAGCAGCTCAACGCCGAAGTGAATCTGGCCCTGCTCAAGCAAGCTGCGGGGCAGAACGAACAGGCATTAGAAAAAGCCTGGCACTGGCTTAGCCGAGTAGAACGCAAACAAACCGAGTTTATTGCACAATATGCCCTGGGTCTGGCCAAATTCGAGCGCAGAGACGAGGCGATCAAGCTCTTGATGAAGCAGGCAAAACAGCAACCGACGCAGGCGATCTTCGACGCTCTTCCCCAGGTATTGACCCCCGCCGATCTCGACGCAAGAAAGCAACTTTTTGAACTTGAAAAGAAACTCGGCGAACAAACCGAATACCAAGCCTGTATCGCCGCCCTGTATGATCAGAGTAAGGAGTTCAGAGAGTCACAGAAATGGTGGTTAAGAGTCTGTCAACAATCCCCCACTAAACAGCGTTGGCTGGCGCTTGCCGAGGCCTGCGAACACCTGGGAGAACAGAACCAGGCGCTACAAAATTACCGTAAAGCGGCAATTTTTTGACGCTTTCTTATACTGTTTTTAGATAAGAAACCACCATCACTGGTGGTTTTTTGTTTTTAAAGGAGTCCCTAACTTGCTTCCTTCCATATAACCCTCTCTAAAACAATCAATTAGTTGTACTTTTATCAAAACACTGTATTTTCCCCTATTTTTCGCTTAATTGCCGCTATTTGACAGCTATTCAATGCCAACCACACTTAAAGAGATAAACCAGGTGGGTATACCAATAGCAAGCGCAAAACAGAACTCTTTTGCTCTTGATTTTACATTTAGTAGAGCGAGAAATGATTATGGGTGCTTCAATCACAACACAGGATGCAGTAGTTGTTAACCTTGTAGGCGAACTCAAGGTTAAAGATGAACAAGGAAATATCAGAGAGGTAAAAATAGGCGACCTGATCCATGCCGGGGAGCAACTTATATTTTCACCCAATGTTAAGTTTAATCTTGAATATGAAGATGGCTCATCAACGACCCAAGCCAACTTGATGCAAGATACACTTAATCAAGACACAAGGGTCAGCAATGCTACCAGCCAGGGACAACAGAATGACGCCGCGCCCGAAACCGATACGCCAGTAGCTCTGGATCCCGAAATCGCCGCACTGCAAGCCCAGATACTAGCCGGTGATGATCCGACCCAAGGACTCCCAGAAACAGCGGCCGGAGCCGGTACTGGCGGTAATGAAGGTGGATCCGACTTCGTCTCCATCGGCAGAGCCGGCGATGAGACACTTGCCGATGCGGGCTGGGACACAACAGGTTTCCCACTGACATCGGATACCACGGTTGAAGAAGTGATCATTCCCGAGCTTCAACCCACGCCAACGGTATCCTCTGCGACCTTCTCGCTATTTGAGGCCAATCTGGCGCAGGGTAGCTCACCGTCTGCCCTATTAACCAGTTTTGCCAACAGTATTCAAACCGCAGCAGATGCAGGCATTAGTAGCCTCACCATTAATGGCATCAACATCATTAGTGGCGGCCAATTTGCCGGTCCTATAGTGATCAATACTCCAAACGGTGTCCTCACCATTACAGGCTTTGACAGCGCATCGGGACAATTTACCTACGACTATGCTTTCAATAGCGCAGCCGATCACAGCGCAGGCGATCAACTGCAATTCCTGTTCAACATTGAACTGATCGATAATCAGGGTGCTGTCGCCACAGGTACCATTACAGTCAATATTATCGACGATCAACCTACAGGACTCGCCGACAGCAACGCCGTCACAGAAGATTCGGCCACCGTGGCAACAGGCAACTTGCTCGTAAATGATACTCTGGGTGCAGACTCAGCTCAGGTTACAGCCGTCACCAATAGCCAAGGCACCTCCATCAACCTTGGTGAGATCAATAGCATCCAAGGCCAGTTCGGGGTACTCACCCTGTTTGCCGATGGCAGCTATAGCTATCAACTCAACAATGGCTCCAACTCAGTACAGTCACTTGCGCTCGGTGAGCAGATAACAGAAACCTTTAATTACCTGCTAACCGACAGCGACGGCGACGCGGTACTCGTCCCACTGACCATTACCATCACGGGTACTAACGATCTTCCAATACTGACAATTGACGGCCTAGGCGGCGTGACGGAAGATGCCAGCAACCCTAACCTGACCGACAGCGGCGCCCTCAGCTTCACCGACGTGGATGTCAACAACACCCACAGCGTCACCGAGGTCTACAACAAT
>NZ_JAKIKY010000007.1 GCF_023349185.1 Shewanella aquimarina | reverse complement strand
TACAGTCAGCTGAGACCACATCAATATAACGGTGGGCTAACACCTAATGAGTCAGAGCGAAGATACTGGCTTGAATACAAAACCGTGGCCAATTTTAGTTGACCACTACAGAGCGAAGATACTGGCTTGAATACAAAACCGTGGCCAATTTTAGTTGACCACTACACACCAGCTTCGTAATCGTTAGTTATGACCACTACACTCCAATCGATAACTGTTCAGGAAATGCTCCCTGCTTAATCATTCTATAAAGAGTAGCTTTGCTTAGACTGGTGATTTCCATTACTTCTTTCAATTTAATTAGCTTCATGATGAGCTCCGTTGTTATTGCCTCATCAGATAAGCAGTGGCGATTCAATACGAACCGTAAAAATCCACCTGCATAGCAGGTGGCTTTGCTTTTGAGGCACCTTATAAGGGTGCCTTTGGATGTTATGAAAGCTCAAGTTGTTGCTGACGTTATGCATCTTCTTTAGCTTTTCTATCCTAATGCTTTACGTATCTTCTAATTATCTCTTCGTTTGCACCAACTGAATCTACAAAATATCCTCTCTGCCAAAAATGGTTACCCCATAACTTCTTCTTTCGTAAGTATGGAAATTTATTAAATAACCTTATCGCCGTACGACCTTTCAAAGTCCCCATTAGCTCTGAAACACTCAAGCTTGGAGGAGTTCTTACCACAAGATGTACGTGATCTACTTGAACATTCAATTCCACAACAGAACATTTCTTCATGCTACAAAACACATAAATACTTCGATAAAGCTCCTTGCCAACATTTCCCCTAAAAATCTTATATCTATACTTCGGGGTCCACACAATGTGATACTGGCAACGATAGAAAACGTGAGAAGCGGATTCATATCTGCTCATGCTATTTACTCCTTCTATTTGCTGGTAACAAACAACTGTGAGTATCTAGCATGAGCACTCTACGGGCATAGCCCAGAAGGAACGATCACCACCTCCATAGGAGGTGGTTTTTTATTATCGATTTAAGACGCTTAGAAGCTAAATCTTAGACACCAATCTAGTGCTTGCACATGAATCACTTAGCCTAGCACTTCACCAGCGACTGCTCGACGCTTTGCATCTGACTGGCCAGTAGGGCGTAGTCATCCAGCATGAAATTGATGTGTCCCAGCTTGCGGTTGGGCTTAGCGGCCTTGTTGTACCAGTGCAGGCTGGCATTGCTGCTTAGGGCGTCCATTGGCGGTGCAACTACGCCTAGTAGGTTCAGCATGCCGGTCTTACCTATAGCCGAAGTTGCCCCCAAGGCGAGTCCGGCGACGGCGCGAATGTGGTTCTCAAACTGGCAGGTCTGGGCACCGAGCTGGGTCCAGTGACCACTGTTATGTACCCTAGGTGCCAGTTCGTTCACCAGCAGCTTATTACCCACCACAAACAGCTCCATGGCGAGCACGCCCACATACTCTTGGGCTTGCAGCAGTTTGGTCATATAGGCTTGCGCCTGCTGCACCATCTCGCCGCTTAACCCTCTGGCGGGCGCCATTGAGCGCAGCAGAATACCGTTTTGATGTTGATTCTCGGTCAAGGGATAACAACTCACCTCGCCGCTGGCGCTGCGCACACCGATAATAGACACCTCTGCATCGAAGGGGATCCATTGCTCGGCTAAGTAATGACCTTGTTTAAGCTCAGGCGCAACACTAGCAAGATCATCATCGCTACGTACCACCCACTGGTTCTTGCCGTCATAACCTTCATCGAGGGACTTGATCACCATGGGATAACCTAAGGTCTTGGCGCTCTCCTCGAGGCTGACATTATAGGTAAAGGGCGCACAGGGAATACCAAGCTCGGCTAATAGCTGCTTTTCATGGATGCGGCTCTTGCACTTGGCGATGCTGTCGACATTCGGTCTGATGGTGCAGTGGGCATCGAGGGCGCGAACTAACTCGAGATCCACCTGCTCTTTTTCGACCGTGATCACCTCGGGTTTGCCCAAGGCTTCATAGAGTGCGCTGACACTCTGCCCCGACTGCCAGGGCGCCACAGGGCCTAGGCCCTCGACGCAGCTGAGATCCGTATCAGGGCCGCCATCGGCGACGAAACTGAATTTAAGCCCTAAGGGAATGCCCGCCAGCGCCATCATGCGCGCCAGCTGACCACAACCGATAATGCCGATACGCATTATTCCACCTCCAGCGGCACACCTGAGGTTTGGCTAGCACGCCAGTCACACAGACGCTGGGTCAGTTCAGCATCACCCAAGGCCAGGATTTGCGCCGCCATCAGGCCGGCGTTGAAGGCGCCTGAATCGCCAATCGCCTGAGTCGCCACCGCAACGCCTTTGGGCATCTGCACGATAGAAAGCAGGCTATCCATCCCCTTCAGGGCCTTGCTCATCACAGGCACGGCAATCACCGGCAGGTGTGTCATGGCCGCGGTCATGCCCGGCAAATGCGCGGCGCCGCCGGCACCGGCAATGATCACCTCGCTCCCCTCATCAGCCGCGCCGTGGCTGAAGCTCACCAGTCGCTCTGGGGTGCGGTGCGCCGAGACCACCTGTTTGCTGTAGGCGATCCCCAGGGCATCCAGGACTGTGGTGGCATTTTTCATGGTCGGCCAATCGCTCTGTGAACCCATGATGATTGCTACTCTTGCTTTATTCATACGTGCCTCTTAATTTGATAACCAATAGGTGAACAGCGCATAGGTAGGTATGCCCACCAATACGTTGAACGGAAATGTAATTGCCAGTGAATAGGTAATAGACAGGCTCTGATTCGCCTCGGGAATCGCGACCCGCATGGCCGCCGGCACCGCTATGTATGAGGCGCTCGCCCCAAGTACCGCCAGCAGAGTGGCGCCGCCGCTCGACAGTCCCATCTGTAAGCCAAGAATACTGCCCAGCAAGCCACCAATCAGTGGCATGAAGACGCCGAATGCCAACATGAAGTTGCCCATCTGCTTCAGCTCTTTTAGACGGCTGGCGGCAAGCATCCCCATCTCCAGCAGGAAGAGGGCTAACACACCATGGAACAGGTTGAAGAAGAGCGGGGTCACCCCCTCGATGCGCTCGGCCCAGAAATAGCCGATGATCAGCGCGCCGACCAGCAGCACCAGGCTCTGGTTGCAGAACACCTCATGGATGAGTGTGCGCCACTTTAGGTTAGTACCCGAGCGTCTGGCCAGGGCGATACCCACGGCGATGGCGGGGATCTCCAGCAATACCACAAACAGCGGGAAATAGGCCTCGTAGCTTATGCCTTGCGCCTCGAGAAACGCCACGGCCACCGCATAGGTGCCTATGCTGACCGAACCATAGTGGGCGGCAATTGAGGCTGCATCTTCAAGCTTAAGCTGGCCGATATAGCGCAGAATAGGAAAGGCGATCAGCGGAATAATCAGCCCCATACCAATCACTAACAAGGATTGTGGCAGCAATGCCATGGAGCCATATTTTGACAGTGCCACGCCTCCTTTGAGGCCGATGGCCAGCATGAGAAACAGCGTGAGGCTTTGATAGAGCGCCTTGGGAAACTGTATATCCGAGCGGATTAGGGTGGCGAGCGCTCCCAGGATAAAGAAGGCGATGGTGATATCTAACTGCATCTTAGGCGCCCTTTACTTGCAGGCGAGTGGCAGGCTTTACGGTGCGGCGCCTATTCGAGAACTTAGACGACAGCTTGGCAGCGATAGAGACCAGGGTCAGAGAGAGCAGACCGAGACCAACTACCAGTAACCCCATGCCGTTGTGCCCTTCCCTCATGGTCGCAAACGCCAGCGTGGTCACCATCAGACCGACGACTAGGCTAAAGAGTGATTGTTTTTCTGCCAGGACAAGCTGAGTTAACTGTTTCATAAGATCCCCCGTTTACGACTGATACCGCGAAAAATTCGGTGTTCTTTTAACTGGAGCGATCTTGCCAAAAACAATTTATATATAAAAATAGATATTTTTGTGTTTTTATATAGATAAAAATCTATATATGGAGCGACTATGTCCCTCAGACTACAGGCACATCTTGGTACCCTCAGGCAGATGGAGATCTTGCTGGCTGTCTATGATAGCGGCAGTGTAAGCGGCGCCGCCGAGACCTTACATCTCACGCAGCCCACCATCTCGATGCAACTCAAGAAGCTCGCCGATGTGATAGGTTTCCCCCTGTATAACATAGTGGGTCGCAAGGTGGTGTTTACCGAGGCGGGGCTGGAGGTGGTTAAATCGGCCACAGAGATCCTCGACAGCTTTGCGAGGCTAGAGATGTCGCTCTCGGACATGGGGGAGCTCAAATCGGGTACCCTGCGCCTGGCTGTGGTGACCACCTCGAAATACTTTATTCCCCACCTGCTTGGCCCCTTCTGCGAGCGCTACCCCAATGTCGCTGTGCAGCTAAATGTGGGCAACCGCCAGCAGATCATCGAGCGCCTCAAACAGGGCATCGACGACTTCTATGTGTTCAGTCATCCACCGGCGGATCTCAACACAGAGAGTATCGAGTTCTTCAACAATCCTCTGGTGGCTATTGCCCAGGAGAATCATCCTCTGGTCAGTCAGGATGGCGTCTCGTTAGCCGAGCTCTGTGAGGCGCCCTTCTTGATGCGTGAAAATGGCTCGGGCACCCGCTTGGCCATCGAGCGTTTCATGGCGAAACAGGGGGTGAAGCTAAACGTGAAGATGACCATTGAAAGCAACGAGGCGATCAAGCACTCGGTGATGTCTGGGCTGGGCGTCAGTATTCTCTCGGCCCATACCCTTGCCTTTGGCGGCAATACCGGGCTGGCGCAGCTGAATGTGAAGGAGCTGCCGATTAACTCCAACTGGTATTTTCTCTGGCTTAAATCAAAACGTCCCTCGGCGATCGCCCAGGCCTTCTTGACCCATGTTGAAAGCGAGGGCCGTGAGATGCTGCTTACCGAACTCGCCAAACATAAGTTATAAGAAAGCCCCATAGAATGGGGCGTTTTATTGTGTCCTGGTGAATACCTAGTGCCTGTTGATCTTAAAGGCTTATTGATGCGCTATTTTGCAGGCAATTATACAAGCCTTAGGCACTAGGCATTAGTCATTAGTCATTAGGGGACGCCACAAAACTGCCCCCAGTAGGCAACGGCCGACAAACCCAAGCTTACGGATTATTCTAGACTAGGCCTAGCGACCCCCCTTGTTACCAAGTTGCTTCAGGTGACTGTGGCCAGCCAACACCAGTAAACCTGCGAATATCCCCAGATTCTTAATGAAATTTTGCATCTCATGTGCCGCTTCAAGCCCTTCGAAATGCCAAAAATCATGCAGTGTAACGTTAATCAGTAACACCATCATAGCTAACAGCGAAGCAACCACTGACGTATAACGGTTTAACATTAAACAGATGCCCGCCACAATCTGGCTAACACCGGCACTGGCAAGCAGCAGGGGAATTAGCACCATGTGATGTCGCTCCATTAAGGCAACATGCATATCCCAACTGACAAACTTCAAGATCCCAGGGACGAGAAAATAGAGCGCTAGCATGATACACCCAACTAAGATGCCCGCAGAAGCGAATCGTTCATCCATCGAATGACTATTCATAAATTGCACTTACAAAGACTCACCATTAACCATTAGCCCTACGTCAATGTTGTTACGCACGGCATTAGAGTATGGGCAGACCTGATGGGCCATCTTGACCAATTCAACCGCCTGCTCCTGAGGTAATGACAGTTCAACGTTGAGCTTAACGCTCAGTCCAAACCCGCCTTCGGCGCGGGCGCCTATGCCAACTTCGGCCGTAACCGGCGCCTGAGTCAGCTTCACCTTAGCTTCTCTGGCAACATGCAATATGGCGTTAGAAAAACAGGCGCTATAACCCGCAGCAAACAGTTGCTCTGGGTTGGTCGCCTCACCGGTTCCGCCCATCTCCTTAGGATAGCTTAGGTCTAGCGACAGTTTGCCATCGTCGGTGGCGACTCGGCCGTTACGTCCGGCACTGGCAGTAGCACTGGTTTGATATAATGCCTTCATCTCATTTTCCTCTCTCGATCTTGATAAAATAAATTGCACACAACTTAACTGTGGCTATTTATAGCAAACAAGAGAGTGTCGCGCAAATAAATTGCGTGCAATTTAAGTAAAAAGGCTCGATGGCGATTATTGGTTAAGCCGATTAGCGCCAGCCAACAAGCCAGATATCACTGTCTTTCAGTGAACGCCAGTCGATAGCATATTGCCTGCCACTATGCAGGGCCTCGATGACGCAGCCTTGGACATTTCGCTGCTCGTCATAATCCACCTCAATCACTATGAAGTGTTTCTCACGCGCCTGTGGCGTTACTTTTGTCCATTTACTCTGGAGCAGTTTCTTAGGATGTAATCGATTCATAAATAGGCCTACGGCAATAGCCGTCCCAGAGATCACTCGGCGGGCGTTAAAGCTTAACTATGCCCCGCTGCTATTGCCCTCCTAAAGACGATGACTTTTGATAGAAGGTTAAAGCTCCCGTCCACCAGCTCTTGGTACTGCTAGCCTCATGGTCTCACTGGCCTCATGATCTCGCCGCTTAACATTGGCCTATCTACAATCTTTCTACGATTGACCACACTATGCTCACACGGTGCTCACGCCATACTCGCATCGGCAGCCGTTTTTCACCCCACAGGTTTACGTTGAAAACATGATCTGATGCATTAACATCTTCTGGACATGCTCTCTTTTTCGCCTTACCTTGAAATAGAGTAATTACTCTAAACCGTTTTCACCAAGAGTGGGAGTTAACATGGTTGAATTAGTAGATGTAAACGGAACTCAGGTTCATATAGAAGGTCAAGGCGAACAGACCATACTGATGCTTCACGGCTGGCCCGATACCTATCGGCTCTGGCAACCACAGGTCGATGTCCTTAAGTCAGATTATCGTTGTGTTCGATTTAGCCTGCCCGGCTACGAGGACAAACAATCGCGCACACTCTATACCTTAGAGCAGATCGTCACCTTAATTGACGCTGTCATCGATGCCGTTAGCCCTAACCAAAAGGTGATCTTAATGCTCCACGATTGGGGCTGCTTCTTCGGTTACCAGTTTTATCTGCGCCACCAGGATAAAGTCGAGAAGATCATAGGTGTCGACATTGGTGATGCCGGCTCAAAGGAGCATCAGTTAACCGCAAGCGTCAAAGCCTTTATGTTTGCCTACCAGATCTGGTTAGCCACGGCCTGGAAAATTGGCGGCACCATTGGCGATGCGATGACCCGCAAGATGGCTAAGTGGCTTCATGCACCGGGAGATCCTGCCTTGATCAGTTCATCCATGACCTATTCCTACTACTGGAAATGGAGTCGAACGCTGACGGGCAAGCCTCTGGGTCATCTGCCGCTAAAAATCGATTGTCCCTTGCTGTTTATATACGGAAAGAATAAACCGGGTATGTTCCACTCCTCTGCGTGGGAACAAGAGATGGCCGCAAGAGAAGGGAATCGGGTCATCGCCTTCGATACCCGTCACTGGGTCATGACAGAAGCGCCGGAGGCCTTTAATCAAGCCATCACCCAATGGTTAACACGTTAACCTAACCGGGCTCATTTCGATGAGGAATCGAGCCCGCATGCCCTGCCACGCCCCTAAATTTCGCCTTCCTGCTGGGTGATAAAAAAGCGTTTTACACTAGATATTAAGATCATAACGAAACAAATCGCCAACTTAGTCTTGCTTTTCATTAGCGGTTCGACATAAACTCGATTTCGCAACATTTGAGTAACATTTGTAAACACAATAAGAACAACCTCAATCAAAAGGACAAATTGATGAGCAAGCTATTCAAATTATCAACACTCGCCATTGCTACCACCTTACTGAGTCAATCGGCCCTCGCCGAGGGGATCGCCGCTAAGCTGCAGATGAGCCAAGACAGCTTTAGCAGCGACCAGGACGTGATGGTCACGCTAACCCTGACCAATGAAGCAAACGTTCCGGTGAAACTACTCAAGTGGTTTACCGCGGCAGATGGTGTTGAAGAGTCGCTATTTAAAGTTACCGCTGACGGTCAGGAGCGCCCTTACCTTGGCGCTCACTACAAGCGTCCAGCACCAAGCCATAAGGACTACATCAAGCTAAAATCTGGCGAGAGCATCTCTTATCAGGTAGAGCTTTCGTCGCTATACGACATGTCGTCTACAGCCAACTATGAGATCAGCTACGATGTCAGCTCTTTGCAACTGTTTGCGCCAAATCCTGGCCAAGCCAAGAAGCTGGCTCGCCTGGGCGTAGAAGGCATACATTCGGCGCCAGCCAGCTTCTACCTAGAGGGTCGCGAATTTAAGGGCGGCGCTAACAAGGGTAAGCCAGGCACTGGCGATGGCGGCGGTACTACACCTGACGGTATCTCTTTCACCGGTCGCTGCAGCAACTCACAGCAGAGCGATATCCTTGCTGGCCTGGCTGCGGCTAAGACTATGTCTGCCGACGCTAACCAGCACCTGGCCACGGCCAGCAGCAACTCTCAGCGTTACAGCACCTGGTTTGGTGCCTACAGCTCTTCTCGCTGGAACACGGTAAGCAATAACTTCAGCAAGATCGACAGTGCGCTTAACAACGAGCCGTTGACCTTTGACTGTAGCTGTAAGAAGCAATACTACGCTTATGTTTACCCAACTCAGCCATACAAGATCTACATGTGTAATGCCTTCTGGTCAGCCCCAACATCGGGCACAGACTCTAAGGGCGGCACCATCATCCACGAAACCAGCCACTTCAATGTAGTTGCCGGTACCGATGACATCGTTTACGGTCAGAGTGGTGCAAAATCTTTGGCGATCAGCGATCCTTCACAGGCGATTCAAAATGCTGACAGCCATGAATATTTTGCTGAAAACACGCCTAACTTAAACTAATCTTCTTATTATCTTTCTTGTCAGTTAGAGGGCGGAATTATCCGCCCTTTTTTTGTTTAGTCTATGCCAAGGGTTAACGCCTATGTTTACGCCTTTAAGGTCTCTGTCTCTTAGCCTCTTGCTACTCTGGACGATCAGTATGAACAGCCTCGCACATCAAGCACTGCCCACCTGTCGCCTATTAAAGGCGGAGCAAGACAATACCCTCACCTTCGAGATACAGGCCCCCACCGAAACCAGCTGGTATCTGCTTAGCTGGCACACGCCCTTCGATGCCTGGTTTAGTGAGTTTCTGACCCTGACCGACCTTAGCAATCAACAGAAACTCGATTACCAGGGCGCACTGGCCAAGCGCGGCGAGCCACTTGATGACGACTACCTGCTTCTGCCTGCGGGTAAATCCCTAACCGTCTCTTTGGCGCTTGCCCAGGCGTTTGAGATCCCGCCTGGTCGATACAGAGCGGCGCTGAAGCCCATGAGACTCTATCAAGACCTAAGCGACAAGCAGCTGATCACGACGCTTGAATGCCCGGCGCTAGAGGTAGAGTTGCCTTAACCGCACTGACTTTTACTGCATTTGCTTTAACAGCCTGGCCTTAACCGCATTAGCCTTTCAGCCCTGTTCGGGTTTAGGACGAACATAAAAAAGCCACCCTTAGGGTGGCTTCTCTATATCACTTACCTGGCAGGCTGATTAGACCAACTTCATCTCCTGGATGATCTCATGGGCTATCTCAGGTGTGGTACTTACTGGCTTTTGATGCAGATCTGCCTTCAACTGCCCTTTTCTGTGCTTTAACGCCGCATCCAGTTTTTTGGCGGCATTTGCGATAGCTGGATACATAACATCGTCACTCCCAGAGGCGGATATCCGGCTACCTTCATAATTGGTACTGAGTTCGACCTGAAACTCTCCGTGCTCTTTAGCAATGATGACATCGAGTGAAATGAGCGTTGGGAAATGGGTCGCGATCTTGGAAAACTTTTGATTCACATGCTCTTTAATTGAATCGGTGATATCTACGTGATGACCAGAAAGATTTATTTTCATAGGTTTTCCTTTTTAGGATGACTTCAATAATGAACTTGGGATGATTAAAAGAAAAAACAAGGGACTGAAGCACTTTTTTTTCAATTGACGCCTATGTAAGCATGGGCGATATCCAAGTAAATCTCCATTCACTGTCTACTAAGATCTACTCCCCATACAGGTTAAAATCAAGCGGCAAAAACAGGATATCGGGTGCAAACGAGCGGTTTCGGCCATAAATCCCACAAAATAAACAAAATTTAATCAATCTGACTTTATGACGTCACCTTAGGGCCTGTTGACCTTTTGAGAACAAATTTCGTTCTAATTGAGCACGTTCAAATCGCGGCATGAGGCTTGCTGTATAGTTATTCTATATAAAAGCCGAGTAACAAAGAGTTGAACGTTCTCAAGACGAACCCTGCGGGCAGCGTCTGTATCATTTTTCTACTGCGTTATCGCTCATTGATGTAGCACACCACATTACAATCGCTCTGCCTTGTATAAAAGCGATACAGAATGCTGCAAAAATGAACGCGAAAGATAAACAGGCCCTAGCATCCTCGCTAGGCTAAGAGATGAGCTTTACATGTAAATACGAATGAGAACCCATCTCAACAAGTGTAGAATGACCTGAATTATAGGTCATCAATTTATCCATAGTGAATACAAGCATTTCTCAGCGTCTGACGCCAATCAAGCGAGACCTATCTCCCAGAGCTTCGGTCATCGTACGCCTGCTCGCCTCCCTGTTTGGTGGCTATGGCGTGGCGGCGCTCACCACTGTGCTGCTGGCGCAATCTCTGCCCCTAAGCCGTCTCGACGCCGTGCTTGTGGGCACCATGGTCTCCTTTAGCCTCTTTGCCATGATGATCATTCGACTCTTTAGCCTAAGGTCCCACCTACGTGTGGTGCTGGAACCCGTGGCACTCTGCAGCCTGCTTTACGGCCTCACACTCGTTTTAGGTTAATCCCATGAAAGAGACTTTTTTTCGCTCCATGACCTGGCTGCATACCTGGGCCGGTCTCGCCGTCTGCTGGCTACTGCTACTCATCTTCTTTGCCGGCAGCCTGAGTTATTTTCGCCATGAGATCAGCCTGTGGAGTAAGCCCGAGTTGCACCAAGCCGTGTTCCAAGACTATGACCAAAGGCAAGTTGAGCAGCAAATCACCAAGGGCCAGGCATATCTGGCCGATAAGGCGCCCGATGCCGCCAGCTGGACCATCTCTTTTCCGAGCGAGCGTAAGCCCTATCTGAGCTTCGGCTGGGCAGATGCGCCGAAAGCAGGCGAACGCCGCGGCAAATTCCACGAGCATGTGGTGAACCAGGATGGTCAGCAGATGATCACTGACATTCGCGACTCCCGCGGTGGCAACTTCTTCTATCGCCTGCATTTCGATCTCCATTACCTCCCCGTGGTGGCCGCGCGCTGGATAGTAGGGCTCGCCACAATGGCGATGCTGATCGCCTTGATCAGCGGCGTGGTGATCCACAAGCGGCTCTTTAAAGACTTCTTCAGCTTCAGGCCTGCCAAGGGCAGTCGCTCCTGGCTCGACGCTCACAATGTCAGCGCCGTGATGGCACTGCCCTATCATCTGATCATCACCTACACGGGTCTCATCACCCTGATGTTCATGTTCATGCCATGGGGCGCTCTGCAGCAATACGATGGTGACGTGCGCGCCTTCAGGGCCGATCTCAACCCCGCACGAATACAGGAAAAGCCAGGCGATACCCAGGCGCCCCTCTTCGATGCGGCCAGACTCGTCAGTCAAGTCGAGCGTCAATGGGGCATTGCGCCGCTGAAACAGGTGAGCATCACAGGCCCGGGGCGTGACAACAGCCGCATCAGCTTTACCCTTAACAGCGAGCAGACGGTGACAGATAGACGCAATCTACTTGTCTTCGATGGGGTAACGGGCGAGCTTAAATCCTTAGGCAACCCAGAGAGCGTCACCTACAAGACCTACGACACCCTGATGTCACTGCATACCGCGCGCTTTGCCGACTGGGCCTTGAGGGGATTGTTCTTCCTCTGTGGTCTGCTAGGTTGCGCCATGGTGGCCACAGGCACCCTGCTATGGGCGGTGAAAATCGCACAGAAACAACAAAAAGCCATTAAAACAGGGGCCAGGCCAAGCATTGGCCTCAGGCTGGTGGATGGGCTCAACATCAGCTTCATCTGTGGCCTTCCTCTCGCCACGGCAGGCTTTTTCTATGCCAACCGCCTGTTACCAGTCGATATGGTTGACCGAGCCCAACGAGAGGTGGATCTCTTCTTTATCACCCTGGCCGTCATTGCCATCGTTGCGCTGTGGGATGGGCTGCGCTGCACGCAATCCTGGCGACGTTGGCGTCAATGGTTAGCCCTGAGTGCCCTGGCCTTTGCTGCGCTGCCGCTTCTAGGCGCCGTCACCTCTGGGCAGAGTCTGCTTAGCAACATGGCCGATAACCAATGGACCCTGGTGGGTTTCGATATGATCAGCCTGCTGTCTGCCTTAGCACTGGGGTTTGCCGCCAGGCAGGTGTCACGCACTAAGCTGATCTCTTCGCGCCAAGGCGCCACTAGCAGGCTAAACAGTAAATCAGCCACGCCTAGCACAGCTAACACTCTTACTCCCAGAGCAGCGGTTAATAAGAAAGAATCGAGAGACCTAAGCTTAGAGGAGGCTCGCCAATGATATTAGCCCTTTGTCTTGGCGTCATCGCCTTTAGTTTGATGGCGCTGTCTATGTTCGGCCATTATAAAGACTGCTTTGGTCGAGCCCCGACGAGGGCCGAGCAACGCTGGCTAACAGGATTTGCCTGGTTACTATTACTCGGCAGCTATGGCCAATGCATCCACTATTATCATCTGGGCTACGGCAGCATCGTCTTCTTTGGCGTGATGACCATTACGGCACTGTCCACCATCTTGCTGCTGAGTTACCAGGCCAAGCGCCTGCCTTTGGTGTTAACCCTAACCAGTGTCTTTACCTTAGTGTTTGGAGGCAGCAGCCTAATCGCCTAACTGGTCATTAATTCAGCTAAGGTACAGCCTCAGTCCATTAGGATACGCCTAATCAGACTACAGGTGACTAAGGCGAATTAAGATGCAAGTTTCTCCGGAAATGGCCTACCAACAGCTCAATCAACTGGCCAATCAACAAGTGAAAAGGCAAGATGACAATGCGGTCATCATGCCACCAGCAGGCAAGATGACGCCACACCAAGGTTCGCAGACTGTGGAGACTAAGGTCGATGGCGTGCAGGACACAGTGACCATCTCGGCCCTGGCAAGACAGCTAAGTGAACATGATAAGGCCACTGCTCAAGCAACAGCGACTCAGCAACTAAATCGCTCAGAACCTGAAGATGTGCTGGACAAACTAAAGGCCTATAAGAAGGCCCAGCTCGAATATCAGGTACGCAGCGACATGGCTTCTATCGTCACGGGCAATCATAATGGTTTGTCACCGGTCAGCATCTATTATCTATCCCGGCATGACGACGCACGCAGTGCAGTCGTCAACGCTAGCATGCAACAGCAACAGGTTTCTGCCATGCAGACCTATGCCAAAAGCAATGAACAGGCGATGAGTTGGTATCAGGCCTAAGCGCCTGCTAAGTCAGCGTGACTCTGTTATATTAATGCCACCTCACACTAACGAGTCGCAAGCGTGTCTTTTTCGGTAAACATCTCATGGCCAGCGCAGGATAGTGCTACCAATCTCAGATCGACAGATCATCAGCTTGGCTTTGGTAGTGGTCAGCATTTGCAGGGGTCGGCCGCCGCCGAATATCGCGGTAATGATACGCGAGTCAATCCAGAAGAGAGTCTGCTGAGCGCGCTGGCGGCCTGCCACATGCTGAGCTTTCTCACCATAGTGCAAAAGAAGCGACTCACCCTGATAAGCTATCATGACGAGGCGAGCGCCGAGCTGGGCACCAACGCTCAGGGGAGAACGGCGATCACCCACATCAGCTTAAGACCCAAGGTTCAATCTGTGCCGCCATTAAACGACGAACAGTTAACGAAGCTGCATGCCCTGGCCCACAAACACTGCTTTATCGCTAACTCCCTGGCCAAAGAGATAGCAATCGAGATCATCCCTGGCTAACGCTGACGGCTCAAGGTGCCCTTACCTCAAGATGCCAATGCCTCAAGATGCCAATGGCCCACACTGAGCTGGCGATACGCTGGGCTGGCGATACACCATAGCACTCACACCGTCTCCGGCGCCTAGCCTTTACCACAGAGAAATCGTGCTCAGCATACATATATCCGAGCACGTAAATCAGCGCCCATAAAAATGGAGGTTACCGACCTGGGAACTGCTTGGTCGGTAACCCCCTAAAATGGTATGGGTTAAGTTAAGGCGTTATAAAAAGCTTTATTTAACGTCTTGGGCCATCCCGCTGCCTGGCATCGGCTGCGCCTTAATCGGCAATACAGGCTCGAGTTCCAGCTTCTGCTTGAGATAGTTAAGCGCCTTATTCAACTGGGCATCTTCTCCCTTAAAGGTGGCGTGGGGCAGATTGTCGACCTCGATATCCGGGCTGATGCCTCGACCCTCCACTATCCAGCGTCCATCCATGGCATACTGAGGATATTCGGCAACACGTGCCATCCCCTTATCGGTCAGCGAGTTACGACCCGAGAGCCAGACACCGGCACCGGCGGTCTGCTTGCCGATGAGCGGCGCCAGGCCTAACGCCTTGATGCCGGCAGAGAAGGTTTCGCCATCTGAATAGGTCAGCTGATCGGTTAACACCACCAGGTGACCACGGAAGGTCTGCTGCATGTTGGTATTTGGCGTGCCTTGGGTAGGCTGCCAGAACATCCAGGCGCGGCGCAGCAGCTTCTCGATGATCCAGCTGTCGATGTTACCGCCACGGTTACGGCGCACATCGATGATCAAGCCCTTCTTCTCAATGTTGGCGTAGAACTCGCGGGCAAAGTTGGCGATATCGCCTGAGCCCATGGCATAGAGGTGTAGGTAACCTATGTCATCGCCTGCCGCCTTAGCCACCTTCTGGTTATTGTTGTTGACCCAATCTAGGTATCTCAGCTTGGCATCGACGCGGTTAGCCACAGGCAAGACTATGGTCTTGAGCGCCTTACCCTCGCGTTTAAGGGTCAGCAGCACCTGCTTATCGGCCTGATTGCGTAGATGACGTGCCACGTCGGCAACGTTTTCAACCGGCTTACCATTGATAGCCAGTATCAAGTCACCCCCCCTGGCATCGACATCGACCCTGGCCAGCGGCGAGGCCTGCTGGGGTAACTCGGCATCGTTTTGGTAGATATGGGCTATCTTGACCCCTTGCTTGGTCTGTAGCAGACGGGCCCCTAAATTCGCCCCCTTAGGCTGGTTAGGATCCTGTGGCAGGTCGCCACCACGCACCTGAGAGTGCAAGGCATCGAGCTCGCCCATCATCTGCATAAAGATATCGTTGAGCTCATGGCGATCCGTCAGCCTGGCCAGCAGTGGCTGATACTTGGCCTTGGTCGCCTGCCAGTCGAGGCCGCGCATCTTCTTGTCGAAGAAGGAATCTCTGTGCATCAGCCAGGCATCTTCAAACATCTGCTGCCACTCAAGCTGAGGCGAAATAGCCAGTTGCCATTGTTCGGTCTGCACCTTGGCATGATTTAGCTCCTTGGGCAGCGACTCGCCCGCATCGACGATTAGCATCTCCGCGCCCCCTTTGCTGTGGCGGCGCATGAAGAGCTTGCTGTCATCGGCTGAAAGCCCATAGCTGGCCACATCGTCACTGAAGGTCTCAACCTTAGGTCCGAGGGGATCAAATTTGATCCACTTAAGCGACGGCGCCTGGGCGCCATCGACCGAATGAGACAAGAGATACAATCCCTTGGCGGTTACCTGCAACTGACTATAGTTGCCCGACGCCACAGGCACCTGCCATAGACGCTTACCAAGCCCCTGCCACTGAACCTGAGTCTTGGTGGGCTTATCGGCGGCGCTCGCTTCTTTAGCAGACTGCTGATTTAACTCGTTAGGCTTAGTAAAGGGGAAGACCGCCTTTGGCGTCAGCGCCAGGGCGAAGATCTGTCCGCGCTTGTCGAATACCGGCCCCATGTTGCGATCGCCCCAGGGTGAGGTGGGAGTCGCATTAAATTCACGATTAGAGATGAAATAGAGCCACTGACCATCGTCGCTGAAGGCTGGCGAGAATGACTCATACTTGTCGCTGGTCAGCGCCTCGGCCCGCTTCTCATCCAGAGAATAGAGCACTATCTGTGGCCTCTGCTGACCACGCTCATCCTTGGTCACAGCAATAAAACGGCTGTCGTTCGACCAGACCACATCGCCGTAAGGACCTAGTCCCTGGCCATTGGTCAATATCTTGCTGTTGCGGCCCTTCTTGAGATCGAGGAGCCATAAATCGCCATTGTAATCATCATGGGCAATGTAACGACCATCGGGCGACAGGCTGATACCCATACGCAGGGCGCTAGCATCTTGGGTAAGCTGCTTGGCCTCATCGCTGCCATCTGCGCTGTAGCGCCAGATCTCCTGCTCGCCCGATGCGTCGCTGATGCCATAGACCCATTTACCATCCGGGCTCATCACGGCGCCGCGAACTCGGTAGTCGCCGGGCAAAGCCAGTTCTATCAGGCGCGAACCGTCTGTGCCCGCTAACGCCACGTGGCTGCGGGCGGTGATCACCACCTTGTTGCCACTCGGCGCCAGGCTAGTCGAGGTGGCATACTTCATTGGTTGATTGACCCAGTGCTCACGGCGCTCGGCAAAATCCGAGGTCAGATGAATATCCAGGTTCGACACCTGATTGCTGGCGATATCATAGAGCTTGATGTCGGCGCCCTGCTGAAACACCACGCGCCCCTGCTCCAGACGGGCACCGCGTACCTGCCAGTCACTAAATTGCGTATGTTGACGTAGATCCTTGCCATCGAGCGCCATGGACCAGATATTATCGTTACCCCTGCTGTCACTGACGAAATAGAGGCGGTCTTGCCACAGCATGGGCTGGCGCACCGAGCCTTCATGCTCGGCGCTCAGAGGCTGAGCCTCCTGGTCGCTGCCGAGCTTATAGCGCCACAACTCGCCTTTGGCACCACCGCGATACACCTTGGCATTATCGCCGGTGGCCTGCAGACCGAAGCGGGTAAAGTAGACATAATCACCGGCATCGTCCACCACACCTTCGATGGCATCCGCCAGCGGCAGATCTTGGGTGGTTAGCGTCTTAGGATCGACGCTGCGTAGCACCCAATAGTTGGCCGGGCCGAAGGCATTATCCGTGGCATAGAGCACCTTGCCATCAGCCGTCCAGCCCTGCACTCTTACTCGGCTGTTCTCGAAACTGACTCGCTTGGCCACGCCCCCCTGAACCGGCATCACGTAGACCTCGCTGGCCCCTTCATAGTTGGCGACAAAGGCGAGCTGCTGACCATCGTTAGAGATGGCGGCGCCCAGCTCCTGCGCCGGCAGGCTGGTAAGCCTTCTCGCCTGGGCATCGCCCAACTGCTGAACCCAAAGATCCCCCTCGGCGGTAAACACTAGGGTATCACCATGAATGGCTGGCGAGCGGTAATAACCTACGTTCTGCTCTGCGGCTTGGCTCTCGGCTTTTACATTTTCAGCTTGAGCGGCGAAGAGTGGTGCGGAAGAGGCTGTGCCCAAGGCGATCGCGCAGCAGGCAAACAGGTGAGAAAGTTTCATATAGCGCCCATGATTAAGTCAGATTTATTCTTATGGGGCAACAAGGTAGCAAACTTTCCTTAAATCTACAGTAATTTGTGACCAAAGAAGTATTAGCAAATGTGTACAAATATCCATAATCCTACACTGACCTTTAGTCGGCTGATAAGGGGAGTGGATATCGCTATCTATTTAACTAAAAGAGGTGGCAAACGGAGGTAGCAAAAGAAGCTAGTCAAAAGAGAGGGCTAAGGGTGAGTCGCAAAAGATGATGGTAAACGAGGGTGGTAAAAGATGGCGTAAAAGATTGGTTGATAATGACCCAGCCAAATCCACCAGCGAATTAAGCCCTTCAAAACAAATGGGGCCCATAGGCCCCGTTGCTAATTCACCCCATTAGTTGTCCTGTCGGTGCGCCTTAATCTGATTCACCAACTCACGCCACTGGGCATGTTGAGGATGGCTGCTATCTTCCAGCCTTGGACGCTCCTTTAACAATCTTTGGTAAAGGGTATCGGCATCAGGCCACAGCTCGGCATCGACCAGCTGCTGCAGATGATTCACCGCCTGAATATCCGATATCACCGCCTTGGCCTGGGTTTTCACTTCGGCTTCGTTAGGCGTTAGCGACTCGAGCTTGGCCTGCTCGTCTGTCTGCTCTTCTGGCTGCGTGTCTCTCTTCACCTCTGTCTTGAGATCCGCAGGCGCTTTACGAGACATCATAGTGACGGCCTGGGGGCTCGCCATCTCGGGCGCGTCGACATCGGCCTGGGCACTGGGTCCCAGCTGTACTTTCGGCTCTTGCTGCTCGGGCGGCGCGGCCATCCTCATCGGCTGAGGCTCACTGGCGAGCATGGGCCGAACCTGCTCGTCTATGGGATTTGGTCCATTGAGGTTCATCAGCAGCAGGCTAGACAACAGGAGTACTGACGCGGCCGTTGACATCGGCCAGCGATAGCGGCGCCAGAAGCTAACCTGGATAACATTGGCAGACCCGCTCTGCTTATCCGCTCCCTCACTCTCTTGCTCGGCCAATTGCTGTTCATTTAGACCTTGCTCATTTAGGTGTTGCTCATCTAGGCGTCGCTGGGCCATCGCCAGAATACGGGCATCCAGCTCTGATGATGGCTGCTCTGTCGCCTTTGCGAGATAGAGTGCCTTTAGCTCGGCATCCGAGAGCATTTTATCGTTTTCATCTGACATTAGACTGCTCCTGCCACTTCTGTTGCACACAGGCCTTAAGCGCCTGATTGGCATAACGAATACGACTCTTGGTGGCTTCCATGCCAACCCCGGCGATCTCACCAATGGCCGCCGCGGTAAATCCCATCTCCACATTCAGCAGAAAGGCTTCTTTCTGCACATGGGGCAAAAGGCTGATGCAATCCTTTAAGATCGAGGCCTTCTGCTCATCCTCGAGCTGGTCGTCCGGGCCGCTCTCATCGCTGGGAATAACAGCCTCCAAGGGCTGTTCATCGCCCGCCGGATCACTCAGGCTGTCCACCGGCTTGAGCGCCCTGACATGATCGATTAGCAAGTTGTGGGCGATGCGATAGAGCCAAGTGGTAAACTTGGCACGCTGCTCGTAGCCTGCGGCGGCCTTAATCACCCGGCTCCAGGTCTCTTGGTAGAGGTCTTCGGCCAAGGCACCGTCGCCGAGTTGACGCTTAAAATAGCGGTACAGGCCACCCTTGTGTTTATGATAAAGCTGCTCAAAGGCTCCCTGATCTCCCTGGGCATATTGCATCATTAATGTTTGATCAGGATCCTTTACAACATCATCTTCAGATACCTTAGTCACGCTAGGCTCCCTATGCATATCCATATATGGATCATCAGTCTTCTATGACTGAGTCTGCATCGCCTCGCTGCGTTTGTCTACGGCTAACCTAAGGTATGCTTGTAAATTCAACTATATGCTGTCCTTTCTAGGCTTCTCTTCCAATACTGGTTTAGGATCCGGTTGAGGCGGCCAAGGCTTATCTATTGGTTTAACTAAGGTATGCTCTCCCTGCTTTATTTTCGGGGCGGCAGGCTCTTCTCGTGTTGATTGCTTAAGCACTTTTAGCGGCTGTTCGCTGCTATTATCAGTTGCCTGTATCTCAAGGATTTCAGTCTGTTTCACCTGCGCTTCAGCTGTGTTTTGTTCACGTGATTGTTGATTTGTCATGTGACAGCCCGAGAGCATAAGGAACAAAAATCCCACCACCAACGAGGACAAATGATTTAGGTTAGCAGTGCTCGGCACGGCGTTAACTTGGGTCGATAGATTCATCCACATTTCACACTCCTGCTGTCACGTTAAACTCATCATTAATTCTAGTAACGTTAGAAATTGGCTAAAGGGTTAAACAAGACAAAAAAAAGCCGTCTACCTATAAGGTTGGCGGCTTTTTTTCTCATAAAAATGAGATTATGCGTTGGCTAATTTCTCTTGTAGCTTGGCGTCTTTTGCCTGTACGGCTTCGGCAGACTTGGCACGCTCTTCTTTCACCGCAAGCGCCAGGGCGTCATCGCCAACGGCCAGCATCTGCGCCGCCAGGTAACCCGCGTTCTTCGCGCCTGCACTGCCGATAGCCACGGTTGCCACAGGCACACCGCCAGGCATCATCACTGTCGATAGCAGAGCATCATGACCCTGTAGTGGACCGCAATCTACTGGCACACCGATGACCGGACGAGTAGTGATACCGGCTACGGCACCTGCCAGGTGAGCCGCCAGACCCGCCGCGCAGATAAATACCTTACAACCACGTTCTTCGGCATCGTGAACGTAAGCATGGGTCGCTGCAGGCGTGCGGTGCGCCGAAGTTACCTTGGCTTCGTATTGAATACCGAAAGTTTTAAGTACATCTAAGGTGGCTTGCATTGTTGGGAGATCAGAATCCGATCCCATGAGTACGGCAACAAATGGCTTAGTCATCTTTTATCCTTTTTGTAGGGTAAGGCTATTGTTTTGCGCGCATTATAGTCATTTTTAAATGCAGATAATAGTGATCGGCGGGATTAACCTAAGTGCAGTAAAAAGGCTTAGGCAGCATTGACTTAGCCCCCAAATAACCGATTAACATTGTGCGAATATAAAAACAGTGAGTTCTGGAGTGCTGGATAAGTAATAGATAGGTGATAAATAGCTAATTGTTAGGCGATTTGACGACGCAACCGGACATATTTAGCCATATCGAGAGTCTTGGCTCAGCACCTCGCCCACCCCTTTCAAAGAGGCAGGCGAGGTAAATTCAACCAGTTAGCCGAAGAAGAGACGCCACAACCAGGAGGAGTCGAGATCTTCCTTACAGCTGTGGTACTGGGCGGCATAACGCTTAGAGCGCTTGTCGACCTTGTCGGCCACCTTGATCAGCCAAGGCTTCTGCCTGTAGGTGCCACGCTTATAACCGCCCCAGCCCTCATGGTAATTGAGATACTGATTACGGGCATCCCACTTGGAGACTCCGTTGATCTTATGAGTCTTGTAGATAAACCAGCCCATGAAGTCCATGGCATCATCGAAATCACTGCGGCTCGACCAGGAGTTTCCCGTCTCACGCACATAGTCATCCCAGGTCAGCGTCTTGGCCTGGGCATAGCCATAGGCGTCGCTGGCACGGCCGATGGGGATAAAGCCTAAGAAATACTCCATCGGCGGCGCGGCATTATGTTTAAATGAGCTCTCCTGATACATCATGGCCAACGGGACATGTACCGGGACGCCCCACTTCTCGCGGGTATTGACCGCGGCCTCATACCAGTCTCGATTCTCTTGATAGATGGCGCAGAGGTTCTCAGGATCCTCCGGTGGAGAGGTGGCACAGCCGCCCAGAGTCAGAAGCGTGGCGGCAAGTAAGGCAAAGGAAATCTTTCTCATCAAAAGGCCCGAAACAATAACTCAATCAAAAGGCTAGTGTCACATCCTTACTAGCGAGATGCAATCGGCCAAGGAGATTTTTCACCTCGGCCAAAGGGATTTTTAACCTTGGCAAAGGCGCACTAATTGCTTTCGCTTAGAAACTCACACTCGTGACTTTCTTGGACCCACACCACCGGCTGCCAGTAGTCGCTGTCCAGTCCGCGGTAGATCTTGTCTTGATTAAATTGCGCGGCGAGATGATAGCGCTGATTCGCCTCGAGATGCAGCGTCAGTGTCTTGGTCTTGCGCGCCGCGAGTTTCACCTTGAGCCGCGGCGAATCGATAAGCTCGGCCAGGGTAAATTGGTATTCCCCTGGTGCGAGGCGATAGTTGGGCCTTGAGATCACAGGCTTACCGTTGAGGTGGGTCACCACGGCGCGGTATAAGCCCTGGGACTCATCGGGCATCTGATAGCCAGATACGGTCGCGCACAAAGACTCGTTATCGGGCCCAGAGGCGCAGCCCGATAACATCATCAGCGTCAGCAGGCCAGCACCTGCACCAATAGCGCGAGCCTTCATACTTACACCACTTGCTCTACCGGCGCGGGCGCCTCGGCAAAGTAGTCGGCAAGATACTGCTCAAAGTCCTGGGTTGATTCGGCCTCAAGCTGGGCCTGGGCCGCTAGGGATTGCGTAGCCGCCGCCTCATAGGCCGCCTCAACCTCTTGAGAGAGTGGATACTCAAGCAGGGCCTGATAATAATCTTTCGCCAGGGATTTCACCCACTGACTGTGGTCTATCCCCTCGGCCAGCAGCGTCGACATCACGCGGCCAGACAGCGTCTTAGCAGGATCGCGCACCGCCTCGAGCCAATGGGCCAGGCTGTCTTGATAAGCCTGTCCTTCAGCATCGAGCAGCTTGGCCAAAGTGTTTAGCTCACCAAAGAGCGACTCCAGCCAGGCCTGCAGCGTCACTTCCTCACCGGCACGGTTAAGGGTCAACCCTGGCTCTCGGCCGCGGGTGATCACCCGGCTCAGGTTATCGCCGATGGCTGCCTCGTCCTGTGCATCGCTCTTTGGCGATGGCGTCAGCAGGCAGTGCAGTAGGAAGAGATCCAGGAAGCGCACCTGATCGGCATCAATGCCCACGGGGCTGAATGGATTAACGTCCAGTGCACGCACCTCGATATATTCGACTCCGGCGCGGGCCAATGCCTGAGAAGGCTTCTCGCCCGCCAGCGTGACCCGCTTGGCGCGGATGGGTGAGTAAAATTCGTTTTCTATCTGTAGCACGTTGGCATTCAACTGACGGAATTCGCCGTCGACCTTGACGCCTATCGCCTCGAAACTGGCCGATGGCATCTTGATGGCCGCGTTGATCCCCTCGAGGTAATCCGCCAGGGAGTTGTAACTGATGTTAAGCCGCTCCTGCTCCTTGTTGGTGTACCCCAGATCGCTCATGCGCAGTGAGGTGGCATAGGGCAGATAAAGGGTGCCCTTACCCAGTTTCTCGAAGGCAAGATCGGTTTGTTGATCCTTGATGAAGGAGCCACACAGAGCCGGCGAGGCGCCAAACAGATAAGGCAGTACCCATACCAGACGGCGATAGTTACGGATCAATCCCAAATAGGATTCGGAAATAAAATCGCCCCGGCTGAGACGTTTATCCGATGCCTGGTAGAGTTGCTCCCATAGGGCATCGGACACGGAAAAGTTAAAGTGTACACCAGAGATGATCTGCATCTGGGCGCCATAGCGATAGGTTAACCCTTTGCGATACAAACGTTTAAGCTTGCCGGTATTGGAACTGCCATAATCGGCAATGGGAATATCGGCCACATCGCCCACATAACAGGGCATGCTCACCGGCCAGAGCTGCTGCTCGCCCAGATGCCTTACGGTAAAGGCATGGGTCTGGGTGAGATCCGTCAGCAAGGCGGGGATATCTTGATAGACTGGGGTAATAAACTCTAACAGGGATTCGCTGTAGTCTGTGGTGATCCGCGAATGGGTCAGGGCCGAGCCGAGCGCCTTAGGATGTTTATCCATGGCCAGATGACCATTTGGCTCGATACGTAATGCTTCGCGCTCAATACCTCGTTGCATACCTGCCAGTGCGGCGCTTCCCTGCTCGTTATCGAGTAGGCCTATCACTTCATCGAAAGAGTTCAAATTCTTCGTCTCTCATTGCTTCAACCGTTTGCCTTGCAAGTCAGACCTGCAAAAAGCGCGTTTGCTTTCGCCATCACCACAAAATAGCCGCTGTGCTAGATCCTTGGCAAGGGAAAAAATAAAGCGGTGAGCAGAGTTAATGCTCACCGCTAGGGCTTATATTGGGGCGCAATCTACAGATTACAACTCTAAATTACTCACCCGGTAGCCAAGCGCCTTAATCTCTTGCTCTATCTTGCCTCTGTCGCCGACGATCAGGACGATCATCTTGTCCAGTGCCAGCTTATCCTTCGCCAGCTGATTGAGCTCATCCTTGCTGACCGAATTGATGATCTCGGCCTGCTGCTGAGTGTAATCGGCGGCGAGATCATAACGCTGGATCTTCCGCATGAAGCCCGCCTTCTGGTATGGCGTCTCATAATCCAGAGCCTGACCCTGAGAGATAGAGCTGCGCAGGAAGCTCAGTTCCTTGTCTGTCATGCCGCCAGCCTGATAGGCATTGATCTCCTTGGCAAACTCACTGAGCGCCTGCGCCGTCACATCGCTACGAACGCTGGCCGATGCCTCGAACAGGCCAAGCTCGCTACCACCGCTGAAGTAACTGCGGGCGCCATAGGTGTAGCCCTTGTCTTCACGCAGATTAAGGTTGATGCGGCTGTTAAAGGCGCCGCCGAGCGGGTAGTTCATCAGGTAAGACTTGAAGAACTCTCCTGTGGCGTCATAGGCCATGGCACGCTTACCTATCTTGATCACCGACTGTGCCGCGCCCGGCTTATCCAAAATATAGACGGTACCGGCATCAAGCTTTGGCATGGCTGCAAGCTCAGGCATAGGCGTCGCCTCCCCCTGCCACTTGGCAAGGCCCTTAAGCTTAGGCATCAGCTGCGCCTTAGACAGGTTAGTCACGGCCACTATCTGGGCGTTACCGGCGCGGAACTGCTTGTTGTAGAAAGCCTTAACATCGTCCAGTGTCAGCTGAGATACTGTCTCTGGCGTACCCATGTCGCTCACGCCCAGGGCCGTGTTTTTGCCGTAGAGCAAGGCATCGAACTGACTGTCGGCGACATAGTTAGGGTCCGACTGCATGTGCTGCAGGCTCTGCAGATGTTGTTGCTGCACCCGGGCAAAATCGCTCTCTTTAAAGCCAGGATGGAACAGCTTCTCCTGAACGATCGCCAGGGTCTCATCCAGATGCGAGGTCAGGGCGGACACCTTGATATAGCTCTGATAGATGCTGCTGCCAAAACTGACACTACTGCCGAGCATCTCCAGCGCCTGGGCCAGCTCTTCTGTGCTGCGCTTGTCGCTGGATTCATTGAGCATGGCCGCGGTCAGGCCGGCTAGCCCCGCCTGCTTCACATCGGCCAAACGATGGCCGCCGTTAAGATAGATGAGCAGCTCGACGGTTGGGGTCTCATCGCTCTCAGTACCCATGACCTCTATGCCGTTGCTCAGCTTATCTGTCCACAGGCTTGGCGCCGTGATAACGGGTGCCTGCTGGGCGCTCGGCATGACGCTGCGATCGAAGCTGCTTCCGGCCTTTGCCACATCAACCATGCCACTCACAGCCTCTGCCGCCACACGCGGCGCAGGCGCCACAAAGTTATCTTCGTGGGCGATCAGCTGCTGTTGTCCCTGAGGCACCACACTCATCACCACAGACGGCTTGCCCTTGATGTAAGTGTTAAACACCCGCATCACATCTTCCTTGGTGACGTTAGCGTAGCGCTTGAGATCGTGGGCTATCATATCGGGATTACCGAAGAAGGTCTGATTCAGGGCCAGGGTCGATACCTTGCCCTTGACGCTCTGCAGGCCGAAGATGGTGCTCGCCTCAAACTGTACCTTCACCTTCTGTAGGTCATCATCTGTCACGCCACGCTGTTCAAACTCGGCAATAGATTCCCTGATGCGCTGCTCGACATCCGCTAGCTGACCGCCTCTGGCCGGATTGGCCAGGGCATAGATAGAGAACTGACAGGCCAGCTCCTGACAAGGATGGCTCACGCCAGCCTGTACAGCATATCCATCCTTCACCAGGTTCTTGTACACCAGCGAGGTGGGGCCGCCGCCGATGATGTTGGCCAGCAGATCAAGCGCCGCCTCATCTTCGTGGCTGGCATACACAGTTGGAAATGCCATGCGCAGCAACGGCAGGTGCACCCTGTCTTCCATGGAGATGTAGCGGGTCTTATCTAACGTGACCAGCGTCTTGGCCTCAGGCTTCACCTCTGGCCCTCTTGGGATCTCACCGAAATATTTGTTCACCCAGGCCAGGGTCTGCATCTCGTCGAAATCGCCGCCTATGGTGAGTGTGGCGTTGTTCGGGCCGTACCAGCGCTGGAAAAAGTGTTTCACGTCATCGAGCTGGGCACGATTGAGATCCTCTGGCCAGCCGATGACGGGCCAGGAATATTGATGTCCGCTGGGGTAGAAGGCCTGATTGAAGCGCTCGTTCATGCGACCATAGGGCTGATTGTCGATACGCTGGGCGCGCTCGTTCTTCACTGTCTCGCGCTGCACCTCGAACTTGTTGTCTGTCAGCGCGGGCAAGAAGTACCCCATGCGATCAGACTCCAGCCAGAGCATCTTCTCTAGCTGATTGCTGGGCACAGTCTCGAAATAGTTGGTGCGGTCTGTGTTGGTGGTGCCGTTAAGTGTGCCACCGGCCTCGGTTACCGTCTTGAAGTGCTGCTCGTCGCCCACATGCTCTGAGCCCTGGAACATCATGTGCTCAAATAGGTGCGCAAATCCAGAGCGTCCTGGCAGCTCTCTTGCCGAGCCCACATGATAGGTAACATCCACATGCACCAGAGGATCGGAATGATCCTGATGCAGGATCACCGTTAAGCCGTTGGCCAGCTGATATTTCTTGTAGGGAATGCCGACGCCCGACTCGGCCAGGGCCACATTTTCGATCAGCGAAACGCCCTGAGGCAGCACCACGTTTGCCGGTGCGTTGGCACAGGCGCTTAGCGCGGCCGAGATTGCCGCAGCCAATATCCATTTTTTCATTCTTTACTCCTATTTGAAGCAGTGGTGTGTTTTTATCGAGTCGGCTCTATGGCGAGGCGACTCAGTATCAGACACAAACCAGACTGCTCACAACCAATGTAGCGCCAAGGCTGCAACCAGCAGATAGCGCACTCCTTTCCCTATAAAAATCATTATGCTGGACTTGACCAGTGGCATCCTAAGCCAGCCTGCCAGCAGGCATAAAATGTCACCGATGAGGGGGGTCCAGGCGAGCAGCAGGCTCCAGTAGCCGTAGCGCTCGACAAGCTGTAACCCATGACGATAGCGACCGCTAGCCATCTCCTCCGGCGTCTTGGCAAAGCGTCCCAGCGCGCCCAGATAGTAACTGGTCAAAGATCCCAAGGTGTTCCCCAGGGTTGCCATCACCACCAGCGACACCCAGGTCTCTGGTGCCTGATTAATCAGCGCCGCCAGTAGCACCTCAGAGCCTCCAGGCAACAGGGTGGCCGCCAAAAAGGCGCCACTAAAGATCAACCATAACGCGGTCATGATCCCTTACCTAATGAAAAAAAGTAAATTTTTATGTGTATGTCATTCAAGCTGATGATGTTACCTAAAAGTAAAAATTTAATCTTATTAAAACAAACTCTTATATCACAATAAGTTATAACAAAATCGCTTTGGTAAGCAAGGCTGTGGCCAGATACAATGTCTGGCTCACTCGCTAAGGTTGAAATACCTAGATGGCTCATGCTAGAACAAGCAATTCATTTTTGATTCGACAACGCCATCCACAATAACGACTTAATAAAATTTGGAATAGATCCCATGTGGCAAACAATTAAACAGATCCCCTTTTGGCAGAAGGTTCTCGCCGGTTTCATTTTAGGGGTAGGCCTGGGCGTGATCCTAGGTGAACAAGCAACCCAACTAAAGCCCCTTGGCGACCTCTTTATCGCGGCAATCAAGATGCTGGTTGCGCCGCTTATCTTCTGCGCCATTGTGGTCAGCATCACCTCTCTTGGTAATGATGTCAGCCTTAAGCGCCTGAGTATCAAGACCCTTGCCATGTTCATGCTAACCGGCACCATCGCCTCGCTTATCGGCCTGACCATCGGCAGCCTGATCGACATGGGGGGCTCGCTGGAGCTGGCCACCACAGAGGTGCGCGAACGTAACGTGCCCGGTTTCGCACAGGTGCTACTGGACATGATCCCGGTGAATCCGTTTGCCTCTCTGGCAGAAGGCAAGGTACTACAGATCATCGTCTTTGCCGCCTTAGTCGGTATCGCCATCAATAAGGTTGGCGAGAAGGCCGAGCCACTCAAGCACGCCATCGAAGCCGGTGCCGAGGTGATGTTCCAGCTGACCCGCATGGTGCTGCAACTGACCCCTATCGGCGTATTCGGCCTGATGGCCTGGGTCGTCGGCGAATATGGTCTATCTACCCTGCTGCCTCTTGGCAAGTTTATCGGTGCCATCTATATCGCCGCGTTGATCCACATGATCTTCGTCTATGGCGGCCTGGTGAGATTTGGTGCAGGCCTTAGCGCGGTGCAGTTCTTCAGAAAAGCGATGCCGGCCCAGCTGGTTGCCTTTACCACGGCATCGAGCTTCGGCACCCTGCCCGCCAGCACCCGTGCCACAGAGACCATGGGCGTGTCGAAGAAATATGGCGCCTTCGTGCTGCCACTCGGTGCCACCATGAACATGGACGGCTGTGGCGGTATCTATCCGGCCATCGCCGCCATCTTCATCGCACAGATCTACGGTATCCCGCTGGAAACCACCGACTATATGCTGATCGCCGTTACCGCTACAGTGGCCTCTGTGGGCACCGCCGGTGTACCGGGCAGTGCCATGGTGATGCTCTCTGTCACCCTGGGCGTGGTAGGTCTGCCGCTCGAGGGTATCGCCTTCATCGCCTCTATCGACAGGGTGATCGACATGATCCGCACCGCCACCAACGTCACCGGCGACATGATGACAGCCGTCGTGGTGGGCAAGTCGGAAGGCCAGCTCGACCAAGAGCAGTTCTATCGCAACGAAGAGAGCGACGCCCCTGAGGTTGCCAGCTAATCTCAGTTCCGCCCGACATAAAAGAAGCCGCTTAATGCGGCTTTTTTATTGCTAATTGCTTGTTAAATCTGAAATAGTAAGTTTAAATCATATATTAACTGCACCCAGCAATAAGGTAACGATTAACCGTCATGGCTCGCCTGTTTTTACTGCCAATCATCTTAAGTTTGTTCTGGGCGCTGTTTCTCTATCTCAACGGCGTGCCACTGAAACAAGGCAAGAAAGGCTTTATCTACATCATAGCGATCAGCGCTACCCTCATCTTCTCGCTCGGCTTTCTGCTCTGGCTCACCGCCGGGCAAAACCTGCGCGGTTGACTTAACCTCGTTAGCCCTGGCGGGTAAAGCTTTCCAAGTGCGCCTCAAGCTCGGCTTCTGTGGTGGGTAACTCACTTAGCTCGAAGGTTAAGGGATCGCCGCCGTTTAACATAAACACCGAAAGGTCGCCGTGATCATAATGAAACCATTTGCCGTTCACACAGATATCGGTATAACAGTTGGGTCGTAATTCCATCGTCTACTCCTCACTTATTGGATCATGGCTCACCAAAACAGACGTATTGAGAGCTGCGTCACACTTATTAGACGCTAAACCTGCGAGGCAGACGTTGATCTGCATCAAGCGCTTTAGCATTAGCTTGATTAAGGTAAGCCCAATGGCAGCCAGCTTGGTGGAGAGGCGTAATCAATCAAGCCATAAAAAGGCGTTAAATCAGGACGTAATGCCACGAGTCGATTAAGCAAGTCGATTAAACAGAAAAAATAAAAACGGCCGACACAGGTGCCGACCGCTTTTAGGTTTAAGACGCTTCGAGTCTAAAAAGGCTAGCCGCCCAGTACCGCCAGCAAGACACCGGCGGCGACCGCAGAGCCCAGCACACCGGCCACGTTCGGCCCCATGGCATGCATCAGCAGGAAGTTTTGCTGATTGGCCTGCAGACCCACCTTGTTCACCACCCTGGCAGCCATAGGCACGGCCGAGACACCTGCGGCGCCGATAAGTGGGTTGATCTTACCGCCAGAAAGCTTACTCATCAGCTTGGCCATCAGTACACCGGCGGCCGTACCGATGCCGAAGGCCACGGCCCCCAATACCAAGATGCCTAAGGTCTCCAGCTGCAGGAACTTGTCCGCCGAAAGCTTAGAGCCGACCGCCAGACCCAGGAAGATGGTCACTATGTTGATCAACTCGTTCTGCGCCGTATTGGAGAGTCTGTCGACCACACCGGACTCGCGCATTAAGTTGCCCAGACAGAACATGCCCACCAAGGGAGTCGCCGCCGGCAGGAAGAGTATGGTCAGCCCCAGCACGGCGAGTGGGAAGATGATCTTCTCAAGCTTACTCACCTCACGCAGCTGCTCCATCTTGATCTGACGCTCGGCCTCAGTGGTCAGCAGCTTCATGATAGGCGGTTGGATGATGGGCACCAGCGCCATATAGGAGTATGCCGCCACCGCAATGGCACCGAGCAGCTCAGGGGCCAACTTGGAGGCGAGGAAGATAGCCGTCGGACCATCGGCGCCGCCGATGATGGCAATGGCCGCCGCATCCGTCATGGAGAACTCAAATCCAGGCACAGCGTTGAGCGCGATGGCTCCAATTAAGGTGGCAAAGATACCAAACTGCGCCGCGGCCCCCAGTAATAGCATCTTAGGGTTGGCGATAAGGGCACCAAAGTCTGTCAGCGCACCGACGCCCATGAAGATCAACAAGGGGAAGACCCCGGTCTCGATCCCCACATGATAAGCGTAATAGAGCATGCCGCCCTCTTCGGTGAAGCCACCGTTGGGAATGTTGGCCAATATGGCACCAAAACCGATAGGCAAGAGCAGCAGTGGCTCAAATCCCTTGGCGATAGCCAGATAGAGCAAGAGCCCACCCACAGCCATCATCAACAACTGGCCACCGGTAAAGTTAGCAATACCCGACTCGGCCCAAAAGGCGATTAATCCGTCCATCTCAGCTCCTATGCTATGGCAAGCAATTGATTGCCAACGGCAACAGAGTCACCTTCCTTGACCCACACCTTGGCGACCACGCCATCGGATTCGGCGCGGATCTCCGTTTCCATCTTCATCGCCTCTAGGATGATCACCACATCCCCCGCCTTAACGGCGTCACCTGGCTGTACATTGACCTTGAAGATGTTACCCGACAAAGGCGCATTCATGGGCGCCCCGTCGCCGACCGCTGGAGCTGCGGGTTCTGGCGCCGCGAAAGGCACCACGTTCTCACTCGGCACTATCTGACTGATGTCGCCGCCGGGAGAGACCTCTACCACGAAGCTCTGGCCCTGAACATTGACCGTATAGGTTTCCTTACCTTGTGGCTGGCGCGTAGCGACCGGCTCGCTAGACGATGCGGCTTGAGTTGTGGCTTGAGCTGCGGCCTGAGGTGCTTCGGGTTTAGGCTCGAAAGCATCAGGATTATCACGATTCTTAAGGAACTTAAGGCCAATCTGTGGGAAGAGCGCGTAGGTCAATACGTCATCGTCCACCTCTATAGCCAAACTTATCTTGTCGCTGGCGGCCTTGTCATTGAGCTCGGCTCTCAAACTGTCTAGCTCATTGGGCAGCAAGTCGGCCGGGCGACAACAGATCGCCTCGCCACCGGCCAGCACACGAGCCTGCAGCTCACTGTTAACCGGGGCAGGCGTGGCGCCATATTCACCCTTAAGCACCCCTTCGGTCTCCTTGGTGAGCGATTTATAACGCTCGCCGGTGAGCACATTGATCACCGCCTGGGTGCCAACGATCTGCGAGGTAGGCGTGACCAACGGAATAAAACCAAGATCTTCACGCACCTTAGGGATCTCTTCGAGCACCAGGTCCAACTTATCGGCGGCGCCCTGCTCCCTCAGTTGATTCTCCATGTTGGTAAGCATGCCACCGGGTACCTGGGCGCGTAGAATGCGCGAATCGATCCCCTTGAGTTCTCCTTCGAAGGCGGCGTATTTCTTACGCACCTCCCTGAAATAGGCGGCGATCTGCTCCAGCAGCGCCATGTCATAGCCTGTGGCCCTGTCTGTGCCTTCTACCATGGCCACCAGGGTCTCGGTAGCGCTATGGCCGTAGGTTTGACTCATGGAAGAGATGGCGGTATCGAGCACGTCGATGCCAGCCTCTATCGCTTTTTGGTAGGTTGCCGTGCTCAAGCCTGTGGTGGCATGACACTGCATGGAGACAATCAGGTTTGTCTGCGCCTTGAGCTGGCTGATGAGATCGAAAGCATCGAAAGGCTTTAGCAGGCCGGCCATATCCTTGATACAGAGCGAGTGACAGCCCATATCTTCCAGACGCTTAGCCATGTCCACCCAAGTCTCTAAGGTATGTACCGGACTCGTGGTGTAGGAGATGGTGCCCTGAGCATGACCACCCACCTCGACCACAGACTTAACGGCCGTCTCCAGATTACGCACATCATTCATGGCATCGAAGATACGGAACACATCGACGCCGTTGTCATGTGCGCGTTCGACAAACCTATGCACCAGGTCGTCGCCATAGTGACGATAGCCTAAGAGATTCTGTCCCCTGAGTAACATCTGCTGCGGCGTATTGGGCATCGCCTTCTTGAGCTCACGGATCCGCTCCCAGGGATCCTCCCCCAAATAACGGATACAGGCGTCGAAGGTGGCACCGCCCCAGGATTCCAGCGACCAGAAGCCCACTTTGTCCAGTAAGGGGGCAATAGGAAGCATATCGTCGATACGAAGACGCGTGGCAAGAATCGATTGATGGGCGTCGCGTAACACGACGTCGGTTAATGCAAGTGGCTTGCTCATAAAAACTCCCTACTTCTATTTATGCTTTGGCGCGATATTGATGTACGGCGGCGGTGATCACGGCGACCATCTTAGGGTCGACGCCTGGAAAACGTGGCGCTTGCGGCTCACTCGCCTCAGCGAGTGGTGCAAGACTGGGCTTAGGCGCACACCTCCAGGCCACCAGATTAACGACCCCAATGAGTATAGTTAGGAAGATAAACACCAACCCCATTCCCAGCACCATGATCGTCAGTGCTTCCATTATCTGTTGAGCCATTGATTCCATACTATCCTCTCAGGTTAATCGAGCACATCAGACTAACGGCCTAGCCGCACGACATGCTATTTATTCAGGTAACACGCTTAAAAATCGACCGATGACATGACAGGTGTCGTCGATTAGGGCGCAAAGGGATCGCCTTTAGCCAGGAAACCTTAACCAATCTATAACAAAAAGGCGAGTACGTTGTAAATTGGTCTTACCAAAATAAGACTAATTGATAAGGGGCATTCGGTTATTTCACAATAAATAGCAGTTATTTTTGACGATCACATAATATTTTAGCCGCCAAATGCAGAATTTGATTAAAAAGCCCTAACCCGCTTGAAAATTGAATTCACGAATACGAACGAGAACCTGCGAGAAATGCAAAATTATGCAATCTATACAGGTTATCGGCTGTGCATGAGGAGGTCTGGCTTAACCATGGGCCAGATGGGGTAAGCTTTGAGAGATACAGAAAACAGGCATAAAAAAACCCGCAACTTAGGTTGCGGGTTTTAATAATGGCGGAGAAGGAGGGATTCGAACCCTCGATGGGAGATAAAGCCCATACTCCCTTAGCAGGGGAGCGCCTTCGGCCACTCGGCCACCTCTCCGTCTAAAATGGTACGCGTGAGAGGATTCGAACCTCTGACCGCCTGGTTCGTAGCCAGGTACTCTATCCAGCTGAGCTACACGCGCAAATTCTAGGCTTTCAAACAAAACGACGGCCAAAACCGTCGATTTTAAAATATGGTACGCGTGAGAGGATTCGAACCTCTGACCGCCTGGTTCGTAGCCAGGTACTCTATCCAGCTGAGCTACACGCGCACAGAAATTTAAGTAAGTTAAGAGATGGTACGCGTGAGAGGATTCGAACCTCTGACCGCCTGGTTCGTAGCCAGGTACTCTATCCAGCTGAGCTACACGCGCATCTTATATCTATAAACCTACTTTATACTGAAAAACAAATGGTACGCGTGAGAGGATTCGAACCTCTGACCGCCTGGTTCGTAGCCAGGTACTCTATCCAGCTGAGCTACACGCGCCCTGTTTTGTCAGTTAAGAAATGGCGGAGAAGGAGGGATTCGAACCCTCGATGGGAGATAAAGCCCATACTCCCTTAGCAGGGGAGCGCCTTCGGCCACTCGGCCACCTCTCCGTTTTCTTGGCGCACATATTACTGTTTGAAGAAAATAAGTCAAACCATTTCTCCTAAACAAATGCTGTTTGAGCTGTTTTTAAGCAGTTATCCCTATTTCCCCTAAGGGCCTGTATGCTATGTCGCCGTTATGGTTAAAAAGCTGGCAGCTAAAAACAAAAAAGCCAGCAAACTTGCTGACTCTTATCGTGTAACGCCGGTTATATCTATCGCTTAAAAATTGCCGCCTTCCGAAGAGCTACCTGACTTTTCAGACTGAATACGCTGATAAATCTCTTCACGATGAACTGAAACTTCTTTTGGTGCATTCACACCAATACGAACTTGATTACCCTTTACGCCTAAAACGGTGACAGTAACTTCATCACCAATCATCAGTGTTTCACCAACACGACGAGTCAATATCAGCATTTTTTGCTCCTTTAGTTCCTAATTCTGCTTATACGGCATTATTCCGTTATGACCTTATTATACGGTCAGCTTAGTACAAATTAATAGTGTTCTGATGAAAAACACCCTTTTATTGCATGTTAGTTCGTTTAAATGTGCCGCACATCGCTGATTTAGCCAAATCTTCATTAACAGATATCCAAGATATTAAGGGCGGTCAAGTAAACCAGCTTTATATTTAACACGTTAAACCGTACCTCGGCCTATGCTTCAATCAATATGGCACAAAAAAAGCGCTCAGGGAGCGCTTTTTTCTATTGAGGCAACTTAGGCCAAACGTTCAGACAGCCAAGGAATCACAGAATCCAATGCGCCCGCTAGTTTAGCAGGCTCGCTACCGCCGGCCTGAGCCATGTCTGGGCGTCCACCGCCCTTACCGCCCACCTGAGCAGCCACCATGGCAACAAGCTCACCGGCCTTGACCTTACCGGTCAAGTCTTTGGTCACACCGGCAATCAGGTTCACCTTGGCATCACCGGCAATCCCCAGCACTACGATGCCAGATTGCAGCTTCTGCTTGAGCTCGTCCTGTAGGCCACGTAGCGCGCCGGCTTCGACGCCTTCTAGCTGCTTAACCAGCACCTTAACGCCAGCAAGCTCCTGAGCCTCACCTGCTAGGTCGGCACTGGTCGCCGCCGCCAGCTTGTCTTTAAGCTGAGACAGCTCCTTCTCAAGTTGCTTAGTCTTATCCAGCTGCGCCTTAAGCTTGGCCACAACAGAGGCACTATCGCCCTTGAGCAAGGAAGCCGCTTGTTCGAGCTGAGCCTGTTGCTCACCGACATAAGCGATCGCCGCCGCCCCTGTGACCGCCTCGATACGACGGATACCGGCGGCGATGCCACCTTCAGATGTGATCTTAAACAGGCCGATATCACCCGTGCGACCCACGTGAGTACCACCACACAGCTCGATAGAGAAGTCACCCATGGTCACCACACGAACCTGTGAGTCATATTTCTCACCAAACAAGGCCATAGCGCCTTTCTCTTTCGCCTGGTCGATATCCATCACCTCGGCCTTCAGCTCGTGGTTACGACGGATCTGAGTGTTAACAAGATCTTCGACCTGCTTAAGCTCTTCACGCTTAACCGCTTCGAAGTGAGAGAAGTCGAAACGTAGACGCTCAGGCTCTACCAAAGAGCCCTTCTGGCTCACGTGAATACCCAGTACCTGACGTAGCGCGGCGTGCAGCAGGTGAGTCACAGAGTGGTTGAGTTCGGTGCGATGTCTAAGCTTCTTGTCCACTGCAGCGTTAAGGGTTTGACCCATGGCGATGCCACCAGTCTTAACCTGACCGATATGGCCCATTGCCTGACCATATTTCTGGGTGTCTTTCACCTGGAACTCGACGCCTTCGGCGCTCAATAGGCCCTTGTCGCCACACTGACCACCAGACTCGCCATAGAATGGCGTACTGTCGAGCACCACGACACCTTGGTCGCCTTCGGCTAGGGCATCGACCGCCTGACCATCGACATAGAGACCAATCACCTTAGCTTCACCGTTAAGGTCGCTATAACCGCAGAACTCGGTCTCGGCATCTATCTTCAGGCTTTCGTTGTAATCTGTATCAAACTGTCCCGCCGCCTGGGCGCGACTACGCTGCTCGGCCATGGCCGCTTCGAAGCCAGCTTCATCGACAGTGATATCGCGCTCACGGCATACATCTGCGGTGAGATCCACAGGGAAACCATAGGTATCGTAAAGCTTAAAGGCTGTCTCGCCATCAAGTTCCTTACCTTCTAGCTGGCTCAGGGCATTGTCGAGAATACCAAGACCACGTTCAAGCGTACGGGCAAACTGCTCCTCTTCCGCCTTAAGTGCCTTTTCGACGATCGCCTGGGTCGCCACCAGCTCTTTGGCTGCGTCGCCCATGACTTCGATGAGTGTCGGTACCAGCTTATAGAAGAAGGCTTCGTTGGCACCCAGCTTGTTACCATGACGCACGGCGCGGCGAATGATACGGCGTAGTACGTAACCACGGCCCTCGTTTGATGGCATTACGCCATCAGCAACCAGGAAGGCGCAAGAACGGATGTGGTCGGCGACGACGCGCAGCGACTTGTTCTCCAGATCGGTAACGCCCAATATTTCGGCGGTCTTCTTGATCAGTGACTGGAAGATGTCGATCTCATAGTTTGAGTGCACGCCCTGCATGATAGCCGCGATACGCTCTATGCCCATACCGGTATCGACCGAAGGCTTAGGTAGCGGATCCATGGTGCCGTCGGCCTGACGGTTGTACTGCATGAATACTATGTTCCAGATCTCGATGAAGCGATCACCATCTTCTTCAGGCGTGCCGGGACGGCCACCCCAGATATGCTCGCCGTGATCGTAGAAGATCTCGGTACAAGGACCACAAGGACCGGTATCGCCCATCTGCCAGAAGTTGTCAGAGGCATATGCAGCCCCCTTGTTATCGCCGATGCGAATGATGTTCTCGGCCGCTACGCCAATCTCTTTGTTCCAGATCTCGAAGGCTTCATCGTCTGTCTCATAGACGGTGACACACAGACGCTCTTTTGGCAGCTTGAGTTCTTCGGTCAGGAAGGTCCAGGCAAAACGAATCGCATCTTGCTTGAAATAATCACCGAAGCTGAAGTTACCCAGCATCTCGAAGAAGGTATGGTGACGCGCAGTGTAACCGACATTATCTAGGTCGTTATGCTTACCGCCGGCGCGCACACAGCGCTGGGCCGTGGTGGCTCGAGTGTAGTCACGCTTGTCTTCCCCAAGGAAAACATCTTTAAACTGGTTCATCCCTGCATTGGTAAATAGCAAGGTGGGATCATTGCCAGGTACCAGTGAACTGCTGTCCACAACCTGGTGACCGTTTCTGCGGAAAAACTCCAAGAAAGCACTTCTCAGCGCTGCAGTGGTTTGATACATGAAATCATCCTGAATTTGATTATTTTAGCGATGAAAGCAAAAGGTTCACCGACGATGCTCAGTTAGCCCAGCATTATAAGCAGTCTATGGGGGAACAACCAGAGGTTTAGCCGAGGATCCCCAAAGAAACCGTAAAAAGCCTCAGTTTCCATTGGGTCTGCTAGCTAAAGAGCGAGGATGATTTTCAGGCTATGACTTAATTCAGGTCTGGGTCATAGTCTGGGGCACAGTGTGAGTCATTGCCTGATTCATAGCCTGCGCCTGAGCCATAGCCATTGCTTGGATAGTCGTCAGGAATTTAGTCTTAATCTAAGTCGGGGTCGACCTCTAAGGCATAGGCGACCTGATCGAAGCCAAAACCTTGTGAGAGAAGATAACGCACTCGCCTGGCGCGGTCTTTCTGATCTTGAATAGGGCCGCTAGCGGCATACTTCTTGGCGGCTTTCTGTCTCGCCAGCTCGAACCAGTCACAATCGCTCTGATTGAGGGTCGACTCGATAACCTCTTTAGTCAGTCCCTTCTGCGACATGGATTGACGAATCTTATTATGACCATGACCTTTAGCGATATGAGAACGCAACAAGAGTCCGGCAAACCTGGCGTCATCGAGATAGCCCTGGCGCTCACATTCGCCAAGCACCGCTTCTATCTCGCCGTCGAGAAAGCCTTTCTGATTCAGCTTACTCTTTATCTGATAGCGGGAATAATCGCGGCGGGCCAGCAGGCCCACCGCAACTTGCATCGCCGACATTATCATGAAAAAACCAAGGTCATTGCAAAGCCTGAGTCATCAAAAACCGATTAGCTGAAACGGGCCAGCTTAAAATACTTCACCGGTTTCCAGATCGACATTCTCATCGCCAGTGGCCGACTCGGCAACCACTTGACCAGCCCCCAGCAGCATGGCGCGCAGCGCCTGGTCGATTTCGGCAGCAATCTCTGGGTTCTCTACCAGGTACTTACCGGCATTAGCGCGGCCCTGGCCAATCTTGTCGCCCTTGTAGCTGTACCAGGCACCCGACTTTTCGATCAGCTTGTGCATCACACCAAGGTCCACCAGCTCACCTGTGCGGTTAATACCTTCACCATAGAGGATCTGGAACTCTGCCTGCTTAAACGGTGCGGCAATCTTGTTCTTCACCACCTTAACGCGGGTCTCGTTACCGATAACCTCTTCACGGTCCTTGATAGCGCCCGTACGACGAATATCCAAACGAACGGAGGCGTAGAACTTAAGCGCGTTACCACCAGTTGTGGTCTCAGGGTTACCGAACATGACACCAATCTTCATACGGATCTGGTTGATGAAGATCAGCAAGGTGTTAGATTGCTTCAGGTTACCTGCCAATTTACGCATCGCCTGACTCATCATACGCGCGGCTAGACCCATGTGAGAATCACCGATCTCGCCTTCGATTTCCGCCTTAGGCGTCAGGGCAGCTACCGAGTCGACGATGATCACATCCACAGCGCCAGAACGCGTCAGTGCGTCACAGATCTCAAGGGCCTGCTCGCCAGTATCGGGTTGAGAACACAGCAGGTTATCGATATCCACACCCAGCTTTTGCGCATAGATAGGGTCCAGCGCGTGCTCGGCGTCGATGAAGGCACAAACCTTACCTTCGCGCTGAGCCGCCGCAATCACTTCCAGGGTCAGGGTCGTCTTACCCGAAGATTCAGGACCATAGATCTCAACGATACGACCCAGTGGCAGACCACCGGCACCCAATGCAACGTCCAGCGACAGAGAACCCGTTGAGATAGTCTCAACATCCATAGAGCGGTTTTCACCTAGCTTCATGATAGAGCCTTTACCAAACTGCTTCTCAATCTGGCCAAGAACCGCGCTCAGGGCTTTCTCTTTATTCGCATCAATCTTCATTCTGCTTTCCTCTCAATCACAGACGCTGCGCTGTGGGGTATCCGTTAAGTTAAAGCCCGCAGACGGTTTCTGCATCGCTTTAGGCTGTCTCAATATGAAACCTAGTATACTGTACAATCATACAGTATCAAGTACTGTATGCGATTATTTTTGCCTAAGCTCCGACAAAGCCAGCTAAATGCCCCAAGGCGCATTAGCACTAAATTTATCCAAACAGGCAGGATAAATGCGCAACCGCCATCAATTTATTGTTAGTATTGAGGCCATTCATTCTGTGCTAGCCGCGGGGCTATGACAGACATTTTTGTAGCAGGATACCTTGGTTAATTCATGAACGCCGTCGATACTCAACATCTTGAAAAGCACACCCCCATGATGCGTCAATATCTGACGCTGAAAGCCGAAACACCCGATATGTTGCTTTTTTATCGTATGGGAGATTTTTACGAGCTCTTCTACGACGATGCTAAGCGCGCATCTGAGCTGTTAGGGATCTCCTTAACGGCCCGGGGCAAGAGTGGCGGTGACCCTATCCCCATGGCGGGCATCCCCTACCATGCGGTAGAAGGCTATCTGGCTAAGCTGGTGCAACTTAGGGTATCTGTGGCTATCTGCGAGCAGATAGGTGACCCCGCCACCACTAAGGGACCGGTGGAGCGAAAAATCGTGCGCATCGTCACCCCTGGCACGCTGACCGATGAAGCCCTGTTGCAGGAGAGGCAAGACAACCTGCTTGCCGCCGTCTATCACGGTAAGATTGGCTTTGGTTACGCGACCCTGGATGTCTCATCCGGGCGCTTCGTGGTTACAGAGCTGGCCAGCAAAGAAGCACTGGAAGCCGAGCTACAACGCACCAATCCGGCGGAGCTGCTCTACAGCGAAGATTTCAGCGAGCCGGCACTGATCGCCTCGCTCTCGGGTAAGCGTCGCCGTCCCGAATGGGAGTTCGACTATGACACCAGCTACAAGCTGCTGCTGGAACAGTTCGGCACCAAAGACCTCTATGGCTTTGGCCTGGGCGAAGTCAGGTTATCGCTGCAGGCGGCTGGCTGCCTTATCCAGTATGTAAAAGATACCCAGCGCACCGCCCTGCCCCATATCAACGCCATCACACGTTTCAATCAGTGCGACAGCATAGTGCTGGACGCGGCCACCCGAAAGAATCTGGAGCTGACCCGCAACCTGCAGGGGGGCAGCGACAACACCCTGGCCTCGGTACTGGATAACACGGCAACTCCTATGGGTAGCCGCATGTTACAGCGCTGGATCCACGAACCACTGCGCAACCACAACATCATTCGTGCCCGTCACGATGCTATCGACGAGCTACTGGACAATGGTTATCACGAGAGTCTGCACGAGCAGCTAAAAGCCCTGGGCGACATAGAGCGTATCACGGCGCGTCTGGCCATTCGCAGTGCTCGCCCCCGTGACTTTGCCCGCCTGCGTCAGGCACTAGCCCTATTGCCAGAAATACAGCAACAGCTAGCCGATTGTCACAGCGCACATCTACGTACCCTGTCGCAATCTATCGGCGAGTTTCCCGAAGAGCATGCCCTCCTAAGCCGCGCCATCGTCGACAACCCGCCTATGCTGATCCGCGACGGTGGAGTGATTAAAGAGGGCTATCATGCAGAGCTGGATGAGTGGCGCAAACTCAGCCAGGGCGCAACCGACTACCTTGCCGAACTCGAGGCACGCGAGAAGGCTGCCACCGGCGCCTCAACCCTGAAGGTTGGCTATAACAGGGTGCACGGCTATTACATCGAGGTGAGTCGCCGCGAGTCAGATCTGGTCCCCATGAGCTATCAGCGCAGACAGACCCTGAAGAACACAGAGCGTTATATCGTCGCCGAGCTCAAGGAACATGAGGAGAAGGTGCTTTCCAGTCAGGGCAAGGCTCTGGCACTGGAGAAACAGCTATGGGAAGAGCTGTTCGATCTGCTAATGCCCCGCCTGCACGAGCTACAGGCCTTCGCCCGCGCCGCCGCCGAGCTTGACGTGATCACCAACTTTGCCGAGCGCGCCGAGCAGCTGGACTATCACAGGCCAGAACTCACGGCTCAGAGCGGCATAAATATCGAGGCGGGAAGGCACCCCGTGGTCGAGCGCGTCAGTCAGACGCCATTTATCGCCAACCCTGTCAGCCTCAACCCGGCGAGGCGCATGCTGATCGTTACCGGTCCTAACATGGGCGGTAAGTCAACCTATATGCGTCAGGTCGCACTGATCACTTTGATGGCCCATATCGGTAGCTTCGTGCCGGCGCAGAAGGCCGCCATCGGCCCAGTGGATCGCATCTTTACCCGTATTGGCGCCGCGGACGATCTCGCCTCCGGCCGGTCGACCTTCATGGTTGAGATGACGGAAACTGCCAACATACTGCATAACGCCACGCCGGAGAGTCTGGTGCTGATGGACGAGATTGGCCGGGGCACCTCGACCTATGACGGCTTATCACTCGCCTGGTCGGCCGCCGAACATCTGGCGCAGAACTTAAAGTCTATGACCCTGTTTGCTACCCACTATTTCGAGCTGACCCAGCTGCCCGAGCAGATGGAAAATGTGGCTAACGTGCACCTTGACGCCATAGAGCATGACGACACCATCGCCTTCATGCATGCGGTGCAGGAAGGAGCGGCGAGTAAGAGTTATGGCCTACAGGTGGCGGCCCTAGCCGGGGTACCGGCCAAAGTGGTACAGGCCGCCAAGCACAAGCTGCATCATCTTGAGAGCCGTGACAGAGAGGAGGGCCTGCCCGAACTCAGACAGGCTCAGCTGAGTCTCGCCATGCCAGAATCCTCAAAGGCCCTAGACAGATTAGACACCATAGATCCCGACAGCCTTACCCCGAGACAGGCGCTGGATCTGCTCTATGAGCTCAAACAGCTACGTTGATTAAATACAGGCAGGTTAATTAAATACAGCTAGGTTAATCAAGTCTAGACAGCAAAAAGCGCACCTCTTAGAGATGCGCTTTTTTTAATTCTGGGGTCGGCTCTTCATGAAAAAGGTTTACACCTTAGGGCGCTTACCACAACTTTTCTCAACAAGACGCTAGCACTGCTCATCGACCTTCTAGCCAACATACGGCCAGTTCAACCAGGCGACAAATTCAAAACGGCAATAAGTACATTAAATCAGCCCTTAAGCCTACACCCCGATACACACTTATACTCTGAAGATAGCTTCTACCGATAGTCCTTGTGCACTGAGCAGATCTCTTAACCGTTTCAGGGCTTCCACCTGGATCTGGCGTACTCTCTCACGAGTGAGACCTATCTCCTTACCGACATTTTCAAGAGTCGATGGCTCATAGCCTAGCAAACCGAAACGACGGGCAAGCACTTCTCTCTGCTTGCTGTTCAGCTCGTCTAGCCAGCGTACGACAGACTTAGACATATCATCGTCTTGTACCTTGTAATCTGGGCCCACGCAATCATCGTCGGCTAACACGTCCAGCAATGCCTTGTCGTTGTCGCCACCCAGCGGTGTATCGACAGAGGTGATACGCTCATTGAGCTTAAGCATCTTACTCACATCGCTACTGGGCAAGTCTAACTGCTCGGCGATCTCCTCGGCGGTAGGCTCATGATCTAGCTTGTGCGCGAGTTCCCTAGCGGTACGAAGGTAAACGTTGAGCTCCTTCACCACATGAATAGGTAGGCGAATGGTACGGGTTTGATTCATGATCGCACGTTCTATGGTCTGGCGGATCCACCAGGTAGCATAGGTAGAGAATCGAAAACCGCGTTCCGGATCGAACTTTTCGACGGCACGGATCAAACCTAAATTACCTTCTTCAATCAGATCCAATAATGCTAAGCCACGATTGTTATAACGACGTGCAATTTTTACGACGAGTCTGAGATTACTCTCAATCATACGGTTGCGAGATTTTTCACAGCCTTTTAGGGCCTTACGTGAGAAATAAACCTCCTCTTCCGCACTCAATAGGGGGGAAAATCCAATTTCACTTAAATACAGCTGAGTGGCATCTAAGTTCTTTTGTAAGTCATCTTGTACTTGCTGTTCTAGTTCTGCTTCTTTCAAAACCTCCTTGCTGTTGGTCACTGATAGATCAGACTCATTCTTAGACAAGTCAACCAAGGGCTCCGCCACGGCGGTAGATTGTTTACGACCCATAATATACTCTCCCAAATTTTACATGCTAATTTACTGCACTTTACTGTCCTCCAATTGCCAAAATGGCGCCTATAAAATTATGATTTAGGCAAAAATTTAAGTGGGTCAACGGATTTGCCGTGATACCGTATCTCGAAATGCAGCATCACTCTGTTGGTACCCGTTTGTCCCATTTTCGCCACCGTTTGTCCCGCGGTAACGAACTGCTTCTCTTTTACTAAGATCTTATCGGCATGGGCATAAGCACTGAGATAGTCATCGCTATGCTTAATGATCACCAGATTACCGTATCCCCTTAGTGCATTTCCCGCATACACCACTCGCCCATCGGCGGCGGCCTGAATGCGATCGCCTCGGGATCCTGCGATCTTAATCCCTTTATTACCTTGCTCCTTGGTAGAGAATGTGCCGATCAACTTGCCTTTAACAGGCCAATGCCAGCGCTGAACCTTCTTGGGTAGGGTGCTACTGGGCTTGTGGATAACACCGTTAATATTTTGTTGACCAGTTGTTACAGCGTACGCAGATTTATCGCCCCGATCAAGCGATTTTTTCACCGGAGCCGTTTTACTGGTAGCCACCTGCTGACTAGATTTAACTGTTTGTTTAGGTTGACTTTTAACTGTATTTTGCTGCGTTTTTTTACTCGATACCTGAGTGCTACGCTGGGTTTTGCTATTTGTAACAGCGTTTGTCGATTTTAGCTTTAAAACCTGTCCTGGATAGATGGTATAGGGCTTGCGAAGCCCGTTATATCGGGCAATTTCGACAAAATCTTTGTTGGCCGCCCAGGCGATCGAATAGAGGGTATCGCCACGCCTGACCTTATAGTGGTCGGAGGTGAGGCCGCCTCGTTTATAGGCTTTTTTCACCGGCGAGTTAACATTGACCACGGGAGCGGGAGAATGGGCCTGAAAACTACAGGCGTTCAGCAGACAGGTAAGCATCAAGACACATAGAATGCCGACAGGCTTTTGAACAAGCTTTTGCAAAAACCTACACCGACTCGGGGGGCTCAGCATGACAGCTCCCCTATTCCCTTAGCGCCAGCGAAAAACATGACAACCACCACTAGGCGAGTTCACCGTTAACCAGGGGGACAAACTTCACCATCTCGATAGTCTGCGAATGAAATTGGTCGCCTTGGCGCACCACGCGCATCAATTGTTGAACCTCGTCGCCGACGGGGATAACCAGCACGCCGCCATCGGCCAACTGCTGGAGCAGCGCCTGAGGCACACTGCTGGCCGCGGCCGTCACCATGATGGCGTCGAAGGGCCCCTTGTTCGCCCATCCCTTCCAGCCGTCACCATATTTAAAGGAGACGTTATGCAGATCGAGGCGCTTTAGACGTTGGCGCGCCTGGATCTGCAGGCTCTTGATGCGCTCGACAGTACAGAGCTCATCCACCAACTGCGCCAATATAGCCGCCTGATAACCAGAACCTGTGCCTATCTCCAATACGCGCTTGGGATGCGATTCCAGCAGCAGCTCCGTCATGCGCGCAACTATGTAGGGCTGAGAGATAGTTTGTCCCTGTCCTATGGGCAGAGCAGTATTTTCATAGGCCTTATGGCCCAGGGCCGCATCGAGAAACAGCTCTCTCGGCGTCTTCGCCACCACAGATAAAACATCAGCATTAACTATCCCCGCCCCCTGAAGGTGACGTGCCAGATTCAATGCCGCCGTTGTGGCTACCCCATTCATAATTGCTCTATCCATTGCTTTATCTTTGGTACTTGTTCAAATGCGGTCAGATCCACCGTCAATGGCGTCACCGACACATAGCCGTTGGCCGCGGCATGAAAGTCAGTGCCTTCGCTGGCATCTTGCTCTTCACCCGGCGGACCCAGCCAAAATATTTCGCGTCCGGCCGGATCTTGCATGCGTACCATGCCCTCGGCCCTGTGTCTGGCGCCGAGGCGGGTCACCTTTATGCCCTTGATCTCACTGAGCGGTAAGTCCGGCACATTCACATTTAAGATCTGATCCGAAGCGATAGGGCTATCGATCAAGCCAGCCACTATCTTACAGGCGTAATGGGCTGCGCTGTCATAATGCTTCAGTTCTCGGCCCACAAGCGAGATGGCAATCGCCGGCAAGCCCAGAAAGCGTCCTTCCATCGCCGCCGCGACGGTACCCGAATAGAGGGTGTCATCCCCCATATTCGCACCGGCATTGATGCCGGACACCACGATATCCGGCTCATGGGCATAAAATTCGCGAATGGCCAGATGTACACAATCGGTTGGCGTACCACTGACGGAAATATAACCATTGTCTAACTTATTAATTCTCAAAGGGTTAGTCAAGGTTAGTGAATTACTGGCACCGGAGCAGTTGCGATCCGGACCGACTGTCATCACGTCAAAGTGCTTCGCCAGGGCATTGGACAGGGCCGCGATACCCGGCGCCGTGATGCCATCATCATTGCTTACCAATATCTTAATCATGGGCTTCTTCACTCGCTGCGGCCTTTCTGGCCTGATATTCCCGCTCTTTGACATCTTGATAATTCACCAGTTCCCGCAGCACAGAGGTGGCAAAGCTACCGGCCGGTAGGGCGAACTTTATCACTATGACATCATCCTTAATCTCGTAACTCAGTTGCTGGGGCATAAGCAGCAGGGGGCGACGCTCCTGATTCAGACCTGCCTGCTCCAGGCCAGCAAGATCCTCAGGGTACTGATGGCAAACACTCTGCTCAAAGGCTAACGCCTCAGCTTCGCTCAATGCCTGACCTCTGCCCCACATGGGCGCCGAGAGTTGGATGTCCTTCTGTGACAGACGGGCCATCAGTTCCTCGTCCCAAGGATTAGCCACGAAATAGCTCTTGCTGCCGGCCAGCATCACACAGTCGCCCTCGAGCGTCTTCAGCTCATGCTGGCGCAGTCTCTCGCTCACCAGCTGATTAAAGAGATGAGAGCGCACCGCAGAGAGATAGATGCTGCGCTTATTTCTGTCTTTCACCTTCTTGCGTCCGCTGAGCATCAAACGACCAAAAGTGAGATTCTTACCATCGTGGCCGAAGCGTTGCTCGCCAAAGTAGTTTGGCACGCCGGTGGCTTTGATCAGCTCGATGCGCCGCACCAAAGCGTCCATGTCAGACACAGCCCTTAAGGTCAGGGTGAAGCGGTTACCCGCGAGGGCGCCGGTGCGCAGCTTCTTGCCGTGACGAGCACTGGAAAGCACGGTGAGCTGCTCGCTGTTGAGCGACTGCCAGTCGGGCATACTCTTGCCGGGAATACGCACCCCGAACCACTGCTCAGTGATGGCATGTCTATCTTTCTGGCCGGCAAAGGTCACCTCTTTAGGATGCACCCCTGCAAAACTTGAGAGCATGCGCGCCACATCGGCGGTATTTAACCCCTCTTTGCGAATGTGCAGCATGTGATGCTCCCCCTCTCCTGTCGGGAGGAATGGCAATAGCTCCTGCACGATAAAATCGCTATTAAAAGTTCTTAAGTCGGCGCTCGCCTCGGGCTGGCCATGCAAATAATGTAGTGGGGTCATAACTCTCTCTTATCTCAGGGAGGCGCACATCAGCACCACGGCTTCCACCGCTATCCCCTCTTTGCGCCCGGTAAAGCCAAGCTTCTCTGTGGTGGTAGCCTTTACATTGATCGCTTCAATATCACTGTCTAAGTCACTGCTTAAACACTCGCGTATCGCCTGAATATGGGGCAGCATCTTAGGTGCCTGGGCGATGATGGTGACATCCAGATTACCAAGCCTATAGCCCTTATCCAGCGCCAGCTGGTAGCAGTGACGTAGCAGCACGCGGCTGTCGGCCCCTTTAAATTCTGGGGCGGTATCGGGAAAATGTTTGCCGATATCCCCTAGGGCCATGGCGCCAAGAATGGCATCTGAGATGGCATGCAGCACCACGTCACCGTCCGAGTGCGCGACCAGGCCGGTATCATAGGGGACTTCCACCCCGCCGAGGATAAGCGGTAACTCGCCGCCGAATTTATGCACATCGAAACCGTGGCCGATACGTATATTCATCTACTTTTCACCTGTGTTCGAAATTAAGTCACTCGCAGCCGCCTGCAGAAACAGCGCCGCCAGTTGCAGATCGTCTGGATGGGTCACCTTGATGTTGTCGAAGCGTCCACTCACCAATAGCGGCCGACCTCCGGCCCACTCCATCGCCGAGGCCTCATCGGTAATGGCAACATCCGCGGCCAGGGCATCATTAAGATTGTGCTTAAGACTCTGAACCGGGAACAGCTGGGGTGTCAGCGCATGCCAGAGATTCTCCCGGCAGACGGTCTCTTGAATAGCTCCCCCTTCACCCGAGCGCTTCATGGTGTCGCGCACCGGCATCGCCAGTATGGCGCCCTGCTCAGCACCCACATCTGTCTCGCAGGCGACGATCAGCTTGTCGATATCCAAGGCGCTCAGGCAGGGGCGCGCGGCATCATGTACCAGCGCCCAGGCATCACTCGGTGCCGCCTTGAGAGCGCTCAGCACAGAATCGGCGCGCTCTTTACCGCCGATAACTGTCATCAGCTTAGGATGGGCCGCCTGGACCAGCTTGGCGAAATAGTTATCTTCAGGGTTCAGGGCAATAATCACCTGGGTGATGCGCGGATGTGCCAATAGCACATCTAAGGTGTGCGCCAGGATAGGTTGATGATTTAACATCAGATATTGCTTTGGGATCTCGGCGCCCATTCGCGCGCCTATGCCGGCGGCGGGCACGATAGCAACCAGCTCTTGTATGCGACTAATCATAGGTGTTAACTCGTGTCACTTTTAGGCGAAACCGTTTGAGGTTAGTGCTCGCCGATCTCGGCTTTACGCTGAGGCTCACCCACTACCCGAAAGAAGGTCTCTCCCTGTTTCACCATCCCCAGTTCGTTGCGGGCGCGTTCTTCAAGCGCCTCGGTACCGCGTCTAAGGTCGAGAATCTCTTCTTTGAGTACCTGATTTCGTTCGATGAGTTTGGCGTTACTCTCGCGCTGCAACTTGATCTGTTCCTGCAGCTGAAAAGATTCGGGAAGGCTATTTTGTCCCCACCAGAGTCGATACTGGAGCAGACCAAGCAGCATAAACATGGCGATAAGAAGTCGCTTCATCCTTAATGGGCTTTATCTCTGTTAAAAGGCTGAACTGATATTACAACAAAAAAGGCCACCAAGTGGTGGCCTTTTACCAAATTAACCGTAAAAACTCGGTTATGCTTGACCTTTGATCTCGCTACGGCCCTTGTAAGGAGCCTTTTCACCTAACTGCTCTTCGATACGTAGCAGTTGGTTGTACTTAGCAACACGGTCACTACGACACAGAGAGCCGGTCTTGATTTGGCCAGCCGCAGTCGCTACCGCCAGATCCGCGATGGTCGCATCTTCGGTTTCGCCGCTGCGGTGAGAGATAACCACAGTGTAACCAGCATCTTTCGCCATGCGAATTGCCGCCAGCGTCTCAGTCAAAGAACCTATCTGGTTGAACTTGATCAGGATTGAGTTAGCGATCTTGTTTTCAATACCGCGGCTTAGGATCTTAGTGTTGGTTACGAACAGATCGTCACCCACCAGCTGAATCTTATCGCCCAGGATTTGAGTCTGGTAAGCCCAGCCATCCCAATCTGATTCGTCCAAGCCATCTTCGATAGACACGATTGGGTACTCTTCGGTCAGAGACTTCAGGAAGTCAGAGAAACCGTTTGAGTCAAATACCTTGCCTTCGCCAGACAGGTCATATTGACCGTCTTTGTAGAACTCAGAGGCTGCACAGTCAAGGGCCAGTGTCACGTCTTCACCCAGCTTGTAACCGGCTTTTTCTACCGCAACCTTGATAACAGCTAGTGCATCGGCGTTAGAGGCCAGGTTTGGCGCGAAACCACCTTCATCACCCACAGCCGTGTTAAGGCCTTGCTCTTGCAGTACCTTCTTCAGGTTGTGGAAGATCTCGGCGCCCATACGCAGCGCTTCACGGAAGCTCTTAGCACCAACAGGCTGAACCATGAACTCTTGGATATCAACGTTGTTATCGGCGTGCTCACCACCGTTAAGGATGTTCATCATAGGTACAGGCATAGAGTACTGGCCTGGAGTACCGTTTAGCTCGGCGATGTGCGCGTATAGTGGCATGCCTTTGAAGGCAGCAGCGGCTTTCGCAGCAGCCAGAGACACGGCCAGGATAGCGTTCGCGCCTAGCTTGTCTTTGTTTTCAGTGCCATCTAGGTCGATCATGATCTGATCCAGCTCGGCTTGCGCCGTCGCATCTTTACCCAGTAGGGCATCACGGATCTGACCATTGATGTTAGCCACAGCAGTCAGTACGCCTTTACCCATATAACGGCTCTTGTCACCATCACGCAGCTCTAATGCTTCGCGGCTACCGGTAGAAGCACCCGATGGTGCAGCTGCCATGCCTACGAAACCGCCATCTAGATGCACTTCCGCTTCAACCGTTGGGTTACCGCGTGAATCCATGATCTCGCGACCAATGACATTGATAATTTTAGCCATAATTTCCTCGACTCTAAGTTTAAGATTTAAGTTTAAAAGTTAATGCAAAACTAAAATTCTTATCGCTAAATTTACATCATCTGAAACAAAAAAGCCGCCTCCGAGACTCGGAAGCGGCTCTTGTATAAAGATTAGCCTAAATCGCGTTTCTGGTACGCAACGGCTGCAGCAACGAAACCTTGGAACAATGGCTGACCATCGCGAGGTGTTGATGTAAATTCAGGGTGGAACTGACCCGCCACGAACCATGGGTGGTTAGGTAGTTCAATCATTTCAACCAGCTGACGATCTGTCGACAGACCGCTGAATACCAAGCCGGCTTTCTCTAAACGTTCTCTGTATGTGTTATTCACTTCGTAACGATGACGGTGACGCTCTACACAGGTCAGTCCCTTGTAGGCTTCTGCCGCCTTAGTACCTTCGACCAGATGACACAGCTGCGCGCCTAGACGCATGGTGCCACCGAGATCTGATTCTTCATGACGTTGCTCGATATTACCTTTTTCGTCAATCCATTCTGTGATCAAGCCCACAACTGGGTGCGGCGTGTCTTTGTTGAACTCGGTTGAATGCGCATTTTCTAAACCAGCCACGTGACGAGCGAACTCGATCAGCGCCACTTGCATACCCAGACAGATACCGAAATACGGCAGGTTATTCTCACGGGCATACTGGGCCGCCATGATCTTACCTTCTACGCCGCGCTCACCAAAACCACCCGGTACCAGGATACCGTCGAGACCTTCCAGCACTTCAGTGCCCTTGGCTTCGATGTTTTGTGAATCGATATACTTGATGTTGACCGATACGCGGTTAAACAGACCCGCATGTTTCAGCGCTTCGTTCACCGACTTATAGGCATCTGGCAGTTCAGTGTACTTGCCCACCATACCGATAGTGATTTCACCGGTTGGGTTAGCTTCTTGATAGATCACATTTTCCCACTCAGACAGATCGGCTTCTTTACACTCTAGGCCGAAACGCTTGGTGACCAGGTCGTCCAGACCTTGCGCCTTCAACAGAGCCGGGATCTTATAGATGCTATCGACATCTTTCAGTGAAATAACCGCACGCTCTTCGACGTTACAGAATAGCGAGATCTTCGCCTTCTCATTAGATGGGATCGCACGGTCACCACGGCAAACCAATACGTCTGGCGCGATACCGATTGAGCGAAGCTCTTTCACCGAGTGCTGGGTAGGTTTAGTCTTCACTTCGCCCGCCGCACCCAGGAAAGGCACCAGGGTCAAATGCATAAATAAGGTACGGTCACGGCCGAGTTCTACGCCTAACTGACGAATAGACTCAAGGAAAGGCAATGACTCGATATCACCAACGGTACCGCCGATCTCTACGATCGCCACGTCGTGCCCTTCTCCGCCCTCAAGCACTTTCTCTTTAATCGCATTGGTGATGTGTGGGATCACCTGAATGGTAGCCCCTAAGTAGTCGCCACGACGCTCTTTGCGCAGCACTTCCTCGTAGATACGACCCGTGGTGAAGTTGTTACGACGGTTCATCTTGGTACGAATGAAACGCTCGTAGTGACCCAGGTCTAGGTCAGTTTCAGCACCATCTTCGGTGACGAATACTTCACCGTGCTGGGTTGGGCTCATGGTACCCGGATCCAAGTTAATATAAGGATCCAGCTTCATAATGGTTACGTTAAGGCCCCGAGCCTCTAAAATTGCCGCCAATGATGCTGCTGCAATGCCTTTACCTAGTGATGAAACCACGCCACCAGTAACGAAGATATACCTTGTAGTCATGCTGAACCTGAGAAAATGAGTTGGAAATATGTGCTTGTAAGAAAGCACTAGGACGGGGCGTTATTATATCAAAGCCCTTTGGATTCGACAAATAGGTAACAGCAACTATTTTAGCCTTTTAAGGGATCATTTCGCTTGACTTGCTCCCAATAGGCATCCAGTTCCTCAAGGGTATGCGCCTGCATGGGTTTGTCCGCCTGGGCTGCCAGGGCCTCCACACCACGAAAGCGATGTTCAAACTTGTTGGTCGCCCGGCGCAGCGCCTGCTCAGGGTCCAGCTTAAGATGCCTGGCCAGATTCACCACGGCAAACAACAGATCACCCAGCTCATCCTCCATCTTGTCGCTATTCTGGGCGGCGACCTCCACCATCACCTCATCGATCTCCTCATGGATCTTGGCCACCACAGGCCCTAAGTCGTTCCAGTCGAAGCCCACAGTTGCCACCCGGCGCTGTACCTTGGCCGCGCGGGTCAGGGCTGGCAGTGCCCTTGGAATATCATCCAGCACCGAATGCAGCGAGCGCCCGGCGCGCTCCTTGGCCTTGATGCTCTCCCAGGTCTCGCGCACCGACTCGCTTGAGGCCTGACTCATCTCGCCAAATACGTGGGGATGACGCTCGGTGAGCTTAGTGCAGATCTTCTCCACCACCTGCTCAAAATCGAACCTGCCCTGCTCTTTACCCAACTGACAATAGAAGATCACCTGAAACAGCAGATCGCCGAGTTCCCCGGGTAGCTCATCTAGGGCGCCGCGCTCTATGGTGTCGGCCACTTCGAAGGCTTCTTCCAGCGTGAAGGGTACTATGGTCTGATAGCTCTGGGCCTTGTCCCAGGGGCAACCCGTCTGTGGGTCTCTGAGCCGCTCCATTATGGTCAGCAGTCTCTGGATGTCTGATTTGCTCTGCATCGTTTACCTCATTAAAAAGGCGGCCAGGGCCGCCTCTTAATTATTGTATGTAGACTGTCATTTAAGCCTTAGAGACGTCTCGCCTCAATAACGCCACTCACCTGAGACAACTTGGCAATCACCCGTGACAAGCCCTCGAGGTTGTATAGCTCAAGCTCCAGCTCGATAGCCGCGGTCTGGGTCTTCACATCCGATGATGAGCTCATTGCCAGCACGTTTGATTTCTCTGCCGCCAGCACAGAGGTGAGATCCCTCAGCAGCCCGCTGCGATCATTGGCCAGCACCTTGAGCTTGAGCTTATAGCCGCCGGAATAGTTCTCACCCCAGACCACATCGACGCTGCGCTCGGGATGCACCCGCATCAGCTCCTTCACCTGCTCACAATCGGCTCGGTGAACCGAGATCCCCCTGCCCTTAGTGATAAACCCGAAGATCTCATCTCCCGGCACCGGCTGACAACACTTGGCGATATGGCTGAGCAGATTACCGACGCCATTCACCTCGACCTGGCCCTTGCCTTTACCGGTGGAACGCGCCTGATTCTTCTTCAGCAGATCTTCCAGCGCCTCCTCTTCGGAGACTTCGTTGACCCTCATCCGGCTCTGTACGTGGTTGACCACCTGGTTGAGCCTGACGTCACCGCCGCCGATACCGGCCAGCAGATCGTCCATGCCCACCATATTAAAGCGTTCCACCGCACTGTGAGCATCTTTCAGTGTCAGGCCAGAGCGTGCCAGTTCGGCCTCGAGCATCTCACGGCCGGCGACGATATTCTTGTCTCTGTCCTGCTGCTTGAACCAATGCTGGATCTTAGAGCGGGTGCGCGATGCCTTGATATAGCCCAGGTTAGGGTTAAGCCAGTCGCGCTTAGGGTTAGGATGCTTGGAGGTGATGATCTCTACCCGTTCACCGGTTTCGACCTGATAGGTAAAGGGCACGATACGACCATCGACCTTGGCACCGATACACCTATGGCCCACCTGGGAGTGGATATAGTAGGCGAAATCCAGCACGGTTGAGCCCATGGGCAGATCCACCACGTCGCCATTTGGTGTAAACACATAAGCTCTGTCTTCAAACACCTGGCTACGCACCTCGTCCACCAGGTTGCCGCTCTCGGCCACATCTTCCTGCCACTGCAGGATCTTACGCAGCCAGTTGATCTTCTCTTCGTAGCCGCTCTGCTTGCCTGTGGTGCCCTCTTTATACTTCCAGTGGGCAGCCACCCCCAGCTCGGCATCTTCATGCATCTGCTCGGTACGGATCTGGATCTCCACCGTCTTGCCCTCTGGCCCCACAACTATGGTGTGGATCGACTGATAGCCATTGGGTTTAGGGTTGGCCACATAATCGTCAAACTCTTTAGGAATATGATGCCAGAGCGTGTGTACCACACCCAAGGCGCCGTAGCAGTCCTGCAGACGCTCGGTGACGACTCGCACCGCGCGCACATCGAAGAGTTCATCGAAGGTAAGATCTTTACCGCGCATCTTCTTCCAGATGCTGTAGATATGCTTAGGCCTGCCATAGACCTTGGCGCGGATCTGCTCGTCATCCAATCGCTGCTGTAGCTGATTGACGAAGTTATCTATATAGGTCTCACGATCCATCCGCTTGCCATCGAGCTGCTTGGCGATGTCCTTGTAGATCTCAGGGTGCAGATAGCGAAACGAGATATCTTCCAGCTCCCACTTGAGCTGGCCTATGCCAAGGCGATTGGCCAGGGGCGCATAGATGTCGGCGATCTCCCGTGCCAGTAAGACACGAGTCTCCTCATCTGCGTTCTTAACCTCACGCAGCAGACAGATACGCTCGGCCAGCTTGATCACCACGGCGCGGACATCCTCAACCATGGCCAGCAGCATCTTACGTATGTTATCTATCTGGGGTTCTGCGTTACGGCTCTGCTCGTTGACCTTAAGGGCCCCAATGGCTTCCATGGTGACCACGCTATTAACCAGGGTGGTGAGCTTGTCGCCAAACAGCTCAAGCATCTGTTCCTCGGTCAGCAGGCCAGCATCGAACACCACGAAGATCACCGCCGCCTGCAGGGTCTCGATATCCATGTTGAGCGGCGCTAAGATCTCGATCAGCTCTCGAGCACGGCCGATCAGCAGGGTATTGTTAGCATCATGTTTCGCCACCAGCGACTCGATCTGCTTGATCAGCGCGAGTAAGGTGCTGGCGTCATCGGCGTCACTCAGATAACGATTAACCCACTCGGTCAATTGAAAATCTGCGTCTTTAAAATGTGCTTCTCTAACAGATACCATCTACTGCATGTCCTATTACTTGATTGCTTGCCCCTAAAAGCGCTCGACTCCGGCTAAAATTAAGCGCCACATGAGATCGCCAATAACAAACACACTATCTTGGGGATTCCCCCGTCAAAGTCAAATAATATGCGCCGACTATTTGTGCGCTTAGACCAAGATTAACAACTATTTACCCAACTCAAACAAAGCCATGGCCTCGATATGATGTGTCTGTGGAAACATATCGATAAGGCCGAGGCGACTGAGTACATATCCTTGCGCCAGCAGCGGCTCACAATCTCTGGCCAGACTCACAGGATTACAGGAGATATAAACAATCGCCTTCGGCTTCATCTTCTTTAACCATTGTAGACTCTCATAGGCGCCGGCTCTGGCAGGATCCAGCAGTAACTTGTCGATACGCCCGAGCCAAGGTGCACCGGACAGATCCGCGCTGAGATCCCCATGATAAAACTCCACGCCCTCTACGCCGCTCGCACCGGCATTTAGTCTTGCCTGAGCCACCATGGTTTCGACCCCCTCGACACCTACTACCTGGGCACCGGCCTCGGCCAGCGGCAGGGTAAAGTTACCCACGCCGCAGAAGAGATCCAGCACCCGCTCGCCGGGCTGAACCTGCAGCCAGTCGATGGCCTGAGTCACCATCTGTTGATTGATCTCACCGTTGACCTGAATGAAGTTGCCCGGCGAAAAGCTAAGCTGACTACCATCCTCTAGCCGATAAAAAGGCAGGCCCTCGTCGCCCCAAAGGGTCTCAAGCCTGCTTTCGTCGTCGAGCAATATCACCCTTACCCCATGCTGCTCGCCAAAGGCTGCTAACAAGGCTTTATCCTTGTCATTCAAAGGGCTGGTGATCCTCAGCACCACACCTGGGCCCGAGTCGACTGAGAGTAGCTCCACATGGCCCAGGCTACGCTTCGCGCTCAGGCGGTTAAGGCATTGATTGAGTGGCGCGATCAGATCTGACAGCGACTTAGCCAGCACGGGGCAGGCATCTATGTTAACCACCTCACTGCTGGCCAAGGCACGAAAGCCCAGGTTGAGTCGCTTACTATCACGCTGATACTGGGTTGCCAAGCGGGCGCGGCGGCGATAGTGCCAGCCCTCGCCACTTAGCGGTTCACTCATGGCCTGTGGCTGGGTGCAGCCCATCTTGTTGATCAGGTTTTCGAGCGCCGCCTGCTTGGCATCGCGCTGGGCAGAGAGCTCAAGGTGTTGCAGGTCACAGCCACCACAGCGGCCATAATAAGGACAACTAGGGGCGATACGCGCCTCGCTGGCGGTTTCCACCTTGATCAGCTTGGCCTTGGCGTGACGCTTCTTCTGCTCTGTTATCTGCGCCGTTACCGTTTCACCGGGCAGGGCGCCGGGAATAAAGACGATTTTTCCCTGATGCTCGGCTATCCCCGCCCCTAGGTGATCCAGCTGGCTCACATGGAAACTTTGCTTGGCCTGGGTTTGTTGTGTCTTGCGGGGTTTAGCTTTATAAAATTGTGCCATTTAGGCCTCTAAAACAATAAAAATACTAGTAAAGACTGCACAAAGTCTGGCAGTCTAATGTAACCTATATCCATCGTAGATAAATAATACCAACTCAATGAATAGTGCAGACAATATGACTAAATACAGCCTGAGAGCCTGGGTTCTCGTGCTGGCCTTAGCGCCCACTATTTTGGTTGGTATTTTGCTTGGCAGCTATTTTACCATAAATCGTTTCTATGAGCTGGAAGAAAGCTTAATCGAGCGTGGCGGTAACATCATAGAGCCTCTGGCCATCTCAGCCGAGATAGGCCTGGAAACTAAGAATTTCGAGACCACCAAGCGACTGATCACCTCGGTACAGCTCAACAAATCCAACCTGGTACAGTTTATTGCCATCTTCGACACCAGTAACCGGGTAATAGTGACCTCCCATCACTATAAGAGCCACGAGTTTATGCGCTACAACGAGCCCATAGATTCGCTGCAGACCACTGAGGTAGAGGAGTTTGGCGATAGCATCATCATGCGCAGCCCCATCTTCTCCAGCCAGCGCGAACTTGTGGTCAGCCCCTACGACAGCAACTCCATGGCCCAGCAGGTCAACTCCGCCAAACTCGGCTATATCGCCGTGCTGCTCAACAAGGAGAACGCCCTGCTGGAGCAGCACAGGGCCGCGGTGGCCGCCTTTATCATAGTCCTGATCGGCGTGCAGCTGAACCTGCTGTTTACCTTCCGCCTGGTGAAGAACGTGACCCACCCCATCACAGAGATGGTGCGCGTGGTAGCCAAGATCCGCGAAGGCAAGCTGGACACCCGGGTCGACGGCAACCTGATTGGTGAGCTTGACCTGCTCAAGCGAGGCATCAACGCCATGGCGGGCTCCTTGTCGGAATACCATGAGGAGATGCAGCAGAATATCGATCAGGCGACCTCGGATCTGCGTGAAACTCTGGAGCAGATCGAGATCCAAAACGTCGAGCTGGATCTGGCCAAGAAACGCGCCCTGGAGGCCAGCCGTATCAAGTCTGAGTTCCTGGCCAACATGTCCCACGAGCTGCGCACGCCGCTCAACGGGGTGATAGGTTTTGCCAAGCAGCTATTAAAGACACCACTGCACGCCAGCCAGCAGGACTACATCAAGACCATAGAAAAGAGCGCCACCAACCTGCTGGGGATCATCAACGACATCTTAGACTTCTCCAAGCTGGAGGCGGGCAAGATGGAGCTGGAGAACATGCCCTTTGCCCTGCGCGAGCTGATCGACGACACCATCTCGCTGCTGGCCAACAGCGCCAAGGAGAAAGATCTCGAACTTGTGGTAGATATCGAGCCGAGCATCAACGACAACGTCTCTGGCGATGCCCTACGGGTCAGTCAGGTGATCACTAACCTGGTGGGCAACGCCATCAAGTTTACCGACAGCGGTAGCGTACACCTCAAGATGCGCCTGACCAGTGAAGAGACTGACAAGGTCAATGTCCGCTGTGAGATCACAGATACAGGCATAGGCATAGACAAGCCACATCAGGCGCAGCTGTTCCAGGCCTTCGGCCAGGCAGACTCCTCTATCTCACGCCGCTTCGGCGGTACCGGCCTGGGCCTAATTATCACCAAGCGTCTGATCAACCGTATGGGCGGTCAAATCGGCTGCATCTCGGCGCCAGATAAGGGCTCTACCTTCTGGTTCACCCTACCTCTCAAGTTGAGTTCCTACCCTATCAGTCAGCCGTTGGAAACCGATAAACTCATCGGCAAGACGGTGCTCTTGTTCGAGCCAAGGGAGCTGTCACGCAAGGTCCATGAAAGCCTGCTTAGCCACTGGGGCATGCAGAGTGTCAGCATCACGACCCCGGAAGATCTGGCCCGTGTCGCCGGCGAAGAGGGACGTCACTTCGACTATGCCATCATCAGCTGTAACGATCTGGCCAGTAGCCCTAACCTGCTCAACGTGCTGAATAAGATTGCCAAGATCAGCGACTATACCCTCTACCTGTGCAGCAGCACCGATAGCGCCGCCAAGATGAGTCTGATCCAGCCCACTGTAGACAAGGTGATGCAGGCACCGGTAGGCGAACGCGCCCTGGCGGTGACACTGATCAATCCTCACCGCGCCCAATTCGAAGCCATGCCGTTCAAAGAGGCGGGCAAAGAGACTCAGGAGCGCGAACCCATGAGCGTGCTGGCGGTGGACGATAACCCCGCCAACCTCAAGCTGATTAAGACCCTGCTCAAGGAGCTGGTTACTCAGGTGACGGTCACAGACAACGGCCAGGAGGCGGTGGAGATCGCCAAGGCCAAGAGCTTCGATCTCATCTTCATGGATATTCAGATGCCGGGCACCGACGGCTTTAGCGCCACCAAGCAGATACGTGAGCAATCACTTAATCGCAATACGCCGATTGTCGCCGTGACCGCCCACGCCATCGCCGAGGAGCGCGAGCGCATCGATCAGAGCGGCATGGATGGTTACCTGCCTAAGCCAATCGATGAGGCGGCGCTGAAGAGCGTCATCAGTCGCTGGAAGACCCGGCCGCAGTTTACCCATTTCGACCAGCACACCCTCAATTGGGATCTCTGTCTGACCCAGGCCAACCAGAAAACCAGTCTGGCGCTGGAGATGCTGCAGATGCTGGTCGACTCCCTGCCCGAGACCCGTGAGCACATCTCAGGCGCCCTCGAGCGTCAGGACGGCCAGGCCATGGTCAGCCATGTGCACAAGCTCCACGGCGCCAGCTGCTACTGCGGCGTGCCGACCACTCAGCGACTCTGTCGAGAGATTGAACAGTCACTCAAGCAAAATGCCAGCGTCGATCTGGTGGAGCCTGAAATACTTGAGTTACTTGACGAGCTTTCTAAGGTAGAATCGGCCGCAAATCAAGTAATAGCCCAGTTATCTATGGATGTGATCGATGAGTAATAAACCCGGGTTTTTCAAGCGCCTCAAGGCCCTCGAACCAGAACAGAAGAAGCTGTTCGCCATCGCCCTTTGCCAACGCATGTACCCTAACTATCAGCTGTTCAGCGAGGTGTGCGAATTTGGCGACCCACAGGTGCTCGATACCGTGCTCAACCTGCTGTGGCAATCCATGTACGATCAGAAGCTGAAACTGAATATCGATCTCTACCTCGAGCGGCTGGATCTCAACACGCCCGAGCCGAGCGATTTCGATGTCTACGGCGTCTATCCTGCCATGGACGCAGCCGTCGCCCTCACCTCACTGCTTAGCGCCATTCAGAGCAAGGTGGAAGACGACATCACCAACATCAGCAAGCTCTCTTCTGCCACAGTGGCTAACTATATCGAGGCCACACTCGAGGAGGAGATGGATGAAGAAGCACTGGATGATCATATCTTCAACCACGAGGTGATGCAGGAAGAGAAGGCGCTTCAGGCATCTTTGCTGGAGCTCATCGAAGAGAACCCTAAGATCACCGCCGACTTCGTCAAGGCGCTGCGCAAGGAGTTAGTGCAGGCAGGCGTATCTAACATAGGTATCTCAGTAGGCGCCTAACCCATGCGCAAACTTATCTACCAGGGATTTGTGCTCACCAACCCAGATGGGTTAACAAATACCTGGTGCCTCACCCTAGGGGAGCAGCGACGCGTCGGCTCCCTGTTTGAGCTCAGGCGCCAGATTCATTTCTACCAGGAGCTGGGGATATTGCCGCCACCTAAGCCACTCCATCGGCGCTCCGGCCCCAAGCATTAGACTTTAGCGTTATAGGGACGCGACGGGCAAAGTGATACCCTAACGGCGTATTCGGTTTATCACCGCTCGGATCCCAGCCAAGGAAGTCGTCTCCCTATGTTAACCACTCTCTCGCCACTCTTTGTCGTGTTTGGCATCATGGTCACCGGCTTTATCGTGCAAAAGGCGCGGCTACTGCCCGAAGGTAGCGACAACGTCCTCAATCAGTATGTCTATTACATCGCCTTTCCGGCGATCATGATGATAGTGCTGGCCGAGACCCCGATCGAAGAGATCACCAACTGGGGATTTATTGGCGGCTACAGCTTGGCCATGACCCTCATCTATCTGCTCACTGGCCTGCTGTCACTCTGGTTACAGCCCAAGGATAAGCCCCTCGCGGCCATTCGCGCCCTCAACACCACCTTTGGTAACACCTCCTTCATCGGCATCCCGCTGATGATGATGCTGTTTCCCGGCGATCAGCTAGCGTTGGCCGCAGCCGCCTTGGCTAGCCTTTTATCGGTGACCGTATTTGCCATAGTGCTGGCCCAGCTGGCGTTGTTTCAGGGTCAGACTGATAGCGCACTTAAGACAGTATTCTTTGCCCTCATTCAAAACCCCATCATACTGGGTAGCCTGGCTGGCGTAGCGATATCTGCAGCTCACATAGAGCTTTATCGCCCCATCGCCGAGATCATCCGGCAATTTGGCATGACCTCCAGCCCCTGCGCCCTGTTCGCCATCGGCATGGTGCTGTGCAAGGCCAATCAGGGAGGCAGAAACGCCGCCGGCATTCAGTCACGCCTTGCCGAGCTGGCCATGCTCAACCTGAGTAAGCTGCTGCTACAACCGCTGCTGGCCTATCTGCTCCTGGGCGCCTTAGGAGTTAGCGGACAATTGCTGCAGATGGGGGTGATTCTGGCCGCCCTGCCCACCGCCGCCAGCGTCTACCTGCTGGCCCACAGATTCAACGTCGGCGCCACCAGTAGCGCCCAGACCATCAGCCTGGGGATAGTGATCAGCTTTGCCACCATTCCGCTACTGCACCATTGGCTGGACTCGGGCACCGCAAGCTTTTCATAACGGATAGGCTTGTTTTAACGGGCAGGCTTGTTTTGTCGGAGTGCAGAGCCTAAAACTTATTTTCATGGGTAAAAAGCACACAGGTATTTACTGTATAAAAATTCAGTATATACTGTGCATGAATACAGTACTTTGTAAAAGGATGTCATCATGCTTTGTCAGCTCAGCATCAATAACTTTGCCATTGTCCGCTTTTTAGAACTCGACTTTAAGTCTGGGATGACCAGCATCACAGGCGAAACCGGCGCGGGGAAATCGATTGCCATCGATGCCTTAGGCTTATGCCTGGGCAATCGCGCCGATGCCAATACCGTCAGACCGGGCGCGAGCAAGGCCGAAGTCAGTGCCCGCTTCGCCCTCAACGATATCCCGCTGGCCAAACGTTGGTTAGAAGACAATGACCTTGAGCTAGACGACGAATGTATCCTGCGCCGCACCATAGGCAGCGACGGCCGTTCACGCGCCTACATCAACGGTAATCCTGTGCCTCTCAATCAGATGCGCGCCCTGGGCCAGCTACTTATCGGCATTCACGGCCAACATGCCCACCACGCCATGTTAAAGAGTGAGCATCAACTTACCCTGCTCGACAGCTATGCCAACCACAAGATGTTGCTCGAGGCCTGCAGCGCCAGCTACCAGCGCTTCAAGCTGATCCAAAAGGAGCTGAGCCAGCTACAGCAGTCGCAACAGGAGCGCATCGCCCGCAAGCAGCTGCTGCAATATCAGGTCGAAGAGTTGGACGAATTCGCCCTGGGCGAAGAAGAGTTTGACGAGATAGAGGCCGAGCATAAGAAACTGGCCAACGGCACTGCCCTGATCCAGGCCTGCCAGCGCACCCTATACCTGCTGCAGGATAACGAAGAGGGCGCCATAGAGTCGCTGCTCAACATGAGTCTAGATCAGGCCCAGGAGCTCGAAGGTTACGATCCTGAGCTTAAAGGGGTGGGCAACATGCTTAACGATGCCCTGATCCAGGTACAGGAGAGCAGCAGCGAGCTGCAACGCTACCTAGATAAGTTAGAGCTGGACCCGGATCATTTTGCCGCCCTGGAGCAGCGCCTGTCGAAGATCATGATGCTGGCACGTAAGCACCATGTGAACGCCAAAGATCTCTATCACCATCACCAGGCGCTAAGCCAGGAGCTGAGCGAGCTGGACTCGGATGAGGAGAAGCTCGATGAGATAGCCCAGCAACTCGAGAGTTGCCGCGAGAGCTTCATCGCCCACGCCCAGAAGCTCAGCATGAGCCGCCAACGTTACGCCAAGGAGCTGGACAAGCAGGTTACCCGCTCTATCCATGAGCTCAGCATGCCCAAGGGAAAGTTTATCATCGACGTGCAGTTCAACCCCGAGATGATGTCACCCAGCGGTTGCGACACTGTGGAGTTTCAGGTGACCACCAACCCGGGTCAGCCGCTGCAACCCATCGCCAAGGTAGCTTCGGGCGGCGAGCTGTCGCGTATTGGTCTGGGCATTCAGGTGATCACCGCCAAGAAGGTTGCGACCCCAACCCTCATCTTCGACGAGGTCGACGTTGGGATCTCAGGCCCGACAGCCGCCGTGGTGGGCAAAATGCTGCGCGCCCTAGGCGAATCCACCCAGGTGCTGTGTGTCACCCACCTGCCCCAGGTCGCCGGCAACGGTCATCAGCATATGTTCGTTAACAAGCAGAGCAAGGCGGGGCAAACCGAGACCTCTATGGTGCCGCTTGATAAGGGACAGCGTATCGAAGAGCTGGCTCGCCTGCTTGGTGGTGACGTCATCACCAACAACACTCTGGCCAACGCCAAGGAGTTACTGCAAGGCTAGACCGATGAGCCCTGACATTGACAGCCATTGAGTAGATTAACGAGAGCAAGCGCGGCAATATTTTAGCCGCGCTTTTCATTTCATAAGCACCTCTGAGGCGCGCCTATTGCGCCGCCAATATAACGCTGTTGCACCGCTAAGAGACTCTGATAAACTCAGGCCTTTGCCGTCGACACTAAGTTAAAAGAAGTTAAAAGCCACAAGGATTTGAAATGCGACACTTTTTTCGTGCCCTGAAATGGATTTTATTTACCCTGCTATTCATTCCCGTCGGCGGCTATCTCATCTTGCTGCTGATCAATCTGCAAGATAGCGCGCCATCAGCGCAGGCCAGCGCCTTTCTTGAGCAGGTGAATGCCGAAGAGGCCGCCTTGAGTCAGCACCTTGAAAACAACCCTTATCTTTATGCCATGGGTTTCGATGCGCCGAAAGATGATGACCCCATGGCGGTCGGACTTGAACGCTATCAAGCGCTCAAACAACTTGGTGTATTAGATAGGCCAAAAAAGACTGTCGACGAAAAATTCGAGCTTCCCGAATGGGCTATTTCCAACTGCCTCAAACAAGAAGGCTATCTCGATGAGTGTGCTCCCCTATTTGCCGAGCCAGAAACACTTAAGGCCACACTCGATGACTATGCCTGGCTTATTGAGCGCTACCGCACCCTGCTCTCTCTCGGTCATTGGCAAGATGATACCCACTTTAATCCCTATCGCAGCATGGTGTCTTTTAAACATCTCGCTGCTGCAAGGCAATTGTACCTTGTTAATGCTTATTTCAATGGAACGGATCCAGCCTCCCTCATAACCGCCATAGATACAGATATGCAGTTCTGGCAGCAGGCCGCCGAGCGAATCAACATGCTAAGCAATAAATTCCTCGCCATCTCGGCGCTCAAGCAAAACATGAAACTGGGTGAACTGCTCGTCAGTCAAAAGCGAACAGAGGATGAGGATACTCAAATACCTAGCCTCTGGCTGCAGTCCACCTCAGAAGAAGTGTTGTCACTAAAGCGGGTTAAACGTGGTGAGTGGCACTTCCTAACTAAAGTAAATCAATCATTTGAGGCAGGTGAAGACGCCAGCATCACAGCTAAGATCGCCGAGGCGATGCTTATGCCACTGTTGCAACAACAGGATACCTCAAACCGCTACGCAGATATCTTAACAGGCAAGGCAAACATTAAACCGTGTCCTGATAACTTCTCACTATCGACCCTAAAAGAGTACGGCTATAACCCAATGGGTAAATTTATCCTCTGTTCTGGTATTCCATCATTTGAGAGTTACCAGACTACTGCTAACAAACTGGAATCGCTGCGCGCCGAACTTGTCACCCGCTTAACAGCTCCTGCTATCTCGGAAGGGATGGTGATAGAGGCCAATGACGAAAAACCTAGGGAGAGCTCACTAGAATAACGAGCCTACAGTTTCTTTTTCCGTCATCACAGCTGATTCCCTGACCAGCTTCAGGGGATATAAATGCCAAAAATTTTTTGCTTTAAAATGCTATTCCGGTAGACGATCGAAACCCGGCACAGATGAGAGCGCCTTCCCCCAATTCGCCCGCTCTACCATAAACAGCTTTGCCGTCGGCGCAATGGGCACCTCGACATCCAGACAGCCTGCAGGCACCACGACCAAATTTAACGCCTGCAGCCGATAAGGCATAGGCGAGCCACACACCTTGCAGAAGCAGCGCCTATGACGACTGTTCGGCACCTTAAAGGTTTGCAGCAAGGCCTCGCCACGCCGCCAGTCAAGGGCCAAATGATTGGAAAACAGATTGGCCCCATGCAGCGAGCCTGTGCCCTTCTGACAGCGGCTACAGTGACACAAATAAAATGCATCGAAATGACCCACTAAGCTAAAGGCCACGCCACCACAGAGACAGCTACCACTGAACTCAACGTCCAACCTGTTTTGATTAAGGCTCTCATCATCCATAACCTGTCTCCTCTTGTCTGAAAATGACTAAAAGTTAAAACTGAGCATGCAGTCAGCGCAGCGACAAATCAAATTTTTGCTGATGTGCCAAAAACAAAAATCCCGATTATCTCGGCGTGCTCGCCATCGACAGTCGGGACTTAATTTCAACTCAGAACTGGGTAAACCAATCACTATCCGGCCAGATAGACGATCCCCTGCAGGCACAAAAATGCAAACACCCCGGCGAGCACATCATCGATCATTATGCCTATGCCGCCATGAACCTTGGCGTCCAGCACTTTGATGGGCCAGGGCTTGAGGATGTCGAAGAAGCGAAACAGCGCGAAACCGATCGCCAGCCAGAGCCAACCGGCGGGCGCAGCGATGAGGGTAATCAGCAGACCCGCCACCTCGTCCCAGACGATGGCGCCGTGATCATGCACGCCCATATCTTTAGAGGCCTTGTCACAGATATAGAAACCGGCGAGTACGCTCAGCAGGGTCAACCCCAGATACCAACTCAGCGGAAGGCCTGCCATCAACAGATAAAGCGGAATCGCCGCCAGGGTACCGAAGGTGCCTGGGGCCTTGGCGGCTAGGCCTGAACCGAAACCCAAGGCCAGGAAATGAATAGGGTTTGCCAGAGAAAGCTTCTTAAGAACCGGATCGCTCGACCATAACTGCATGTTTAAAAGTGCTCGAAACCAAATTGAGACGGTGTATAGGGCTCGCCATCCTTGATGAGGCGCAGCTTATCGCCAGTGGCGATCTGGCCAACCTGCGTGAAACTGACGCCAGCGTGGGCCAGGGCCGTCTCCAGTGCGCCGCGCTGGGCCTCGGGGACGGTAAACAGCAACTCGTAATCCTCACCACCCGTTAGGCCATAGCCAAGTGCCACAGATTCATCCAAAGATTCGCGCATCTGGGCCGACAAGGGCAGACGATCGACATCCACTACGGCTCCCACCTGAGACTGTTTAAGGATATGGCCTATGTCAGACACGAAACCGTCGGAAAGATCGATGGCGCTCGATGCTAATCCTCGCAGCGACTGACCCGCGAGCACCCTGGGCGTCGGGAAATAATGACGCTGAATAAAGTGCTCTCTCGCCTCACCCTCGATATTAAGCTTGTCACCCAGAATGGCCAGCCCCACGGCGGACTCGCCGAGGCTACCGGTCACATAGATCCAGTCGCCATTCTTGGCGCCGCCTCGGGTTAACGCCTTGCCCTCAGGCACCTGGCCGTTGATGGTGATGGTGATCGACTTAGGACCACGGGTCGTGTCGCCACCAACTAGGGCAACCCCATAATACTCGGCGGCCTCTTTCAGCCCCTGACTAAATTCCTGAAGCCAGCTTTCATCCACCTCAGGAAGCGTAAGGGCAAGCGTCATCCAGGCAGGCTCGGCCCCCATGGCGGCGAGATCAGACAGGTTAACCGCCAGCGCCTTATAACCCAGCGCCTTAGCAGGCATGTCGGCGTAGAAGTGTACATTCTCAACCAGGGTGTCACAGGAGATGGCAATCACCTTGTTTTCACCAGGCTGGACCAGGGCACAGTCATCGCCTATGCCGAGGTGCACATCGCGGCGAGCCTGGCCAAGGTTAGCGAAGAAATGATCTATCAGTGTAAACTCTTTCACAGTCTTAAGAACCATAGTAAGGGTTAATCAGCTAGCACACTTTTTAGCGAAGGCAACATCGAGCTAACGAAGGCGACGTCGAGGCTAAACCTGAATATAAAAAACGGCATCCTGGGACGCCGTTTATTGTATCACTTTTTAGCGACTATCTTATCGAGAATGCCGTTAACGAACTTGTGGCCATCTTCGGCGCCGAAGGCCTTGGCCAGCTCGATCGCCTCGTTGATGGCGACCTTGTATGGCACATCCTTACGGAAGGTCAGCTCGTAGGTGGCGATGCGCAACACCGCCTTCTCGATAGGCGAAACCTCATCGAACGGGCGCTCGAGGTGAGGCATAATCAACTCATCCAACTGAGCCGACTTGGTCGTGGTGCCTGATAGCAATTCACGGAAATAGCTAACGTCGACGCCATCGATCTTCTGCTCGGTGAGAAATTCATGCTCCACGTCGGCAACATTATTGCCGCTTAGCTGCCATGAGTAGATAGCTTGTACCGCTAGACGACGGGCTTTACGGCGCTCTGAAGGTTTCATCTTGGTTCCTAATCTTACAACTGCTGTTCTAGTTCTTGCAGAACATTGACCATCTCTAGCAGACCAAGTGCCGCTTCGCCGCCCTTGTTACCCGCCTTAGTACCAGAACGCTCGATAGCCTGTTCAATGGTATCTGTGGTCAATACACCGAATGACACAGGAAGGTCGAACTCAAGCGCTATCTGAGCCAGCCCCTTGTTACACTCGCCTGCAACAAAATCAAAGTGTGGCGTACCACCACGGATCACGGCGCCCAGCGCAATGATACCGTCAAATTTACCACTTGCCGCCACACGACGGGCTGCCAGTGGCAGCTCTACGGCACCGGGTACACGGACAACGGTAATGTTGTCATCGGCGACCTGACCGAAGCGCTTCAATGTATCCACCGCGCCTTCTAGCAGACTTTCAACCACGAAGCTGTTAAAACGTGAAACCACTATGGCCACTTTGGCGTTTTTCGACTCGATATTACCTTGAACTACGTTCATTTATCTTACCTAAATTAGCTTAACAAACCCGGCACGGGAAAAAAGAGGCGGTATGATACCACAGCCCACCGCGTTGATCCCCATGCAATTTAACTCAAATCGATGAATTCCCTACAGAGTAACTTATTCTGCAATATATTCAGTGACTTCCAACCCGAAACCCGACAGCGAATGGTAACGCTTAGGCGAGCTGAGTAGACGCATGCTGGTCACGCCCACATCGGCAAGGATCTGCGAGCCCACACCCACCTGACGTGAGGTGCCCTGCCACGGCGCCGGTGCACCAATCTCGCCCTTATCTTCCGCCTCGAACGCCTTAACCTTAGCGATTAGCTCTTCGTTACTCTGCTGATGACCCAGCACCACTAACACGCCGCCCTCATCGGCGATACGCGCCATGGCTTTTTCCAGCGGCCAGCTGCGCTTCTCGTCGCGCTCAGAGTGCAGCAGGTCGTTGAATGTGTTTTGCAGATGCACACGGACCAAGGCGTTAGGCTCTACCTCTCCCTTCACCAGCACATAGTGCAGCTGGTTATCTATGGTGTCGCGGTAGGTGATCATGTCAAACTCGCCGAAACGGGTCGGCAGCTTGCACTTAGCCTCGCGCACCACAGTGGTCTCTTTGGTATTACGGTATTCGATGAGATCGGCGATAGTGCCTATCTTGAGGCCATGCTTCTCGGCAAACACCTCAAGATCCGGGCGACGGGCCATGGTGCCATCCTCGTTGAGGATCTCGACAATCACTGCCGATGGCTCATGACCGGCCAGGCGCGCCAGATCGCAGCCCGCCTCGGTATGACCGGCGCGGATAAGCACCCCGCCCTCTTGGGCCATCAGTGGGAAGATATGACCCGGCTGCACGATATCCGACGGCTTGGCGTCACGAGCCACGGCGGCCTGCACGGTAACGGCTCTGTCATAGGCAGAAATACCCGTAGTCACCCCTTCGGCCGCCTCGATAGACACGGTGAAGTTGGTGGAGAACTGGGCATTGTTGTTGCTAACCATCAGCGGCAGGTTGAGCTGCTCGCAGCGGGCCTTGGTCATGGTCTGGCAGATGAGGCCGCGGCCATATGTGGCCATGAAATTGATCGCCTCGGGCGTCACCAGATTGGCGGCCATGATCAGGTCGCCTTCATTCTCTCTATCTTCGTCATCCATCAAGATAACCATCTTACCCAGACGGATATCTTCGATAATCGCTTCTATGCTGTGTAGTGCCATTGTTAGACCTTAAACTGTTAGACCTTGAAATATTCTTATAGTAAGAGTTATTTAATCTGCTATCGACCGGGATTGCCAGTGTCTATCTTAAAAAGCCGGAGCGAGCTAACAGATCCATGGTGACCTTTGATTCTTTCGCTGGATTTTCCTCTGACTGAGAGAAACTCAGCAGGCGCTCCAGGTGCCGGGCGATCAGATCCACCTCGATGTTGACCCTGTCACCCGCCTTGAGATCGATAAGCGTGGTTTCGCTGGCGGTGTGAGGCACTATGGTCAGGCGAAAACGCTCGCCGTCCACCTCGTTTACCGTCAGGCTAACGCCATCTATGGTGATAGAGCCCTTATGGGCGATATAGCGCGCCAGCCCCTTGGGCGGTGTCAACCAGAATTCGATCGCCTTGCCGCGATACTGCCTGTCATCCACGCTGGCCACGCCGTCGACGTGGCCGCTTACCATATGGCCGCCAAGGCGCGTAGTTGGGGTGACCGCCTTCTCCAGGTTGACCTTCTGCCCCACCTGATAATGGGCAAAGCCTGTTAGGGCCACGGTTTCGGCGGAGATATCGGCCACATAACCATCGGCCATCTGCTCGACGACGGTCAGGCACACGCCATTGGTGGCTATGCTGTCACCCAATTTAACGTCACTTAAGTCCAGCTTGCCGCTCGCCACGGTCAGGCGAATATCATCGCCGCGACGCTCAATTTTTCTCAGGCTGCCCACAGCCTCGATGATCCCTGTAAACATGACTAACTACTCTTTTTCGCTCGGTAAATGATTGTGACTCAATTGAAAGGTAAGGCGTCTGTCGGCGCCGATGCGGCGTTCGTCACACAGACGCAGGCCGGGTAACTGTGCCATCTCAGTATAGTCTGGCAGGGCCAGCAGATTGCGGCCATGGCCGCCTAAGATCTTGGGCGCCTGATACAGCACCAACTCGTCCGCCAGTCCCTGAGCCATGAAGGCGCCGGCTAGGGTCGCCCCAGCCTCCACCATCACACTGTTAACTTGTCCGCCAAGGTATTCGAGCAGTGCCTTTAACGGCACCTGCCCATTCTCGCTGGTCAGTTGCAGTTGCCTCACCTGCTCAGGCCAGGCTCTGACGATCTCATCGGGATAGGGCTGACAGCTCACCAAGAGCACGGGGGGCTCAGTGTCAAACAGCTTAGCCTTGGCGCCAAGACGAGCACGAGAATCGAGCACGACACGCAGAGGCTGACGAATATCGGCATCCGCTAGCTGCTCACGCAAATAACCTAGCTCCCCATGTCGTACGTTCAAACTTGGGTCATCGGCCAGTACCGTCTCTATGCCAGTCACTACAACGTCGAAACGGGCGCGCATGCGCTGCACGTCACGGCGCGCCTCGGGGCCAGTGATCCATTTAGACACGCCATTGGAAAGCGCCGTCTTACCATCGAGACTGGCGGCCAGCTTAATGCTGACCCAGGGAAGTCCGCTGCGCATCCGCTTCATAAACCCAGGGTTGAGTGCAGCGGCCTCTTCTTGCAGCAGGCCGACCTCGACGCGAATACCGGCATCCTCGAGCATCTTGATGCCACGGCCTGACACCTGAGGGTTTGGGTCGGTGACCGCTACCACGACGCGGGAAACCTGCGCCTTTATCAGCCCCTCGGCGCAGGGGGGCGTGCGGCCATAGTGGCTACAGGGCTCCAGAGTCACGTAGGCAGTGGCGCCTTTGGCGTTATCGCCCGCCATACGCAGGGCGTGCACCTCAGCGTGGGGGCCGCCGGCGGCGATATGATAGCCCTCGCCCACAAGGGTCTCCCCCTGGACGAGCACGCAACCGACATTCGGATTGGGACGAGTGGTGTACTGGCCCTTGCGGGCCAACTGGATGGCGCGCGCCATCATCTGAGAATCAAATTTGGACCAGGCCATGTCTGGATCGCCATCTCTTGAGAATAATTGGGGAAGCCCCGCTACGCATAATCTAAGACTTGCCCGGTTTGCTCTTATCGTTTTGCAACTTGGCAATCGCCTCGCCGAACTCGGAGACATCTTCGAAGGCGCGGTACACGGAGGCGAAGCGGATATAGGCCACCTTGTCGAGATTGACCAGGTGATCCATCATCAGATTACCTATCATCTTAGAGGTGACCTCGCGCTCGCCCGTGGCCCTTAGGGTAGATTTAATCTTGCTGAGCGCCTGCTCTATCTCGTCCATCGACACGGGGCGCTTCTCTACTGCCCTGAGCATGCCGCCACGCAACTTGTCTTCATCGAAGGGTTGGCGGCTGCCATCTTGTTTCACCACTCTGGGCATCACCAGCTCGGCGCCTTCGAAGGTGGTAAATCTCTCGTGACAAAGCAGACACTCGCGACGACGACGCACCTGATGACCATCGGCCACCAGACGAGAATCAATCACCTTAGTGTCGGTTGCGCTGCAAAACGGACAATGCATTGAGCCTCCAGCATATGCTAATCGGTATCTTGGGGAGCTTTCCCTTGAATTAGATACAAAAATGGCCGCTACCAATATTAAATCAGTAGCGGCCATCGGAGTTTACCCGATTTACCCCTTAAGGTTAACCGTAAACAGGGTACTTAGCGCACAATTCAAGCACCTGGTTCTTCACGCGTTCGATAGTCGCTTCGTTGTTGATGTCATCTAACACATCACAGATCCAGTTGGTCAACTCAACCGCTTCGGCTTCTTTGAAGCCACGACGTGTGATAGCTGGCGAACCGATACGCAGGCCCGAGGTCACGAAGGGTGAACGTGGGTCGTTAGGTACTGAGTTCTTGTTTACCGTGATGTTGGCACGGCCCAGCGCCGCATCGGCATCTTTACCTGTGATATCTTTAGCGATCAGATCCAGCAGGAACAGGTGGTTTTCGGTGCCGCCAGAAACGACATCGAAACCGCGCTCGATGAAGGTGTTAGCCATCGCCTTAGCGTTAACCACTACCTGCTGTTGATATTCCTTAAACTCAGGAGACAGTGCTTCCTTGAAAGCCACCGCCTTACCGGCGATAACGTGCATCAAAGGACCACCCTGACCACCTGGGAATACCGCAGAGTTCAGCTTCTTGTAGAGGTCTTCGTCATTCGCCGCAGACAGGATGATACCGCCGCGAGGACCGGCTAGGGTCTTGTGAGTAGTAGAAGTTACCACGTGCGCATGTGGCACTGGGTTAGGATAGACACCGGCGGCGATTAGGCCAGCAACGTGCGCCATGTCGACAAACAGGTAAGCACCAATCTTGTCGGCGATTTCACGCATGCGCGCCCAGTCGACAATACCAGAATAGGCAGAGAAACCACCGATCATCATCTTAGGCTTGTGCTCTACAGCCAGACGCTCCATCTCGTCGTAGTCGATCTTGCCAGACTCGTCGATGCCGTAAGGCACTATGTTGTACAGCTTGCCAGAGAAGTTTACTGGAGAGCCATGAGTCAGGTGACCGCCGTGAGCCAGGTTCATACCCAGAACGGTATCGCCTGGTTGCAGTAGCGCCATGTAGACTGCGCTGTTAGCCTGTGAGCCGGAGTGAGGCTGAACGTTAGCATAGGTCGCACCGAAAAGTTCCTTGGCGCGTTCGATGGCCAGGTTCTCGACGATGTCGACATGTTCACAACCACCGTAGTAACGCTTGCCAGGATAGCCTTCGGCGTACTTGTTGGTCAGCTGAGAACCTTGAGCCTCCATCACGCGAGGAGAGGTGTAGTTCTCCGAGGCGATTAGCTCGATGTGCTCTTCTTGACGACGAGTCTCTTCCTGGATCGCTTGAAACAGTTGCGGATCAAAGTCAGCGATGTTCATCTCTTTTTTCAGCATTGGTCACTCCAGCTGTGAAAGTCTTATAAGGTAGGGTTGCGCGGTATTCTACAGTGCATTCGATCACAATCCCAGCATTTGCGACATGAAATTAGTTGCGATTCAGGCTGAGAAATGTTCATCAAAATGCCCCTTACAACAAAAGTCGGGCGATTAAGCCCTGTTTTGCCAAGCCTCCTTTTTTGCAAGGGACAAAATGGCTGGTTTACAGCCTTTTGAACGAAAACACTGTTTTGATTACCCAACAAAAATGACGGCACTGGGCCGTCATTTTGCATTAGTAATGGTAATCAGCAATCGTAATCAGTAATGGTAATCAGCAACCGTGATCAGTCATGGTACTCAGTAGTAGTATTCGAGTTGCAGCCAGCTGCGCTGCTCACTGTCATCGAGGCGGCTGTAGATCCCAGGATTGTCTATACCATGGATCTCACCGCTGCGGTCGATCCGCTCGTGGTGCAGGCTCAGGGTCAGATCCTTGCTGATGCCATAGCTGAGATAGATCTCATATCTGTCTCTGGCATCGTCGAAGTCCAGATCGCTGTTGTTAGGGTTCCACTGGGGCGCACGCTCGTTCTCTTTGTCGTTGATCGAGCTCCAGCGCTGGGACTTAAGCTTCATGCCTAACAGGAGGTTGCGATAGCTGGCCTCCAGTGACAGGTTAAAGGTATGCCCCCAGGCATAGCCATATTCCCCCTCCCAGAGCACAGACTTGGTGCCCCAGAAATGCCGTCCCTGGGAGAGATAATCTTTGGTGGCGAAGGGCTTCACCATGGCAAAGTCACCAAAGAGATCGCCGCGCAGATCGATACTGATATCTTGATTGGACCAGTTGGCCCCCATAGACAACCCCAGCAGGTTGACCACGGCGTAGAAGTCTTCATCCAGCTCCAGCCCCAGGCTGGTGTATTCCATGCCGGTCGACGGACCGACATAGAAACTATGGGACCAGTCGCTGGCGAGCCCGCCGCCTTTATGCTTGCGGCCATAGCTTGCCAGCAGCAGTTGCGTGGCCATCTGCCACTCCTCCACACCTTCCTGAGAAACCGCAGTCTCCATCATCATCTCGACTCGGCTCGGGGTGCCGCTGAGGGTGTCATATTTCCCTTCGCGACTATCGATGGCCGCCCGCATCCCCAGCATCGCCATGGTGCTGCTGACATCCGCCTTGTCTTTGCTGGCGTAGCGCACGCCGGTATAGACGGAGAAGCTGTCTTGGGTCTGGCTGCGATCGAACCTGTTGGGGCTCGGGTAACCAAACCAGCCCCGCAGCGTGCGCGACGGGTTAAACAGATAACTCAGGCCGGTTGGCAACCAGCCTTCTTTGGCGGCCAGCATCTCGGAAAACTGAAACAGGCTCTCCCCCAGCACGGCGCCGCCCCAGGTGGTGACTATCTGATCGTTGATGCTCACCACTTCCTTATACTCGGCAAACACCTCCCAGATGGTGGAGGCGGCAAAGGTGCCCAGGGTCGACTCGTAGTAGTTGAAACCGTGGTTACGAAACGCCTGATAATAGAGGGCGCCGGCGTAGGCGTGCCCCCAGTTCATGCCGATATCGTTATCGTCATACTTCCAGGAGGCCCCCGTGGTCAGCCTGTCGTAGAAAAACTCCGCCGCATTGCCGTCGATCTCATAATCGAAATCATCTTCCATGGCCTGTGAGCCTGTCTTGTACAGCAGCTCGCCAAGCACCAGCACGGTAGAGAGCTCCAGTGTCGCGCCCCACCAATCCTTCTCGCTGGGCGCAAGCGGCAAGTCTATGGCCTCTACCGGCGCGATCTGCGCCGGCTTATCCGCTGGCCGCTGCACTTGAGACGCAGAGGCTAAGCCATACGCCAATTGGCCTTGGGCCGGCGCTTTTTGAACAGGCTTGGCCTGTGCTGGCTCGGCATGTGCGGCAAGTGGCAATAACAGGCTGGCACCACCTAACAGGGAGGCGGCAATAACAGGTGATGTGGCTTTCAAGATCAATCCCTTATCTTAATCGTTATTCTTATTCTTGTGTTCTTTCTTCAACCCTTAAGGTCATAGCTTTTAATCGATGCTTTTTATCAGAAACCGTGTTCATCCGCTTAATTCATGGCGCCTAGCGTTTAGCTATGCCCCCTTGAGCGGCTCAGGATGTTAACAATTTTTACAAGATGTCACAAAACAAAAACTTCTCATCGCAGAACATGGCAGCGAGGCCAGCGAAAAGGGACCGAAAATCCGATTTAAGTTCTAAGGCGATTACAGTAGAATTGCCCCCATTGTTTCGTCAGTGAGTAAACTTTTTTATGGCTCAGTTTGTATACAGCATGCTACGCGTGGGCAAGATAGTCCCGCCGAAGAAGCAGATCCTCAAAGATATTTCCTTAAGCTTTTTCCCCGGCGCCAAGATTGGTGTCTTGGGTCTTAACGGTTCGGGTAAATCAACCCTGCTGCGCATCATGGCCGGTATCGATACCGAGATCGAGGGTGAAGCGCGTCCGATGCAAGATCTTAAGATAGGTTACCTGCCCCAGGAGCCTAAGCTAGATCCCCAGCAAACAGTGCGCGAAGCGATCGAAGAGGCGGTAAGCGAGGCCAAGAACGCCCTGACCCGTCTCGATGAGGTTTACGCCCTGTACGCCGAGCCAGATGCCGACTTCGACGCCCTGGCCAAGGAGCAGGGTGAGCTGGAAGCCATCATCCAGGCCCAGGATGCCCACAACCTGGACAACATTCTCGAGCGCGCCGCCAACGCCCTGCGTCTGCCGGACTGGGACGAGAAGATTGAGGTACTGTCAGGGGGTGAGCGTCGCCGTGTGGCCATCTGTCGCCTGCTGCTTGAAAAGCCAGACATGTTGCTGCTGGACGAACCGACCAACCACTTGGACGCCGAGTCTGTCGCCTGGTTAGAACGCTTCCTGCAGGAATACACGGGTACCGTTGTGGCCATTACCCACGATAGATACTTCCTCGACAACGCCGCCGGCTGGATCTTAGAACTCGACCGTGGCGAGGGTATCCCATGGGAAGGCAACTACTCTTCCTGGCTAGAACAGAAAGAGGCCCGTCTGCAGCAGGAATCGGCCGCCGAGAGCGCTCGCCAGAAGACCATCGCCAAGGAACTCGAGTGGGTTCGCCAGGGTGCCAAGGGTCGTCAGTCTAAGGGCAAGGCCCGTATGGCGCGCTTCGAAGAGCTGAACACCAACGATTACCAGAAACGTAACGAGACCAACGAGCTGTTTATTCCGCCAGGACCACGCCTGGGTGACAAGGTGATCGAGGTGAACAACCTGACCAAGTCTTATGGCGACCGCGTGCTGATCGACAACCTGAGCTTCAGCGTACCCAAGGGTGCCATCGTCGGTATTATCGGTGCGAACGGTGCCGGTAAATCGACCCTGTTTAAGATGATCAGCGGCGCCGAGCAGCCAGACAGCGGCAGCATCGAAGTCGGTGATACGGTTCAGATAGCCTCGGTGGAGCAGTTCCGCGATGCCATGAACGACAAGGCGACCGTATGGGAGGAGATCTCCGGCGGTCAAGATATCATGCGTATCAACAACACAGAGATCCCGAGCCGCGCCTATGTGGGCCGCTTCAACTTCCGCGGCGGCGATCAGCAGAAGATCATCGGCACCCTGTCCGGTGGTGAGCGTAACCGTGTGCACTTGGCCAAGCTGCTCCAGGCTGGCGGCAACGTGCTGCTTCTCGATGAGCCCACCAACGATCTCGACGTCGAAACCCTGCGCGCCCTGGAAGAAGCCCTGCTTGAATTCCCGGGCTGTGCAATGGTGATCTCGCATGACCGTTGGTTCCTCGACAGAATCGCCACCCACATCCTGGATTACCGCGACGAGGGTCAGGTGAACTTCTACGAGGGTAACTACACAGAATACTCGACCTGGCTGAAAGAGACTCTGGGTACGGATGTGATTGAGCCGCACCGTCTCAAGTACAAGCGCATGAGTTAACTCGCGCATCTCGCACTCTCAAGTAATTTCAGTAGCGCAAAGCACATACAAACGGAGGCAGCAGCCTCCGTTTTTTTATCTTCTCTTCCCAACGCCCACTCCCCTCTTTAAAAGGGGCTAACACGGAAACAAAAGCGTGCTAGGATTGAACGCCTATCCGCCAACAACATCAGAATAATAAAAGGATTTGTCTTGAATAGATCACTCAGGCTAATGCCCCTAGACTCAGCGCTAAAGGCGGCCAGCTTATGCCTGGCCGGTTTACTGCCCCTACAAGTTTTAGCCGTTCAGGCACAAACTGAGCAAGAGATTAAGGCAGTGACTCAAGTCAGTACGAATTCAGGCATTAGTGACGGCCCCTATCTATTTCTCCAGCCACAGGCCGAGCTGGCCGATTGGATCTGCGAAGGCGAGCATAAACAGACCCGCGTCAATCAGGGACAGCTGAGCCGACCCGAACATTGCGGTCAGCTCCCTGAGCCCAGCCTGAATCCGCAGGCTAAAGAGGTGCTGGCCGACAGCTATCAAGGGGTGGATAAGATAGTGGCGCTCAGCGACGTTCATGGTCAATATGAGGTGCTGCTGCAGCTGCTGCGCCGCAATAAGATCATCGATCAGAATGACAACTGGGCCTTCGGCGAGGGCCATATGGTGATGACGGGCGATATGTTCGACCGCGGCCCTCAGGTCAACGAGGTGCTCTGGTTCATGTACAAGCTCGACAAACAGGCCAAGGCCGCCGGTGGCCAGCTACATCTGCTGATGGGAAATCATGAGCAGATGGTGATGCGCGGCGATCTGCGCTACGTCAATGACAAGTATCAGACGGCCAGTACCCTGCTTAATCGCCAATATCAGGATCTCTACGGCAAAGACAGCGAACTCGGCCAATGGCTGCGCAGCAAGCACACTATCGTTAAGATAAACGATACCCTCTTTCTCCATGGTGGCATCAGCCAGGAGTGGGTCGACCGAGAGCTGACACTGGACAGAGCCAATCGTCTCTACCGGGAAAATATCGACAAGACTAAGCCCGAATTAAAACAAGATGAGCTGCTTAACTTTCTCTTCTTCGGTAACGGCCCCACCTGGTATCGCGGCTACTTTAAGCCCGACTTCGATACCCAGGAACTGGCCAATATCCTGAATTACTTCAAGGTCAAGCGCATCGTCGTGGGCCACACCTCACAGACGCGAGTGCTTGGCCTTTTCGACAACCGGGTGATTGCCGTCGACAGCAGCATTAAAAAAGGCCTGTCTGGTGAACTGCTCCTCATAGAGAAAGACAAGCTTATCCGCGGTCAGTTTGACGGCACACAGACGCCGCTTTAAGCCCGCAAAGCTCAGCCTAAGCTCAGGCTCGACTCAGTCTGGCGCTCCTTCTATTGAAAGACGTGGCGATGGCCAAAAATAAAGCCATCGCCACGCCTAAGCCTCTAAGCCTCTAAGCCTCTAAGCCTCTAAGCCAAATCCTAAAACCTGAAACCCAAAGCTCTCCTGAATCCGACACAATCTAGCAGTCTAAAGCGACTAAAGAACGAAATGAGGACCTGGCAATTCAAGCCAAGTCCCCTGCTCATTATATTTACCTCCCATCTCCCTGGATAACGAGTCTAATGCGGCGCTTTGGATTAAAAATGTGACTCAATGCCGCAGAGCTCAACTTGAGAATGAAATTGATTCTCACTAATGTTAACCTCACCCCTGATTCTTCTACCCTGCCACTCGCATCTTTCAGAATGGCGCCATAACAAAAGGTAATCATCTAATGCGTCGTCTCCTATGGAAATGGCACGGCTGGCTCGGACTCTTCGCCGCCGCGCCGCTATTTATCATCGCCCTGACCGGCAGCGTCTTGGTGTTTAAGAGCGAACTCGAACACCTGTTGATGCCTGAGAAGGTGCTCGCCACCGATGATAGCCGGCTGAGCTTTACCCAGCTCCTGAGAGCGGCAGACCAGGCCTTGCCACAACATGAAATTCTTGGCTGGCAGTTTGCGGCTCACGCCGGCGAGGCAGACAAGCTCTATGTAGCCAAGCAGGGTACCTACGACTGGCAGATCCTTTTTGTCGACCCAAGCCAAGGCAACTTGCTAAGCCAGCCCGTCGGCCTGAGTCACTACCTGCTGGATTGGCTCCTAGAGCTGCACTACACCTTACTGGCGGATCATCTGGGGCTCGCCGTTACCGCATTAATATCTGTCTTGCTGATATTGCTTTCGTTATCAGGATTTATACTACATCGTCAGTTCTGGCGAACCTTCTTCACCCTAAGATGGGGTAAGAGTCTGCGACTCTTTCTCAGCGATAGCCACAAGATGATGGGGATAGTCGGCGCGCCTCTGTTTCTAATCCTTGGCTTTACCGGCGCCTGGTGGAACATAGCGCACATCTTAGAAGAGTGGGATGAGGTAGATCCTAAGACACTCGCCATCACCCAGAGCTACTACAACAAGCAGCTGGATTTCGATGCGCTATTGACTCAGGCAAATCAAGTTATCCCGGGCTTCGAGGCCCATTATGTACGCTTTCCCGACAAGAGTTATCCCGGCATCCACCTTTTTGGCGCCGCAAGAGACAGCGGAGCGCTTCGCAGCGACTATGGTTCTATCGTCAGTTTCGATGATAAAGCGGGTCGCCTCACCGCCAGCGTGGATGCCACTCAGGCCGACGTACTTTACCAATTCGTCGACAGCTTTCGTCCACTGCATTACGGCCATTTCGGCGGGCTTATCAGCAAAATTATCTGGTGTGTGGTGGGCTTTTTTCCGAGCCTGATGGCCCTCTCCGGTTATTTGATGTGGCAGACCCGGCGCAAACCGCAAACAAGGCGCCGCACTAAGCAAACACAAGGCAAGACTTCGAAGGAGCAGGTGTTGGCCCGATAGGATAAAAAAGGCCGGGTGATCACCCGGCCTCTTGATAAGGATTCGATAGCATTTAGCCTTCCATGGGCCAGTTATGCTCTAGCATGCGTCCCTGGCTGGTGCTAAATGCATCCTCTTTTTTGACACACTCATAGACACGTTTCACCAGCATGGGTTTACCGTCTGTGTGGGGCAAGGCGGGCAACTCACTGCCAAGGAGCTGCTTCTTATACTTTGACGCCTTGCTGGGCTGCCAGGAGAAACGCACCAGCACCTGCCCCTTATTGGTGTCGATGAAGCACTTGTAGTCTTCACGGGGCTCCGCCTTCAGTGGTCCGGCCATCACACAACCAGTAACTAACGCCAGCAAAGTTAATTTATTCACGCTAATTCTCTCAATCATTCTCTTTATCATCTCACGCCTCGGCATCTCTTGGTCGAACAGCATCGCCTACTCGAGCTGCATCCCTTACTCACCAACGGCATCAACTACTCGCTATAGTAGTAGAGCTTTTTGGCGCGCATTCCACCACCGACGCAGCGATTATCCCCGGCGGGGCAATCGTTATCGGGGTTAACCTTCTCCATCTTCTCGGCGGCATTGCCTATGCCGATAAGATACATATAGGCATCACCCCCCTTATTCAGGCCTCCCTTGTTGTCGGCGGGGATCACCAGCTGAGGCGTGTCTAGCACCAAGTTGCCCGCTTCGAGTGCGGTCGACTTATAGGTACTCTCGCCAAAGTGCAGGCCAAATTGTCTCAAGAATCCCATACCCGAAGTGAGACATTGGTTATTAGACGCCGCGCTACCCGGCGCGAACGTGGTAAAGTAAACCACCCCGTTGATGATGGCGGCTCGCGATAGACTCTTCTCACCTTTCTTAGGCAGTTTATAATACAAACCACGTTTCTTGCTGATAGCAATCTTGTCTGGCGTATTTTTCGATTTTGACTCAGAGGTTTCGTAAAGATCGCTAATGGTCAAAGGCGCGGGTGGCTTTGGCCTGCCCGTACCGCCAAAGGTCTGGCTAACCACGTTTCTGTCTTGCAAGGCAAAGAATATATCCTCCCGGGAAGTATCCGACGGCGCCGCCCTGTGGCCGCTACCCACCACCACGGCATCATAAGGCACATTCTGACTGGTGGTCACCCTTGTGGTCTTGCCGTTGACCGTATGGTCCACCACAGACTGACTGTTAAACATGGTCTGGGCCACTACAGGACCGGAATAGAAACGACGATTCTGCGCTAACGACCTGCCACCCAAGTCGGCAAACTTAAAGGCCGACCAGCTGGCCTTATCCGCCCTAGGCATGTCCATGCGCCAGACACTACCGCCAGTATCGACGGCATAGATGCGGTCGGTATTGCCATCACCGTCGGCATCGATCACCGCCACACTGCTGGGAATGCTGTCCTGTATCCCTGGCAATGCAGTGCCGCCACCAACGCCAAACTGATGGATGAGTTTGCCGGTGTCGGCATCGATGATGAATACGCCGCGTCCCTTATTGTCCGCGGTGCCGACATTCTTACTATCTTTACCTGCCGGCGAGTAACCGGCGCCGAAGATGAGTACAGGCTTGTCGGTGCCACTGGCGCTGCGAATCGTGGTCACCACAGGCGTCGACCAAGACTGCCCCATCTCACTCAGGCCTGATGAGCTGGCATCGATACGCCACTTGAAGGTTGGTGAATCAGGATCACTGATATCCAGGGCATAGTAGCTGTCACCACCACGACGCATGCCGAAGTAGAGCCAGGCTTTTTCTACACCCGAGGCGCCATTTTTCACATAGGCCACGGGAGAGCCGTCGATACCGTAGACGGAGTGCACGCCCGTAGGCACATTGTTTCTAAGTGTTTGGATATTAGGCAGCAGTTCATAGGGCATGAAGGCCCAGCTCTCACTCACCTCATTGGCAGTGGTGTCATCCTTGAACATATGCATGAAGCCATGGTTGGTGCCCACCAAGATACGGATATCCGGGCTGGACTTACTGCCGAAGTTCAATGCCAAAGGTTTAGAGTGCAGGGCATCGCCCATGATATCGCTACGCCAATTCTTGGCGGGATTGGCAATGCTAGACTGGTTCTTCTCGTTGTCGACATCCAGCCCCTTGGCCCAGTCGAAGAGTCCGTCGAGCTGACTCTTATCCACCCCCATGAAATTGGCCAGCTTCTCCTTGCCGCCTGCCTTGCTGGCTGCCGCCGATAGGCTCAGCTTGTCCATGCCGCCCCCCAGATTGCTATACAGGGTTCGGCTATCGGCACCCTGCATGGCCGACAGCACGCCGCCCTTGCGTACATCGTTACCATCTCCACAGAGGTTCTTGGGCGTCCAGTAGGAACAAGCATCGTCCTTGATGTTGCCGTCACCACCTATGGCTAACTTACCCTCAGCATCTAATACCTTGCCTTCAGAGTCGACTCTGAACTTCTTGATATTGCCTGTCCAGCGCGGCCCCCTGTCGGGCAGGAACATGGAGTAATAGGCATAGTTGAAGGTCTGGGTGCGGTTAAAGTTGTTACTGGCCACAGAGGGAGAGGTGAAGCTGGCACTGTTCGCCAATACCTCGTTCACCGCCTGTTGAATCGAGCCCTGTAGCTTAGTCGCGTCGGTGGCATCGAAATAGCTTCCGCCCCCTTTGCTCGCCACCTTCTTGAGCAGATCTTCGGCCTTCTTCGCGCCCTCACTGAAGCCAATGGTGTGGGTGATCACATGTTGCTCCCCATCCAGGTTAGGGTTCACGTCTTTGCGATACATCCAACTCGACAGCGCGCTCATGTAGCTGGTGCTGTGTTTGTCGACGCCGCCTGTCAAATCATTTACCGCTTTATCGGCGGCGCTGTCCAGCGTCGGTTCACCATCTGTGATGAAGACGATATAGGCGTTGTTCTGACACTTTTTAAAGGGCGATTGATAGAGCTTCTTATTTGTCTTATTGAGTGCACCTTGATCTAAACCGTCATTTTTATTGGCTTTATAAGTTACCCATCGACCCCATGATTTATAGGTATAATTTTTGTCATCATCGCCAAAGAGCACAGGCGCGCCGGCAAAATAACGGTAGGCCTCGTAGAGGGTTTCACACAGGGGGGTATTCCAGCCATACTCAATATCTTTAACCCCTTCAAGCAAAGTCTTTTTTTGCCCTGGAGATAGGGTCTGAATCGCCTTGATGATTCGGCCGCCGTTACGACCATTATCCAGGGTATCGTCCGGACCATTCATGTTAAAGATCGCCAGGCCAAAGTCCACCCCAGGGGTGGTTAGGACGACGTTCTTAATCGCATCTTTAGCTAAGGCTAAGCGAGTCTTATCTTCTTGTTTCTTATTTGCATTATGATGCCAGCGAAGGTAATCCTCGGTATACACGGTGAGCACCCGCCCGGTACCAAAGCCAGTAAGCTGCGCCTGCTCCTTGGCCGTCTTCTTAATGCTGTCGCTCGAACTACTGGTGACATTGTTATACATGATGGGCGTGATGGGTGAGCCTTGACTATCGACAGGCAAGCCAGACATGAGTCCCTTGGCGTTGAGATAATTGCCTTCTTGAATGTCTTCGTAACAATCCACCGCCTTGGCATTCAGGCCGTTGTTGTCGCCAAACTCACGCCAGGCACCGTTGGCGCCACTATAGGTATACTTGCGAAAGAAACCGGTAAATACACCATACTCGTTAAGAAATTCCCAGGAACTCGCGCAGCTGTTGATGTCACCCGAAAATTTGCGGCGTTCGTTAGGGTCATCGGGATTGGGCAACTTATTCTTACCCTGATCGCCCTTCACATAATAGAGCATCCCTTTCTTGCCGTTATTGTAACGGGAAACACCACCGGCGCCCGGCGTATAAGGCTTATCCACGTCATAGACTGTGGTACTCATACTGCCAGAGTTATCGAAGATGATCAGGATCTGCGGCCTGGCGCCCGTTCGGGCACTCGCCTCATAGACATACAACTCGGTATCATCGGCCCAAGAAGAGGCCGAGAGAAGACTCATGATGGCAGTCAACAGCGCGACAAGGGGTTTAACAAGCTCTCCCTTTCGCAGCATGATGATATTTGCCAGAGCAGACTGACCAGCGCGCAAAATATCCATTTCACTAAACCTATTACTTCAAATTCTTTTTAATTTTTTAAATGACCCCTTATCCCACTTCCATGGCTCATTACCTAAATCCGCTATAGCTAGAGGCTATCAACCAAATGCAGACTTTCAGGCAGAAAAACACTAGCCGTAAGCATGAATTCAGCCAGTTAGGATGAGACAAAAGTGCGACAGAAAGCGGATTTAACACCCCATTGATACAAAATGCAACATTTTTAACCAAATTGAATCATGCAAACAGGAGGATCGTCGAATTTCGAATGAATAAGAGACTCGGATAACAGAAATGCTATTTTATTGACACTGGAATGACCAGTTTAATAAAAACACGGCACCAGACTAAAGTAAAAAATCAACTAATAACTAATACATTGAATAAAAGGAATTTTTCACAAAAATACTGGCGTTAACCTAACAAGTTATCTGCGCCAAACCAGATGAAGATGAGCGTCGTATAAATGACACCCGCGTCATCCAGGCTCGTTGAGTGAATATTTAGTCTATATGGCGCAAAAAATATTCACCTTTTATTTAAGATGCAAATTTTTCAACTTAATGACAATATTTACTCATCGCAAAATATGAAATAAATCTAATAAAACCTATATGACCTAAATAGGTCATCATTCGATGCTATTGGCAAAGATTTACCCTCCTCTTAAGCAACTCTCTTTTAAACCTGTATAGCGTTCAATCGACGCTGCTGAATAAGAGATGCCCAATTGATTGTAGAGTGGTGCACTTATTATCTGAATTTAGGGGAAGTTAGTAATATCTAACCTCCGTTTAGCCACGGTTTGACCCGCCACCCCATCAGCCGCGCCAGCCTCGTCTTCACGGACAAGGCTGGCGGATGATTTAGGCGCCTGTCGCCTGCTGTTTGGCGATAGCATGCTCTAACTGTTCGGCTACAAAGCCGGGCGATCGGGTACGACCGGAGATCAACCGATACATGGCGGGGATCACCAGTAGGGTCACCAGGGTCGCAAATGCCATGCCGAAGAACACCACAGTGCCCACGGCGATTCGGCTCTCGGAACCGGCGCCGCTCGATAAAATCAGGGGCACGGCCCCCACCAAGGTAGTAAAGGCCGTCATCAGGATCGGGCGCAGGCGGCGCGCCGAGGCGTCTAATATCGCACACTCCAGTGAGGCCCCCCTATCCCTGAGCTGGTTGGCAAATTCGACGATCAGGATGCCATTCTTGGTCACCATGCCGATCAACATGATCATCCCTATCTGGCTGTAGATGTTGAGCCCGACGCCCATCAGATAGAGACCCATGAAGCCACCGAAGATCCCCATGGGTACAGTCAACATCACCACCAGAGGGTTGATAAAACTCTCGAATTGCGCCGCCAGCACCAGGTAGGCCACCAGCAACGCCAGGGCAAAGACCAGCATGACGCTACTCTGGTTTTCCTTAAAATCCTTGGACTCACCCGTGTAGCCGATACTGATATCGCCGGGCAAGATCTCAATCGCCTTGGCATCGAGAAAATCCAGCGCCTCACCTAAGGTGTAGCCCTCTCCAAGATTGGCCTTGAGGGTGATCGACTTCTGCTTATTGGTATGACTCAGCTTGTGCGCCGAGGCCACCTCCTCGATACGGGTAATGGCATCTAAGGTGATCAGTTCGCCGTTAGCGGCGCGCATATAGATCTGACTCAGATCCGCCATGCTGTTGAAGCTCTCCTCCTTTCCCCTCAGATACACGTCGTACTCTTCGCCACGCTCAATGAAACTAGTCTCGCTGCGACCCCCAAGCATCACCTCCAGCGTCTGAGAGACCTGGGCGCCGCTGATCCCCAGCTCAGCGGCGCGCTGCCTGTCCACACTCACCACCAGCTCAGGCGTGGTTTCGGCATAGTCAAGGTCGGCGCCGGTCACCATGGGCGAAGCATCGGCAATCGCCTTAAGCTCGCTGGCCCACTTAAACAGCTCATCATAGTCGCTGCCCCCCAACACAAATTGCACCGGCTCACTAGACTGCCCCCTAAAGCCGGGTAGCATGGGCCGCACCATCACATCCGGGATCCCCTTAAGCGCCTTAGCCACTATGCCCAATGCCTGTTGCGCGTTGATATCACGGGCCTGCCAATCCTCTAGCTGCATGATCACAAAGCCGGTTTGATCGCCGGCGCGTCCGCCGAATGCCGGCGCCTGAACGCTGAAGGATTTGATCACTCCCTGGCTCAGCAGTGGCATCAGTCGCTGCTCGACGATATCCATGTTAGCCGTCATCCGGTTATAGCTGGTGCCCTCGGCGCCCTTCACGAAGGCGAAGATCACCCCCCTGTCTTCCTGAGGGGCCAGCTGCGCCGGTACCTGCTTCATCAATAGACCACTGCCAAAAACACAGGCGATGATCACCACAGGCGCCCCCAGGCGATAACGCACCGCCCAGGCCAGGCAGCGGCGATAGACGGCCTCCAGCCTTGAGAATCCTGCGTCCATCAGACGGTTAAGGGCATTAGGCTCATGCTTACGCTTGAGTAACTTGCTACCGAGCACTGGGGTCAGGGTGAGCGCGATCACCGATGAGAAGATCACCGCCATGGCGAGCATCACGGCAAACTCGGTAAAGAGACGTCCCACCATGCCGTCCATGAATGAGATTGGCAGAAACACCATCACCAACACGGCGGTGGTCGCCACCACGGCAAACCCCACCTCTCTGGCCCCCTTATAGGCCGCCAGAATCGCAGGTTCCCCCCGCTCGATATGGTGAAAGATGTTCTCAACGACCACGATGGCATCATCCACCACCAGACCGATGGCCAGGATGAGCGCCATCAGGGTGAGCAGGTTGATGGAGTAGCCGAGGTAGTTGGCGGCGATGAAGGCCGAGATCAAGGAAACCGGCACTGTCACCGCCGGGATCAGCGTCGCCCTCGCCTGACCAATAAACAGGTAGAGCACCAGCACCACAAGGGCGCCGGTGATATAGAGGGTATTGTACACCTCGCCGATCGACTGGTCGATAAACACGGTCGAATCATAGTCCACCGACAGCTGTGTCCCCTCGGGCAGAAACTTCTGCAACTTGTCCACCTCCTGATGCACCCGCTGCGCCACCTGTAGCGGGTTAGCATCGGACTGTGCCACGATCCCCAGGCTGAGGTTAGGCACGCCGTCACTCTTGAAGGTGGAGTTTTCATTCTCGGCGCCGATAAACACCCGCGCCACATCCTTAAGATAGATGGGGCTGCCGTCGCTGGCGGTTCGCACCACCAGGTAATCGAAGTCTTCAGGGTGCAGGTAGAGTCTGGCGGTGCGCACCGTCATCACAGTCGTGTCGTTGCGCACCTCACCGCCCGGGCTCTCCACATTCTCGCTGCGCAGCGCATCGGTAATATCTGTGGTGGTTACCCCACGCCCGGCCATCAACTTGGGATCCAGCTGCACATACATCACCTTGTAGAGGCCGCCGGAGATATTGACCGAGCTGACCCCGGTTATCAGGCTAAACCTGTCTTCCAACACCCGCTGGGCATAATCGGTCAGCTGAGTCCTGTCCATGGTGCTGGAGCTAAGGTTAATGTAGACAGAGGGCTCGCCCGAACCATTGTCTTTAGAGACGATCGGCTCGTCCGCCTCGTCGGGCAGGCGGCGCTGTGCCCTGGCCACGGCATCGCGAACATCGCTCACCCCCTCGGTCAGGTTCCAGTCGAGATCGAAGCTGATGGTGATGCGCGACATGCCGTTGCGGGTCACTGAGGTGATCTCATCTATGCCGCTTATTCCCGTCAGCTCATCCTCGAGCACAGTGGTAATTTGACTCTCCATGATGCTGGCCGAGGCGCCGCTGTAGGTTGTCATCACAGTGACCACAGGGCTCTCCACGTCCGGCATCTCACGCACCGCCAGCTTGGAAAAACTCACCAGACCAAACACACACAGCAACAGGCTTAGGACGATCGCCACCACAGGACGTTTTACCGACAGATCCGACAGCAACATTAGCTCTGTCCTCGCGTGAGTTCAGCTTCGCCCGTCTGGGCCTCTGATAGCCGTCCCTCGCCCGAGCTGTCGGCCAGCTGGCTGGCCTCGACATCCTCGACCTTGATGCCATCACGCATGTTCACCAGTCCCTTGACCACTATGGTGTCCCCCAGGGATAAGCCATCATCGATCAGCACCTGATCGTCGATACGCGCCCCCAGGGTCACCCGAGTGCGGTGGGCGATATTGTCGCTACCCACCACATAGACGAAACGTTTGGTGCCGGAATACTCCAATGCCTGAACCGGTACCACGGCCTGGGTCACGGGGTCAAAATTGAGCCGCACCGAGATCAACATGCCGGGCCTTAGCCGATGATCCGGGTTATCGAAATTCACCCTCACCTTGAGATTGAGGGTCTCTGGATTGATCCTTGGGGCCATGGCCACCACCTGACCATGAAACTCGGCGCCAGGCCAGGCACTGCTGCGGGCCACCACAGGCATACCCATATAGATCTGCGACAGATAACGCTCGGGGATCTGCAGATCCAGGCGCATGCTGGAGAGATCGTCCAGGCTTACCAACTCACTGCCGACACTCACCAGCTTGCCCAGACTAAAGTCCACCAGCCCCACGACGCCATCGAAGGGCGCCTTAAGCGTGTGATAATCCAAATCCGCCTGTGCAGCCTCTAGCCTGGCCTTGGCGATATCGACACTGGCCAACTGGGCATCTATCTCGGTCTGGGTGATGGCGTGCTTACCTATGAGTCGCTGGTATTCGCCTAACTTGCGCCGCTCGTCATTGAGATAGGCCTTGGCCTCGGCCAGGTTTGCCTTGGCCTTGGCATCTTCGAGACGCACCAATACCTGTCCCTGTTCCACGGCCTGATTATCACTTAAATTGATCGCCTGCACCTTACCCGCCACCTCGGCGGCGATCTGTACCGAGTGATTAGCGGCCAGCTTACCCACTAACGACAGGTGCTGCGCCACCTGGTGGGCCTCTACCCTGGCACTGGCGATAGGCACGGCTCTGATATTAAGGGCTCTGGTATTAAGGGCGCTGGTATTAACGGCCCTGGCATTAACTGCTGTGGCATTAGCGCCTTTGGTGCTTGCTGCTGTGGTATTAGTCGCTTTGGTATTAGTCGCTTGTGACGACTGCTCCTCAGCCTGCTTGTCGGCGAGGGCAAAGGTGAACAGCACGGCCAGGACTAGCAGGCCAAGAGGAATAAACAGGTATTTCTTATCCATTGGGACGGTATCTTATCCATGGGCTTTTCGAGTGCCCCTATTGTAAAATGGCGCCGTGGCTTAGAGGGTAAAGCAATGTAAAGCTGCGCAAAGCGTCATACTCATTGATTAACAAGAGTGCAAACAGGTATGTCGGCCAAGCATGACAGATAGCGAGCACGCTAACTTTCGGCTGATGAATCACAAGCAGCGTAAATTGGGAAAAGACAAGCAAGCATGAAACTCGACTGGCTAGATAACGACAGCCGTGCACAGGCATTTACCTTCTACAAGGCGTTCATGCCTCACGCCAGGATCGCCAAGAAAGAAGCCCTCTGCGTCGTCTACTTCGGTGAGCTGACCGAACAGGCAAGTAAAACGCAGACGATAGAGCATCAAACAAGGCAAGAGCGAAAGAGCCTACTTTTAGAAGACAGACAGATAGCCGCCGCGGCGCGCATTCGCCCAATAGGTCCCTATCACCTGCTGACAGGCCTGTTAGTTCATCCACATTTAAGGGGACAAGGCCTGGGTACAAGCCTGATGCAGGCGTTGGCACCGACACTTGGCGCGGCGCCCAGTTTCCTGTTTTGCGAAGCCGAACTCACTGCTTTCTACCACGGCCTGGGCTTCATGTTACCCAATAACCCTCCCAGCGAGCTGCTGCAGCTGCAAAGGCGCTACCAGACTCAAGGCAAACAGCTCGTTTTGATGCACTACCAGGAAGAATCGTCCACTTGAGTTTTTCTGCAATAACATTAAAGTAAAGCCACCATAACAATATCCAAACACCCTACAGAAGGTGGCGCTGTTGCATCAATCCTGTTTCGATAGACCCATTATTATCATCTCGGCGCCGCGATCCGGCAGCACCCTATTATTTGAACTCTTAAGCCATAGCGAATCTCTCTGGACCATAGGCGGTGAGAGCCATGCCGTCATAGAGAAACATAGACAGCTCAATATCACCGCCAAGGGTTTTGCCTCCAACGCACTGGACATTAGCGACTGGGGTGCCGACATCGACCAGCAGCTCAAGGCTGACTTTGAAGCGGCGCTACGAGACCACCAAGGAGCGCCCTATCAAGACAAACTCGGGCCGATCCGCTTTCTGGAGAAGACCCCCAAGAACAGCCTGCGTATCGATTTTCTCAATAAACTTTTTCCCGATGCGCACTTCATCTATCTGGTCAGGGATCCCAAGGAAAATATTGCCAGCATAATGCAGGCCTGGCGCAGCGGCCGTTTTCGCACCTACCCGGGGCTACCCGGCTGGGGCGGCGACTGGTCACTCTTGTTGCCGCCAGGCTGGCAGGCATTAAGAGGAAAACCCCTAGAGCAGGTCGCCTGTTTTCAATGGTGTCAGGCAAATGACCATATCATGGCCTCACTGGATAAACTGCCCCAGGATCGCTGGCACCTGGTGAGCTATCATGACTTGGTTGCCGATCCTAAGGGAACCACCCAGAAGATAGTCGACTTCTGCCAGCTCCCTCTGGATGCCTCGCTGGCAGAGCGATGCGATGGCAAACTGCCTCACTCCCGCTACACTGTCTCGGCTCCTAAGGCCGATAAATGGCTGGCCAACTATGCGGCCATAAACGCCATCTGGCCCCAAACACAAGCCTGTCTCGACAAAATAAATCAGAGGCTGATAGCTAGAGGCCTCTCCCCCTTTGCCACAGAATTACCCTCGCCACCTCTGAGTGCGGCAGATACTGAGCCCGATACCACACCGTCGTTGGAGTCAACAGCGAAGCAGGGGACACCAGGCGAGCGCGCGGCTCACGGGGCGAGCACACGCTTTTCCAATTCAGGCTTTTCAAATCCGGGCGCTTCTAATCCAGGCGCTTCCAGCACTAGCTACCCCAATACCGCCCGCAATGCCCCTTGCCCCTGTGGCTCTGGGCTGAGATACAAGGCCTGTCACGGCAAACTGCAATAGGGATAAAAGAGAGATTATGAAGTTAGCAAAAGAGTTCTACCGTCTGCCCCTAAGCTTTGATGTCGAGCGCCTGCAACAGGAGCTGTCGGCCTTCACCGAGGAAGACTGGCGCGCCCATCATGAAAGCTTTAAAGGCAATTCGGCCATCGCCCTCATCTCGGTCGGCGGCAGCTTTAACAACGAGTTTAAGGGCCCCATGAGTCCCACTCCGGCACTGCTGCAGAGCCCCTATCTTCAGCAGGTTATCGCCTCCTTCGGTGAGGTAATTGGCCGCTCTCGTTTGATGCGTCTGGCCCCCGGCTGCGAGGTGCCTTTGCACAGCGACATCAACTACCATTGGCACAACCGGGTGCGTATCCATATCCCCATCGTCACAGACGACGCGGTGCAGTTTCACTGCGACGATAAGCAGGTACACATGGGCGAGGGAGAATGCTGGATCTTCGACTCCTGGAAATACCACAAGGTGGTGAACAAGAGTGACAAGATGCGGGTTCATCTGGTTATCGACACCATGGGCTCGAGTCGTTTCTGGCAGATGATCGACGAAGCCTCGCTGCCCTACGGCCAGTTAGATGACCCAAGCTTTAAGTCCAAGCACCTGAGTTTCATCCCAGGTAGTCAGCCAGAGATCATCACAGAGAAGGTAAACTTTCCTCTGGTGATGCCCCCCAGCGAGGTGCGTCTGCTGACTCAAGAGCTAGGCTCGCAGATCCAAGCCGCACCGGATAACGCCCCCCAGGCAAGTGAGCGCTTTATCAAATTACTCAATGACTTTGCACTGGACTGGCAGGCTATCTGGTCACAGTTTGGAGACGATAAGACAGGTTGGGACGCCTACCATAGGCTGAGACAACAGACGCTGGCACAGGCTGCCCCGCTGGAGAATCAGGTAATGGTAGACAGCCAGACATCGGCGATGAAGGTGCTGGTTCACCTGATCATGGGCCCGGCCATGAGCCCGGAATTGGCCCAGGTAAACAATGCCGCGCCGCAAGGGGCTACGCAAAAGACTACGCAAAGGGCGTCGATACCGCCAAGCGCCGTTGCCACAACAGTGAGCGAGGCGGAACCAGAACCATCGGGCGAAGCAAAAACAGGTTCACAGCCAGGTGCAGGACTGACTCGTAACAGCCCTTGCCCCTGCGGCTCAGGCAAAAAGTATAAGCAGTGTCACGGCCAGCTTAACTAACACTATGGCCAATACTATCTTCAACAGCTAGGGCCAAAAGCTGAGGCCAATTACAGTCAGCAATCTGCTTCAGACAAAGAAAAGGGCGACACACTTGTGTCGCCCTTTTACCTAATCACCATTTATATAGTCACCTTTTAGGTCAACAAGCTTGGCTAACACCCCATCAACTCAAGAAGGTCTTATGGGCCTTGTCGGCAATCTCGCTCAAGGTGCGATAGGCATTGGGAATAAAGGCCGCATAGGCTTCACTCTGGCCTATCGCCTTAGGGTTCATCGGTCTTCTCACCTGGCTGGCACTGGGGGTCAGCACGCTGCGCTTTGACTCATAAAACTTAAGACAGCCAGGCTCGAATGCCAGGCCGACATAGTCCAGCATGGCGGGGATCTCCTCGTCCGGCGCCTTCACCAGCTCTTCGAAACAAAGATGATATAGGCTATCACCATAGGCCGCTTGCCAGTGACTCATCAATTCCAGGTATAGCTGCCAGTAGTGGCAGATATCATCCAGATGGTAAGAGTAGTCGTGACCATGGCTAAAATGCTGCTTATAGACCCCCATGGCGTTGTCTCTGGCATCGCGGATCACGTTGATTATCTTGGCCTCGGGAAACAGCGTCTTGATAAGCCCGATATGGATGAAGTTATTGGGGTTCTTGTCAATCACTAAGCTTGGCACTAGGCTTGGCGACGCTTCACCCTGGGCCTTAAGATACTGGTTCACCTGCTCGATATACTGCTGACGCATCTGAGCTATCTGCTCGCTGGACAGCTGAGGTAACATGGCGCCATAGCCTCCCTTCATCTCCAGGCTCAGCGCCAGACGCTCCATGAAGGGCAGCTCATCGGTTGCCGCAACCTGACTGTGGCTTGCCAGGATCTGCTCACACAGTGTGGTGCCTGAGCGCGGCATGCCGACGATAAAGATAGGTGTCCAATGCCCGCTAGTCTCTTCGGCGCGCGGCTTCACCTCAGCCGACTTGAGGCTATCGACCAAGCGGGTAAAAGCCTCTCTCTTAAAGGGACGTAGTGGCCGCATTAGCTGGTTGGCCATACGCACCGCATCGAATGCTAACTCGCCCTGTTTGCGCTGCTCATAGACACGATTCAGGGCAAAATGAAGCAGAGACTGGCTCGCCTGAGAGAACTCCTCAGAGGCGATATTGGCCTTAAGGGCGGCTTCATCTTGCTCGGTGAATCGATAGTTTTTCAGATCCGCCAGGCTCCAGTAGGCGGTCGCCTGCTGACTGGGCGCCAGACGAATGTAATCATGGTAGAAGGCTGCGGCTTTATCTGTATCCCCCTTGGCCTTGTAGACATGCCCCAGATTCAGGCTTGCCTGCGCCGCCTGTTCATCACCCGCTAATGCAGCAAGTAGCGCCGACTCGGCCGTCGCCATATCGCCGGTGCGGCTGGCGTTTATGCCCAGGCGAAGCTGCAGGCTTAAATCTTGCGACGTCTCTTCAACCAGCTCCCTGAGTAAGTTGACTGCATCGAAGAAGGCCTCGCGGCGCTCATGTAGGGTCACCATATTTAGGCGCAGTTCTTTATCTTGAAATCCAGCCGCTTGGGCCTTTAGGTAGCAGCTCAAGGCTTCTTGATGCTCACCACTGCGAAAAGCGAGGTGACCCAATAGCGCCTGCGCCTCACCATTACTGGGTTCTCTGCGAATCACCTTACGGGCATAGATGCCGGCAGAGGAAAATTTTCCACTCTGATAAAAGGCTCTGGCTTCTTCTAAATAGCGCGCTTCTCGACTCAAGTCATACTCCTGTTGTTATCGTTATTATTTAAGTGACTGCGACTGTGATCTTGGTTTGCAGGCCTATTCTAAACATCGCGCCCCAACAAAAGCAACGAGGTGTTAACAAAGCCGTTTGTCTCAGCCTCTTCTCCTCTTTCCCCTTCCCCTCTTAGTGCCGCTAGGTTATGGTCATCTCATGACTCAGCAACTCGAAGTATCTGCGTGAAACGAATCGCCCTCTTTGTCGATGTCCAGAACATCTATTACACCTGCCGCCAGGCCTATGGTCGTCAGTTTAACTATCACGCGCTGTGGCAGAGGCTCAATGAGCAGGGAGAGATAGTGAAGGCGCTTGCCTATGCTATCGACCGGGGCGATGACGGTCAGATCAAGTTTCAGGATGCCCTCAAGCATATCGGCTTCGAGGTCAAGCTAAAGCCCTTTATTCAGCGCAGCGACGGTAGCGCCAAGGGAGACTGGGACGTTGGGATCACCATAGATATCATGGAGCTGGCCGCCGAGGTGGACGCAGTCATCTTACTCTCTGGGGATGGTGACTTCGCCATGCTGCTCGAGCATATCGCAAGCAAGCATACCGTAGAAACCCAGGTTTACGGCGTACCTGAGCTCACCGCCAAGGCGTTGATGGACGCCGCCACAGAGTTTCACCCCATCGAAGGCGAGCTGCTGCGCTAATGCTCTAATGCGCTGACAGCTTGTAGAGCCGCTGGCAATAGGCCTTCGCCGAAGCCTCCCAGCTAAATCGCTTCTGACTGGCATTATCACAAACCTGCTGCCACTCCTCCTTACCTATGAGTGGCAGGGTCTGCGCTAGGGTCTGTAGCAAGGCGGCCGCCTGCTCCGCCAGGCTATCGCCATAGAAGACAACCCCGTCTTCCCCATGGCTTACCGTATCTTTCAGGCCTCCAACGCCATGCACCAGGCAGGGCTGACCGGCCCGCATCGCCAGCATCTGGCTGATGCCGCAGGGCTCGAAGGAGCTGGGCATGATAAACAGGTTACCGCACTCGTACAGGCTGTCTGACAGTGGCAAGTCGAAGCCATTGATAAACAGCAGGTTCTGATACCTGCCAGCAAGCTGTGCAAGCTGCGCCTCTATCGCCTGATCGCCGCTACCCAAGATAGCCATCAGGCCATTAGGCGCATGCTCAGCCAATGTCTTAAGCAGATGCTCCAAGGTGCTGACGCCCTGCTCGTCGCGATAGCAGAGGATCGCCATCTTCTGATCCGTCAATCGTCCCACAGAGGTCAATAGCAGCCTGGGGGCATCCTGAAACTCCGACTGACGCCTCAGCCGGGCAAGGGTCATCAGCGCCTGCTGATCGACGCTGCGCACCCAAGGCGTCTGACATAGCCAACCTTGTATCGCCCGCTCGGCGCTATCGATGAGCGGCAACAGCTTGTCGGTGTTGCCCCTGAGCAGCGCCTGACGTTTGCTGAGCTGACCCGAACGTTTCAACTTACTCGGATACTCGCAGCCGTTTAAGATGCCATGCAGCGCGCCCGCTTGCTGCTTCTGCTGAAGGTCCACCTCCAGCCCTTCGCCGCCAATAAACCCCTTTTCAGGCGATGAGGAACGCAGCACCTCCTGGGCATAGCTGGGGGACACCAGATGCACGCGATCGCTCAGCACTATGGCGGCGCGCAGTGGATTAAAACATTGGGGATACCTGGGGTCGATCACCTGATTGAGCGCGTCACTGCCAAGCGAGGCAAACAGACTCGGCAGCCAGGCCTGCAGTGAGGAGTGCTCCTGAGTTAAGGGCCGCGCCCCCTGAATCGCCAGATTGTGGATAGACAACACGCAGGGGATCGCCTGCAGCGCAGCATACTCGGGGGCAAAGGCGCGCAGCAGCGCCAGCACGCCGCAATGCCAGTCATGCAGATGCAGATGAGTCGGCCTTGGCATCAAGCCGGACAACACCGCCTTGGCGACACCGAGGCAGAACAGGGCGAACTTGTTGGCATCCTCGGCGAAAGGGCGATCGCTCGCCCCCGGGGTGTAGATCTTACCGTCCTGATCGAACAGCGGGTGATCCAACAAGAAGAGGTTTACCTCAGGCAGACTGGGATGCGATGCGCGGTAGAGGGTCAACCAGTGGGGCTGGCCATAGAAGTCGACCACCAGTTCGCCCAGGGGCTCGGCCCCCTGCTGACGATGCAGAAAACCATAGCTTGGCATGATCACATCGCTGCATACGCCCAGCGGATAGAGGGCGCCCGGCAGGTCACGGATCACATCGGCCATGCCGCCCACCTTGGCGCCCTTGAGCGCGCCGTTCTCGGCGGCGACCATCAACACGCGCTTCATGGCGCTCTCCTTCTGCGTCTTACTCATAACCCACCGGTAACCCCAACATGTCACGAGTCACCAGGGTGATCCCACCTTCCGAGACCCTAAAGCCCCGTGCCCTGTCGTGATCATGGTCGTGGCCAATTACCGTACCCTCGGGGATGATGCAGCCTCTGTCTAAGATGGCATTCTTAATCTGGCAGTGACGCAGCACCACCACATCGGGCAGTACCACAGAGTTTTCCACCGTGGAGTAGGAGCAGACCTGCACCTCGTTAAACAGCACGCTGCGTCTCACGGTGGAGCCAGAGATGATACAGCCACCGGAGACGATGGAGTCCACCGCCATGCCGCGGCGCTCGTCGTCATCGAAGACAAACTTGGCCGGCGGCAGCTGCTCCTGGAAGGTCCAGATGGGCCACTTGGCATCATAGAGATTCAGCGCCGGCGTGGGCGACAGCAGCTCCATGTTAGCCTGCCAGAAGGAGTCCAGGGTGCCCACGTCGCGCCAGTAGGCCTCCTCATCGGTGAAGCCACTTCTGAACGGGTGGGCGTAGACCTCGTGCCCCTCGATGATCGACGGGATGATATCCTTGCCAAAGTCGCGATCCGAGTTCTCGTTCATGGCATCTTTCTTGAGCTGTTCGAACAGGAACTCAGTGTTAAACACATAGTTACCCATGGAGGCCAGGCACATCTCGGGATTTTCCGGCAGATGCTTGGGCAGCTCAGGCTTCTCTTCGAAACCCAAGATCTTGTTGCGCTCGTCCACCTCGACCACCCCAAAGGCGCCCGCGGCCTCGGCCACCGGCACCTCGAGGCAGGAGACCGTCATGTCGGCGCCAGACTCGGCATGGGCGGCCAGCAGGCCCGCATAGTCCATGCGGTAGACGTGATCGCCAGAGAGGATCATCACATACTTGGGCAGCTCGTGGCGTATGATGTCGATATTCTGAAATACCGCATCGGCCGTGCCCTTGTACCAGCTCTCGGAATAACGCTGAGAGGCGGGCAGGATCTCCACCGACTCCCCCAGCTCCTTCTTGAAGTGGCCCCAGCCACGCATCACGTGGCGGATCAGCGAGTGCGACTTGTACTGAGTCACCACGCCGATGCGGCGAATGCCCGAGTTGATGCAGTTCGACAGCGGGAAGTCTATGATGCGGAACTTGCCCCCGAAATAGAGCGATGGCTTGGCGCGCCAATCGGTCAATTCATGCAGACGTGAACCTCGCCCCCCGGCCAAGATTAATGCATAGGTTTCTCGGGTTAAATTACTGATATAACGTGGGCTAGGATTCATGTTAGGCATAGGTACTCACTCCTTGAGATAAAAAACACACCAGTTGCTTGGGCGCCGCGGCGACCCGACTTAGCTCGATTAACGTCATTAGGCTATCCCCCAGATCTCGTCTCGATATTGACCAATGGTGACATCGCTGGAGAAGCGACCACTGGCGGCGGTATTGCGTATGCTCATCTGTGTCCAATGGTGGGGATCCCGGTAGGCCTTGGCCGCCTGCACCTGGGCGAGTCGGTAAGACTCGAAATCGGCGGCGGTCATCCAGGGGTCCCGAGGACAACGTATGCTGTTGATGATGGGGTCGAAGATCCCCGGTTCCAGCAGGTTAAAGTGGCCGCTCTCCAGCAGGCTCATCACCTCGGTCAGCGCCTGGGACTTGGCGATAAAGTGCTGGGGATCGTAGTGGGGCCTTAGGGCCTCCACCTCGTCGGCCCTCAGGCCGAAGAGGAAGAAGTTATCCTCGCCCACCTCTTCGAGCATCTCGATGTTGGCGCCATCCAGGGTGCCTATGGTGAGGGCGCCGTTCATCATAAACTTCATGTTGCCCGTGCCCGAGGCCTCTTTGCCGGCGGTAGAGATCTGCTCGGAGAGATCCGTCGCCGGGCAGATACGTTCCATAGCGCTGACGTTGTAGTTGGGGTAGAAGGCGAAACGCAGATATGGCGTCACCAGAGGATCCGAGTTGACCATGTGGGCCACATTGTTAGCGAGCTTAATCAACAGCTTGGCCATGGCATAGCCAGGGGCCGCCTTGCCGCCGATCAGCACGCACCTTGGGGTGATATCCGTGAGTTTGCCCTGCTGGATCTGGTGATACAGGTGGATCACATGCAGGATATTGAGCAGCTGACGCTTATATTCGTGAATGCGTTTCACCTGCACATCGAACATCATCTTAGGATCGAAGCGAACATCGCACTCCTGCTCCACCAGCTTTGCCAGCTGTTGCTTGTTGCCATGTTTGACCTCCTGCCAGGCCTTTAGCAGCCCCTCGTCATCGGTGAAGGCGTTGAGGGCGCTGAGACGGCTAAGATCTTTCACCCAGCCTTCACCCAATCGCTTGCCCAGCAGCTCGGCCAGCGCGGGGTTACTCTGGGCCAGCCAGCGTCTCGGCGTCACACCGTTGGTCTTGTTGTTGAACTTCTCGGGCCAGAGGGCATAGAAGTCCTTAAACAGGCCAGAGGTCAGCAACTGAGTATGCAGCCCGGCGACGCCGTTGACCGAGAAGCTGGCGACGATCGCCAGGTAAGCCATGCGGATATGGGGCTCATCGCCCTCTTCGATGATCGACATGGCTCGCAGCTTGTCGCCATCCCCCGGCCAATGGTGAGCCACCATGTCCAGGTAGCGGGCGTTGATCTCATAGATGATATCCAGCAACCTGGGCAGCATATGAGCAAACATGCGCACCGGCCAGCGCTCCAGCGCCTCGGGCAGCAAGGTGTGGTTGGTGTAGGCCATTGTCTGGCTGGTGATATCCCAGGCTTGATCCCAGGACAGACCATACTTGTCCATCAAGAGGCGCATCAACTCGGGGATCGCCACGCTGGGGTGAGTGTCGTTAAGCTGCATCACATGCTGGCGGGCAAAATCCCTAAAGTTGAGGCCGCGCTGGCTCACCCAGGTATTGAGCAGATCCTGCAGGCTGGCAGAAGAAAGAAAGTATTGCTGGCGCAGCCTTAACTCCTTACCGTTCTCGCTGGCATCGTTGGGATAGAGCACCATGGTGATCTGCTCCGCCAGGTTCTTACGGGCCACTGCCTCCGTGTAATCCCCCTGGTTAAACTCCTCGAGATCGAAATCGTCGGTGGCCTCAGACTTCCACAGTCTGAGGGTGTTTATCCGCTCGTTCCGATAGCCGGGCACAGGGATGTCATAGGCCACCGCCAGCACATCCTGAGTCTCCACCCAGGTGTATTGGCGCTTACCGTCTCGGTCGATATAGGACTCGGTATGACCGAAGAAAGGCACAGTCACGTTATGGCTTGGCACCCTCACCTCCCAGGGGTTGCCATCCCTGAGCCAGCGGTCGGGGCGCTCCACCTGATAGCCGTCGCACAGCTTCTGGGCGAACATGCCGTACTCATACCTTATGCCGTAGCCGGTGACATTGAGATCCAGGCTGGCGCAGCTGTCGAGGAAGCAAGCCGCCAGGCGTCCCAGGCCGCCGTTGCCCAGCCCGGCGTCATGCTCCTGGGCCTCCAGGGTCTCAAGCGCCACCGCATAATCTTTCAATACTTGGGCACTCTCGTCGTTCATATCCAGATTCAGCAGCGCATTGCCAAGGGCCCGCCCCATGAGGAACTCCAGCGACAGATAGGCGACCTTCTTGTTGCCCGTGTCGCGATCCAGCTGGCGGGTGGCGCGCCACTTGGGCAGCATCTGATCTTTCACGCTCATGGCGAAGGCGTAAAATAGCGCCTGCTCGTCACGCTCCTTGGGGGTCAGGCTCTTGTCGATATGACGCTCGAAACAGGCCCCCAGGGTCTCACAGGGATCGCAGATAAGGCTGTCGGCCTTGGCTTCGACCTTTACCACAGGCTTGCTGCTAGTCTTACTCGTTTTAGTGGACTTCACCGGCTTAGCTGTCGAACTCATCTAGACTCTCCTTTGGCTGAAGGCTTTTCACCTGCAGAGGGCTCTTCTTGCGCTGAGGTAAATTGGGCGTAATAGATCATCAGGCTACGGTCCTGCAGCACCAGGCTGGCGCCCTGTAGCAGGGCCTGATAGCTGGCGGACTCGCCATACTGGGGACTGTCCTGGGTACTGAGCAGACACTGCCACTGCACTATCCCCTCGAGGCTCGGGAGGGTGAACTGTTGGGGTCTATTGTCGGCGTTAAACATCAGCAACAGCGCCTGACGGCAACCGGCCTGGGCCTCCAACTCGCCGCTGATCACCAGGCTCAGGGTGCGGGTCTGCGCCTCGCCCCAGTGGGCCTTGGTCATGGGCTCGCCCTGCCTACAGAACCAGTCCAGTCCAGGCGAGGTATGGTTGGCACTCTCGTGGATATAGTCTCTGTGGCACAGCATGGGGAAACGGCGACGCAGCTTGACGAGGTTAGCGGTGAAACTCAGCAGCTCGTCGCTGTCGATATCCTTGCGCCAATCGAGCCAGCTTGCGGGGTTGTCCTGGCAATAGGCGTTGTTGTTGCCCAGCTGGCTATGACCTACCTCATCACCAGCCAGCAGCATGGGCACACCCTGAGACATAAACAGTGTGGTGAGCATGTTGCGGCACTGGCGGGCACGCAGTGCGGTGAGGGCCAGCTCGTCGCTCTGGCCCTCGTGGCCATAGTTGTCGCTGTAGTTCTCATTGTGGCCGTCGCGATTCTGCTCGCCGTTGGCCTGATTATGCTTGTGGCGATAGCTCACCAGATCCATCAGGGTAAAGCCGTCGTGGCTGGTGATAAAATTGATGCTGGCGGCGGGTTTACGCCCTGCGTGTTCGAACAGATCGCTGGAGCCATGAAAACGGGTGGCGAACTCGGGCAACATACCGGCATCGCCGCGCCAGAAACGGCGCACCGTATCGCGATACCTGTCGTTCCACTCGCTCCAGCCGATGGGGAACTGCCCCAGCTGATAACCACCTGGTCCTATGTCCCAGGGCTCGGCGATGAGACGCACCTGGCTGAGCACAGGATCTTGGCTGATGGCATCGAAGAAGCCGGAACCCACATCGAAGCCGTGAGCCTCACGCCCTAAGGTGCTGGCCAGATCGAACCTGAAGCCGTCGACCCCCATCACCTCGACCCAGTAACGCAGTGAGTCCATCACCAGCTGCAATACCCTGGGATGGGACAGGTTGAGGGTGTTGCCGCAGCCTGTGTCATTGATGTAGTAGCGCGGCTCACTGGGGTGCAGACGGTAGTAGCTAAGGTTGTCTATCCCTTTGAAGCTGTAGGTGGGCCCGAGACGATTGCCCTCGGCGCTATGGTTGTATACCACATCCAGGATCACCTCTATGCCGGCGCCGTGCAGGGCGCTGACCATGTCGCGAAACTCCTCTATCGCCCCATCACCCTCAGACTCACTTAGGTAGGCCTGATGGGGCGCGAAATAGCCTATAGTGTTGTAGCCCCAGTAGTTAGTCAGCCCCTTCTGCTGCAGGAAGGCCTCGGTGACAAACTGCTGCACGGGCAGAAGCTCGACGGCGGTGACCCCAAGGCTTTTCAGGTGCTGTAGGCTGGCGGGATCGCCAAGGCCGGCGAAACGCCCCCGGTGGGCGGACGCCACCTCGGGGTTTTGCTGACTAAAGCCCTTCACATGCAGCTCGTAGATCACGCTGCGGCGCAGGGACAGCGGGCTATCACCCTGTTCAAAGGGATTCACCAGGGGCGTTATGGGCTTGAGGTTGTCGAGATCTACCACCACACACTTGGGCATCCGCTCGGCGTTATCCAGCTCGCAGAAGCTTAAGTCTTCCTGCTCGTGACCAAACTGATAACCGTAGTGGGATTTATGATCTTCGATGGCGCCGCTCAGGCGCCTGGCGTAGGGGTCGAGCAGCAGCTTGTTGACATTAAATCTGTGGCCAATCAAGGGCTGATAGGGGCCATCGACCCGGTAGCCGTAGCGGCAACCCGCCCTGAGCCCAGACACATGGCCGTGCCAGATCTGCTGAGACTGTCGCTCTAGCCTTAGCCTGACGACCTCCCGCTCCTCCTCGTCGAACAGACACAGGTAGACGGCAGTGGCGTGGGCGGAAAACAGCGCGAAGTTCACCCCCTCGCTATCTAAGGTGGCCCCGAGTGGATAAGGCTTGCCGTGGGTCAGTCGCATGGGCGGTGCTCATCCAGTTCCAGTACCTGTTCCAGTACCAGGCAGGCCAAGGGCGGCACGCTGATGCAGGCGCTCTGGGCCTGGCCCTGATAGGGCTGCGTCTGTGTCTGGATCATCCCCTGATTGCCCACGTCGCTGCCGCCATAGTAGTGGCTGTCGCTGTTTAGGCGCTCATGGTAGCGACCAGGCTGCGGCAGGCCAATGCGAAACTCGCGGTAGACCTCTGGGGTCATATTAACAATAAAGATCAGCTGCTTGTCACCGCTCTGGCGGATAAAACTCAGCACGCCGGCACTGGCGTTATCGCAGTCGAGCCAATTAAAGCCCTCGCCGTGGTGATCGTCGCCATAGAGGGCGACGCTCTGACGATAGAGGCTGTTGAGATCTTTCACCCAGCGCTGCATCCCCTGGTGGGGCTCGAACGCCAGCAGGTGCCAGTCCAGGCTATGCTGATGGTCCCACTCGTCGCGCTGGGCAAAATCCGCGCCCATGAAGAGCAGTTTCTTGCCCGGATGGCCCCACATGAAGCCCAGATAGGCCCGCAGGGTGGCAAACTTCTGCCAGTCATCGCCGGGGATCTTATGCAGCAAGGAGCCCTTGCCGTGCACCACCTCGTCATGGCTCAGCGACAGGATGAACTGCTCGGTGAAGCAGTACATCAGGCTGAAGGTCAGCTCGTTATGATGATGGCTGCGATGGATGGGGTCCCGGCCGATATAGCTCAGACTGTCGTTCATCCAGCCCATGTTCCATTTGAAGCCGAAGCCCAGGCCGCCCTCATCGACCCGCTTGGTGACGCCGGGCCAGGCGGTGGACTCTTCGGCGATCATCATGATGCCGGGAAAGCCTTGGTAGAGACGGGTGTTGAGATCCTGCAAGAAGGCGATGGCATCCAGATTTTCGCGCCCGCCATGGGCGTTAGGCAGCCACTGATGGGGCTCGCGGCTGTAGTCGAGATAGAGCATGGAGGAGACGGCATCCAGGCGCAGGCCATCTAAATGAAACTCCTGCAACCAGTAGTGAGCGTTGCTGAGCAGATAGCTCTGCACCTCGCCGCGGCCATAGTTGTAGATAAGGGTATCCCAATCTGGATGCTCTCCCTGACGGGGATCCTCATGTTCATAGAGGCAGGAGCCGTCGAAGCGGGTCAGCCCATGGGGATCCTTGGGAAAATGCGCCGCCACCCAGTCGAGGATCACCCCTATGCCCGCCTGATGACAGGCATCGACGAAGGCCTTAAGTTCGTGGGGCTGGCCGAATCTGTGGGTCGGCGCAAACAGGCCGACCGGTTGATAGCCCCAGGAGCCGTCGAAGGGATATTCGCACAGGGGCATCAGCTGCAGATGAGTGTAGCCCATCTCGACCACATAGGGGATCAGCTGATCGATAAGCTGGCTATAGCTGAGATACTGCTCGCCGTTTTCCCCCTGACGACGCCAGGATCCAAGATGCACCTCATAGATGGAGACGGGCTGATCGTGCCAGCTCTGCTTGGCCCGCTTCACCAGCCAGCGCTTATCCTGCCAGGCATAGTCGAGTTGGGGCGGCACGATTGAGGCGTTACCCGGGGCGCCCTGCATGGCGCGGCCGAAGGGATCGGCCTTGAGCACTCGCTCTCCCTCCTGGGTGACAATCTCATATTTATAGTGGGTCAGCGCCTTCATCGAGGGGATGAAGATCTCCCACACGCCGTTGGCCGGATGGTGGCGCATCACCTGACGGCGACCGTCCCAGTCGATGGCATCGTGCACCAGAGAGACCCGCTTGGCATTGGGCGCCCAGACACAAAACTGCACGCCGCTCACCCCATCGACCTCACGCCAGTTGGCCCCCATGAAACGATAGGCCTGCTCCTGACGCCCCTCGCTGAAGAGGTACAGCGCCTCATCACTCAGCAGGCTGGCATATTGGTAAGGGTCGTTTATCTCCTCGACGCTGAAGGGATAATGCACCCGCAGGCGATACTCGAATGGGTTGATGCGCCGCCCGGCGAGCCCGGCGAAGATCCCCTCATCATGGCACTTCTCCAGCTCGGCCACCTTGCGACCATCTTGCTTGACGATCAGCTCGACACGCTCGGCCCCCGGCAGAAAACAGCGCACCACCAAGCGTTTGACCAGGCTTACCGCCTTAGCCTCCTTGATGCCCTTACTAGACTTAGTGGCCGGAGCCATCTCTATAGCATGCATCCCCAACAAGGCGAAGATATCCACGTAGTCGGCAGCCAGCAGGGCTTCAATTTCACTTGGCGCTATCAGTGGTGTCTGCGCAGGTGTCTGCACTGGTATCTGCTTAGTCATCTGGTTATCCCTTTGCTTGTCTGTTTCATAGGAGTGTCATAGCTGTGTCATCGGCAGAAAACAGGCTGACGATGGCGATCGTCGGCCCGGCAATATTGGTCGCTGGCCTCGGCCGAGCTGCGCCCCTCGACGATACGGCGTAGCAGGCGTTTGATCGAGGGCGACTGTCTCAGGCTGGTCAGGCTATAGGGCTGTCGTCGCTGCCAGTTGGCGTATTCCTGCCAGGTACCCGGGATATTGACCCCGTGTCGCTCGCAGCAGAGATCCGCCAGCTGCACACTAAAAAGGCGTGAATTGGAGCGCGCCGCCACCGCCACCCAGCCACTGAGCAGCTGCAGATAGTCGTCTTCCAGCGAGCCCGCTTCACCGTTGTCTTCGAGCCAGGCCAGCAGCTGCTGGCGCTCGCCGTCGCGTCGCTCCAGGGCTTGCTCCAGCGCCGCATCGCTGTCGATGAGTCCGAGCTGGCGCTTGAGATGCAGATCGCTTTGAGACCACCAGGCCAGTAGCGTAGGCACGTCATGGTTGGCCAGCATCATCAGGCTGTCGGCCCTGTGATCTTGTGGCGACTTGAAGGATTCGCCCTGCTTGCAGAAATAGAAGAGTTCGTTGGCATAGATGCCGCCGTCACTCAGCTTGGCGCGCACCTCGTCCGGCACTATGCCGAGATCTTCGCCTATCACCACACAGTTGCTGCGCATGCTCTCAAGACGCGCGATCGCAAGTAGCGTGTCTATGGGGTAGTACACATAGGCCCCGGGAGCCTCTTGGGGCTCACTCGGCCACCACCAGAGACGCAGCAGCGCCATCACATGATCTAGCCTGAGGGCGCCGTAGTAACGCATGTTGCTGCGGATAAGGGCAATAAAATGGCTAAAGCCCGACTGGGCCATGGCGATAGGATCCGGCGGTGTCAGCCCCCAGTTCTGCCCCTTGGGGGCAAAATCGTCCGGCGGCGCACCTATGCTGGCATTCTGGCAGTAGCTGCCTTGATTGTGATGGACCTCCGCGCCATCGCCGCGCACGCCAACCGCCATGTCGCCGATAAGGCCTATGCTCATACCCGCCGCCAGCGCCTGATGCTGACAATCGAGCAGCTGCTCATGGGCGACAAACTGTAAGTAACGATGCAATTGGGGATCCGCGGCCATTTGCTCTCCCTGGGCCGAGGCCTTGTCTGCCTCCAGCTGGCAGAAACTGCTCAGCGCCTCCCCTTCCTGGGCCACAAACTGCATGAAGGCCTGCTCGCGCGCCCCACCGCTACCCAGCACGTCACGGCTAAACACCTGATAGAGGGCGACAAAGAGGCGATACTTGAGCCGGGTGAGCTTGGGGTAATCGAGCCAGTTGTCGCGGTTGAGACGCTCACGATCCAGGGCAAGAGTTTGCAGCAGCGGCGCTATCTCATTGGCCTCGGGCACAGACTCGATATGAATATAGAGAGGATTGAGCCTGCGTCTGTCGCTCGGACTGTAGGGGCTGATATAGGCCTCTTCCAGATTGAAGGAGTCCCCCAGAGCATGAAGCGGATTGAGCTGAATAAAGTCGCAGCCATAGCCACCCAGCCAAGCGATCAAAGCCCCCAGATCGCCAAAGTCCCCTATGCCCCACTGACTGTCGCTGCGCAGACTATAGAGGGCGATGCTCACTCCCCAGGGTTTATCCGTCTCCCGCAGCTGCTTGGCCTTGGGCGGTGCCAGTAGCCAGATCCCCTGATGCCCCTCGGCTTGCCAGTCGATGACCTTGGCTTGCGTGTTTGTGTTGGTGTTAGTGTTGGCCTCGCCCGTGCTTTTGCTAAAGCCAACCCACAACTTGTGATAGCCCATGGGCAAAGATTGCCCCTGTGCCAGGTAAGACGCGACCGATACCCGGTAACGGTAATAGAGATGCGGCTCGTCATAGTAATCGCCGACCCGCTCCAGCGCCGAGAAGGGGATAGTCATCTCGAGTTGAGTACCGCCTTCGGTGACGATACGCACCCTAAGATCGCGCTGCATCTCGCTGGGCAGAGACAATATAAAGCTTGGGGCCGTCAGACAGGCAAATTGAAAGGCCGAGAGCGGTCGTTGCCAGGGCGCGGCGTCGAGGTCGAAGTTGCGCTCTGCAATCGCCTCGCCGTTGGCGGCGACAAAAGCATCTGGGCAGAGATCATCCAGGTTAAATTCAGGCTGGGTACAATTAGCCAGCAGGCAGGCCAGTATGCCGAGACGCTCGGCCTGACTATGGTGCACCATGCGGCCCAAGTAGTCGCTATAGCTGGCACCTACGCCCTGTAAATAGAGTAACTTTTCTAAGCCCTTCTCTAAGCCCATCGCCCTGTCCCTGCCAATCACTCAAACAGCCCTAATTCCTTGAGCAGTAAACATGCCAAGCACAGGTAACAGCTTGACGACAGATTTATGTCAATCAGATGAACTCTATTTATCCATAATAATTAGCCACTTAAGACTTTACACTTAAGGGCTGGCCGGGGAGCAAGCCAGACCGAGCGGTCGCTGTAGAGATTTGGCGTCGCACAAATATTGTGCATCCTAGCTAAGGCGATGCACAAAAATCAAACAGACAATGATCGGGTGGTTTGGCTCATCTGAGTGAGTTTCAGATGCTGAAAGTCGCCGTGATAGATTTTCGAAATTGAAAATCAGTCAAATTTCGTATTTGTCATAAATTTACAAATTTAGTCGTATTGATCTAAGTTTTTGCCATGCTTTCGACTGGACAGATGCTATTTATGAGGCAGATCACACCTTTGCGATAACCGCATTGGTACTTTAGTTACCAGAAAAGATAACAACTTTTAACTTTAAGCATAAAAAAGGTGATTTTATGGCTGCTAAATTTTTTATCCCATCAGTCAACGTATTAGGACAAAATGCTGTTGACGACGCAATTGGTGATATTAAAACCTTAGGCTTTCAGCGTGCGCTGATCGTCACCGACAAGCCACTGGTCGAGATTGGTCTGGTTGGTCAGATCGTCGAGAAGTTTGGCGCGGCGGGCATCACATCGACCGTGTTTGACGGCGTGCAACCCAACCCAACAGTGGGTAACGTGGAAGCGGGCCTCGAACTGCTCAAGGCGAACGACTGTGACTTCGTGGTATCGCTGGGTGGCGGCTCGCCACACGACTGCGCTAAGGGTATCGCCCTGGTTGCCACTAACGGTGGCAGCATCAAGGACTATGAAGGCCTGGATATGTCGGCGAAGCCACAGCTTCCATTAGTCGCCATCAACACCACTGCCGGTACCGCCAGTGAGATGACCCGCTTCTGCATCATCACAGACGAGGCTCGTCACATCAAGATGGCGATCGTGGACAAGCACACTACGCCTATCCTGTCGGTTAACGACCCTGAGCTGATGCTACTCAAGCCTGCCGGCCTGACTGCGGCAACCGGTATGGACGCACTAACACACGCGGTCGAGGCCTATGTTTCTATCGCGGCTAACCCTATTACCGATGCCTGTGCCATCAAGGCGATCGAGCTTATCAAAGGTAATCTGGTAGAAGCGGTTGAGAACGGTAAGAGCCTTGAGGCACGCGACCAAATGGCTTACGCCCAGTTCCTGGCGGGTATGGCCTTCAACAACGCCAGCCTAGGTTATGTTCACGCCATGGCGCACCAGCTAGGCGGTTTCTACGACCTGCCACACGGTGTCTGTAACGCTCTGCTGCTGCCGCACGTTCAGGCCTACAACGCACAGGTTGCCGCGCCGCGTCTAAAGGATGTTGCCAAGGCGATGGGTGTCGATGTCAGTGCAATGACAGATGAGCAAGGTGCAAACGCCGCCATCGAAGCGATCAAGGCGCTATCTGTCGCGGTGAAGATCCCTGAAAACCTCACCACACTGGGCGTTAAGGCAGAAGATATCCCAACGCTTGCCGACAACGCATTGAAAGATGCCTGTGGCCTGACTAACCCTAAACAGGCGACCCACGAAGAGATCTGTCAGATCTTTACCAATGCGCTATAGACTCGCCGCATAAGTTTCGAATTTCTCCCTGCAAGTAGAAATTCCCAAAGGCCCACCTCAGGTGGGCCTTTTGCTACCCGGTCTCTAAAAACTATCGGCAGAGGGAGCAGAAACAAACAGAATCACTCTGTTATCCGCTAAAGCCACGGCCATTCGAAGTTTTTATCATAAAAAGCCAGCACTAATAGCTAAATACTCTTTTCATGTCACACTTTTGGACTAGTCCCTTCGGATACATGTGTTATAAAATAGTGTCAGCTCGCTTTTTCCCTGCAAAGATTCAGCTAGCTAAAAGGCTCGTCGGCAACTATTGCCGGCGAGCCTTTTTCTTCTCCCTGATATCTGACGCTATCACTCTGCCACAACAAATGCCAAAGAGAGACCGAAGTACCCGAGAGGCAGTTTTTTTATTTCCATAAGCCCATGAAAACACTGCCGTATAAATTTAGCGCAACTGATTTCCTCCGTGATGGCGAAAATAAACCCTAGGTAAATGGCTAAAGTGTGTTATCTTATCCGGGCTCTGTTGTTCAGGGTTATTAGTTTAAAGCATTAAGTAAAAGTCAAAACCTTAGTCAAATCTTCACCATTTTTGTCCTCAGTTTTCCCTTAGCTTCATCGTAATACTCAATAATTCAACGGCTCGGCATACCGCAACATCGCGGATTTTTTATACGAATTGAATAAGGGACAAATATGTCTAATACAACTGGTACCGTTAAGTGGTTTAACGAAGATAAAGGTTTTGGTTTCATCGAGCAGGCAAATGGCGGCGCTGATGTGTTCGTGCATTTCCGCGCTATCGTATCTGACGGATACAAGACGCTAGCCGAAGGCCAAAAGGTCACCTTCGATGTTGAGCAAGGTCAAAAAGGCTTGCAAGCTGCGAACGTAGTTCCGGCTTAATCGAACGGTTCGATAAAAAAAGGCGACTTCAAGTCGCCTTTTTTGTGCCCAGATTTTAAGCTTTAGCTCAAGTTTTAACTATTGGCTCGTCGCGCCTTCACCCTTCATGCGCTCACGCAGCTTCTGCATGATGACGTAAAACACAGGCACTAAAAGGGTACCAACCAAAGTCGCCGCCATCATGCCACCGAAGACGGAGTAGCCCAGGGCGCGGCGGCTTCCCGCGCCGGCACCCGTTGCGATAACCAGCGGCAAGACCCCCAGCAAGAAGGAGAAGGCGGTCATCAGCACGGCGCGAAAACGCAGGCGCGCGGCGGTTTCAGCAGCCTCCAGTATACTCTTGCCCTCCTCCCTGAGCTGCTTGGCAAACTCGACGATCAGGATGGCGTTCTTACAGGCCAAACCGATCAGCAGCACCAGGCCTATCTGGGCATAGAGATTCAGCTCGCTCCCCACCAATAGTATGTTGAGGAAGGCCCCCAGGATGGCGATGGGCACGGCCAACATCACCGCAAAGGGAATGCTCCAACTCTCATACTGGGCAACCAGGAATAGATAGGTAAAGATCAATGCCAGACCGAAAATTAACGGCGCTAAGTTACCCGCCTTGATCTCTTGGTAAGTCTGCCCCGTCCACTCAAACTTATAGCCGGCTGGCAATGTCTCATCCGCCGCCCGCTCCATGGCGGCGATGGCATCGCCCGAGCTAAAGCCTGGCGCCGGGAAGCCATTAATGGTGGTCGAGCTGAACATGTTATAGCTGTTCATCACATCCGGCCCCAGAATCGGCGTCACCTTAACCAGGGTGCTCAGGGGCACCATATCGCCACTGGCGGAGCGCACATAGAAGCTGGCGATATCCTTGTCGGAGTTACGAAACTCCCCTTCGGCCTGGAGTATTACCCTAAACACCTTACCGAAGCGGTTGAAATCGTTGACATACATGGAGCCAAGCATGGTCTGCATGGTGGAGAAGATCTCGTTTAGCGAGATCCCCAGGGCCTTGGCCTTGTCTCTGTCCACATCCACATACATCTGCGGCACATCGGCACGGAAATTACTAAATGCCATGGCGATTTCCGTCTGTTCGTTGGCCTTCATGATCAAGGCGCGCATCACAGAGGCGAGCTCCTGGGGCGAACGCCCCTGGGTGTCTTGCAGCACAAACTCGAAACCGCCGACGCTGCCCACGCCAGGAATAGGCGGCAGGGAGAAAGCCATCGCCTTCACCGACGGATTGGCGGCGTACTTGGCCTGTAACCTGGCGACGATCGCCTCCTCCACCATGTCGGGCGAGTCTCGCTCCTCCCAGCTCGACAGGGTCACGATCATCAGGCCGCCGTTAGAGGAGACTGAGCCGGTCAGGATGCTAAAGCCACTGGCATGGATAACGTTCTCCACCCCAGTCTCAGCCAGCGTCAGCGTCACCAGCTCACGCATCACCTCTTCGGTGCGATTGAGAGACGCGCCATCGGGCAACTGAATATCCACCATGAAGGCCTTCTTATCCTCCATGGGCACGAAGCCAGACGGCAGTATCTTGGCAATGCCGCCAGTGGCACCGATAAGACAGGCATAGGCTATGCCCACCAGCACCAGCTTACGCACCAGTGAGGAGACCAGCCTCATATAACGACCGGTAAAACGCTCGAAATAGGTGTTAAACAGATAATGGAAGCCCTTGGTGTGCTTCTTGGGCGGCTTCAACAAGGAGGCGCACAGCGCCGGGCTCAGGGTCAAGGCATTAACCGAGGAGATAAGCACAGAGATACAGATGGTCACAGAGAACTGGGCATACATCTGCCCTGTGATCCCCGGCATCACCGCCGTGGGCGCGAACACCGCCAGCAGCACCAGGGTGGTGGCGATAACGGGCCCAGTTACCTCTTTCATCGCCTTGGAGGTCGCCTCGGTGGGCGACAAGCCTTCGTCTTCCATCAGGCGGGTGACATTCTCCACCACCACGATGGCGTCATCCACCACGATACCGATAGCCAGAATCAGGGCGAACAGGGAGACGGTATTGATGCTCATGCCAAACAGCAGCAAGAAGGCAAAGGTACCTATCAGGGAGACGGGAATCGCGATCCCCGGCACTAAGGTCGAGCGCGCATCCTGCAGGAAGATATAGACCACAAACACCACCAGAGCGATGGAGATAAACAGGGTCTGTACCACCTCGGTGATCGAGGTCTCGACAAATTCAGTGGTATCATAGAGCACCTTATATTCGAGATCGTCCGGGAAACGGCTGGCGAGGTTTTCCATCTCTGCCTTGACCGCCTTGGCGACCTCCAACGCATTGGCGTCCGGCGCCTGATAGATGGAGATGATGGCCGACGGCTTGTTGTTCAACTTACCCTGGGCATCATAGGTCTGGGAGCCCAGCTCGACCCTGGCGACATCCGAGACGATCACCTTAGAGCCATCGGAATTGGCGCGGATCATCACCCGGCCAAACTCCTCGGGATCCTTCAGGCGCCCCTTGGTCTGCAGGGTGTATTGAAACTGCTGATCCGGCTGCACCGGCGCCGCGCCGATACGTCCGGCGGCCACCTGAATATTCTGCTCTCTCAAGGCGGCAATGACATCGTTGGCCGTCACACCAAAGCTGGCCATCTGGTTGGGATCGAGCCAGATACGTATGGCGTAGTCCAGTGCCCCAATTACCTGCACCTTAGAGACTCCATTCTGCCGCGCCAGGGCATCTTTCACATTCAGGCCGGCATAGTTGGTAATAAACAGGGAATCGAAGGTCTCATTGGGGGAAACCAGGTTAACCACCATGAGAATGTTAGGGCTCTGCTTCTCGACCTTGACCCCCTGGCGTTTAACCTCCTCGGGCAGTCTGGGCATCGCCTGTTGCACTCGGTTTTGCACCTTCACCTGGGCCATGTCGGCGTCTGTGCCCACATCGAAGGTGACATTGAGGGAGTAGCTACCGTCGTTGGCGCTCTTGGACTGCATGTAGAGCATGCCCTCGACGCCATTGACCTCCGCCTCGATGGGCTGGGCTATGGTGTCCTTGACGATATCGGCACTGGCCCCCGAGTAGCTGGTGCTGACGCTCACCTGAGGCGGCGCAATCTCGGGAAACTCGGCCACCGACAAGATGGGGATGGAGATCAAGCCCACCAGGGTTAGTACGGTCGAGATGACGAAGGCAAATTTCGGCCTATGAATAAAAAATTCACTGATCATAATGACCCCCGATTAGGCATCGTTAGCTTCTTGGAAAGGCACCGCCTGTTGCTCGACCGCCTTTACCTCGATACCCGGACGGATCTTCTGCAGACCATCCACTACGATACGCTCACCCTCATTGAGGCCACTGAGCACGCGCCAGTCGACACCGAATCTGTCACCCAGCTCTACCACCCGCTTCTGTACCTTGTTCTCCTTATCGACCACCATGACGAAGCGCCCCTGCTGATCTTCCTGCACCGCGGCCTGAGGGATCAAGATAGCCTGCTCGCTAACGGGCGACTCGATGACCAGGGTGACAAACAGGCCGGGCAGCATCAGCTTACTCTCATTGTTGAAGGTGGCTCTGAGCTCCAATGTACCGGTGGCGGCGTCGACCCGGTTACTGATAAAGTCGATATACCCTGTCTCGTCAAACATGGTGCCGTTGGGCAGACGCAAACGGATCAGGATATCCGAGAGCTCCACATCATGTTTGGCGGCCTTGGCAAAATTCTGTTTGGCGGAGATGATGGTCTTCTCGGCGACCTGGAAATTGACCCACATGGGCTGTAGCTGTACCAGGCTGGCGAGCTCAGACTGAGGCGTGATGATATCCCCCTGGCTCACCTTGGCGCCGCTGATACGGCCAGAGATGGGCGCATAAACCTTGGTATAGCTCAGCTGCAACTCGGCGGCCTTCACCGCAGCCTCGGCCTGAACCACCCCGGCGGCTGTGGTCAACTTGCGACTGGTGAGTTCATCCATATCCTGGGCGCTTATCATGCCGTCGGGTAACAGGCGACGACCACGTTCCCAGTTCATCACAGCCACATCACGAGAGGCGATGGCCTGCTTGAGCACCGCCTGTTGCTGCGCCAGCTCGGCTTCGAAGGTGGAGGGATCGATTTCAAACAGCAGCGCGCCCGCCTCGATATCGTCACCCTCGACAAAATTACGCTTTAACAGCTGACCCTGGATCTGCGACTTGATCACCACATCTTCCGATGCCCGTGTACGGCCGACGATCTCCGTCTTGGCGCGGATCTCCTTTACCTGAGCGGTGTTGACCACCACGCTGGGCATCATGGCTGGCCCGGGAGCCGGCGCCTTACCACAGGCCAGCAGCATCAAGGCTGCGCTAAATAGAGTGAGTCGAGAGAGAATTGAGGTGTTTCTACCAAGCATTTGGGCCTCCATAGCGCCAAGCGACAATTCATGGATAACTTTGATCAGACGGCAGACGGATGTGAATGACGGCAGCATCATTTACAACCGCTTATCATATTAGTAACAAGCTAATGCTTTCACCAGGAATAGCAAGGGCAATTATCTGACTCATTTGGCATTTTCTAAATTTTTCAACTTGCGTAATCACCAGAGAGCAGTGGGATTTTCTTAGGATAAATGTTAACAGGTCCCACCTGAACGTCCGCAACTTGTCTATTAGCTGATGCTTTATTAAGCAGATGGCAAAATGGGCGTAAAAATGAGACACAGCACAAGGTTATGGCCGTTCTTATCGTGCTACAACAGGTCAAGGGTCTTCTCCCATGGCCGGCTAAATCGGTGCAAACCAGGCGAATAGTTGTTGACCCTAAAGAAATGCAGTGCCTATGATGGCCCTTGTATCCATAATCAGGAAGGTAATTTATGACAGCCATTTCTCATGTCTATAACTATACAGTCAGATGCCCGCATATTAAGGATCCCGCCCACCCAACCACCTGGCAAAACCATATCGAATTCAATCAGTCATGCGAAATTGGCCTGAATCGCATCACCAAGTGGCACGACAGATCCGGCCACCGCATCTTCGAACATGACGGCTTTATCGTCAGGGAAGCCGATGGCGAGAGCGCCTACTTCTCGATGCAGAGTGACCGACTGAAAAATGATGGCCATATCTTGGTCACCTTTAAGATCTTTATGGACGATGCCACCAAAGACAGCTCGGTGCAGGAGATCATGACGCACCTGATCGATGACTATCGTCAGCGACTCGCCAAACTCGCCTAGTCGCCGACTCAACCACAGCTAAAAGAGCCAGTTCGCCACCCGATCTGGCTCACATTTTTCCGCTCGCAAAACAATCCAGATCACATTTACGACGCGCTAAAATGTGATGCACGCCGACTTAAACCGCAAAAAGCCAAATCACAATAAACTACAAAACAAATAGTTAAAGGAAAAAACCACCTATTTCACCCACTTAATCTCGCCAACTTAGGCTAATTGTCAAAATATCGGCTCAAGCTTACACTTTTCTCGATTCGAGACAGTTTTGCTGGCAGAACAATGCCAGCCAATCATCAACTTAAGCAGAATATAGGAGCAATAGCCTCATGGGTGCAGTGGCCAATATCGTCATCGTCGGCGGTGGTGCGGGTGGAATGGAGATAGCGACCAAGTTAGGTCGTAAACTGGGACGTAAGGGCAAGGCCAAGATCACCCTTATCGACTGCGCCGACAGCCACATCTGGAAACCCCTGCTGCATGAGGTCGCCACCGGGGCACTGGATATCGGCATAGATGCCATCAGCTACCGCAGCCATGCCGCCGCCCACGGCTACCATTTTCAGCAGGGGGCGATGACAGATATCGACCGAGAACATAAGCAGGTGATCCTGGCGCCCATCTTAGACGACAAGGACAACGAACTCCTGCCCGCCCGCCGCATAGACTACGACTACCTGGTGCTGGCCATCGGCAGTATCGCCAACGACTTCAATATCCCCGGCGTCAGGGAGCACTGCGTGTTTCTCGACAACACCCAGCAGGCGATGCAGATCCGCACCATGCTGCTCAACAAGTTCATGCGCTATGCCAGCCACCACCAGCTGGACGACAAGATCAAGATAGCCGTCGTCGGCGCGGGCGCGACCGGGGTCGAGATGTCGGCCGAGATGCACCACGCGGTCGAGCAGCTCAGTGGCTTCGGCTACAAGATAGACACCAGCCTGCTGGAGGTGACCCTGATCGAGGCAGACTCACGCATTCTGCCCAAGGTAGAGAAGCAGGAGATCTCCCAGGCGGTAACGGACCAGCTCAATCAGATAGGCGTCAGGGTGATGACCAATACTCGCATCGACCGGGTCGATGAGAATGCGCTGCACACCTGTGACGGCCAGATCATCGCCAGCGACATGACCATCTGGTCGACCGGGGTGAAGGCGCCCGACTTCATGCGTGAGATAGGCGGCCTGGAGAGCAATCATATCAATCAGGTGATGGTTAAGCCCAACATGCAGACCACCCGGGATCCTCACATCTTCGCCATCGGCGACTGCGCCGCCTGCCCACAGCCAGACGGCTCCTGGGTGCCGCCCAGGGGGCAGTCGGCGCGGCAGATGGCACTGATGACGGCCGACAACATAGGCCTGATGTTAGCCGGCCAGGCGCCCAGCAAGGAGTATCTCTACAAAGATCTCGGCTCCCTGGTGAACCTGTCCAAGTTCCATACCGTGGGTAACCTGATGTCCTTCATCGGTGGCGGCGTTCTGGTCGAGGGCAAGATAGCCAGGTTCGTCTATACCTCGCTCTATCGGCGCCATCTGATTGAACTCCATGGGATCTTTAAGGGCAGCCTGCTGATGTTCGCCAAGGGGATCAGCCGTATCATCCACCCTCACCTCAAGCTGCACTAGGGGCTAGGGTAGAGGCTTTCGCTTACCGGACTAACGGGTTAAAATGTGCCAACTTTCGTCAACATGAGATCATTATGAAAAAAATTATTAGCGCGGTTATGATCCTTGGCGCCCTCAGCGCCTGCGCCGATCTTAAAGAAGCCGGTCGCACCATAGGTAGCACCACCAAGGAAGTGACCACAGATATCGGCCACGCCACCCGAGATACCACCAAGGCAATTGGTCACGCATCGCGCGACGCGGTTAAATCGGTTAAAGAAGATCTCAGCAAAGAAAATTAAATCGGCATGGGCCTAGGGCCTTGAACCTTAGTAGCCTTGAGCTACAGATAAAGAGGGCATATCCGCCCTCTTTTTTTATTCGCTATCTCTAGCTCAGCCAGCAGCACTATTAAGCAGCATTAGCCCTCATCCCATGAGGCTTAGGCAGGCCGTTTTCATCCACGTTAACGAAGATCATCTTGTCTATGGTCACCACGGGTAGCCGGGTCACCTTGTTGCGCACCTCACAGCAGACAGTGATGGAACTGACCCCGGCGCTGATCAGCGCTAGGCCAAATTCGATCACATCCCCCTGACGCGCCGGCGTCATGAAGTTGATTTCCGAGATGATCTTGGTGACTATGCTCTGGCTGTTCATCTGACAGGCCGCGAAGATGGCCGCCTCCTCATCTATCCAGCTTAAAAGCTGTCCGCCAAACAATGCATTAGCCGGATTTAAATGTTCGGGTTTAATAAAGCGTCGACTGTAATATTTCATTTGTGCTCTCCCTGATAGACTCAGACGAAAGCGTTACAAGAAACAGACCAACAAAATAAATCCATATAAAACAGGCAATTAAAAACAGGTCATCGACACGAAACTCACTAATTTAGTGCCCTGTGCACCAAGTTAACTCAGACATAAAAAGGGTTTCGACTTCTTAGCTTCATATAACTGCAATCTTAATTCACCAATTCTGTCATCTGGATACCTGACAATCAGGCCGCTTTATCTCAAATAGCGAACAATTTACTTCAACCCAATACGGATGATGAAAGTGATGATGATAAAAAGATTAGCTGCGTTGATCTCTTGCAGCCTAGTAACCATGGCCGCCAACAGCGCCGTGTTACCCAGTGTTCAGACAGACAGCCATTGGTATAAGGAAAGTGCCGAGCGGGTGTCAAACAAGGCCACACTAGAAACCAAAGCAAAGGCCAAAAACGTCATTCTATTTGTGGGCGATGGCATGGGGATCTCTACCCTGACCGCCGCGCGTATCTACCAGGGCCAGCAGCTGGCCGGTAACCAAGGCGGTGAAGAGAACTTCCTAAGCTTCGAGAAGTTCGACCATACCGCCCTAGTCAAGACCTACAACACCAACCAACAGACGCCTGACAGCGCCGGCACCATGACAGCCATCGCCACAGGTGTTAAGTCTAAGGCGGGTGTACTCTCAGTGTCAGAACAATCACTGCGTGGCAACTGCCTGTCATCTAAAGGCAATGAGCTGGTCACCCTAGTGGATCTGGCCAATGCCAAAGGCCTGTCTACCGGTGTGGTCTCTACCGCCCGTATCACCCACGCCACCCCGGCGGCTACCTATGCCAACAGCCCTGAGCGTAACTGGGAAGCAGACAGCAACCTGCCAGCCGAGGCGGTTGCCAACGAGTGTAAAGATATCGCCTATCAGATGGTGATGCGTGACAAGGACAACGCCCTAACGGTCGCCCTGGGTGGCGGTCGCCGCGCCTTCATCCCTGAAACCGTGACCGATGGTGAGAACAAGAAGGGTAAGCGTAAGGATGGCCTGGATCTGACCAAGGCTTGGGTCGAGAACTTCGACAACGCCGCCTATGTGTGGAACAGCGAAGAGTTCGACGCTATCGATGTTGCCGCCACAGACCACCTGCTGGGCCTGTTTAACTCGTCTCACATGGAATATGAGGCCGATCGCGCCGATGATGTGGGCGGCGAGCCTTCGCTGACCGAGATGACAGCGAAATCTATCGAGATGCTGAAGAAGAACGACAACGGCTACTTGCTGATCGTCGAGTCGGGTCGTATCGACCACGGTCACCACGCGGGCAACGCCAAGCGCGCCCTGGCTGATGCCGTCGAGCTGTCTAACGCCGTCAAGGCCGCGGTAGAAAACACCGACCCGGAAGAGACGCTGATCCTGGTCACTGCCGACCACAGCCACGTGTTCACCATCGCAGGTTATCCAAAGCGTGGTAACCCAATCCTTGGTCTGGTACATGGCGTAGACGGCAGCGTTTCGACCGCCTTGGATGGCAAGCCATACACCACCCTAGGTTACACCAATGGTCCTGGCGCCGTTGTGGGTAACCGTGACGACCTATCTTCAGTCGATACCCAAGACAAAGACTTCATGCAGCAGTCTCTTATCCCTATGGGTAGCGAGACACACGCAGGTGAAGATATCAGCCTGCACGCCACGGGCCCAGGCGCAAACCTGGTACAGGGCGTGATGGAACAGAACGTCATTTTCCACATCATCAACCAAGCCCAAGCGCTTGGCGGTACTAAGTATTAATTGGGAGCAGCAAAATGAATAAGAAACTACTTGTACTGTCAGTAGCAGCCATTCTCGGCCTAGCGGCTTGTGGTAGCGACGGTGACAACGGCAAAGATGGCGCAGCCGGCACGCCAGGTACCGACGGTAGCAACGGCACTAATGGTAAAGACTGGACTGGCGTCAACCAGTGGTATATCGACGGTCAGAACCGCGTCACCAAGGCCGCGGGCATGAGCAAGAACAACGAAGCGGGCGCCGCCAAGAACATCATACTATTCGTCGGCGACGGCATGGGCGTATCCACGGTAACGGCGGCGCGCATCTTAGACGGTCAGCTCAAGGGCCAAACTGGTGAAGAGAACTCACTCGCTTTCGAGACCCTGCCGCATCTGGGCCTGGCTAAGACCTATAACGTCGACGGCCAAACCCCAGACTCTGCCGGCACCATGACCGCCATGGTCACAGGTGTGAAGACAGACGTTGGCGTGATCTCACAGGCCGAAGGCGTCGAGCGCGGCGTGTGTTCATCGACCACAGGTCAGGACCTGGTGACATCATTGGAACTGGCCGCCATGGCGGGCATGTCTACCGGCGTAGTCTCTACCGCCCGTATTACGCACGCCACGCCTGCGGCAACCTATGCCCATGTGCCAGAGCGTAACTGGGAAGCAGACAGCAACCTGCCGGCCGAAGCCGTTGCCAACGGCTGTAAAGATATCGCCGCTCAGATGCTGGACTTCAACGACGGCAAGGGGATCAACGTGGTCATGGGTGGCGGTCGCCGCGCCTTCATCCCTAACACCACAGTGGATCCTGAGGGCAAATCGGGTAAGCGTGCAGATGGTCGCGACCTGACCGCCGAGTGGATGGCGCAGTATCCTAACGCCGCCTATGTCACCGACCGTGACGGCTTCCTGGCCATGGACACCAACACCACAGAGCACGCCCTGGGTCTGTTCAACTCGTCTCACATGGAATACGACTATGACAGAGTCGAAGATGGCGTCGAAGGCGAGCCTTCACTGGCCGAGATGACGGCTAAGAGTATCGACATCCTGAGCAAGAACGACAAGGGCTTCGTACTGATCGTCGAAGCGGGTCGTATCGACCATGCTCACCATGCCGGTAACGCGGCCCGTGCCCTGCACGACACTATCGCCCTTTCTGAGGCGGTGCGTGTGGCCATGGAGAAGACCTCGGCTAACGATACCCTGCTCATGGTCACGGCCGACCACAGCCATGTGTTCACCATCGCAGGTTATCCAACCCGTGGTAACCCAATCCTGGGGCTAGTGAAGAGCAACGATTCAAACGGTCAGCCCTCAGTGACCAACTCAACCGATGCCAACGGCATGCCATACACCACTGTTGGCTATGCCAACGGTCTGGGCTTTGGCTCGCTGGAAACCGGTGGCGATGAGCGTTACAACTACGCCGCCGAGCCTGGCCGTGTCGACCTGAACTACATCGACACCCAGAGCGCCGGTTTCCACCAGGAAGCCCTGGTACCGCTGGGAAGCGAAACCCACGCCGGTGAAGACGTTGCCATCTTCGCCCGTGGCCCGGGCGCCAGCCTGATTGAAGGCACGGTCGAGCAGAATCACATCTTCCATGTGATGAACTTTGCCGGTGACCTAGTCAGCAAGGCAGAAGCGGCCGCGGCGCAATAAGGCGCAGCGACCCGCAGCCTGACGCCCCTAGCAGCTCCTTAGTTTCGGGCAGGGTGTCAGGCTGCTTATTTAGTTTTAAGAGAAATATCGGTAGGTCTATTATGTCTCGCTCAACACTCAAGTCAGTCTCACTCTTCTTAGGCGTCACCGGCAGCCTGCTAATGGGCAACCTGCTCCTTGGAAAACTAGCTATGGCTCATGCTCAGTCAGACAGCCAAGGGCATCTGCATGCCGCCGGTACTCTGATCTGTGACAGCGCCGCTCAGCCAACACGCTTTCAAGCCAGCTATCAGATAACCGCTGGAAATGATGATAAGGTGCAAGCCCACCAGCTGATCCTTACCCGCTTCGATGACACCATCATCTACCAGCGCGGCCCGGTCAGCTATGAGGCCTGGCAGAAAAATGGCGAGTATATCCGTTACTTCCCCGAGCAGAATCGCTCGATAAGCTATCGCCGCAGCGATCTGCTGGCGCTCAATATCCATACGGATATCGACAAACAGTTTCATCTGATCTCTCCGGCAGCCTTAAGCCAATTCGACAAGGGCGAGCAACATCAGGCGGCCTGTTTTACCCAGCAGCGATACTCACATACGAGTAAGAGCCAGCGGCAATCTTTGGCACTCGACTGGATAGACGAGCTTGGGCTCCCCGCCAGCCTGACCATTACCCAAAGCGGCCAGCAGCTTAACTACCGACTCACTAAGCTCACCCCTGTCAGTCAGCAAGAGTTCAACCTGCTAACCTCAGGCTATCAGGACCTCGACTTTGCCGACGTGGGCGACAGCGAGTCAGACCCTTTTATCGCCAAGATGATCACCCAGGGCTTTATTCAGCATGGTAGCTCGGGCTTCTACTCGGCAGACGGTAAGCAACTTGAAGGCGGCCACGACCACCATCACTAGGCCGTTTACCTGATAACAAAAAAGCCATCCTGAGGATGGCTTTTTGCTTTCACTGTGGCTGTCTCGCCAAGCTAATCGCTCAGAGCAACGCCTTGAACTTATCGATAAAGAGGTCGATATCTTCGCGGCTGATATCCGCATGGGTGACCAGCCTCAGCGTCTTACCCGGACTAATGAGAATACCTAAGGCCTTTAGCTCCCTGGCAAGCTTGTCTATCGCCACACCGTCGGCCACCCGGGCAAACAACATGTTGGTCTGCACCTCGCCAAGATCTACCTCAAACTCATCCAGGCTGCTCAACTGCTCCGCCAGATAACGGGCGTTTTCATGGTCGATTGCCAGGCGGGCAACTTGATCGTTCAGGGCGATTTCACCGGCCACGGCTAATATCCCGGCCTGACGCATGCCGCCGCCTAGCATCTTACGCCAGCGACGCGCCTTGTTGATCAGCCGCTCATCACCGAGCAGCAGCGAGCCCACGGGCGCACACAGGCCCTTGGAGAGGCAGATGGAGACTGAGTCGAAGTATTGGGTGATATCGGCAATATCCAGATTCTGCGCCACCGCCGCATTGGCGACCCTGGCGCCATCCAGGTGGATCTTGAGCCGCTTGTTGAAGGCCAGCGCCTGGGCCTCGGCCAGATAAGACTGAGGCAACACTTTGCCGCCTATGGTGTTTTCCAGACTCAGGAGGCGGGTACGGGCGAAATGGAAATCGTCCGGCTTAATGGCCGCCTCGATATCAGAGAGCAATATGCTGCCGTCAGCCTGATTGGTGAGGGGCTGAGGCTGAATGCTGCCCAGCACGGCGGCACCACCGCCCTCGAACTTATAGTTGTGAGCCTGTTGACCACAGAGATACTCATCGCCACGATCACAGTGAGACATGAGCGCCAGCAGGTTGGCCTGGGTGCCCGAGGAGGTAAACAGGGCACTGTCGAAGCCAAAACGCTCTGCCGCCATCGCCTCCAGTCGGTTAACACTGGGATCGTCCCCATACACATCGTCGCCAACCTGGGCATCTGCCATGGCGCGGCGCATCGCCGCCGTGGGCTGAGTTACTGTGTCACTGCGAAAATCAATCATCTTCCCCGTCCGACTCATCTTAAAATGATACACCGAGCGCAAATAGTACTCCTCGCCGCCCGCCCTCGCTAGAGCCAGCCCTAACGCCAGCCGAGAAAATTATCATCAGGCGTCACTCACTCTTAGCTTTAACCTGAATAAACTAATAGGATGAAAACCACAATGAGCCATATTTAAGGCAACAAACTGCTAACAAGCCAAAATTCACCAACATATAGAATTAAAAAATCTAATCCGAACTTTTCAAAAAATCTCGCTGTCATTTCCCGTGAGAGACTGGCAATATGCGCACTCTTTTTTCCCGACTGAATCGACAATGCAAGAAGCTGAATTTATCACCCTACTCTGGCTCATCGGCATACTGGCCGAGGCCATGACAGGTGCGCTGTGCGCCGGCAGAAAACAGATGGATCTGTTTGGCGTGGTCATCATAGGTTGTGCCACCGCCATCGGCGGCGGCACCCTACGCGACATTCTCCTGGGCAACTATCCCCTCATCTGGGTCGAGAACATCCACTACCTGTTGGCCATCGCCTTCGCCTCCCTGCTGACCGTACTCATCTCCCCCGTGATGCGCTATCTCTCCAAGCTGTTTCTGACCATAGATGCACTTGGGCTGGCGGTATTCTCCATTGTGGGCGCCCAGAAGACATTGCTCTTGGGTTTTAGCCCGGCTCTGGCCATCGTCATGGGTGTAGTGACTGGCGTCTTCGGCGGGGTGATCCGCGACATCCTCTGTAATCAGGTGCCGCTGATCTTCAAGAAGGAGCTCTACGCCCTGGTCTCGCTGACCACCGCCAGCCTCTACATGCTGCTGCGCAGCTATGAGATCACCGAATGGGTCAACCTGGCCATCAGCCTGAGCGTCGGCTTTAGCTTCCGCATGCTGGCTATTCGCTACCACTGGGGCATGCCCAAGTTTGACTATCAGCACGGGGATCAGAGCAATCAGGACAGTCAGGCCCATTAAGATTTTGCGAACCTTTCACCACCCCTTGTATCGCAAAATCTAGGCACAAAAAAAGGTCGGCAAATGCCGACCTTTTTGCTGTCAATCAACTTAAGGTTTAAGCCGCCGGGGTCTCTTTGACATAGATATCCATCTGTGGATATGGAATACCGATATTGTTCTCATCCAGCGCCAGCTTAATCTGCTCTAGGATCTCGAAACGGGCTGGCCAGTAGTCGCTACCCTTGACCCATGGACGTACCACGAAGTTAACCGAAGAATCCGCCAACTCGGTCAGCGCGACCGTGTAGCCTGGATCTTTCAGGATATGGGCGTTGTTGTCCAATACCTGCTTAAGCACGTCTTTAGTCTGCTTAAGGTCGGCATCGTAAGAGACACCGATCACCAGGTCGATACGACGGGTTTCCATGGCCGAGTAGTTGGTGATGGTGCCGTTCATGATTGACGAGTTAGGCGCCACTATCACCTTGTTGTCCGGGGTGCGCAGCTTAGTCGAGAAGATGGTGATCTCATCGACGGTACCCGCGATACCAGCGGCCTCGATATAGTCACCCACGCGACATGGACGGAACAGTACCATCAAGACGCCAGAGGCGAAGTTAGACAGCGAGCCCTGCAGTGCCAGACCCACGGCTAAACCGGCGGCACCGATCACGGCAACCAGAGAAGCGGTCTGAACACCGATCTGACCTAAGGTCGCGATGACGGTGAAGACAAATACCAGGGCCCAGGCCATGTTGGCCACAAAGGAGACCACAGTCTTGTCGATCTTGCGTTTATTCATCAACTTAGTGGTAAGGTTCTTAGCCACCTTGGCAAAGTACTTACCGATAAAGAAAATGACGATGGCAAAGATCACCTGAAGACCATAGGTCACGATCAGCTCGGGCGCTTGCTCGATATATTTATCCAAATTTTCCATGTAACGCTCCCTAATAAAATGGACCAGGATTATCTGGCCTCAACTATAAACTCGACTCTGCGGTTTAAGGCTCGCCCGCCAGGACCATCATTGTCGGTCACGGGCTGGCTGGCCCCCTTGGCGACTATCGACAGCCTTTGTGCCTCAACGCCATAATCTTGTACAAAAATCTGTTTTACTCGCTCGGCGCGCTGGCGCGACAGGTTCATATTGACCGCCTCGCTGCCGATGTTATCCGTGTGCCCGACTAGCGTTAACTTGGCATCGCTCGTCTTTAGAAAGCCATGCACCTTTGCCAGCTGCGGCCATTGGTCGATACCCACCTCGGCGCTGCCGAAGGCGAAATAGACGCGAAGGATATCAGGCTCACTGGCACCTTGATTAGCCGTGCTAGCTTGCTTAGCCGGCTCAACGCTTTTACCGGGCTCAGCCCCCTCACAAGCGATCAGTTGCGACCCCGCCCCCTTAGAAGCCATGCATGCCATCGCTTCGGCTCTAATCTCACAGCCCATAGCATCGACGGCGACATTGGGGCGCGAGTGTGGGCAGGCATCTTTACTGTCTGGCACCCCGTCTCGATCCCTATCGACCCAGCCCTGAGCCAGCACGGCGCCGGCAAGCCAGACGCTGCAAAGCGCGCCTAACAGGCCCTGACTCACCTTTAAAACAAAGGCGCTGCCCATTACACGGCAAGTGGGCATTAGGCGACCACCCGCCATTAGCTTACTTAGTTCAGTCATAGGAGTCACTCATGCCAATCACTCAAACAGAGCTGTCTCAAAACGCATGAAAAACAATCAAATATAAAGATGCAGACAGGGATACATTTTATATCCTTCTGCCTGCATCTCCAATATAAGAATATCTATCTAGTGAAATTAATTCTCATTCTGGCCTTCACCTGGCCGCCGAGCCCAGTCTAGCCATTAAGAGCCCACACGCTGCCCATAAAACTTAGATCTTGCCCAGTCAAAAAGCCAGTTAAAGATAATGGCATAGAAGAAAAACACCACCAAGAAAACCGCTTCTAGTATCAGCGCCTGCCAGATGGAGATGGCTAAAAACCAAGCCACCACGGGCACGGTTACAAACACTAGTCCCCCTTCGAAACCCAGGGCATGAAGCACACGCAGCTTAAGCGTGCGCCTGGTGCGATCTTCACCGAAATACTTATCGAACTGCAGGTTGTAGAAATAGTTCCAGGTGACCGTGTAGAGACTAAGACCGATCCCCACGGCAGCCATCTCCGCCACCCCATGGCCGGTAAACCAGATGGCGATGGGCACCACCAGCACCAGGGCAAAAATTTCAAACAACACAGAGTGTAGGATTCTCTCTGCTGTAGACATGCTGGTTGTAGGTATCCTCTTTGTAGGCACAATCTTTGTAGACACTATCTTGGTAGACATAAGCTCGCTCCGCAAAATTAACTTGCGACCATTTTTATCCACAAATATGATACTTAAAAGTTAGATACCATCTCATTTTACGATATGCCAACACTCGAACAGCTACAACTCTTTCTGGCAACGGTGGAAACCGGTTCCTTCTCGGCGGCGGCCAGGCGCCTCAATAAGGTGCAGTCTGCGGTGAGTCAGCAGATCATCAACATGGAGATAGATTGCGATACGCAGCTGTTCGACCGCAGCGGTCGCTACCCAGTGCTGACCCAGGCAGGCCAGACCCTGTTACCCCAGGCCAGGGCCGTGATTGCCCAGCACCTAAGGCTGCAATCTCTCATCGACTCGCTGGACGCCGGACTGCCGCAGCAGTTTCGTGTGGCCATAGACGAAGGGGTCCCCTTCGCCGAGTTCAGCCAGCACCTGAGCCTGTTTGCCGACCGCTACCCCCTGATGCAGCTCGAGCTGCGCATGCTGCCCAGCAAGGAGATTATCGAGCAGGTCAGGCAACAGAGCGTGGACATGGGGGTGGTCTTTAGTGAGGAGATCTATCCCCAGCAGATAGACTTTGAATCCCTGGGCTCAGTGAAGTTTGAACCTGTGGTCAGCCCCAAGCATCCGCTGGCCAAGGCGACCATGAACAATCTCGACCAGTTGAAACTCCATCGCCAACTCACCATAGGCAGCAAACAGGGACCGCAGTGGAGTTTTCAGGCGGAGCACTCGCCCCAGCTCTGGCTCGCCGACAACTACTATGCCCTGCTGGATCTGGCTAAGTCTGGCTTTGGCTGGGCCCTGCTGCCCGAACACCTGGTACTGGACGCCTTAGAGCAGGGGCAGCTATGCCATATTCCACTCACCATGGAGCAGATGGGCTGGATTGCCAATGTGGATCTGATCCAGCACAGCAGCGTCAATCAAGAGGTAAGCGGGGTATTCCGTCAAATATTGAGTGCGGCCATCGCCTAAGGAACGCCACCTAAATAGTTAGTGGCCAACGACAGGATAGATGATTAGCGCGGCGAGCCAGCAGGCTCGCCGCAAATAGACTTAGTCTGGTCAACGCCCACTAGGGCCTGTTTATCTTTCGCGTTCATTTTTGCAGCATTCTGTATCGCTTTTATACAAGGCAAAGCGATTGTAATGTAGTGCACTACATCAATGAGCGATAACGCAGTAGAAAAATGATACAGACGCTGCCCGCAGGGTTCGTCTTGAGCACGTTCAACTCTTTGTTACTCGGCTTTTATATAGAATAACTATACTTCAAGCCTCATGCCGCGATTTGAACGTGCTCAATTAGAACAAAAATTGTTCTCAAAAGGTCAACAGGCCCTAGTTACTGAGGGAGGCCTGTTGATACCAATGGCTCCAGGCGGGTCTGGCTGTGGTAGCCATGTGGGATTGCATCCCTTCCAGCAAGCGAACCAGCAATGCCCTGTCTTCACTCTTGCTGGAATAGAACAGGGGATCGTAGAAGCAGCGGCGCTGCAGGGGTTCGAGCTGGGTATCGAAGCCGCGATCGACTCCAGATACACAGAGATCCCGCGCCTTGAGCTGCAGGGCCAAGGCAGCCTCGTCTTCCAGCAGATGTGCCACCGGCCCCATGAGAAGGATAAGTGCCAGACGTCCCGGCGGATTCTTCTGCCAGTGCTCCAGCTCACCCGACTTGGCACCCACCAGCAGTTGCTGCCAATGACTCAAGGTCTCCGGGCATAGCTCCTTGGCCTCGACACCTTCGCCCTTCTCATAGTGGTGAAACCACTGCTGTAAAAACTGTTCCACGCTGCCCCCTAGATACAATTAAAGATACGATTAAATCATGAGTTTAAAAAATCTTGGTCGAGGCAGGATAACACCAGGCCAGCGGTCGGATAACTTGGACTTTGGTCGAAGGAAGTCGTAAATAGGAGTGACACGGCGTCGAGCGGCTCACACTTTTGCTTAAGCACTAAAGTAACAGAGGCAAATAGCAAAGGTACTAAATAGGGGAAACAAAATAGGGAAAACAAAACAACAAGCATAAAAAAGCGGCCAAGGGCCGCTTTACTAACAAACTAAAAGGCTATTTCGCCGCTTGCTGTGGTGGGTAGTTAAGCATCATGGCCGCTACCGCCTTATTAACCACCTCGACGCGCTCCTCTGGCGTACTCTTATCTCGGATGGTATCGGCAACCGAGCCGCGCCAGATGAGGTTACCCGTCTCTCTGTTGATCATATCCAGCACTAAGGTTCCCACCTCATACTCGCGCACCGTGGTTTGAGTATGCACACTGCCGCTCCAGCCCCAGCCTGGACGATAGTAGTAGGGGTCATAACCAAAGTTGGTATTAAAGGTATCGACATTGATCTTCTTGTCGACCTTAGTGAAGTAGTTCACCAGCACGTCGGCACTGTCTGCCTCGACTTTACTGATTCCCTTCATCTGCAGTTCACGGTCTACCGCCTCGCGAACACGCTGATCCATCAAGCCGTCTAAGTTATAGGTAGTATCCTCTGTCTTCTTAACCACCCAGGCATAGGTCTTCACCTCATCGAAGTTGACCTTAGGATCATAATCGGAGCTGGTTTTCAGTGTGCTACAGGCCGAAAGGGCAAGTGCAGCGGCCAAGATAATCACCTTTTTCATAGACTCTCCAGCATGTTTCAGACATGGCTTAAACAGGAATTTATCCTAAAGCTTACCTAGCAAACCTCTGTTCTACAACTCTTCTTTATTGTAAATGGCGTTTCATTCAGCTTGACTTCAGTAAAAACCTAAATGATAATGATTATCAATTAAGGTTAATTGAGATTCGTATCATGACTTGGTTTATCACAGCATTTGTTATCGCCAGCGCAGTGTTTATGTTTGCCCCTAAATCCCTGGCCACGCCCATGGCGGACAGCACTAAGATCAAGGCCTCCCAGTGGGTGCTCTTTACCCTGCCTATGCTGGCACTGCTTGTCATGATGATCGCCCTGGCAAAGGGTTATAGCTCGAGTCACGCCAGCATCGCCATCGGCTTCGCCCTCACCGCCTGTAGCGTGGCCATCAGCCGCTTTCATCGTTTCATCCTTCCCTGCGCCGCCTACACAGGCCTGTCACTGCTGATGTTGGCGCTGCAGTATCTCTAGCCTCTAGGTTTCGCTTAAAGAGTTTTGCTCACTGATTGCGCCAGCTCGCCTGGCGCCTTGGGATATTAAAACATTGATACCTCCCTGCATTTGGTATCGTTGCTTATCCATGACCACCCTAGGGTGGTCTTTTTTTTGTATCTAGGGATTACTCCTCCCACAAGGGAGTTTCAATTTGATAGACTCAGGGTATCTTAGTTAAGTGTGTGACAGATGATGAGAATCGATCCCAATATTGCCCTGGTGTACAGCACTGATGGCGGCAAAATAGACCAACCCAAGGAAACCAAGGCTATCCCGGAAGGCGATGGCATAGTACGCATTCATAAAGACAGCAAGGGCCGTAAAGGCAAAGGCGTCTCGGTGATCAAGGGCCTGGGCCTGGACGAGAAAGCACTCAAAGCTTTGGCGCAGAAACTCAAGAAACAGTGCGGTTGCGGCGGTACGGTAAAAGAGTTCAACATAGAGATCCAAACCGACAACCGTGAACAACTGAAAACCCTGTTGGAAAAGCTTAATTATCAGGTGAAACTGGCGGGTGGTTAACCCATTGGAGTGCTAGATGGAAAGTTTGCAAAATCATTTACTCATTGCCATGCCCTCGCTCAAGGATACCTTCTTCGAGCGCAGCGTGATCTACCTGTGCGAGCACAACGAACAAGGTGCCATGGGGCTGATGATCAACCGCCCCATAGGGGTCGATGTCAATGAGCTGCTCAGACAGATGGAGCTGGATGATTTTCATACCATAGAGAGCATCAACAGCAAGGTTCTGGTGGGGGGCCCGGTTGGGCAAGAGAAAGGCTTCGTGCTGCATACGCCGCAGTCACAGTGGAGCAACAGCCAGCAGATCAGTGATGATCTCATGCTCACCACCTCCCGCGACGTACTCACCTCCCTGGGCGGCAAAGAGGCGCCCGAACAGTTTATCGTCGCCCTCGGCTATGCAGGCTGGGGACGCCACCAGCTGGAACAGGAGCTGGCCGACAACACCTGGCTCTCCATCCCCGTCAATATGGATCTGATGTTCAACACAGCTCATGAGCAGCGCTGGCAGAAGGCCACAGAATCATTGGGCTTCGATATCTGGCAGCTCTCCTCCCAGGCCGGTCACGCCTAACAGTAAAGGATAAAATTCACTATGAGTTCAGCAAGTGTCTTGGGCTTCGACTTCGGCACCAAGAGCATAGGCGTCGCCATCGGCCAGCAGATCACAGGCAGCGCCACCCCCCTCGCCTCCCTCAAGGCCAACGACGGCATCCCCAGATGGGAAGAGATAGAGGCGCTCATCAAGGAGTGGAAACCCGACCTTATCGTCGTCGGCCTGCCCCTCAACATGGATGGTACAGAGCAAGAGATGACCCAGAGAGCGCGCAAGTTTGCCAACCGCATCAGCGGCCGCTTCGGCGTCAAGACAGCCACCCAGGATGAACGCCTCACCACAGCCGACGCCAAGGCCAGACTGTTCGAGATGGGCGGCTACAAGGCCCTGTCCAAGGGTCAGGTCGACTCCATGTCGGCGGTACTCATCATCGAGAGTTATTTCGAGAATCTCTACTAAAATTTGAACGTTCGAAGGCGGCCAAACAAGGCCGCTTTTTATTGCCCGACTTTTATTGCCTAAAGTTAGACTTTCCCTTTTTAACCTATTCCCATAGGGTAGTTAGCATTTACCCAACTAGCGCTATTCGCTGTTGTTCTTGAATGACTTACAGTAAGTGGAATAATGGTGGCGGAGGTTTCTAAACCTAGCATCTAGCTTGGTCTGTCCTGTAGTAAAGCTAACTCTAGCGTTGACCGTCATTATTTTGAATTGCTTGGCAGCAGGCTTTTTGTGCAGATACGCCTGTGAGACGCCGTAAATAAATCCCTTTAGGCTCTGCCGAAACATCCCTGTTTCGGAAGCTCCCGGCGTATCTACACCCAGTTATCCATCTCTTCGATTGGGCGGTATGGGAACACTCAGGAGACAAACAAATTAGATTTTTAACGCTATCCATCTGATTCTGATTAATTTTTGTATGCTTTACGCCAAAATAAAAGGCAGGCGTTAGCTTGTACGGTGAACGAAGTGAACGTATTGAATTTGTTTGCTAGCTTCCGTTGTTTCCTCTCAAACTGGTGACCACGGCTCTTTTTTGGGATTTAAGTTTTCGTAAGTGTCAAATTTAAACTCACAAGCAGACACAATCAGATCTTGTCGTATAGTGATAAATGTGTCTTCATCAAGTCCATTGTAAGAGGTTGTAAATTCAACAGTTAAATCTTCAGTTTTTCTATACCCACTCATAACGGGTTTTAAAAGCACTTCTTGGTCAGGGCCTTCAGATTCATTTGGTTCTCCCATGCTGAGAATTTTACCAACATATACTTTTCTATCTGATAGAGAAAGCATCACTAGGTGCTCTCCTTTTTTGAGCATAGCTTCGAATAAAAAGGCGTCCAAAGGGCTGTCAGAGAGTACTTTGGCAATCAAAGGCTGTCTTGTCGATAGAGTCCAGTAACGAATAAAGTACTTTAGAAAAGAAAGGCCGCTCCAAAGAAGTGGAACAACAAGAGATGTAATTATAACTACCAGTATCCATGCTAATTTCGGTACTTCGGTACTATTAAGAACTTCGTAACTAGAGAGGATTCCATTTACAAACTTATGCAAATCAATCTCAAATACAAAGCTACAAACTGTTACACTAGCTGGAAGATTTGAGTATGCATATGAATCAATAAATATTGAAATGAGAAAGCAATATAACCCAAACTGAGCACTCCTCAAATAAAGGTATTGCCCTTCATATCTATGAAGTTTGTATTTGTAGTAAGGATGAAAGTGAAATAATAGAAATCCGCTTACAAGAACAGGTAGTACAAGAAGAAGAAGCATTATCCTCGTTGTCTCACAAGTCTATCAGCTTTGTCATACACCCCAGAGGCAACCAAGTCTTGATGTACTTCTTTGGCACTTACAACAACTGTACCACGACCGATTACATCCAAAGAAGTATAGGAATTCTTGATCCTGTTCGAAAGCTCTCTATCTTCTTTGGAGCCGACAATACCAAAAGTTACAAATGTAAATATGGAGTTCAGCATTATAAACACATCCTCACGTCCCTTGACGTATATATTAGGCATTATAAGTAGACTCTATCCCCCTGTCCAGCAACCCCAGCCGAGAAGGAACTTCACAGCGTATAACCCAGACTTATCATTATCTCAAGTGGTGGAAAACAGAAATTAGGAGCTATCACCAAGCGGGGAAACAGCTATCTAAGACGACAGCTGATTCAAGGTGCTTGGTCTGTCATACGCTACGCCAATAATAACGACGACAGGTTATCAGTCTGGGCAAGAAAGGTCATCGAACGAAGAGGCAAACAGAAAGCGGCGATAGCTGTGGCCAACAAACTCGCCAGAATCATTTGGGCAATGCTTTACTACAAAACGGAGTACAGACCTGGCTAAACAACAAGAACAATTACATACCCTAAAAACCGAACACTATTAATGAAGTAACAGGTAATACCGGCCTTCGTAAATGCTGAGAGAGCACAAGGTGTTGTAACACCGAACGGACGATAAGCAGCGAAGGCGCGGTTCTCATTAAGGCCAGAGCACAATGATGCTCACAAACAGGTCGGATATACGTACGCAGTATTACTTTCTGTTACTCACAAAATGTTTGATCTATCCGAGGTGTCCATATACGTGCTTGCGGCGTGCCAAAAGAGTGCTTACACATAAGCCTGCCGCAGGCAATTGATAGAAGTGAAAGTACAACCTTCAACTCATTTAATAAGTGAGCATGTCGCCAAATGCTAATCAAGCAAACTAATGCCCCCCTTGAGGCAACCAAGAATCCCCCCTTTAACCTAACTCAGCTAAAGATAAGGCTTCACCAAATTCGCCATCATCTCGATATGATCATCCCTGTCATTGAGGCAGGCAATATAACGATACTTCTTGCCACCGGCCTGGGTGAACACATCCCGGTTCTCGTGTTCTATCTCCTCGAGTGTCTCAAGACAATCGGCGCTAAAGGCCGGGCAGACGATGGCGACATCATCCACGCCCTCTTTCCCAAGGGCTTCGAGGGTGGCATCCGTGTAGGGGCCGAGCCACTTGGCCTTGCCGAAGCGCGACTGGAAGGTGGTGATATAGTCATTCTCACTGAGTTCCAGACGCTCTACCACCAGACGGGTGGTCTTCTGACAAAGGCAGTAGTAGGGGTCGCCAAGGTGCAGGTTACGCTCGGGCATGCCATGGTAAGAGAGCACTAACTTCTTAGGCTTGCCATGCTTTGCAAAATCCTCGGCGATAGATTCGGCCAAGGCCGCGATATAATCGGGATGGTCATGATAGCTGTTGATAAAGTGCAGCGACGGCAGGTAGCGCCAGGACATCAGCTCTTTAGCAATAGCATCGAATGCCGAGGCCGTGGTAGGCGCGGCGTACTGAGGATAAAGGGGCAAGACAATAAGCTTGTCGCTGCCCTCTGCATGCAGCTTTTTCAGCGTCTCCTTGACGCTCGGCTGACCGTAACGCATGCAAAAATCCACATTGACCGCCATGCCCGCATCACTCAGGCTTTGCTGCAGCTTGTCGCGCTGGGCCTTAGTGATGGCCATCAGGGGTGAGCCCAGCTCGGTCCAGATAGACTGATACAGGGTCGCCGACTTGGCCGGGCGGACTCTGAGTATGATGCCGTGCAGTATCAGCATCCACACCAACTTAGGGATCTCCACCACGCGAGGGTCAGACAGAAACTCCGCCAGATAACGCCGCACCGCGCCCGTCGTTGGCGCGTCCGGTGTGCCCAGATTCATCAGCAGTACTGTGGTCTTGCCACGACCACCATGGCCCTGCTGTTTATTTAATCCAAAGTATTTTGCCAAAATGATTCCTTGTTTTTATCTGTTCAGGCGCCTGCCTTGCACTTGTCCGCTTACGCTCAACTCGATTGATTTTATCGAACTGGCTCTTATCTCACTTGCGCTCTCTCACTTACTCTAAAAGCAACTGAGCACTCATCTTGTACGCCCATTAGAGCAGCTTAGATCAAGGCCCGCCCATAAAAAAACCGATAAAAGGATTATCGGTTTTTTCAAAGTGCTATCAAAGGCTAGTCGAGATCCAGCGTCACACCTTCCATGAAGCCTGAGCTTGCAGACTCTGAGCTTTGCAGCTTGATCATCAAGCGCAGATCGTTTGGCGAATCGGCGTGGTGCAACGCATCCGAGTAGCTGATCTCACCTTCCACATAGAGCTTAAGCAGCGCCTGGTCGAAGGTCTGCATCCCCTGCTCGTTGGATTTCGCCATGGTTTCCTTAAGCAGGTGCAGCTCGTTCTTCTGGATAATGCTGGCAACCCTTGGGGTGTTGATCAATACCTCGATGGCCGCCCGGCGCCCCGTACCGTCGCTCTTAGGTACCAGTTGCTGCGCCACGATGCCGCGAAGGTTTAACGACAAGTCGAACAACAGCTGTTGATGTTTACTCTCGGGCACCAGGTGCATGATGCGGTCCAGCGCCTGGTTGGCGTTGTTGGCGTGCAGGGTAGCCATACACAGGTGACCGGTTTCGGCGAACGACAGGGCAAATTCCATGGTTTCCTGGGTACGGATCTCACCGATGAGAATCACGTCTGGCGCCTGACGCAGCGAGCTCTTAAGCGCGGCATCGAAAGACTCGGTATCTATACCCACCTCACGCTGGGTGATGATGCTCTTGCGATGGTCGTGCACGAATTCCACCGGATCTTCGATTGTCAGGATATGGCCACGGGCGTTGGCGTTACGATAACCCACCAGGGCCGCCAACGAGGTCGACTTACCCGTACCCGTACCACCCACCATGATAATAAGGCCACGCTTACTCATCACCAGGTCTTTCAGGATTGGCGGCAGTTTCAAATCTTCTACCAGCGGGATCTTGGTCTCGATGCGACGCATCACACAGCCCGGCGACTCGCGCTGCCAGAAGGCGCTGACACGAAAACGCCCCAAGCCTTTCTCGCCGTAGGCGAAGTTACATTCACGAGTCTCGTGAAACTCTTTACGTTGGGCCTCAGTCATCAAAGATTCGACAAACTCCAGCGCCTGGGCCGGGGTAAAGGGGTTCTCGGCAAGTGGACGCACCTCGCCATCAACCTTAGCACTGGGGGGAAAGCCGGCGGTGATAAAGAGATCCGACGCCTTACGCTCTACCATCACCTTTAAAAATGGACGAACTTCCATACTCAAACCTTATTAGAAACTAGCGTTTTTATTAGAACTCTTGGCCATCGCATCTTCACGGGTGATCAGGCCACGACTGACCAGATTTTGCAGACACTGATCTAGGGTCTGCATACCGTGAGCCATACCCGTCTGAATAGCCGAGTACATCTGCGCTACCTTATCTTCACGGATAAGGTTACGAATCGCCGGGGTACCCATCATGATCTCGTGCGCCGCCACACGGCCACCGCCCACCTTCTTAATAAGGGTCTGGGAGATAACCGCCTGTAGCGACTCTGACAACATGGTTCGCACCATACTCTTCTCGCCCTCAGGGAATACGTCGACCACACGGTCAATAGTCTTCGCCGCCGAGGTGGTGTGCAGGGTACCAAATACCAGGTGACCGGTTTCCGCCGCCGTCATGGCCAGACGTATGGTTTCGAGGTCACGCATCTCACCCACCAGGATCACGTCCGGGTCTTCACGCAGTGCACTACGCAGCGCGGCGTTGAAGCTGTGAGTGTGTCTGTGCACTTCACGCTGGTTGATTAGACATTGCTTGTTCTGGTGCACGAATTCGATAGGGTCTTCGATGGTCAGGATATGGTCGTGACGGTTTTCGTTCACATAATCTATCATGCCGGCCAGGGTGGTACTCTTACCCGAACCGGTCGGGCCTGTGACCAACACCAGACCGCGGGGAAAGCTGGCAATCTTCTTGAAAATCTCAGGGGCGCCCAGTTTCTCCAGGCTTAAGATCTCGCTGGGAATGGTACGGAACACGGCCGCGGCGCCACGCGACTGGTTAAAGGCGTTCACACGGAAACGGGCTAAGTTGGGCACTTCGAACGAGAAATCTATCTCTAAATGCTCTTCATAATCTTTACGCTGTTTGTCGTTCATGATGTCATAAACGAGGCTGTGTACGCCTTGATGATCCAGGGCAGGCAGATTGATCTTTCTGACCTCACCATCAACACGTATCATGGGAGATACTCCCGCAGAAAGGTGTAGATCCGACGCGTTGTGTTTTACACTAAAGGCAAGTAACTCTGTGATTTCCATAGTATGGGATATCCATTCAACCAAAAACTTACAACATGACAACAATAGCAGACAGACTGGCCCACGCCCACCAAAGAATCGCTCAAGCGGCGCAAAATTCATCACGTGATAGCAAGGAGATTCAGCTGCTGGCAGTCAGTAAAACTAAGCCCATAGATCAGATAGTAGCGGCATATGATGCCGGGCAGCGGCTTTTTGGTGAAAACTATGTCCAGGAGGGTGAAGAGAAGATAAATGCCCTGCGCGAAAGCCATGGCGACATCGAATGGCACTTCATCGGCCCGCTGCAGTCAAACAAGACACGCACCATTGCCGAGCACTTCGACTGGATGCACACACTGAGCCGGGAGAAGATTGCCAGACGCCTGAGCGAGCAGCGCCCCGACCACCTTGCGCCGCTGCAGGTCTGCATCCAGGTGAATGTCAGCCAGGAGGAGAGCAAGTCGGGCATTAATCCAGATGAGGTCGCTCACCTAGCCGAAACCATCGCATCCCTGCCCAGGCTGACCCTGAGAGGGCTTATGGCCATTCCCACCGCCACAGACGATGTTGCGCTGCAGCAGGACGAATTCAGTCAGATGCAGACCTTATTTAACGCGCTGAAACTGCGGCACCCAGACCTTGATACCCTCTCCATGGGGATGAGCCAGGACCTGGAACAGGCGATTGCCGCGGGCTCCACCATGGTGCGGATCGGCAGCGCCATCTTCGGCGCCCGGGATTATGCCAAAGCTTAGAATATCACGCCTAAGGCTGACCCCTTGTAATTAGCCTAAGCGCCCAAATATAGATAGTTAGACGAATAAATAGAGACCCTTATGACACAGAAGAAGATTTGCTTTATCGGCGCGGGCAACATGACTCGCAGCATCACCAGCGGCTTGGTCAAGGGAGGCTATGCACCTCAGCTTATTCATGCCACCAACCCAAGCGAAGGCAAACTCATCGCCCTGAAACAGGATTTAGGCATCCAGGTCTCCCACGACAACCTGAAGGCCGCCGATGGGGCCGACGTTATCGTACTGGCGGTCAAGCCACAGCTGATGCAGCAGGTGTGCGAGGCGATGAGCGGACTCAACCTGAAAGACAAGCTTATCGTCACCATCGCCGCAGGTGTCACGGCCGAGCGCTATCACGCCTTCTTCAAGCAGCCCATTCAGCTAATCCGCACCATGCCCAATACTCCGACTCAGATAGGCCTCGGCATGACGGGCCTCTACGCCGAGCCAGGCGTGGGCGAGCAGGACCGCCATCTGTGTGAGCAGCTGATGCAGACGGGCGGTGAAACCGTATGGGTCGAAAAGGAAGAGGATCTCAATCAGGTGATCGCCCTGGCGGGCAGCTCGCCGGCCTATTTTTTCCTTATGATGGAGGCTATGATTGACAGTGCCAAACGCGATGGCGTAGACGAGCAGACGGCCCGCGAGATGGTGCAGCAGGCCGCATTAGGTGCGGCCTCAATGGTGAAGCAGAACCCACAACTTTCACCGGCGCAACTAAGGGAAAATGTCACCTCTAAAGGCGGCACCACGGCTCAGGCCCTGGCGGCGTTTGAGCGCGCCGGCCTGAGGGAGATAGTGCGCACCGCCATGCACGACTGCATGGACAGGGCTCAGGAGATGGCGAAGCAGTTTTAGGGCTGGCCTTATATAGGTTTAACCCTAGTTTTATTCGATATAGCACAGTAGAGAAACACAATGGATGCATTAAGTTTTTTAGTGAACACCCTGTTTGACCTGTACCTCATGGTGGTCATCATTCGTATCTGGTTGCAGCTGGCCCGCGCCGATTTTTACAACCCCTTCAGCCAGTTTGTGGTCAAGGCGACCCATCCCGTAGTTGGCCCTATGCGCCGCTTCCTGCCGCCGCTAGGTGGCCTGGATACCGCCTCAGTGGTACTCGCCCTGGCGGTGGTGGTAATCAAGTTTGTGATCCTCAGCCTGATGGCGGGCGCCGCCATCAACCTGCCTATCATACTCTTGGTGGCGCTGGTCTCTGTAGTTAAACAGGCGGGCGTGTTGCTGTTCTGGATGCTTATCCTACGCGCCATCCTCAGCTGGGTTAGCCAGGGACATAATCCCATCGAGATGGTGATGGCGCAGCTGACCGAGCCGCTGGTCGCCCCTATCCGCCGGGTGATTCCGCCCATGGGCGGCCTGGATTTTTCGGTGATGATCTTCATGTTCGGCCTGATCTTCATCAACAAGCTGCTGTCGCAATACGTTCCCTTCTGGGCCAACGTCTAGATGGCGGTTGTCACCAAAGAAGAGGATGACCTCGTCATCAGGCTCTATATTCAGCCCAAGGCCAGCCGGGACCAGATTGTTGGTCCCCATGGCGACGAGCTTAAGGTGGCCATTACCGCCCCTCCTATCGACGGTAAGGCCAATGCCCACCTGTGTAAGTTTCTCTCGAAACAGTTTAAGACGGCTAAGGGCAATATCCTTATCGAGAACGGAGAACTTGGGCGCCACAAGCAGATCCGCGTGGTGATGCCTAAGGAGATCCCCGCGGAGATCTTGGCCTTAATCCCATGAAATGTGTAAGCAAATAAGCCAGGGCACCGCAGCCTAAGACTTTAATAGCTATACTAGAATCAATTATCCCGTGACAGGAGATCACCATGATACGTACCCTTTTTTGTGCCCTGGCGCTGACACTGCTTAGCATGGGCAATGCCGCGGCGGAGCAGAAACAGAGCGTCGGCACTTTTGATATCCACTATGTTGCCCTGGGCAGCACCTTCATCACCCCCTCCATCGCCAAGACCTACGGCATCAAGCGCAGTAGCTATACCGGCCTAATCAACATCTCGGTGCTCGATACCAGCGCCGAGGGGAATCCGGCGATACCCGTTGAGATCTCGGGGATCGCCAACAACCTGCTCGATGCCAGGGTGGAGCTGACCTTCAAGGAGATCCGCGAGGGTGAGGCTATCTACTACATCGCCGAGGTGCCCTACCGGGACGATCAGGAGATCAACTTTCAGATTGCCATCAAATATGGCAACAAGCTCAACACCCAGCTGAAGTTTAAGCAGAAGTTTTACGTCGATTAAACGGCCCCATTAAGCCACTTCAAACCCAGTTGAAGCCGCGCCCTGCGCGGCTTGTTGTTATTTAAGCAGATGCCCTATCGTTTCCCCGCCAGCTTGGGTATCATGGCGGCCATTGAAACCTGCCACCATGAGTCAGCGAAAATGAATCAAATCGTATTAGCCAGCGGCAACAAGGGAAAACTGAAAGAGTTTGCCGAGATCCTTGCCGAATTTGGCATCGAAGTCCTGCCACAGAGCCAATTTAATGTTCAAGAGGTCCCGGAAACCGGCACCACCTTCGTCGAGAACGCCATCATCAAGGCTCGCCACGCCGCCCAGGTAACCGGCCTTGCAGCCATCGCCGACGATTCCGGCCTGGAAGTAGACGCCTTAGAGGGTGCCCCCGGCATCTACTCGGCCCGCTACGGCGGCGAAGGCGCCAGTGACAGCGATAACTACAACAAGTTACTGGACGCGCTGACTAACAGCGACAAGCGCAGCGCCCGCTTCCAGTGCATCCTGGTCTATATGCGCCACGCCAAAGACCCGACGCCCATCATCTGCCAAGCATCCTGGGAAGGGACTATCGGCTTCGAGCCTAGGGGCGACAACGGCCATGGCTATGACCCTATCTTTATTCCCGCCGAGCATGAGTGCAGCGCCGCCGAGCTAAGCAGCGACGAGAAGAATGCCCTCAGCCACAGAGGCAAGGCGATGCAGCTGCTACTGGCCGAGCTCAAGGCCAAGGGTGTTCTCGGCTAATGCTTAAGCTTCCTCCGCTCAGCCTCTATATCCATATCCCCTGGTGCGTGCAGAAATGCCCCTACTGCGACTTCAACTCCCATGGTCAACATGGTGAGCTGCCGCAGCAGGCCTATGTGAATGACCTGCTCGCCGATCTGGCTAACGATGCCGCCTATGTTCAGGGGCGCAGCCTGCACTCCATCTTTATCGGTGGCGGCACACCGTCGCTATTCGATGCCGCCCAGATAAGGCGTCTCCTCAAAGGCGTCGAGGCGCAGATCCCCTTTGCAGAGGATATAGAGATCACCATGGAGGCCAACCCGGGCACCCTGGAGCACGATGACTTTAGCGCCTATTTCGCCGCCGGGGTGACTCGCCTCTCTATCGGAGTGCAGAGTTTTTCCAGCGACAAGCTGAATCTGCTCGGCAGAATTCACGACAAGCATGAGGCTGAGGTCGCGGCCACCAAGGCCGCCCAGGCCGGTTACCAGAGCTTTAACCTGGATCTCATGCATGGCCTGCCCAATCAGAGCTTCGAGGAAGCGATGCACGATATCGATAAGGCGGCGGCCCTCAATCCGCCTCACCTCTCCTGGTATCAGCTCACCATAGAGCCCAATACCCTGTTCCACTCTAAGCCGCCACAGTTGCCTGACGACGAGGCACTTTGGCAGATCTATGAGCAGGGCCAGCAACGCCTCGCCGCGCTCGGCTATGAACAGTATGAGATCTCCGCCTACGCCAAACCCGGTTATCGTTGTCGTCACAACCTCAACTACTGGCAGTTTGGTGACTACTTAGGGATAGGCTGCGGTGCCCACGGCAAGATAACCCTAGTGAATGAGCAGCGCATCTACCGCACGGTGAAGATAAAGCATCCCAAGGGCTATCTGGGCGCCAGTGATTATCTATTCGATAAGAGCGAGGTGTTAGCGGAAGACAGGGCGCTGGAATACCTGATGAATCGCCTCAGGTTGATGTCGCCTATCCCTAGGCGCGAGTTTGAGGAACGCACCGGCCTCTCTGCAGATGTACTGGATGACGGCATGGCACGGGCGGCGGCAAAGGGTCTGGTGATCATAGAAGCCGATCACTGGCAGCTTACGTCCAAGGGACAGATGTTTGTCAACGAGCTACTTGGACTGTTTTGCGAATAATCTTTCCCCTCAGACGAGGGGAACAGAAACATTTTCTAACACTTAGTTTGCATATTTAATCGTCAGCTTTATTAGGATAACAGGCACTAGTCAATCTAAGCCAAGTTAAACTAATAAAGTTATGCCAATAAAAACAAAAACAACTATGCTCGCCATCACCTTGGCGACACTACTTTCTGGCGCTGTACACGCCGCGCCAGTTTCACTCCCTCTACTTAGCGCCAGCGAACCCGCACAAAAGATTAGCGCGCAAGAATCGGAAAAGGCTAACCAACTCTTCGAAACCATCTTCATGGAAAATGTGATGGCCAGCCCCATGAGTCAGACCCAGCTTGGGATCAAGACAGATTACGGCAAATGGGATGAGCGAGGCGAAGCCGCCGATAAGGAGAGCCTGGCTAGAGATAAGCGACATCTCGCGCAGCTCAAACAGATAGATAAGAGTAAGTTAGATGCGCAGACGCTGCTGAGTTATGACCTGCTGACCCAGAAACTTGAAGAGAGCATCAAGGACTATAAGTGGCGCCTTTACAACTACCCGGTTAACCAGATGTATGGCGGCCACGCCATGGTGCCCTCTTTCCTGATTAACCAACATCAGATAGACAGCGTCGCCGACGCCGAGGCCTATATCAGCCGTCTCAAGGGTGTGCCCCACTACATGCAGCAGCTGGAAGAAGCATTAGAGGAGCGCGCCAAGGCCGGCATCATAGCGCCTAAGTTTGTGTTTGCCTATGTGCTGTCCGACAGCCGCAACATCATCAGCGGCGCCCCCTTCGACCAGGCGGATGACAGCGCCATCTGGGCCGATTTTCAGCGTAAGGTGGCCAAGCTTGCGATAGCGGATAATCAACGCAATAAGCTGCTCGATGAGGCCAAGCAGGCGCTGACCGCCAAGGTCAAGCCCGCCTATGACAAACTTATCGCCTACATAGAAACCCTAGAGAAGCGCGCCGATACCAAAGATGGCGTGTGGAAGTTTAGAGATGGTGACGCGTTTTACAACAACGCCCTGGCACGCACCACGACCACCCAGATGACAGCCGATGAGATCCATCAGCTGGGCCTTGCCGAGGTCGACCGCATCCATCAGGAGATGCGCGCCATCATGAAGAAGGTCGGCTTCAAGGGCGATCTCAAGGCCTTCTTCAAGTTTATGCGTGAAGACAAGCAGTTCTACTATCCTGACACGGAAGAGGGCCGCACCGCCTATCTCAAAGATGCCAAGACGCTGATAGATAACATCTCCTCGCGTCTCGATGAGGTGTTCTATGTCAAACCCAAGGCCCCCATGATAGTCAAACGGGTCGAGGCGTTTAGAGAAAAGTCTGCCGGTAAGGCGTTTTATAATCAGCCGACGCCCGATGGCAGTCGCCCTGGCACCTACTACGCCAACCTGTATGATATGGACGCCATGCCCAAATACCAGATGGAGGCGCTCGCCTACCATGAGGGCACACCGGGTCATCACATGCAGATAGCCATCGCCCAGGAGCTAGAGGGGATCCCTAAATTCAGGAAGTTCGGTGGCTATACCGCCTATATCGAAGGTTGGGGACTGTACAGTGAGTTCTTCCCTAAGGAGATGGGCCTGTATAAAGATCCCTACTCTGACTTCGGCCGCCTCTCCATGGAGCTATGGCGCTCATGCCGACTGGTGGTGGATACGGGGATCCATGCTAAGCATTGGACCCGCGAGCAGGGGATCCAATACTATGTCAACAACACTCCAAATGCCGAATCAGATGCGATCAAGATGGTTGAACGTCATATCGTGATGCCATCTCAGGCGACCGCCTACAAGATAGGCATGCTCAAGATTGTCGATATTCGCGAGAAGGCCAAGGCCATCATGGGAGATAAGTTCGATATTCGTGAGTTCCACACCCTGGTACTCAAGAACGGGCCACTACCGCTGGATGTGTTGGAATCTAAGGTAATGAACTGGGCCCACAAGGCCTAACAGCTGACCTTATATTCAAGATTGTCCATAAGAAAGGCCGCTCTTAAACGAGAGCGGCCTTTTTACATTTACCTGCAAATAGTCATTAACTCAGGCTCATGTATTCATAATGGCCTTAGCGCTGCTCGCTAAAGCCCGATGGCGTCACCTTAATAAGCTTAGTCACCAGCTTAGCAGGCGCCTCGGCCATACTCTGCTCGTCGCCATGGGGGAGATAACTCAGCGACACACTCGAAGTCACATCGAATGGCTCTTCAACTTGCAAGTCACGGATCTCGATTCTGTCTCCAATAAAAACACTGCCTAACTGCGCGATATCGCCGCGTTTATGATTGAGATTAAACAGGCCCAGGTAGGCGAACACGCCACTGCCCTGATTGGAGACAAAGAAGGGCGCCACAAACAGCATCTGGTCAGCGTCACCGACATAGTTGAGGGTCAACATCTTCATATAATCGAGGCGCACGCTGCCACGCTCTGGGCCATCCTGATAATCGCCACTGGCAAAGCGTCTGTCGCCACTGAGATCGACACGGGTCAGCCTCGCCTCGGCCGGGGGCTGCGACTGGGACTCGGGCAGCTTGATAGACCAGCCCTCATGAGCCTTTATGCTAAAGAGGGTCAGCATGACCCTGTCGATATCTTCATCTAATGGGACGACACTGCCATCCTCCTGCACCACATAGAGGTCATCATGGGTAAAGTTAAAACGGTAGATGCCCGCCAGAATGACTAAGCTAACCAGGGCGAGAATTGAAAACAGTAGTTTACGAGCCATAAATATCCCTTTACTCATTAGAGGCCGATTCGATTGAACTGTGCAGCACAATAACCTGCTCTGCATATAGGTGCCATCGACAACAGATTAAATTCTCTTTATCGAGCGGTCAAAAAGGCTAGGGCCTGTTGACCTTTTGAGAGCAAATTTTGTTCTAATTGAGCACGTTCAAATCGCGGCATGAGGCTTGGAGTATAGTTATTCTATATAAAAGCCGAGTAACAAAGAGTTGAACGTGCTCAAGACGAACCCTGCGGGCAACGTCTGTATCATTTTTCTACTGCGTTATCGCTCATTGATGTAGCACACTAGATTACAATCGCTCTGCCTTGTATAAAAGCGATACAGAATGATGCATAAATGAACGCGAAAGATAAACAGGCCCTAGGGGGATTGAAGGACAAAAGCAAGGTGATGAAAAGATAAGGAGCTAAAAGAAAAATACCCCAGCAATCTTTGCTGGGGTAAACCAAAACTAGGATGATGGTTTTAAGGCTAGCATTGTTTTAGTTCTTAAACCGCTGCCAGCATTGATTCAAGATTGCAGTAACGCCGACCTGTGTAACCAAACGAGAGAGGGGTCATTCTCTGGCTCGGCTAACTGAATCAGGTCATCCCGATATCAACTGCCACCATTGTATTAAATTAAGAACGGACTGCAACGTGAATTACTTTCAAGCTTTAGTTTGAGCTAAATAAGTCATCACGAAACAGAGAGGTAATACCAGTGTAACCACATGATTATAAAAGAATAACCCCCAACACAAAAAATACCGGGGGTTATCGTCTTGTTATCAGAACAATGTTTTTAAGTTATTGATAACTGAAAGTAGCAAAAACCTTAACAACAACATGGATAAAATGCTGTTTTTTCAGCCACATCCTGCTATTTACGCTGGGCATACAGGGCGGCGTATGGTTCGTCCCAATAGGGTGGTGAACCGATATGATCCTTAATGAAGTCGATAAAGGCGCTAACCTTAGGTGCCAGGTGTTTACGTCTTGGGTAAACGGCCTGCAGTGGCAGATGGTGAGTCAACTGCCATTCTGGCAATAGCGGCACCAGTGTGCCCTTCTCTATCTCATCTTCCAGCAGGTAACTGGCAAGATAGACGACACCCAGGCCACTTACCGCGGCAGACTTGAGCGCAGGGGCGTTATCGACCCTGAAATTACCCGATACACCTATCTCGCAGTAGTCGTCACCCTTCTTAAACTGCCAGACGCTATGCTCGTGCCACTCACCGTGGTACACCAGACAGTTATGATCCACCAGCTGCTCGGGGCGCTCAGGGTAGCCGTGCTTGGCGACATACTCAGGCGATGCCGCCAGCAGGAACTGACACTTCATCAGCGGCCTGGCCACCATGCCGAGTGGTAACTGCTCAGACATGGTCAATAGCAGATCCAAACCTTCACTGACCACATCCACCTTATGATCCAACAGGCTTACCTGTAGCTCCAGCTCGGGATGTCTGGCCATAAAATCGGGCAAGGCAGGAATGATGTGCATGGTACCGAAAGATTGGGAGATCCCCACCTTGAGTACACCGCGTGTGGCATCGTTAAGATTGTGCACGCTGGCAACCGCCTGGTCGGCATCGCGAAGCAACTCTTCACCCTGGGCATAAAGTAGCTGTCCGGCTTCGGTTAAACTCAGACTCCGAGTGGTACGCTGTATCAGCTGAACACCTAATTTATGCTCAAGATCGGCAACTTGAGTACTGACCTTTGATTTAGAAATCCCCAATTTTCGCGCAGCAGAGCTAAAACTCCCGGCACGAGCAACATGAGTAAAAATTGCAATAGGTTCTAAAAGTTCTAACATTTAAATAGCCTTAAGGTGTATGCGACCCTATAAATACCAATTATAAATCATGGAGATACCTCCTGACTTCGAAGTTATCCCCTTGACTATGCAGATTATTTTAAGAGTAGAGTCAGACTGTTAGCCATTTCGTTATCGAAATTTCGCCAGCATTGTTATTATTTTTTACAAGTATACCAAAGATTTGCTCTTTGATTCTAATACCTATTTTCTAGCCACTATACACCCAGTTAGGAGTGGAGGAAAAGTCATAAGAATAGTGGGCCCAGAATAAAAAAAGCCCTGCACCCAAGGTAAGTGCAGGGAAATGTGGATCTTGCTTTGCCAGAGGAAATTGTTTGCGACTTATTCGCGCAGGGTTTGCTGCTTAGCGCTAACCAGTGGATAGTCGCGCAGCGCCGGGACTTCGCTACGCATCTGAGACTCTAAGGCAACCAGTTGCTGGAAGTTGTCACACAGCTTGTCGGCGCGCGCCTCGAGATCCGTTGCCTGCTGTTCAATCTGGGCTTCGATATCGTCGCCCACCTTGTCCATCTTAGCAGAGAAGGCGTTCATCTTCTCTTCGAAGCTCTCACCGTCGCCCTTCATCATCTCGCTACCCAGGGTCATCATCATGCTACCGATAGAGCTCTGCACCAGCTGCTCCATCTCTTGCTCGAACTCTTTACCGAAGGTATCTTCTATAGAAGATTCGGTCGCCCCCAGGTAAAACTTGTCGCCATTCTGATAGGCAACCGTGTCGATACGCTGAGACAGACCGTCCATCATCTCATCAATCTTGGCACCGGCGGCGTCGCCTAACAGAGGGGTGAGCGCCATGCTAACCGCGGTAGAGGCAATATCGACGGCGTCATGCACCACGTCGATCACCTCGGGCAGCTGCTTTGACACCTCACCTGCATATTGGTTAACCAGGGCCTGCTGCTTATCGTTAAGCTCAACCTTGTCACCGTTAACATAGAGACGACCAAGCTCGATGCGATATACCTCTTTTTTGGCTTCACTGACCACCAGCTTGCTCGGCTCTACCGAGACATCATAGTTAAGGCTCACCTCGCACTGCTTGTCATCTCTGCCGAACGAAATATGGTTGTCCTTATCCTCACCGGCCCAAGCGGCACTGGTAGTGGCAAGTACGAAAGCTGTCAGTCCAAGAGATGCGGTCAATTTCTTCATATTCTTAATCCTTAAGTCATTGAAAATCACATGATGTGAAGCTTAAGGTGCACCATGTGTCATTGAGAGCTAACAATACAGGTATCGTGCCAATTTTAACTAATTAAATATAATCAATAGATTAGGTAAATTTAGCGTTATAAGATAGAGCCAGCCAGTCGGCAAGGAGCTCAGAAAAGTAAAGCCTTCTGCCAGTTTTTAGCAAATTTCACCATCGAGAGAATGGAGGCTGATAGAAGAAAAGAAAGGAAAGGGAGAAAAGGAAACCGGCTAAGAGTGAAAAGGTAGAACAAAAAGAGCGCCTCGAATAGACGCACTATTAGAAGATAGAGCGTCCCAGGGCTTGGGAGAGTCGCTCCAGCGCGGCGGTGCCCGCCAGGGAGTTACCGTTCTTATCGAGTTCGGGTGACCAGACACAGATGCTCATATCGCCCGGGATCACGGCGATGATACCGCCGCCCACACCACTCTTGCCAGGCATGCCCACGCGATAGGCAAATTCACCTGCGCCATCATACAGGCCAGATGTCGCCAACAAGGCGTTAAGCTTACGGGTCTGTATGGGGGAAACCACCTGCTGCCCAGAAAGGCTCTGGCCACGATTGGCCAGATAGAGCATGGCCCTTGAGAGATCGGCGCAGCTCATCTTAAGCGCGCAGTAGTGAAAGTAGTTTTTCAGTACTCTATCGACATCGTTGTTAAAGTTGCCGAACGACTTCATCAAGTAGGCAATCGCCGCATTGCGGGCACTATGCTCATATTCTGAGGCCGCGACACGCTTGTCATAAATCACATGGGGATCGGCGCTCAGCTTTCTGACCACCTCAAGCATATGATGCTTGGGCGCACCGAGACGACTCTGCAGCAGGTCGGCGATGATCAGGGCACCAGCGTTGATAAAGGGGTTTCTCGGCACCCCGCGCTCGAGCTCAATCTGCACCAGGGAGTTAAATGACTGCCCCGATGGCTCCTTGCCGACACGCGACCAGATCTCCCCCTCCTCATACAGAGTCAGGGCGACCGTGAGGCTAAAGACCTTGGAGATACTCTGGATCGAAAAGGGCTCGAGATAGTCTCCAGCCCCTATGGTTTGACCGTCTACTGTGGTCACGGCGATCCCAAGCTTGGTAGGATCCACCTCGGCCAGGGCAGGAATATAGTCGGCGACCTTGCCCTTTCCCAGCAGAGGACGCACCTGCTCGATAATGGTCTCGAGCAGGTCCTTCTGTGGCATTAGTTCCACCAGATGTCGTACAGCTCGCTAACCACAACATCTTTAGCCGGCTGCTTCTTCCAGAAGTCACTCACGGCTTGCCTGTCTTCTTCGGTGCACTTGCCAATGGTTTGAGTGGCAATGATGCCCTCCCACTCTTTATGGCCGCCACCGTGGAAACCCAGCTTTCGCTCTTCGATCACCTGGTCGATAAACTGATCGACGATAGCATCGATCTGCTCTTCGGTTACCGAATCATCGAAGGTCCAATTCACATCGAAGCCGAACTCTTGAAACTCATCAATGCGCAATTTTTTACGTAAACGACGACTACGTGTTGCCATGTGTATTCCCTCTTTTATATAGAAATAAAGCTTACTCGGTACGCTCGAACATCAGATCCCAGACGCCATGTCCCAGACGATGACCCCTGGCCTCAAACTTGGTCAGTGGGCGATGATCCGGACGAGGCACAAAATCCCCCTCTTGTGCCTGGTTCTTATAACCGGGCGCGGCGCTCATCACCTCTAACATATGCTCGCTATAGTTTTCCCAATCGGTCGCCAGATGGAACACACCGCCAACCTTCAGGCAGCGACGGATAAGCTGGGCAAACTCGGGCTGCACGATACGGCGCTTATGATGACGCTTCTTATGCCAAGGATCAGGAAAGAATAGTTGTACTCTGGCCAGGCTGCCGCTTTGAATGCTGTTTTCCAATACCTCAATGGCGTCATGGTGAAACACGCGCAGGTTAGTGACACCGGCCTCTGCCGCATCTGCCAGGCAGGCACCGACACCAGGCTTGTGCACTTCGATACCGATGAAGTTAAGCTCGGGAGCCGCCTTAGCCATCTCAACCAGTGAGGCGCCCATGCCGAAACCAATTTCCAATACGGTATCGGCTTCGCGGCCAAACACCTTGACCAGATCCAGCGGCTCGGGCGAATAGTCCAGCCCCATGATAGGCCATTGTTGCTCCATGGCCTGTGCCTGGCCCTTGGTCAAACGTCCTTCACGTAAAACAAAGCTTCTCACTTTGCGAAGGTATTTACCCTCTTCGTTAAACTCTGCGGTGGTCACTTCGCTCATTATCTTTCAGCCTCAGATCTGCCTGTGGTTGGCCATATAGCGCCGAGAAAAAGTCAGCGTCAAGCGGCTCAAGGCTCGACAGACCAACTCATATGATCCCATGGGATCCTGACACTTATATGATTGGAAAATTATAAAAAGAAGGGCATTATCCAAAGATACTGCGCTAAGGCAAGCCCTATGTTGCCAAAGTATACCAATTATCCCACGGCGCGCGAGCCATGCCGGCTTAGAGATGCCATTTGCCTTGAGAAAAACCTTGCCCCTCTATAGACTGAGCGCCATGAAAACAGAGCAATTTCACCAGCGCATAGTCTCCTGGTACGACAAACACGGACGCAAGCATCTCCCCTGGCAACAAGATAAGACCCCCTATAAGGTTTGGGTGTCCGAGATCATGCTGCAGCAGACGCAGGTGGCGACCGTTATCCCCTACTTCGAAGCCTTTATGGCACGTTTCCCCACTATCTTGGACTTGGCAAACGCCGATCAGGATGAGGTGCTGCATCACTGGACCGGCCTTGGCTATTACGCCCGGGCGCGTAACCTACATAAGTGTGCGCAGATAATTGCCAGCGAATATGATGGAGCCTTCCCCACAGAGTTCGAGCAGGTACTCGCCTTGCCAGGAATTGGTCGCTCCACCGCGGGTGCAATACTCTCACTATCTCTTGGTCAGCATCACCCCATCTTAGATGGTAACGTCAAGCGAGTGCTCGCCAGACACGGCGCCATAGCAGGCTGGCCGGGTAAGCGGGAGGTGGAGGAGCAGCTGTGGCAACTCACTCAAACCCAGACGCCAAAAGCGGGCGTCACCCAATACAACCAGGCGATGATGGACATTGGCGCCAGTATCTGTACCCGCTCTAAGCCCAAGTGCGAGCTCTGCCCCGTCGCCATAGACTGCAAGGCGCAGCTGATGGGGCGCCAGACTGAGTTTCCCGGCAAAAAGCCAAAGAAGACGATTCCGGAAAAGCTCGGCTATATGTTGGTGATTAAAGATGACGATAGGGTGCTGATGAGCAAACGCCCACCGGCTGGGATCTGGGGCGGGCTCTGGTGCTTTCCGCAGTTCGACAGCCAGGAGGCACTCGAGACCTTTGCCGAAGATAAAGGCCTGACACTGACCAGCAAGGAGCCAATTGATAGCTTTCGTCACACCTTCAGCCATTTCCATCTGGATATCAGCGCCTTTGTCGCCCGCAAGGCCACAAGCGCACATGAGATCATGGAAGAGAGCGCCTCTCTCTGGTATAACATAGCCAAGCCACCGAAGGTTGGTCTGGCCGCCGCCACCGAGCGGATCCTCTCCAGCTTAGGTTCAGTATCAAATAAGGAGTAATCATGGCGCGTACAGTGAACTGCCAGTATCTGAAGAAAGAGGCAGACGGCCTAGCCTTTCAGCTCTACCCGGGTGAACTCGGTAAGCGAATTTTTGACAACATCAGCCAGGAAGCCTGGTCGCTCTGGCAGGCCAAGCAGACCATGCTGATCAATGAGAAGAAACTCAACATGATGAATGTTGACGATCGCAAGTTCCTCGAAGAGCAGATGGTGAACTTCCTGTTTGAGGGCAAAGAGGTCGAGATCGAAGGCTATGTGCCGCAAAAAGATGACGAGTAATAAATTACTCGCTCTATAAAATTAAAAAGCGCCTATTGGCGCTTTTTCTATAATGGGGACTTGCTTAAGCAGTCACTACTGACGAATGCCTTCGACCACGAAATCTAGGGTCACATGGCTGGACGCGGGGCCCAGATCCATCTTGATATCATAGTCCTTCAAAGCAAATTCTGTCTGGCCGACGAAACCGGCGCGGTAGCCACCCCAAGGGTCTTGCCCTTCACCAATAAACTTTGCATCGATTGCCACAGGCTTAGTCACGCCGTTGAGTGTCAAGTTGCCATTGAGCACAAACTTGCCGTCACCCAGCTCTTTGACCGAGGTCGATTTAAAGCTTGCCTCTGGATGCTTAGCGACATTAAGGAAATCCTCGCTTCTCAGGTGCTTGTCACGCTCGGCGTGGTTAGAGTCGAGGCTCGCCGTGTTGATCGTTACATTTACCTTGGCATCACCCATATGCTTGCTATCGAAGCTAAAGCCTCCGGCGAATTCATTAAAGCGCCCCACCACGAAGCTGTAACCTAAGTGGCTCACCTTAAACTGTATTGACGCATGGGCGCCCTGAGTATCTATCACATAATCGGCGGCATTGGCCCCCATAGGCAGCATGAGGGAAGCCGATATCAAGGCTGTGGCTAACGTCTTTTTCATTGTATCTCCTTAATGTTTAACATTCGTTTTAATGTGGCATCTCTGTCTAAAAGGTGGTGTTTAATGGCGCCTAAGGCGTGCAGGACAACCAAGGCAATAAATCCATAGGCCAAATACTTGTGTATCCAGCCGGCGATGTCGGCCTGCTCCTCAAACAGCAGCCCTAGACTCGGCAGCTCGATAAGAGAAAAGACGACTATGGGTCTGCCGTCGGCTGTCGAGATCAGGTAGCCTGAGACCAACATGCCGAGCAACATCAGATAAAGCAGGCGGTGCATCAGGCCGGCGGCCAACTTCTCCCACCTTTTATGCTCAGGCAGAGCCTTGGGGGCAGGATTTAACCAGCGCCACAGCAGACGGCACAGGGTCACCACCATGAGCAAGACGCCTATGCCCTTATGAATATCCGGCGCTCGCTTATACCAGGGGCTGTAATAGGTCAGCTCGACCATCCACACACCTAAGGCGAAAAGCCCTAATACGGCTAACGCCGATAGCCAGTGCAGGCCTATGCTCACCACTCCGTAGCGGCTCTGGGTATTTTTAAGCACGATTCTTCCTCATTTATCACTTAACAGCATATTAACTTCGATTTAGATCGACGAATATCGCGTAATTTCGCCAATAAACTTCTAATTTTTAGAAAGGTAGCGCCAAGACAAACGAGATAAGTGGAGCATTGAGAAATAAGAGGCCTGAAAATGCCCCCTTAAAAACAAATAGTGGCTTAAACCTGGGTTTTAACCACAGCCACTGTGCTAAAAAACGGCATAAATGCCAAAAAGCCAGCACTTTGCACATTAACTAGCCATGCAGTTAAATTTCTCCAAAAAAGCGCTTGCAGGATAAATATCAGCGCTATATTATACGCGCACTCCAAACGGCAAGGGTCACAGAGACCTGGTTTGAAGTAGTTAACTAGACACTTAGTTTAGTTGCCCGAATAGCTCAGTCGGTAGAGCAGAGGATTGAAAATCCTCGTGTCCCTGGTTCGATTCCGGGTTCGGGCACCACAATTTAGCCGGCATAGCTCAGTTGGTAGAGCAACTGACTTGTAATCAGTAGGTCCCGAGTTCGACTCTTGGTGCCGGCACCATATAAAACAGCCTCGACAATGTCGGGGCTTTTTTATATCTGTATGATTTCACTCTTTGCTTCAATTCTTTATATTCAGCCCCTCCCCTATAGCCAGCGATTATCCAGCCTTTCCTGTTAACGCCTTCATGGCATAAGCTAGAAAGCGGACTAAGTTAGAAAGCAGACAGCAAAAAAGGAGCACTAGGCTCCTTTTTGATTTGATGAAATAACTAATACCAATCGTAATAAATAATTGATCATTCTAGCTTGTTAAAACGCTCGATAACTGTATTAGTATTTTTAATTGTAGAATAACTACTTATCTAAAAATCCTGCTTTGTTCTCAAGCGTTTTTCCTGCGCTATTTCTGATCACATACTTATTGTGATTGGTATAAGGCTACTTCCAGCTACGCATCTTATAACCTTTTACTGCGTAGAAGAGGATAAACAGGTAGCAAGGCAACATCACCATATAGCCACCCTGCTGACCGAGCGAGGTAGCAGAGCTGGTTAATCCCCAAAACAGCGGTCCGAAGGCCCCGCCTGCTATGCCCATCACCAAGAGCGCCGAACCTGTGCTGGTCAGTTTGCCCATACCCGATAGCGCCAGCGGCCATACCGCGGGCCAAACGATGGCGTTAGCCAAACCTAAGAAGGCGATCATCAATAGGGTGTCCGGTAGCATGGCACCACCGAATGGAACCAGTAAGGCATTGGCGATCGCATAGGACTCGTTGTCACCAAACAAGATCCCCAGCGTCAGTAACAAGCCCAATATCGCCGAGATCATCAAGGCCTTAGGCTGAGAGATGAAACGTGGAATGGTCAGGATACCGAGCGAGTAACCGATAACCATACAGATCATGGTATATGAGGTCATCACACCATAGTTCTCGACCCCAAGAGAGAGGGCGAATGTGCCAATGGTGTCGCCGGCGATCACTTCCACCGCCACATAGAAAAACAGTGCTACTACCCCTAATGCCAGATTAGGATGAGACAGCGCCTCACGGGTATGACCCTTGGTGCCCTGCTCTTGCTCGTCTTCATTTTCAAGCTCTGGCAGAGGCGATTTCTTCACCAGCAGCGCCAGCACACCGATAAAGATAGCCATGCCCAGATATGGGAACACCAGGCCGTTAGCCATCTCGTCGATCTGCGCCTGAGTCAGCTCCATGCCGACTCTGTCCTTAAAGCTATCCAAAATAAGGGCGGTAAACACCAAAGGGGCGATAACACCAGCGCCCTTGTTCAGGATCCCCATGACACTCACGCGAGCGGCGGCCGACTCCTCGGGACCAATTCTGACCACATAGGGATTCACCGCCGTCTGTAGCAGGGTCTGGCCCGTGCCCATAACCAGCTGGGCAAATAGAAATAGCGCAAATATCTGTGTCTTGGCCGCAGGAATAAATAGCAGGCCGGCAATCATCATGATCCCCATGCCCATCGCCATCCCTGTCTTATAGCCCACCTTACGGATCACCCAGGCCGAGGGTAATGCGGTAAAGGTCACGGCGATATAGAAGGAGAAGAGAATGAGGGAGGCTTGAAGTGGGGTAAGTTGCAGGATCTGCTTGAGGTAGGGCATCAAGGACCCGTTTAGCCAGGTCGCAAAACCCAGAATAAAGAAGAGCCCGGCAACGATCGCCATAGGGATCACGCTGCTGCGCTTACTTTCACTATTTAATGTCATTTCCATAAGCCTGTTTTCTTATAGTAATTAATCTTTGGATATCAGCGCTGTGATATCGGCTTGGTACATTTACAGCTTGGGCGACAAGTTGCTCCCTTGTTTCACCGATGTTAAAACATAAAACAGAAAAAGACAACGCTGTCATTTTAGCTTTTTAACCTTAGCAGGCTAACTCAACGTTTTCCTTGCCAAATTGCCCGAACATTATCCTCTACAAGACTTAAACCTTGATGAAGATACCGCGCTTATACATCCAGTAGAGGAGTAACCACTGCACCAGCAGCAAGGCGCAGGCAGACCCCAGCGGCTGCATATCAGTGGGAAGTGCCCGCATCACACCACCGAAGAGGCTAGTGGCGAGATACTCCCATTTGACCAGGCTCGACGCCAGATAGATGATGATGGCATTGCAGCCAATGACCACAAACCCGAAGGCCAATCTGTGCAGCTTGATGACATCCACCAGCGCATAGAAGATGGCTAACAAGATAAGGCTCCAGCCCAGGGTGACCAAGACGAAACTGCTGGTCCAGAGATCTTTGTTTACCGGAATATAAGGGTTCATCAACCAGCCGAGCCCCAGGCTGAGCAAACCGGCAAGTAACAAGATGCCGACCTTAGCCCACTCGCCCTTTGCCCCTCCCCACTTGGAATGAGGCTTAACGATGAAGCGACCGGTAAAGACGCCGGCCAAGGCATTGACTATGGCAGGCAGGGTCGAGAGGATCCCCTCGGGGTCTGTCGCCCTGCCCTGATAGGTGATCCCGGGCAGAAATTGACTATCCACATAGGCGTTGATGGAGCCAGAGATAGAGAAGTCCCCGGCTACGCCGCCGGGAACCGGCAGCCAGAGCTGCATAGCGGCATATCCAATCAATATCCCGATTGCGATGATGATCTGCGTCTTCAGGTCGGTATGCCAAACCAATAAGGCGGCAAAGAACCAGGCAAAGGCGATACGCCCAAGCACACTGGCATACCTTATCTCATCAGCCGCCATGGGCATGCCCGTGCCCCAGCCGTGGTTATAGAGCACGCCAAACAGAAGCAACAAGAACAGACGCTTTATCGCATGACGATAAAGCGGCAGGCGCTCTGGCCAAGGCAGTGAATCCAAACGTTTTGGTGACAGGCCTAAGGCAACGCCGGAGAGAAAGATGAATAGGGGAAAAATAAGATCATAGAAGGTAAACCCATGCCACTGGCTGTGATGCATCTGGGCATCGGCGATACGCCATCCCTGCCAGCCGGTCCATACAAGCAGCGCCGCAAACAAGGCCTCGCCACCTAAGATCCAAAACATGTCGAAGCCCCTTAGGGCATCGAGCGACTTCAGCCTGGGCTTATTGGCTGGCATAGAGGCTGGCTTAGTTGCTGGCTTAGGATGGCTATCTAGCTTTGGCTCCATCGGGGCGTCTCTCTTATGGTTATTATTATAATTAAGGCCCCAAGGTATAACCTAAGGGGCTAATAGCAATAGAATTTTAAGCACAGAACACAAACGGCCATGCACACAGAAGACTCGCTAGGCCTGATTAATCAGCTGGCCATCTATATAGGTTCGTGCAACCCTGTTGTCTTGATCCAGCAGCACCATATCCGCCTTGGCACCTATGGTGAATATGCCACGCTGACGCTGACCGATAAACTCGGCGGGATATTTCGATGCCATGCGTAGTGCCTCTTCACGAGCCACACCAAGCATGTCAACACTATTGTTGACCGCACCATTCATGTCCAGCACACAACCGGCAAGCTCACCCGTCACGGCGTTCAGCCTATCTCCCTGACGCACAACTTGCGTGCCAAATAGCTCGAAGCTGGCATCATCATCCATGCCGACCGGCGGCATGGCGTCCGTCACCAGCATCACCTTGCCTCTAGGCTTAGTCGCGATGGCCACCTTGGCCGACGCCGGGTGTACATGGTGCCCATCGACAATCAGGCCGCACCAGGCAGCTTGGCTCTCGAGCGCAGCGCCCACCATGCCCGGCGCCCTAGAATCCATGGGCGACATGGCATTAAACAGATGGGTAAAACCTGTTGCGCCGGCATTGAGCGCCTTAACTACAGTGTCGTAGTCGGCATTAGAGTGACCGAGACAGACTCTGACGCCACACTCGACTAAGGCACGGATCACCTCTGGCGCCACATTCTCCGGTGCTAGTGTCACCACCTTAGTGCCGAGATCATTGCGAGCGAATATCGCGAGTTCTTCATCTGAGATTCGACGAATAAAATCGACCGGATGCACTCCCTTCTTAGGCACACTAAGATGCGGCCCCTCGAAATGGATCCCTAGCACGCCCGGTGTTTTCAGGGCGATCGCCTCAGCCACCGCATCGGCAGCAGCATGCATCACCTGAATATCATCTGTGATCAGGGTCGGCAAGAAGCCCGTTGTACCAAACTTGGCATGAGCCAGGCCTATGGTCTTTATCTTCTCAATACTGGGCGCGTCGTTGAACAGGGCGCCGCCGCCGCCATTGACCTGTACATCGATAAAGCCGGGTACCAGGGTGCCGGCAAGCAAAATGGGCTCGACGTCACTCGCCTTGTCAAAGGAGACGATACGCCCATCCTCTATGGTGATGGCCTGGTTGTGGTGGAAGTGTTCACCGTCGAATACCCGCTCGGCAATGAGTGTCTGTTTCATTTATTCTCCTGGCAAAACATCATCTGCGACTAGCTATTTGCGACTGGCTAAGTGACACAGGCTATGCCTGGCTCAAGCCTAACTGCTGACGCGCATAATAGGCGGCACCTAACTCTGGCGGGGCAAGTATTGGCGAGATCTTGTCGACCACTCGCTTATCCAGCCAAGGTGCCAAGGGTTCGGCTAGACCACCTATCATGGAAAAACGCGGCGGATGGATCTCAAACAACTTGTGCGCCAATGCGCTGATATACTCTGCGCCCTCGACCACTATCGCCTTGGCCACTTCATCCTGTGCCTGCGCACAAGATAACACCGTGCGCGCCAGAGTGGCATAACAACCGGATGATTTCCCCGCCAGGTGCTCGACTATGCCCATGGCATCGCTGACCTTAAAGTGATCCAATAAACGCTCGGTGAGCAGAGTCGCCGGACCAAAGCCATCGAGATCTAACAGCACCTGCTGGGCGGCCTGGAGGCCTAACCAGGCGCCACTACCTTTATCGCCCAGAGCAAATCCGTGACCACCCAGGCTCAGGGACTGCTCGCCCACGTGGGCATAACCGCAAGAGCCGGTACCTGTGATGATCACCGCGCCATCGCCCCCTTTATGGGCGCCGATGCAGGCTGTGTGCAGATCTGTGGTGACATACATCTCTGCGAAGGGATGCTGCCACTCTTTGATCGCCTGATAGAGGTGCTCAACATTAACCCCGGCCAGGCCCACCCCGGCCACCAGTGTCTTGCTGTCGCTCGCTTTTAGCCCGGCGTCTTGTAGAGCAAGCTCAGTCGCGCGCGAGATAGAGTCGAAGGTATGTGTCAGGCCGTAAAGCGGATTCGCACGCCCGGCCACACCAGTGCCTATTACACTGTCATCTCCGGCATAGATAGTCGCGCGGCACTTGCTACCGCCACCATCTATGCCTATGACGAGGGCCTGTTCCTCTGTCTGGTTAAATCCCATTACCAACCTCATTCACAGTTTTATTATCCAGGGCATCTCGCTTCGCCCGCCCTGCCCACTGACTAAGTTAATGTCATGTTACAACAAAAATGACAGCGCTGTCATTCAAAATTTTAGCTAAGTTTATGACAGCTAATCCTCGATGTTACTGTCCGCTTTAGACCTGTTAGGCCCTCTATTTGCTTTAGCTAGGCGACATGAAGAAAAGCGGTTATCGACTCATAGATAACCGCCCTGATTTAAGCGTTTTATTTGTGAAATGCTAATTGACCCTGAGTATGCGTCCCTTGCGCATACCATCCGCGGCAACGCCCCTCACCTCGACTCTACCCGAGACTTTAGCCGCCTCGGTATATTGCCGCCACTGGCCGCCATCGACACGATACTCGATGCCGAGTCCAGGGTAGATGCTATTCGCCTGCAGGTAGCCATCCTTAATCTTGGCCCCCACCGTTGGCACACGATAGGCGATCCCCGCCTTATCCAATTTGGCCAGCTCCTTGTAACCTAAGGTGTTGGCAAAGGTCTGCCATTGAATTCTCTGCTTCTCGCGCATCTCGGCCGTGAAGTAGTTAGTCTCGGCGCTGTATTTAGCCCCCTGATATTGATAAGGCACTTCCCAATCGGCCTTATGCCAGGCCCTTTCCGCTAGGACTAACAGGCGAGGAAACACCATATATTCAACTACTTGGTCTGAGCGAATCGTCTCGCTCCACAGCTGTCCCTGGATCCCTTTGAAGCGGACACCTTGATTAAGTGGGCCGCTGATTCGCTTGCCCGCATCATCGAGCTTAAGGGTATCGTCGGCCTCAAATGACTTACCTTCGATATCCGTCCACTGCTCGGCGTTGGCCGGTAGGTTGTCGGGCATGAAGCTAAAGAGTTTGCGCTCGTTGGTGCTGCGACTCGCCCAGTAATATCCATGCTCTTTCGGATCGGCTTCGTAGGGGAAGTCGAAATAGAGTACCTCGGGATTACTCAGTACCGTATCCCAGCCCAAGTTGGCCTGTGCATGGGCGCGCTTATGGCCGCCATGAGCAACCACGTCCCAGATGTTGGACTGATTTTTTGCCGGCATACGCTCAGGTCGTGTATGGCTCATGCCATCACTCCAACCCGCAGTTTCAATCCCTTTATCGGCCAGCATATTCGCCAGCCGCTCGATGAAATAAGCACCAAAATGTGCCTCGCTCTCAAGGCCGCTCTCTTTGACTGCTAGCAGTGCCTGACAGACTGGCGACTCCACCCAGGCACCGGCGGTTTCATCGGCGCCGATATGGTAAAGATCCAGGCGTTGGCCTGCGGCCTGATGCAACTTGGAAATTTCGCTCACCACCTTATCGACGAAGTGATAGCTGGACTCCATACAGACGTTGATCGTGTTGTCATCATAATATTGAATCGAGGCATACTGCGTCTTATCGAGCGGGTCGATAAGCCGGTACTCGTTGGCTCCGGCCTCATTACCTTCGGCCATCAGGCGACGATACCTGGCCTCCATCGACTTGATGGCGGCGCGGGAATGCCCCGGCATGTCCATAGAGGGAATCACCTGAATATGCCGGGCAGCTGCATACTTGAGGATCTCGATATAATCTGCCTTGGAGTAGTAGCCGTTAACCTTGCTGTCACCATATGGACCACTGCCCAACTGAGGCAATAGACAGGTATCTTCCTTCAGATCGTGGCAGCGACGACTGCCCACCTGAGTCAGCTCGGGCAATCCATCTATCTCAAGGCGCCAGCCCTCATCATCGGCCATATGCAGGTGTAACTTGTTGAGCTTATAGGCCGCCATCTGATCAAGTAGATCTAAGATAAACTGCTTGCTGTGAAAATTACGCGCCACGTCGACGTGCATGCCGCGAAAGCCATATCTTGGTTCATCTTGGATCTGCATGGCATTAAGCGACAGGTTGTCGAGCGAGATGAGACTCGTCAGCGACGCCAAACCATAGGAAAAACCAGCATCGTCGCTCGCAGCGATGGTGATCCCATCTGCAGTAATGCTGAGTCGATACCCCCCCTCGGGAAGTCTAGTCGTCAGTTTCTCTAACTTAAGCGCGACTCCCTGAGGCGATGGCTTCACGCCCAGGCGCGCCAAGCGAGACAGCGCCGCCTCGACAGCGGTTTTAGATACACTGCCTGAATCCAGATGATAACCTGAGGCCAGCGATAATACCGGACTTTGACTCTCTATGATTTGTCGCTTCGGCGTTGGGATAATCGCGTTGACGGCAAGCTCAGGGCGGCTCTCGATATCTTGGTTCGCGTCAAACAATATCTTAGGGGTCGCCCATGCTAACCTGTCTGTATCGCTGCGCTTATATTGGCTTTCGGCGCTGACATATGCCTCAACATAGGGGCGCTGCTCCATGCCTGTGCTGGCATCCACGGTGAGCTGAGTGCTGGTGATAACCTCAGGTTGAAGGCCGGGAACGACAATATAGTAGTTGGGCATGGCATCGGTTTCCGACAGCTGCCATAGCTCCCCAAGAAAGGCGATATCGACCGGCTGACCCTTGTAAAAGCCCTTGAACTTGTCAGTAGGCGTGATGCGGTGCAGGTCCCCTTTCACTTGGGTTAGCTCAAAGGCATCGCTTAGCACCTGCTTCACCGGTCGCATCTGGCTGTAGTAGATGGCCCAATCCTTACGGTCAAAATCAACACCTGGGATTAGCTCAATCTGGGCGGCAAAACAACGACCGTCGACACCGCTAGAAGTGCACTGCTGAGGATAATTGGTCAGAGTGTGATAGTTGACCGCCAGACTAGTGGCAAATTGATGCAGCGCCTGTTGCGGCTCGCTGTCAACAACTTGCTGCGCCGCGGCGCCTTCATCCTTGGGGACTTGAGTAGTGGTTGGCTGACTGCAGGCAATCAGTCCTAGGCTAATGAGTAATGTTATTGGTATGAGCTTATTATTCATTGTTATCCTCACTTTTCTCAACTTGAACGTTCAAGTCTCATTGCAGCTACCCTTCCCCATCAGCATCGGCAATAAGCTTCCTGCTATTGCGATATCTGAGATAGCCACCACTTTATGCCAATCCTAATAAATAACTGTTCAAGCGAACTTGTTAAAACGTTCGATAACTGCATTACTTTTTTGATTTTAGAATAACTACTTACCTAAAAATCCAGCCTTGCTCTCAAACGTTTTCCCTGCGCTATTGCTGATCACTTACTTATTGCGCTTGGTCTTTTTTGCCGCCGCATCTTGGCCGATTAACAAAAATGCCGCCGCGAAAATAGATCATCGTCAGACTTGTACAAATCTAGCGGCTCCCCGAACCCCACCTGGCAATTACAGGCAATCTAGAATTGGCAAGTAATCAGGCTATAGAAAGCGTTCTGGCTTTAGAAACCACTCAGCCATCTGACAATGAAAGAAATCTGTTTATTTAATCTGAATCTCTGCAAGACAACGAACGCCCTGCTGTGCCGTGCCGCGCTGTGCTTTGCTCGCTCTTACGCATTTCCCTAGCGCCCACTCATCAGGCGTCACTCTAATCCAGAAAAAAGCGCTAGATGCATCATGTATCAAGTGCCACCGATAAAGGCGCCAATTGAGACATAACACATCTAGCCATCTCTAGTATCTGGGGAGAGACTATAGGAAAAAACAAACACAATAACCATTGCTACAAACTTAATGGCTACTGCCAATGCAAACGTTAGGAGACCTCTTCCTAACAATGCAAACCTTACAAAACAAACGTGCCACACAAGCAAATGACAACGCTGTCATTGATTAATTTACCTAAGAAAGAACAGAATTTCTACATTTTTTTGACATTGTGAGGCAATTTTTTATCACACCGCTGAAAGCCGCCAAGCACAGACGCTGTCATAGAGGCCGAACAAAGCCTTCTTCACCACACAAACATGACAACGCTGTCAACTATTGATAACATTCAGAGAGGCTAACAGTACTCAGAGTCGAAAAAACACTAAACAATGAGTGCTAAGTGTCCATATAGGAGAGGAACAGAACAAAGATGTGTAAGGCGAGAGATAACCGGAGTAGTGCTCCCTAACACAGAAAAGTATTAAGATCCCCAAAGGGTAGGGATGAGACTGGCTTAACGTCTTTTCACTCCAATTTAGGGCTTGTTTCGGGCTAGCTCGAAACATTAATACTTGCGCTTTTGCCCCCACTAGCGGTAAAAGATTAACCCAGCGTTTCTCAGGTTAGACAATTAACGCTTGAGACAGACACCACAAACTAAAATTAACTAAGGTAAGAATATGGCGAAGATAGTCCCCCTTTCAACGGAAAAACATCTCAACATCAAGCTGACCCATTCAAATGATTTCAGCCGTTTCAGTAAAGAGCACCTGATCCCGGTATTGGCCAGAGAGATCCCCAGCCTGGTGGCCGAATTCCCTATCGTCTTCGTGAAGAATGGTGAGACGGGTCAGTTCATCCCTGTGGCTATCATGGGGATCGAACCCGAAGTCAACCTGTATTGCCAAAGCAACCAATGGGATGCCCCTATCAGCCCAATTGGCTTTAGCAATGCGCCCCTGTCGATCGCCAGAACCTCGGAGGAAGGCGACAACGTGATCGTCTGCATCGATGAGGAGAGCCCAATGGTGTCTGAGGCGGAAGGTAACCGCCTGTTTACCGATGAAGGGGAGCGTAGCGAATACCTGACGGCAAGAACCAATGCCCTACTGGATGTCGCCGCTATGCATCAACAGACTCAGGCGGTTTGCCAATTCCTGGCAGACAAAAACCTACTGGTGTCACAGCAACTGACCATTAAGCTGGAAAGATCTGAGCAGAAGATCAATATCAATGGCGTCTATCTGATCGATGACAAGGCATTGAACGAACTGAGCGATGAAGATTTCCTCGAGCTAAGAAAGAAAGGTTTGCTGCCGATTGTTTATGCCCACAGAGCCTCCCTCAATCAGATGTCGCGCCTCATCGCCAAGCAAAATCAGTTTGATAAGTTGCAATAACTTTTAAGTAGCAGAGCCGATAATATGAGAGTACATAAATATCGGCTCTGCTTTTTTGAGCCCTGATGCCCCTCGTCTGGCTAACACCTAGGCCAAACCCAAGTTAACATCTCTGCATACCATATTTGGCAATCTTCTCGAGCAAGTCTCGATGAGCTGGCAGCTCATTCACCAGATGCTCAGCCAAGTTGGCTATCTGTTTTCCCTGTACTTGCCAGGCTTCTCTTTGCTGCTCACTCGCCACCTGCGTGTTCGTTGGGTAGTGCATGCCATAGAGCACATACAGGTAGTTTTCTAAATCAAACACCTCAAACTTACTGAAGAAGTCCTGCCTTATGGGGGCGTGATCTCGCCACAGTTTTAGCCGGCTATTAAGCTCACACGGAATCGTCGCCGGATCGCGATTATCGACCCAGAACGCCGAGTCACTCCTGTCTGACAGGCAATAGTGCATCTTGATAAATTCGACGACACGCTCCCAGGCATAGGTCATCACCCGATTAAACTGTTCAGCCAGCAAAGCCAGCGCTTCACTATCTTTTGGTAAACGGTTGGCGATGTAGCCTGCTGCAAAATCGGTCAGCAAGATAGAGGTTGCCTCCAGGGGTTCGAGAAAGCCTTGCGCCAACCCCAAGGCTAGGCAATTTTTATGCAAGAACTCCCTGCGATAGCCAAGTTTCATCGGCAAAACCCGGTATTGATACTGAGCGACATCCTGTCCCAGATAATGTGACAGCTTTTTAAGCGCCGTAGCATCATCCATATACTTAGAGGAATAGACAAAACCGACGCCACGCCTATGGGTCAAGGCGATATCCCATATCCAACCGGCCTGATGGGCCGTCGCCAGGGTATAAGGCGGAATCGCTTCTTCTTCACCTATGGGCACCTGAACGGCAATCGCCTTATCGGCAAATAGCTGATGGGACTTATCGACAAAGGGCACCTTGAGCGTCTTATCGATAAGCAAAGATTCAAACCCACTGCAGTCTATGTAGAAATCGGCGCTGATGCTGCCCCGGTTATCGGTTTCCAGGGAGGCAATCTCGCCATTATCCTTGAGCATAACCTCACAGACGTTGGCCTTAATATGCTCGACATTGAAACGCCTGATGGCGTTATCCGCTAACAGCTTGGCAAACTTGGCAGCGTTAAGGTGATAGGCATAGCCCAATGCCCCTTCATATTCGCTGTGGGTGATACGTTTAGGCGCCCTACCCGCTTCACACACCTTGTGTTGGGGCGAAACCAGGTCACCATAGGCTTGTTGGCGATTCGCTTGCCAATGCTGGGTCAGGTCCTCCCCCAGAGGGCTCGGCATGTCGAACAGGTGATGATAGAAGTTCTCAGCTCCGTCCCGGCCCTTATCCATCCAGTTGACGAACTTGATCGACTGCTTAAAGGTAACATCACATTGACGGATAAACTCAGACTCGCTGATGCCGAAGCGTTTCAGACTCTGACGAATGGCTGGCACTGTCCCCTCTCCGACGCCTATGATGGGGATATCTGGTGACTCCACCAGCGTGATGGTCACGTCCTGGCGATGTTCAAGAGCCTTGCCCAGGTGATTGGCCGCCAACCAGCCTGTCGTTCCGCCCCCTAATATCAAGATACGCTTAATGTCCATGGTTTCACCTCTTCCCTACTCTTGGTCTAATTAAAGGCCGGTGCTAATAAAAAGCCCAGCTTATGCCGGGCTTTCTACACTCATGTGTCGATTAGAAACGCAGTGCGACACCGACCTTGTATCTTGCTTCGCCTTCGAAGCTCCATACCGGGTAGTTATCTTTAAATTCGGCAATCACATTTTCGTTGTCGACTGGTGAGACGCCTATCTGAATGCTGTCTTCCTCTGTGAGGTTAACGGCTTCGAAGGTCAAATCCATCCAATCGGTAACGCTGTAGTTCATGCTCAGATCCAGCGAACCATAGTCTTGGTGCTGACGGTTACCATAGAAGCCTGGCAATTCACGGATCATATATTCGCTACGCCAGTTGTAAGCCAGACGGGCAGAGAAGCTATCCATCTCATAGTAGCCCACCAGGTTAACTGTGTGCTTCGACGAGTCAGAGAATACTCCCACCTCATCAGGATAGTTCTCGGCAGGGGAACCGGCATCGGCGAAGGTATAGTTAACCGAGTAGCCTAAGCCATTTTCGAACGAGTCTTGCAGCTGCAGCTCAACCCCTTCGATACGACCACCGTTTGCATTGTATTTCTCACTGACGGTCCAGCAATCGTACACGCCAACCCCACAAGCGCTGCCGCCTTGCTCCTTAAGGTTGTTATCCTCGATGCCTATCTGCTGGTTAAGCTTCTGACGTGTGGTGATGAACGAACTCACGTCTTTGATAAAGTAGGTCAAAGAAGCGAGACCTTCGCCACCGAAGTACCACTCTAAGCTGACATCGGCTTGGGTCGCCTTAAATGGGTCAAGGGCTACAGAACCGCGGTTTAGCTTTTCGTTACCCGGCGTACCATCGTTCAAACCAGGCAGCGTCGATGTAGCAAACAGCTCGGCATAGTTAGGACGAGATATCACCTGAGCCGCGGTAGTACGCAACAAGAGATCCGGCGCTAAATCAAACGTCACGTTGATGCTTGGCAATACGTCGCTGTAGCTAGACTTATCTGTGCTTAGCTCGTCGGCAAACTGACCGCTTGAGCTCAGCGCATAGTAGTCAGACTCGATATCGGTAGAGATGAAACGTAGACCGAAGTTACCGCGGATCCCTTCAGCTTCGAAGTTAGCCATGGCATAAGCGGCCAGGTTTTTCTCATTCAGGGTGCCGTAACCAGACTTGTCACGAGTAAAGCCGTCCACAGAAGCCTTGGCATCACGGATCATGGCATCAAAATTAGGCTTAGGCAGGGTAAAGCCTGCGCCAGAAGAGATAGTACCTGAATAGTATTCAGAGGCATCTTTAGCCACTATGTCACCCACGATAGCCGCGTCAGTCTGCTGTGTCACGTCATGGTCGGCATAGCGCACACCCGCCTTGATAGAAGTGATGGCACCAAGATCAACCGGGAAAGTCAGGTCAAACTGAGCATAGGTCTCTTCGTCAGTGTTAGGCTGCTTCTTCAGCGCCCAGCCAGCTGTTTCTAGCTGACCGTTAAAGTCGCCCGCACCGAAAGACTTGTTGGCGATGTCGATCAAAATCTTCTCGCCTGTCGCGTCATAATGACCGGCAAAGTCGCCAGGCTGACCAATTGAGTTACCATAGTTAGAGGTCAGGCTGGTACCGCCATCAGCCTTGGTGTTACCAACGCGACCTTCAAGGGTGAAGTTTTCTGCTTCATATTTGAAGTCAAAGTCATAGGTATCAGACGACATCTCGGCTTCACGAGCCCAAGTCTGCGCCCAGGCAAATCCACCCTCACCAGTATGGGTGATATCGGTACAGACACCTGCGGCATTGGTCTGATTACAGGTACTAACGCCTTGCTGTGTCGGGAAGAGGAAGATAGATGTGTTGGCGTTATTTGCCTTAAGATCTAGGCTAGTCACCGTTAGGCCGAACTCTAGGTTGTCGGTCGGACGATACTGAGCTGCGATGTTGTAGGCGGTGCGCTCGCGATCTTGCTGGAAAGTTGTAGGTACTATCTCACCCCAACCTAGCAAGGTTTCGATACCGTTACGTTGATAATCGGTTTGAGAGCCTGCGGCAGAGACTAAGATACCAAATGTCTCGTCGTCGTTAGCCCAGCTATACAGACCTGAAACGGCAGGATCTGTCGCCTCAGAGACAGTACCATAGTCACCCTTGGCACTTAGAAATAGCGTGTTAGCCTCTAAATCCAATGGCTTACGTGTCTTAACGATCACCGTACCACCGATACCACCTTCTGTGATGTCGGCCTGAGAAGACTTATAGACTTCGATGCCGCTTACCATCTCGGGTGGCAGTAGAGAGTAGTTAAAGCTACGGTCGATGGCCTGTTGGTCAAACCAACCCGTTGAGGCAACTGAGTGGCCATTTAACAGGGTACGGGTTAACTGAGCAGAGGCACCGCGAATCGACACCTGTTGGCCTTGGCCAAACTGGCGGTTTACGGTAACCCCGGGAATACGCCCTAAAGACTCACCAACGTCGCCATCAGGGAACTTACCAATGTCTTCGGCCGTTACGGCATCGACAACGGCATCAGAAAATCGTTTGGCGTTAATAGACGCCTTCATCGAAGCGCGTAGACCACGTACTTCAATTTTTTCAATATTGTCAGTATTAACCGCTTCTGCTTCGGCCTCAGCCGCAAAAGCAGAAACAGACACTGCGCCACTCATGAGCAGGGCAATGTTTGTAGCTAGTACACTTTTCTTAAAAGTAGATGGTCGCATCTCGTTTCCCTTCCATAACTTTATTATCTTTTTTCGTATTCATAACCATTCCCGCAGGAATGACAACGCTGTCATGTGAGTACAAAGATTACACAACAATTAACAGATGCGCCACAACAAAATAACCAAAAGCGGGAATTTCTTTGGATTTATACATTTATTAAACAAAATGTATTATCCAGACGCCATTGCAATCCGCTGATAATAAAGAGAAAAAACCACTTCAGCCTGTAAGCAAATAAAAGTAATTCGGGATAGAAATCAATTTGATGATTGCTTAATAGTGGAAAACTTAGCAATATTGTCGCCAGGGGAAGTGAGATCTGCTGTGTAACCATACAGTACATTGTTTAAGACATATTTGAATTCTGATGCAGCTAGACGCTGCGCAGACACAAAGAGTATCCGCTAGATGAAAGTCACCATTAATGACGTCGCAAAATATGCCGGCGTCTCCATAAAAACGGTTTCACGGGTTACGAATAACGAACCTTCGGTTCGTCAGGCGACAATAGATAAAGTCAATCAGGCCATTGCCGCACTCAACTATCAACCCAATGTGGCAGCCCGTAATCTAGCCGGCACAAAATCCTATGTGATCGCCTTTGTCTACGACAACCCCAATGCCTACTATGTCATTGATATGCAAAATGGTATTTTGTCTTCCTGTAAGCAAAGAGGCTATGAGCTACTCATCCACCCCTGCGATGCCAAGTCCGACAATATCTGCCAGGAGCTGGTCGATATGGTGCGCCAGGCCAGGCTGTCGGGCTTAGTTCTCACCCCGCCGCTGTCGGAAGATCCAAAAGTCTTAGAGGCCCTAGATCAGATTAACGCCAATTATGTCCGCATTATTGCAGGTGAAGAGGTGAGCCCGACCGATGGCTTATCGATCCTGGTCAATGACAAACATGGCGCGGTATCCATCACTCAGCATCTTATCGACTTGGGACATAAAAATATCGCCTTCCTGAGTGGTGACCACCAGCACGAATCCACCAAGGAACGTCTAGCGGGGTTTAAGGCGGCCCTGCAAAGCAACAACTTAACACTGGATGAGTCAAACATCATTAACGGCCAGTATTCTTTTGAATCGGGCGTTGAAGGGGCTAAAACCCTGCTGGCTAAGTCGCATCGCCCTACCGCCATTGTGGCCTGTAACGATGAAATTGCCGCGGGTGCACTCTTTGCGGCAAGGTTAGCTGGGGTCGCGATACCCGAGGAACTCTCTATCGTTGGCTTCGAGGATAGCCCCTTCTCAAGGCAAACCTGGCCTAAGTTAACCACAGTCCATCAACCTAATAAGTTGATTGCCCAGACGGCGACCGAGTTACTCATCGAAAATCAAGGCAACAAGCAAAGTGAGACGACTCACCAGGTGTTTATTCCTGAGCCAGTGCTAAGAGACTCGTCGGCAAAGCCGAGAGCCAGCTAATATAGTTGGGCTCGAGAAACTGATATAAAAAAACCGCTGACTTATCATCAGCGGTTTTCTTTTGGCGAATTTAAACCGCCTCTTCGTTTTCTTCACCGGTACGAATGCGGATCACGCGTTCAACTTCGGTAACAAATATCTTACCGTCACCTATCTTACCCGTTCTAGCAGTATCGACGATGACTTCGAGCGCCTGATCTAGCTGCTCATCTTGAATAACCAGCTCAATTTTCACCTTAGGTAAGAAATCCACCATATACTCGGCACCGCGATAGAGCTCTGTATGCCCCTTCTGGCGCCCAAAACCTTTGACTTCAGAAACCGTCATGCCGGTAATACCGATCTCCGCCAGAGACTCACGCACATCATCTAACTTAAACGGCTTAATAATGGCCTCGACCTTCTTCATCAAACGCTCCCTAAAATTCTACTGACCCAAATTCAACAAAACCTAAGCTTATTAGGCACTAGCTTACCACGTCCATCCAAACCACCAAAGATGATTATATCGAGAGATAAAATGATTCAATATTCATAGAGCAGAACAATATATAGCTGTCGCCTAAACCTGAAGCAACTCTTCTATACTCAATGAACTCGCCCAAAAAACGAGTTCAGGTCATTGCAGGAAGCATAGACTAAACACAGCAAGGAATCGCCATGAAACATAGCAATGGATTTACGCTTATTGAATTAATGGTCACTATCGCCGTATCGACCATCCTACTTTCTATAGCCATACCCAACTTGTCGGACTTACATAGAGCTTATCGAGCCGATGCCGCCATAAAAATCATCCAACAAACACTGCAGTTTGCGAGAAATAACGCCATTAACTACGGTGTGCGGGTTACTGTATGTCCGCTCAAAGACAATCAATGTAGCAATGACTGGCATCTAGGGCTCAGCGTTTTCACCGACTCTGGAACCAGTAATCAAATCGACGGCGCAGATAAGTTGCTAATGCAAACCACTACATTCGATAGCAGTGACATTGTCTACTACAACCGAGCCGCCGCTCGTTTTCAACCCGATGGGCTCGCATCGGGCAGCAACGGTACACTTAGGTATTGTCCAGATTCAGCAAACAGCCCTTATTCCAAAGCCGTCATCGTCAATCAGGCCGGTAGAGTGCGATTTTCGAAGGAGAAAAATATTAGCTGCAACCAATAACAAGCTCACAGTAATACTTCACGCCAATTTTAATCAAGCCGACAAATTATTGGCATTAAAAAGAATAGCTTATATATACTGAAATCCTAAAACTTCTCGCTTATACTTTGTATCAGTATCAGCGAGGAACTTTAGATGTGTAACAATAATAAAGGCTTTACCTTAGTAGAATTGATGGTCACCATTGCCGTTGCCGCAATACTCTTGACTATCGGCGTTCCCTCTTTAACCTCTGTATATGAACAAGTTAGGGTAAACAATAACGTTGAAAAAATTCACGATCTCTTCGCTTTTGCCCGCAACCAAGCCGTTAGTTATGGTGCAACGGTAAATGTATGCTCTTTCGCTACGGCAACGTCATGCGGAACAAGTACAGACTGGAGTGGTGGCATCAGAGTTTACATAACTGATGCGACAAATACAGACCATGAACTAAGAGCTATCAATAGTTTCAATAGCCAAGACAAAGTTAAAGCATCGGCCATCTCAATGACTTTTTCCGCTGATGGGCTTTCTTCCGGCGGGACTGTAATCTATTGTCCAAACGGTAGAGCCAGTGATTCGAAGAGCGTTTCTCTAAGCACCAGCGGTATAGTCTCTTATGGGACCGATGGTAACGCCTGCTAAAACTAGAATGTAAAAAGGCCCTACTTTTCGTTGGGGCCTTTTTACATTTGGCTAAATAAAAATATCTAACACTCTATCTTAGTGTTTGGCCATCAATCTTCCTGGCCTTACCACTCGAAAACTCTTCATTTAATGGCACGCATTCCTCAACACTCTTAATGAAATATTTCTTTCCACTGCTATCGCTTAGCCGCTTCCCCACCAAACTATTAGCTCGTATTTTAGCGTCTTTAATATCCCATCGATAAAAAACTACTTGCTCACCTTTCTTAGAGCTTTGAATGAAACACTTATAATCCTGTTTAGCAGCAAATACTGAAGAGGTTACACCTAGCGCAACAACGCAAGATAAAGTTGCAATTAACTTATTCATTTCCAACACTCCACTGAAGGCCCCTTAACACCTGCCGATGTCATAGTAATAGTGCCACAGGTTGAGTCCCTGCTTGCCTGTGCCCCTTTCGCCGTTGCGGTAATAGTAAAAGAACCAGTACCTGCCGAGGCCAAACTATAATGACCATGCTCGGTAACAAACGGATTTGCACTTAGCCCTAGCTTGGTCATATCCGTCGCATAAGCACGATTATCTAAATAATACTGCTCCTGTAAATTAGCTACTCTCATCACCGCTGCGACGCCCTCAGAACGTGCGCTCTTGGTGATGTAATCTACGTATGACGGATAAGCTATTGCGGCCAAAATACCAATAATTGCAACAACAATCATCAACTCAATCAGTGTAAAACCAACTAAACGACTCTTCTTCATTAAAACACTACTCATCTATGTGGTAATAAATTTTATTAGTAGTCAGGCCAGACTCTAATCCTACTGTTCCTGTACAGTTTTCCCCATCTTCATCACACTTGCCCTTACCAATAATAAGAACTGGTTCGGACTCGCTTCCTGGATTATCAGGATCTACAGGCGGCGTAATAATCTTAGGAGGTTGAGGGATACAGTTATCACAGACATCAATAACATACTCCTCAGTGAAGCGTCCCCCTTTATGTAAATCCAGCGTATATAAACGTCCAACCGAAGATACACTACAAACGTTTTGGTCTGCCGCAGGTTGAGTTGGAATGAAGGAAGTAAAATATACTTTACCCTTGATGACCACAGATGGAGAAAGGCTCTTCTCACCGGTTACAGCAAAGTTAAAATACCAGCCTTTCTTCGTACCAAACTCAATGTTTTCAGTCTCTGTTGAAGGTGACGCCGAAGTAACATCATAAAGATTAGCAAGTGTTATCGGTGTGGGCACTGCTGTACCACCATCGCCAAACTGCTGTGAAATAACATATCGATCCTGTAAGACAAAAAACATATCATCTGTATTTAAATTCAAAGGATCTGCTCTATTACCTGAGCCCAAAGTCACAGCATCATAGGGAACATTTTGATAGGCGACGGTTGTAGTGGTTCCAGAACCATCCGTCACAGTAACTTTCGTTGTATTTGTAAAATAAGTTTGTGCGACGGTAGGCTCATAAAAGAAACGTCGATCACTCGATGCAATACTCCCCCCTAACTCTGCAAACTTAAATCCACTCCAAGTGCTCTTTTCAGCAGAAGGCAAATCCATACGCCAAATGTTTCCGCCTAAATCAGCAGCATAGAGTCGGTCGGTGTAGCCATCACTATTACTATCTAAGGTCGCGATTGAACCAACGATCGAGTCCTCAATGCCAGCAAGAGATGTATTACCATTGGCGCCAAAACTATGAATTAAATTACCCGTTTCTGCATCTACAAGATAAACCAAACGGCCAACAGAATTAGATCCTACACCGGAATCATACCCCTGATTATATCCACCACCAAAAACAACTACAGGTTTATCTGAACCAGGTATTTTGGTAACCACAGGGGTAGACCAAGTCTGTCCCATATCAGTAAAACCATTGGTATTATTAGTTATCTGCCACATCAAAGATGGAGAATCTGGATTTGTGATATTAATAGCATAATAAGATTGGCCGCCTCTGCGCATCCCAACAAACAACCAAGCTTTGGTTATCGCTCCAGAAGCATTACGCTCAATATGAGCTACAGGAGAGCCATCCATACCGTAGACACTATGTCCCGCTAAATAGCTGTCACGACGTATGGTTGCTAGATTCGGAAGAAGCTGATACGGCATAAATGCCCAACTCTCATTCACTGATGGGCCATAATCCCTAAAAGCATGTAGCGCTCCATGATTTGTACCTACAAAGATACGAACATTGGATCCATCACCGCCGTAATCAATAGCCAAAGGTTGAGAATGCAGCGGATCCCCCATGATATCCCCTCTAACACCGGAGAAATCCTCAGAGGTCAAAACGCCTTCTGAATCTCTATCGACATTTTTACCCTTGATCCAATCAAATGTAGCAGTCAATTCCGCATCAACATCCAATTTAGCTAGTCCAAGATAAGTCGCTAGAGCATCATCCCCTCCCGCATAACTTGAAGCATTTGTTCGGGTAAGTTTGGCAAACTTTCCTGCACCACCAATATCGCTCCAAATCGTTCGGCTATCAGGATCTATCGTACGCGCAGCGCCACCTAAAACAACATCATTACCGTCAGTGCCACCTGTACAAGAACTCCACAAACTACATGAGCTTTCGGCAATACCGCCAGAACTGTCAATAGCAGGCTTCCCGGTAGAATCAACTAAAGTACCAGAGGAATTAACTTTCAGTTTTTTCAGATTTCCTGCCCACTTGGGACTCTGTTCTGGACGAAAGAGCGCATAGTAAGCTGAGTCTAATGTTCTCGTCGGATCCGCATTACTAAAAGCGACACCTGGGGCAGAAAAACGCTGTCCCGTCTGCGGAATTGAATCAATAATATTACTAACAGCTGCTTGCAATCCCCTTACATCATTGGCACTTCGATAAGTACCAAAAACCTTCTTACCTTCAGAAGTCATCAAATAGGATCGAGCGGCTGTTTCAACCAACAAAGGTTCTGCCTCAGAATCTTCGCCAAGACTAAAACCTATGGTATGAGTCACTACACGCTGCTTATTTTCTACATCTGGCAATAAATCATTGGCAAACATATATTCTGCTAATGCTGGCAGATAACTTACTTTAGCAGGTTGGTCACCGCTTGCTGCCTTATAGACATACGGATCATCATTTAAAGCCTTGATAAAATCATTAGCACTATCATCTAACACTGGAGCACCATCTGTAATATAGATGACATGCGCAACTTTATTACATTCAGATAAAGGCGTTTTATAATTCGCTCCATCTTCTATGCTGGTATCGTACATAGGGCGATTGGCGGTATACTTAATATCCTTGCCATTATAATCGGAATCAGCATGCCCATAAGTTATTGGACCGCCTGAGAAGTAACGATATGCTTCAAACAGCGTTTCACATAGTGGCGTATTCGTTTTAGCTGGTAAGTTATTAATGGTACCAAGCAAAGTATCTTTTTCTGCAGATGTTCTAGAGCGTATACCAGCAACGATACGACCACCATCGCTATCCCCTTCATTAGGGAAATTCAGGTTAAAAACCGCTAGACCAAAATCCACCGAAGGTATGGAGCTAATAACACCAGAAATTGCCTTCTTGGCAATTTCTAAACGAGTAAACCCTTCTCCGTCAGGGGGGATTGGCAATAAATTATTCTTATATAGGGTATACCAGCGTAAATAATTATCGGTATAGAGAGTTACCAACTCCCCATTATTCCAACCTAAATTTTTTGCTCTCTCTTGTGCATTAGTTGAATCATCCCACGGCGAATTTACATCTCCATCTTTAGGAAAACCAGAGGCAAAGCCAGTCTTATAAGCACTGCCATCATCATTGTTACTGTTGTAACCTAATTCAATGTCTTCCCAGCAATCTATTGGATTATTAGTCTCTGCACCACTATTCTCTTTTATAGGCTGCCAGGTTGCTTTACCCTTACCTTTTTTAATAAACTCCCTGATATAACCGGTGAAACGTCCATACTGATTCAACGCATCCCTGGCGGCTTTACAGCCATTTAAGAAATCATTAAAGCGTCTGGATTCAGAAGGACTATCGGGTACGGGCAGCGATGATTCATCCATCCCGGTACCGACGGTAAAATAGATCATTCTTCCTTGATAAGAGTTCGAACTCCCCACCGCATCATAGACAGTTTCCGGTTCATACCCACCTGGGACACCATCCAAAATGGTATCCATACTTCCTGAATTATCAAAAATAATCAGCACTTGTGGACGTACATTATTCTGTGCTGGATTTAAATAAAGATCAGTATCATCAGCAAAAGACTGAACAGGCAAAGCCAATGCTGTAACTAGGCTTGCAAATAAAATTTTATTAAACTTCATGACCCGCTCCCACTGAGCACTTCCTGCTCAATACCTGTTACAACTAACACTTGTCCCAAATTATCTCGACCAAAACTAACCTGGCTCGAGATTTCAATTCTGCGACATTTAAATAAATCTGTACCACTGGCCGCCGCACTTCTCTGACAAGACACGTTTTTCGGCTGAACAATTAAATTTCCCGCACCGTCATCCACCAATGGCAAAGGCGTTAATACCTGCTTTCCACCAGAAAAAGAGTTCTGATCGTCAATTGTTGTCATGGTAGCCAAAAAAGCCTGTGTTTTATTTAATAGCACGGCAGCAACGCCACCATCGGCCAAGGCTTTTGCTTCAATTCGTTCGGCTCCAGCCCCCGCCATTCTTAAAGACTGAGTAGAATTAACCGCCAATGCAACGCCAATAACCGTCATAAGAATCAAAACGATTAAGGCAAAAAAGAGTACAACGCCTTTCTGTTTGTTCATTTGCAACCTCATTAATTCCTAATCAGCACTGGATTTTCAAGCATGACAGTGGTCGACATTACCTTGCGCCTAAAATGATCCTGAGGAGCTAATATCGTTTTATCGCCTAACTGATATTGAGTCTCATTAGTATAGCTAGGATCCTGATCCACAGAGCGAACAAGCAAAAACACTTTTAGTGCCACGATCCGTTGAAATGATTGGTTGTCCCACATTACGGTATTCACGTTACCAACGGGCACATAGCGATTAGGAATATCATCACCATCATCATCGACGCCGTACAAAACCCTTAAGTTTTCTATCCCTTCAACGAGCTGTTCCTCATTATTCATTCCATTTGCGACGGTAAGCGTCCTTCTTCTTAAAACAGGAATCGTTCCATCATTTCTTATGAAATAGATATGATGTTGATACTCCCAAAATCGACTATTTGTGAGTACCGGGGTCACTTGATTGCCCGTAAAAAAAATCGCTTGACTAGAAGTGGTTGCTACATAGTGACTAGACACATTATTTGGAGCCAAGACATTAGGCCCAACCAAACGCTTAATTTGCAATACATCTGTATTAGCATTCACCCCAGTAAGACAATTAAAAGCTACGCCACTAACGCCAGCCTCATAACCCCAAATCCTCCTAAAATGCGAAGGTGTACCATTAGGTAAGGTCGCATTATTAACCCCGCCTCCGATACAGTCATTGGGGACCGCAGCAGAGGATATTGTTGTATTATTTCCCACAATAAAGTCGGTGCCAGTCATATCCCCCATGAAGGCAAGCTGACTTATGTCTCGTTCCATAATGGCTAAGGCTATACGGCCATTTTCTTGCAGTTGATTAAACTGACTTGTTGTCGTGACATTAGAAGCAGACATGCTAAACATAGTGAAGATGCCTGCCGATAAAAACAGACTAATAACAAGTGCTACCATCAGCTCAACGAGAGACATCCCTGACTGAGTACGCATAATTAAAATCTTCATCCCGTTTAAATCACCGTTTGAACTGAATAGAGTCGTCGATTTGCAGTAGTAGATCCACAATCAGAAGTCGCTGAGGCAATTGAAGTTTCACGAATACCTTTCCAAGCCATGGTAACCAATACACTATTGCCATTAATCACAATACAAGCCGTTGGCGTATCTAACCCTCCAACATTCTGAGTACCTACCTGCTCAGCGGTACCATTGAACAATGTTTGCCACTCATACAGATCCCAAGCAACCATCTCCGAGGACGAACATATTGTAGCTCCTTGACATTGCTTGCTGACTGAACTTGGGGCACCACTATAGGTGCCCGCATAATTTGCTAACTGGGTAGGATTTAACTTCATACGATTGATAATATCGTTGGCGTAGTATGAAGCTTGGGTCTGCTGAAAAGACTCGAAGCTGCCGCGCTTGGAAACAACGTGCAGATTAAATATGCCGATCAGGCCAATAACAAGAATGACGAGCGATACCATCACCTCTATTAGGGAAAACCCTTTCCCACCTTTTACCATGATGTCAAATCTCCGATATTAGCCATACTTTTGACAGTCGTTCCAGCCGTTTAGTCTTTTAAAATCTGAAAGTTAGCATAACTTTAAACTATACTAGTTAATCATAGATTAGTCGAATGTTACTCGCTAGTAATATTAGGTCTAAAAATAAAATTCAATATGCCGAGTGTGATTTTTAGACAATAAAAAAGGAGGCTAAGCCTCCTTTTCTCATCAAAACAGCAAGATACCTATCGCAATTCCGCCGGTACGGCAAATACAGTATCTTCTTTACGCCCTTCTACCTCTGTAATGACACTCGGGGCCAGCTTGGCTATTGCATCGATTACCTGCTGAACGAGGACCTCTGGCGCAGACGCGCCAGCAGTTACGGCGACCTTAGAGATATTGTTAAACCACTCTAATTTTATGTCATCGGCATTGTCGACAAGATAAGACTGAGTGCCCTTCTTGATGGCAAGTTCCATCAAACGGTTCGAATTTGAGCTGTTCTTAGAGCCCACAACAATAAAGAGGTCAACATCATCGGCAACATTACGCACCGCATCTTGTCGGTTTTGGGTGGCATAGCAGATATCGTCCTTACGCGGCCCTTGAATTGAAGGGAAACGCTTCTGCAGGGCGGCGATCACATCTGCGGTATCATCCATAGACAAGGTGGTCTGTGTGACGAAGCAGAGGTTATCTGGATCTTTAACCACTAAGGCCTCAACATCGGCGGGGGACTCCACCAACAACACGCCCCCTTCAGGGTTATCGTATTGTCCCATGGTTCCCTCAACCTCAGGATGGCCCGCATGACCGATAAGAATGCACTCAATTCCCTTACGACTGGCTCTAGTCACCTGAAGGTGTACCTTAGTCACCAAGGGGCATGTCGCATCGAACACTCTCAGACCACGCTTTTTCGCCTCGGCGCGAACCGCCTGAGATACGCCGTGGGCACTGAAGATCACTATGCTGTCGTCTGGCACTTGATCTAGCTCGTCGACAAATACGGCGCCCCTGTCTTTCAGATTTTCCACCACATATCTGTTATGTACCACTTCGTGGCGCACATAAATAGGCGGCGAAAACAGCTCGAGCGCTCTTTCGACTATGCTGATGGCCCTGTCGACACCGGCGCAAAAGCCACGTGGATTAGCCAGTTTGATCTGCAAGCCTTGAGGAGGTTGTGTCATGATTAAAGCTCCTGAACCACTTCCAGTTCGAATGTCACCGAGCGCCCCGCCAGCGGATGATTAAGATCGACGGTTACCGAGTCGCCAATCACCTCACGCACTATGCCAGGGATCTCGCTGCCACCAGGACCGGCAAAACTCACGATAACCCCGGTTTCGAGCGTCATATCGGCAGGAAACTTACTTCTGTCCATATGATGAATGGCATCTGGATTTGACTCACCAAAAGCATCGGCGGCGGCCAGGGTAAAGCTATGCTTATCCCCTTGCTTCAGACCCGTGATCTCGGCCTCAAACGCTGGGCTCAGGCTCTGGTCGCCAATGTTTAACTTAGCAGGTTTTCCAGAAGCTTTAGTGCTATCGGCGGTCGAACCGTCCTCCAGCACGATATTCATATGACACAATAATGAACGAGTAACAGTCACGACTTACCCCTTTGCAACGTCTTCGCCGTTTGGCTTACGCTCCGAAATAAACGAATCTAAGATGATGAGCCCTGCGCCAACACAGATCGCCGAATCGGCAATGTTAAAGGCGGGGAAGTGGCTCGTCTTCCAATAAAAATCGAGAAAATCGACCACAAAGCCATGCTGCAATCTGTCGATTAAGTTCCCCAGCGCTCCACCTATCACTAAGGTATAGGCCAGATTCAATCTCCACATCCCTTTGGATTGCTTACGTAACCAGACGGTAAGCAAGGTACTAAAACCGACGGCAACCAAGGTAAACAGCCAACGCTGCCACCCTCCGGCATCACTTAAGAAGCTAAAAGCCGCACCATAATTTCTCACATAGGTGAAATTAAAAAATGGCAGCAGGTTAATTGACTCTCTCAGGTCAAAATTGGCTAATACCCATTGTTTGGATAGTTGATCGGCAATAAACACCAATACAACTACCCAATACCAACGTAAGCCACTCTCTTTCCAGCTAGATGGCATTCGACTCCCTTATGCGAACTGACGCTGTTCGCCATCACCTTCGATGTTGGTCACACAGCGGGTACACAGCAGTGGATGCGCTTCGACCTGACCCACATCTTCTCTGTGATGCCAGCAGCGATCGCACTTGGCCGCTTCAGTCTTAGCCACTAATAGTTTCAACCCGGCCAGCTCAGTTTCAACTGCATCGGCACCGGCACTAGCCAGTGGTGCAATCTGAGTATTAGAGGTCAGCAGTACGAAACGCAGTTCATCGCCAAGCAGCGCCAAAGACTCGGTGAGCGCCTCATCGGCGTAGAGAGTCACTTCGGCTTCTAAGGAGCCACCGACACGCTGCTCGCGGCGTGCCTGCTCGATGGCCTTGTTCACCTCGTCACGAACCGTGATAAGGTTTGCCCAGTAATCATCGCTCAGGTCGCTATCCAGCGTCACAGAGGCCAAGCCTTCGAACCAGGTCTGAGTAAAGACAAACTCTTCACGCTCACCCGGTAGCGATTGCCATACTTCATCGGCGGTGAAGCTCAGGATAGGCGCAATCCAGCGCACCATGGCTTCGGCGATCAGGAACAGCGCGCTTTGACAGCTACGACGAGCCAGGCTGTCACGTTTAGCCGTATATTGTCTATCTTTGATGATATCCAGATAGAAGCTGCCAAGCTCGACAGAGCAGAACTGCATCAGTTTCTGAGTCACCAAATGGAAGTTGTATTGCTCGTAAGCTTCCAGGATCTCGGTTTGCAAGGCCGCAGCGCGACGTACCACCCAGCGATCTAACGCCACCATATCTTCGACGGCAACGGTGTCGTTTACCGGATCGAAACCATTCAGGTTAGCAAGCAGGAAGCGAGCCGTGTTACGGATACGACGATAGGCATCGGCACTACGCTTGAGGATCTCGTCAGATACCGTCATCTCACCACTGTAATCGGTCGCCGCAACCCAAAGACGTAGAATGTCTGCGCCAAGCTTGTTGGTGACTTGCAGCGGCGCGATCACGTTACCGATAGACTTAGACATCTTACGGCCCTGGCCGTCTACGGTGAAACCGTGAGTCAGCACCTGCTTGTATGGCGCCTTACCACTCATGGCGGTAGAGATCATCAGTGATGACATGAACCAACCACGGTGCTGATCGCTACCTTCGAGGTAAAGGTCGACAGGATGGCCGTTGTACTCGGGACGTGCGGCAACCACCGACGAGAAAGTTGAACCTGAGTCATACCACACATCTAAGGTATCTGTGACCTTACGATATTGGTCAGCCTCTTCACCCAATAGCTCTGCAGCGTCGAGATCCCACCAAGCCTGAATACCTTCTTGCTCGATTCTGTGGGCAACACGCTCCATCAGGGCGACGCTATCAGGATGCAACTCTTCGGTATCACGGTGCACAAACAGGGTAATAGGCACGCCCCAAGTACGCTGGCGAGAGATACACCAATCAGGACGGTTCTCAACCATCTTTTCGATTCGGCTCTGCCCCCAGTCAGGGATCCATTGGGTCTTCTCGATCTCGCTCAGTGACTGAGTACGTAAGCCTTTTTGGTCCATAGAGATGAACCACTGCGGCGTCGCGCGGAAGATGATAGGCGTCTTATGGCGCCAGCAGTGTGGGTAGCTGTGACGATAGGCCACATGATTCAGCAGCGCGCCCTTCTCTTCAAGCAGTGCAACTACATTGTCGTTGGCCTTAAACACGTGTTGACCGGCAAAGAACTCGGTATCTGGCTTATAGACACCGTTGTCTCCAACAGGGTTAGCCACTTCCAGGCCATATTTTTGACCAATCACAAAGTCGTCCTGACCATGGCCAGGCGCCGTATGAACCACACCCGTACCTGAGTCAACCGTGACGTGATCACCAATGATGACAGGCACATCGAAATCATAGAAAGGATGCTTAAAGCGCAACAGTTCAAGGGCCTGCCCTTTCACCGTACCCAGCACGCGATGTGACTCGGCGCCATAACGCTCAACGCAAGACTCTACAAGTTCCTGCGCCACGATGATCGCGCGCTTGTTACCTTCTTTAGTGTACTCAACCAGATCGTAATCGATATCACCGGCCATAGAGAGACCGCGGTTAGCAGGCAGTGTCCAAGGCGTCGTGGTCCAGATAACGGTCGCGACATCGGCTTCACACTGCTCTACACCAAACTTAGCCAGCACAGTCGCCTTATCGACCGCTAGGAAAGCGACATCTACTGCTGGTGAAGTCTTATCTTCATACTCCACCTCGGCTTCAGCCAGGGCCGAACCACAATCGGTACACCAATGCACCGGCTTAACACCTTTGTGTAGGTGGCCGTTATCGATAACCTTAGCCAAAGAGCGAACTATGTTGGCCTCGGTATCAAAGTTCATGGTGAGATAAGGATTCTGCCAGTCGCCCAACACGCCAAGACGGATAAAGTCTTCACGCTGACCATCTACCTGGGCAGCTGCGTACTCACGACACTTTTGACGAAACTCGGCCGCAGACACCTTCTGGCCTGGCTTACCCACTTTCTGCTCGACCTTAAGCTCAATAGGCAGACCGTGACAGTCCCAACCAGGAATATAAGGTGCATCGAAACCCGACAGGGTCTTCGACTTGATAATAATGTCTTTAAGGATCTTATTTACTGAGTGACCAATATGAATACTACCGTTAGCGTACGGTGGGCCATCATGCAGAATGAATGGCTTGGCACCTGTGCGGCTTTCACGAATCTTTTGGTACAGCTTCTTTTCTGTCCAAGATTTCAACATCTCTGGCTCGCGTTTCGCCAGATTACCACGCATCGGAAACTCAGTTTCCGGCAAGTTTAAAGTAGATTTATAGTCGCTCATTGATCCTATACCGTTAATTTAGCTGATCGCTCTCAGCCTGCATCGCAGCCAAGCAGGGCCTTGGCCCTGTCAGCATCATCTTTAATTTGTAGCTTCAGCGCATCTAATGACTTAAATGGCTGTTCATCCCTAATCTTTGCCACCAGCTCGACTTCGACGGTGCGACCATAGAGGTCTCCATCAAAATCAAACAAATGGACTTCTAACTGACAATTTTGTCCATTGACCGTAGGCCTAAAGCCCACGTTTGCCACCCCTTCATAGATGTCACTACCATCCCAAAATAGCCTGACGGCAAAGACGCCCCGTACCGGAGACACCTTACGTTTCAAGGCGATGTTGGCAGTGGGAAAGCCTATGGTGCGGCCAATTTTCTCGCCGTGGGCAACTTTGCCGCTCAGTGCATAGGGATGGCCCAGCAGACGTCTTGCCTGCTCTAGGTTGCCTTTGGCGAGCAGCCCACGAATCTCGGTCGAGCTCACCCGCTTATCCCCTAGGATAAAGCTATGGGTATTGACCACGGCGAAACCATATTTTTCACCGGCGGCCTTTAACATCTCAAAATTACCGCGACGCTGCTTGCCAAAACAGAAGTCATCCCCCACCACCAGGTATTTCACCCCTAGCTGTTTTACCAGGAGATCCTCGATAAAGGCTTCGGCGGGCATGGCGGCAAACTTCTGATTAAAATTGACGCATAGCAGACGATCTATGCCCAGCTCATCGAGCAAGACTATCTTATCGCGCAGCAGACTCAGCCTAGCCGGGGCATTATCCCCCTTAAACAACTCTTGCGGCTGAGGTTCGAATGTCATGAGTGTTGCTGGAACCCCATGTTGCTTGGCTTTTTTCACAAGTGCAGCAATGACTTCGGCATGCCCACGATGCACACCATCAAAATTACCAATAGTCAGCACGCAGCCCTGGTGTCGGGGTAAAATATTATGTATACCGCGGATCAGTTCCATTACATTCAATAACTAGCAAGCATAAGTTCGCGGATTATATACCAGCTCAAGATGATTATCAGCAATCAAAAGCCAGCTTTCATCCTCCAGGGGCGAATTCCTAACAATAACATAGCCAGCAGATAGACCACAGCCCCCGCACCAATCAAATATGCAAGCTGAGTTGCCCTGCCCACAAAGGAGAGTGTCAGCCAGGTTTCCATGCTAGGTAACAACTGATAGAGCACGGCGATCATCAGCGCGGCAGCTACCAAGGTTTTCCCCATAAACACAAGGGTTTGCCTTGAGATTTGATAAACACCAGCACGATGTAGACCGCGATAAAGCAGGCTGGCATTGAGCAGTGCCGATAGCGAGGTAGCTATCGCCAACCCCACATAGCCGAAAGGAAACACAAAAATCAGATTAAACACCATGTTACTGACCATGGCGACGATACCGTAGCGCACCGGCGTCTTGGTATCCTGACGAGAATAATACCCAGGGGCCAACACCTTGATCAGCATGAAACTCAGCAGACCCGAACCATAAGCCATTAAACTGTAGGAGGCCATATCGACATCATCTATCGTGAAGGCACCGCGCATAAACAGCACCATCAACATGGGCTTGGCCAAGACGATCAGCCCACACATGGCCGGAACCCCCATCAGCAGAATCGCCTTGATCCCCCAATCCATCGTCTTGGCAAACCCATCACCTTCGGCGTTGACATGTTTCTTCGACAGGGCCGGCAAGATAACGGTAGCAATCGCGATACCAAACAGACCTAAGGGGAACTCCAGCAGTCGATCTGAGTAGTAGAGCCAACTGATGGAGCCCGTCACCAAGAAACTGGCGATAAAGGTATCGAGCAGCAGATTGATCTGCGACACAGACACGCCAAACAGCGCGGGCAGCATCAGGGTGCGGATCTTAACGACGCCCGGGTGATGCCAGCCCCACGACGGCTTAACCAAGGCCTTCTCTCTAAATAGAAAAGGAATCTGAAACAGAAACTGGATCAGGCCACCGGCGAAAACGCCCCAAGCAAGGCCTATCTCCGGCTGATCGAGCTTAGGCGCCAGAAACAGCGCCGCACTGATGATGGCGACATTCAAAAAAACCGGGGTAAAAGCCGACACCGCGAAACGACCTCGGGTATTGAGTATCGAACCCGCCAAGGCGGTAAAGGTAATAAACCAAAGATAGGGGAAGGTGATCTTCAACATTAGTGATGCAAGTTCAAACTTCTGACCATTTGGCTCATCGTTTAGCCAGGCCAAAAACCAGCCGCCGCCAAACAGAGCCGTTAATAGTGGCGAGGCGATCACCCCCACCAGAGTCACCAAGGTCACCACCAGCCCGAGCGTACCGGTCACCTTGGCCAGCAACTCGCGAACCGCCTGGTCGTCATGTTTCTCTTGATATTCGGTCAATACCGGCACAAAGGCCTGGGCGAAGGCGCCTTCGGCAAATAATCGGCGTAAAAAATTTGGGATCTTATTGGCAAAAAAGAAGACGTCGGCGCTACTCCCTGCTCCCATCAAATTGGCGATAACCACGTCTCGCACTAAACCTAAAACACGAGAAATCAGCGTCATAGCACTCACGATCATGCCTGACTTAAAAAGTTTCTTGCTCAAAGCTCCCCCTGAAACGAGCATCACAGGTGTATCGAGCAAGTTAAAAAGTCGACTTACCCCCTGTCACCAAGCAGCAAATACTGCTAGAATTGCGCCCCATATTACACGAGTTAGGTTGAAGAAGGCCAAGTCTGCTCTGATTAATTTATCTTTAAGATAAAGATCCGATCATTGTCATTGACAAACTGACGAAAAAAAGGCATATTCCTCGACCTTTAAAAATATCTAACCCTTTTAGGAGTTGCACCTTGGCTAATAGCAAGTCTGCAAAGAAGCGCGCGCTTCAATCTGAAAAACGTCGTCAGCACAACGCTAGCCGTCGTTCTATGCTACGTTCTTACGTTAAGAAAGTTATCGCTGCGATCAACACTGGCGATCACAAAGCGGCAACTGAAGCATTCAATGCTGCACAACCAATTGTTGACCGTATGGCGACTAAAGGTCTTATTCACAAGAATAAAGCTGCCCGTCATAAGGCTCGTCTAAACGCTAAGATCAAAGCACTGGCTGCTTAATCTTTTAGCGATATAAAAAAACCGGCTTAGGCCGGTTTTTTTGTGCCTGTCGCCCGAGTACTAGGTCAACTTCCCTTCAGTATTACAGGCATAGGCCTAAGCTAAAAAACAAAAAAGCTGATGGCCTACAGCCCATCAGCTTTCTATCTGCGCTATTCTCAAGCCGTTTAGTGGCAATAGATAGTGTTAAGTAACTTAATAATTTCAGATACTTCCTTGCTTTTTAGCGAATAAAATACCGTTTGCGCTTCTTTTCGCGTTTCGACCAAATTGTCTTTACGAAGCCATGCTAAGTGTTGCGACAGCGCAGATTGGCTAAGCCCCAGCTTTTTATTCATCTCACCGACGCACATCTCACCTTCGCTCAACAAGTAGCATAAGATGAACAGCCGGCGTTCATTTGCTAAAGCCTTTAGCAATACAACAGCATTATCCGCTCGTTGCTGCATCAATTCTATATTCATTACGAGCAATTTCTCCTAAAACAAACCCCGGCACTAATATAGCGTTGACTTAAAGATATAGTCGGGACATGAAGCACACTTTTTGCTAGATTGTTTTCAAAAATGGGACATACGTAATAAAAATAAAGGAAACTCATGAAAAGCTCCCCTATCACCCTCCTTTCCACGCTCTTTTTTACCGGGTTATTAGCATGCCAAAACGCGTTAGCAACAGACACAAATCAAAGTGTTAGCCAAATGCTTCAGCAAGAGGCGCTCGCTTCCAGCCTGGCATTCGATATTGTCGAATCGCTAACTGTCGAGGTAGGCCCTAGACTCGCGGGCAGCGAGAAAGATCTGATCGCCGTTCAGTGGGCAGAGAAAAAACTCGCTTCACTTGGGTTCGACAGAGTCTATAAGGAAGCGGTACAGGTGCCCGTATGGCAACGAGGCGAGGCCAAAGCCAATATTGTCTCTCCCTATGCACAGCCACTGGTGATCACCGCCCTTGGTGGCAGTATCGGCACGCCCGAAGAAGGTATCAGCGCGCCAATCGTCCGTTTCGAGACCCTGGATGCCCTTAAACAAGCCGATCCAAGCCAGGTCACAGGAAAAATCGTCTTTATCGATCACATCACCCCAAGGTTCAAGACAGGCAAAGGCTACGGCATGACGGTAGGCGGACGCTCGCGCGGCGCGATTGCGGCGGCAGAGAAAGGCGCGCTAGCCATAGTGATCCGCTCTATCGGCACAGACCATGACAGAATGGCTCATACTGGCATGATGCGCTACCAGGACGGGGTTGATAAGATCCCAGCAGCGGCCATGTCCAACCCTGATGCGGACTTGATCACCCTGATGCTAAAGCGCGATCCCAATGTCGTGATGCACCTAGAGATGAGCCCCAAGAACCTGGGCTATGCCACATCCTACAACGTGATTGCCGAGGTCACCGGCAGTAGCAAGCCCGACGAGATAGTGCTCATCGGTGCCCATCTGGATTCTTGGGACGAAGGAACCGGTGCCATCGACGACGGCGCAGGTGTAGCCATTGTCACCGCCGCAGGCCACTATATTGCTCAATTACCCACAAAACCTGCTCGCACGGTACGTGTCGTCCTCTACGCCGCTGAAGAGCTAGGGTTAATTGGCGGCAAGAGCTACGCCAAAGAGCATCAAGCGGAACTGGCCAAACACTATATAGCCGCCGAATCCGACTTTGGTGCTGGACCTATCTACCAAATCGACTTTAACGTCGCCGACAAGGCCTTCGGCGCCGTACAGGCCCATACAAGCTCGATGCAGGATAACGGCGTCGCTCCCGGCAACAACAAGGCCTCTGGCGGCCCTGATGTCTCCATGTTGCCCGGCTACGGAGTCCCGGTTGCGTCACTGAGACAAGATGGCAGCGACTATTTCGACTATCACCACACGCCAAACGATACCTTGGATAAAATCGATCCCAAGGCGCTAGCGCAAAATGCGGCGGCCTATGCCCAGTTTGCTTACCTAATGGCCCAGTCTGAAATCAAGCTAAGGCCACTTACCCCTAAGGCAAAATAAATAGCGAAAAACAGCGGCCGCCAGCACCTTTACGCCGACGACAGACAAAAAAAGCAGCCTATGGCTGCTTTTTTATCGCGCTTGCTGAGCCATTAACTAACTTAGCTTGAGAGTAGACTTTCGCTTTGATTCAATTCTTACCTGACATTAAGCCTGCTCTTCCCTTAGGAATACCGGCTCGTTGACGCTCGAGTCTGCCTCGCTATAGTAATAGCCGGCGGTGTCGAACTTGATCAGCTCATTATAACTACTCACCTGATTATCCAGCATATAACGCACCATCATGCCGCGGGCCTTCTTGGCGAAGAAGCTAATCACCTTATACTGGCCATTCTTCTTATCCTTAAAGACTGGCGTGATCACCTGACCTTGGATCTGCTTTGGCTTCACCGCCTTGAAATATTCATTCGACGCCAGATTCACCAGAATATCATCCCCCTGTTCGGCTAGCGCCTTATTAACTTCTTGGGTGACAATATCGCCCCAAAACTGATACAGATTAGCTCCTCGGCCGTTAGCCAGCTTAGTGCCCATCTCCAATCGATAAGCCTGCATCAGATCTAGGGGGCGCAGTAAACCATAGAGTCCGGATAAGATGCGCAGATGCTGCTGCGCGCGTCCAAGGCTCGCCTCAGACAGAGTATCGGCATCCAGCCCGGTATAGACATCGCCGCGAAAGGCAAACAGCGCCTGCTTGGCATTATCCAAGTTAAAGTCTCTGTTCCACTGGGCGAAGCGCGCGGCGTTGAGACCGGCGATCTTGTCGCTAACCTTCATCAAAGACGCGATATCTGCTGGTGTTAGCTCTCGACACACCTTGATCAACTCTTCACTGTGTTCCAGCAGTGCAGGCATTGTAAAGGTTTGGGTACTTGCTGGCGTTTCATAATCCAGGGTTTTAGCCGGAGAGACTAAGATCAGCATAAATTATCCTTTATTTCTAACATTAAGCGAGGTGACTATCATACTGACGCAGACAATAAAAAACCACGCCCAAAGGACGTGGTTTTTTAGATAGAACTAATAGAAAGCCGCGATTAGCCCAATATCCCTATACCTCTGGGACGGCAACCGACTCTTCTTCCTCTTTAGCCAGTACCCCCGCACTCGGCTTACCCTTCCAGATCTTCTCATCCAGACCATTAAGCTCGGGAAAATGCGCAGCATCGAAGGTTGGCACCTTGCCCGCCTTTAGCTGCAGCTCATAATCTTTGATCACCGCAAAGGCCACCTTAGAGAGCATGACGATGGCGGCAATATTCACCAGCGCCATCAGCCCCATGGAGACATCGGCGAAATTCCACACCAGCTGCAACGAGGCAACCGACCCCGCCATGACCATGGCCAACACCAAGGCGCGGAAGGTATACAGTACCTTCTTACTCTTGCTCAGGAACAGGATATTGCTCTCCGCATAGCTGTAGTTAGCTATGATAGAAGAGAAACAGAAGAGTATGATGGCAAAGGCAACAAAATAGGCTGCCCATCCGCCCACCTCGTTGGTGAGCGCCAACTGCAGCAGGCCAATCCCCTTCTGCTCGCCCGGCGCATCAAGGACGCCAGACAGCAAAATGATGGCGGCAGTCGCGCTACAGATGACTATGGTATCGACGAATACGCCGATCATCTGCACGAAGCCCTGAGAAGCAGGGTGGTTAGGGTTCGGTGATGCTGACGCCGCGATATTGGCCGCACTGCCCATACCCGCTTCGTTTGAAAAGAGTCCCCTGGCGATCCCCGCCATCATGGCCCCCATGGCACCACCGGCGGCTTCTTCCCAACCGAAGGCACTCTTCACGATATAGGCCAGCGCCGCAGGCACCTGCTCTAGGTTCATCACCAGCACAACCAAGGCGATAGCCAGATAAGCCACCGCCATCACAGGCACGATAAGCTCAGAAGCCTTAGCCACTTTCTTCAGACCACCGCTGATGATATAGGCCGCAACTGCGACGATCACCAGACCTACCATGGTCTTATCTAAGCCAAAGGCATTGTTGAGTGCCTCAGTCATGGTGTTGGCCTGCGCGGCGTTGAACGCAAAACCGAAGGCGATGATCAGCAATATCGAGAACAGCGAGCCCATCCAGCGCTTGCCCAAGCCCTGCTCCATATAATAGGCCGGACCACCGCGATACTGACCGTCGCTGTCTTTTACCTTATAGACCTGAGCCAGGGTCGACTCGATAAAGGCGGTCGCCATCCCAAGCAGGGCGATGAGCCACATCCAGAACACGGCGCCGGCACCACCTACAGTGATCGCCACCGCAACCCCCGCCATGTTGCCCGTCCCCACACGCGCCGCCATAGAGGTACAAAACACCTGGAACGAGGAAATGCCATTAGTCTTTTCCCGTCCTTGCAGCACAAGTTTGGTGCCATGACCAAACATACGTAATTGGATAAAGCCCAATCTCAATGTAAATAACACGCCCGCAGCGACCAGCACGTAAATCAACACGCTGCCCCACAGCATGCCGTTTACCGCGTTGATAGTCGAATCGACTAAATTTAATACAGATTCAAACATAGAACTTCTATCACCCTTAGGACGTTTATGGCGGCATATCCAAACAAGCCGCCATCTTTGTTAAATTTCCTTCCCAATTTGATCGAATAATTTCGGCAGGATTTTCTTTTCGAATTATCCTTTCATGATGCCAAAACAACATGCCTGCCGAATTCGACACGCCAAAATAGCATACCATCAAAAAAGCGCCATGTGATACAGATCACACTTACCCATTTACATGACATTGGCATCACGCAATCAGACATAAATAAGCTACTGTATTAACGTAACTAACATGGTGTTTACCACCAAAAATTTAACATTTAGTAAATTTAACGACTTTTCAAAAATAAGATATTGAACACATTTTTGTAATAAAATTACAAATATAGTGCCTCACATGAGCTTTGATTAACTTATTGCTTACTATAAATGGGGTTATTTATGTCACAACAGCAAGAGATCACCGCACTAAAGAAATTTGTAAGAGCGACCAACTTCCTGGCCACCTCGCAAATCTATCTAAAGCAAAACGTACTGCACAAGCGTCCGCTAGAACATAGCGACATCAAACCCAGACTGCTAGGGCACTGGGGTACTTGTCCAGGTATCAACTTCGTCTACGCTAACGTCAACCGTCTCATCAAGAAAACCAATCGTCCTTTCCTCTACCTTGTCGGCCCAGGCCACGGCTTCCCTGCAGTACAAGCTAACCTGTTTATGGAAGGATCGCTGAGTCATTTCTATCCAGAGACGATTCCGTACAACGAGACTGGTATCGAAGATATCTGTAAGAAATTTTCAGCTGCCTATGGCTATCCTTCTCACGCTAACCCAGAAGCACCGGGTCAGATCCTAGAAGGTGGTGAGCTAGGTTACTCGCTCTCTGTTGCCTGGGGTGCCGTACTGGATAACCCTAACCTCATCGCTACCGTACTTATCGGTGACGGTGAATCTGAAACAGGCCCACTAGCAGCTTCTTGGTACGCTAACCGTCTGGTTTCTCCAGCAAACAACGGTGCCGTACTGCCTATCGTTCACATCAACGGCTACAAGATCTCTGGCCCAACCCGTATGGGACGCATGAGCCACGAAGAACTTGAGTTGGAATTTAAAGGTCTTGGCTATCATCCAATCATCGTCGATAGCGACCTTGAAGAAGATGTCTACGTGCAGATGACCAAGGCGATGGATGAATCCTATGCCATGATCGAAGCCATTCAAACCAAGGCTCGTAGCGGCGAAGATGTCGTTAAGCCTCGCTGGCCAGTGATTCTGATGCGCACCGCAAAAGGCTGGACAGGCGTTGCCGAAGACAATGGTAAGAAGCTGGAAGGCAACTGTGAATCTCACCAGGTTATCGTTAACAAGTGTGCGAAAGACAAACAACACCTTGAAGCCTTAGATCAATGGCTTGCCAGCTACAAGTTCGGCGAACTCTATAGCATCAACGAGCAAAACCAGATCGTGTTCGACAAAGACATTCAATCTTTGCTCCCACCAAAAGAGCTTTGCTGTGGTCGTCAACACCTGAGCTATGGCGGCGAAGTGGTACGTTCACTGAACAACCCTAAGCTGGAAGACCTGGCCTACGGTGCTGAAACACCAAGAGGACAGCGTGGTTACTCTATGTTGAAGATGGGTCAATGGATGCGTGATGCGTTCAAGCTCAACAGAGATCAGCGTAACCTACGTATCTTCAGCCCTGACGAAACCTACTCTAACCAGCTACAGGCTGTGTTTGAAGAGACAGATCGTGCATGGCAATGGCCTATCGAGAGCTGGGACGAAGATATGTCTCGCGATGGTCGTGTACTCGAGCTGCTATCTGAAAACCTGCTGTTCGGTATGCTACACGGCTACACAGTAACGGGTCGTCACGGTATGTTCCCAACTTATGAGTCTTTCTCACAAGTAGTGTCCTCTATGGCCGACCAATACTGTAAGTATGTCTATGCCAGCCAGGGCGTACACTTCCGTAAGCCTGTGCCTTCTTGTAACGTCGTGCTCTCTTCACTGCTAGAGCGTCAAGACCACAACGGTTATTCTCACCAGAACCCTTCTTTCCTTGGGGCTATGCTTGAGAAGCACCCAGAGATCATCTCGGCTTATCTGCCAGCAGATGCCAACTCGACACTGGTTTACACCGAGCGTGCCTTCGCCGACCGCGACAAGCTAAACATCATCGCTGCCGGTAAGAAAGAGCTGCCACAATGGCTGACACTGGACGAAGCACGTCAACAGGCTAAAGATGGCGTCATGGTGTGGGATTTCGCCTCTGACGACAACCCAGACGTCGTTCTAGCAGGCTGTGGTGACTATGTGACCCAGGAATGTATGGCTTCTCTAGTCATCCTGCGTGAGCTACTACCAAGAGTCCGCGTGCGCTTCGTGAGCGTAACCGAGCTAACCAGCAGCGGTCTGGGTAGCCGTAAGTTCCAAAGCAAGCCTTGGATGATGGATGAGATCTTCACCGCCGATAAAGGCGTGGTCTTCAACTACCATGGTTATCCAAACACTATCAAGAAGCTGGTGTTCGATTACAAGGGTAGCCACAGATTCCGTATCAAGGGTTATGAAGAGGAAGGTTCAACCACAACACCATTCGATATGGGCGTGCGTAACGGTACTTCTCGCTACCACCTGGTTATCGATATGGCTTACAAGCTATTCCAACAGGGTGTGATCGACGAGACACAACACGTCGCCATCACCACTGACATGCTTCAGCGTCTGGTTGATCACCGTAACTACATCAAGGCCAACGGTGTAGACCCTGAAAGCATCGAAAACTGGGTCTGGACACGTTAAGAATAGATTAACGCTAAGTTAATTATTCTACTAGAAAAAAGGCGATTCCTAGCGGAAACGCCTTTTTTATTGTCTATCGACCAATAATCCTAGAAAATTTGCCTGTTATTCGTGGCAATTTCTATATTCGCGTAAGATAATACAGAGGCTAGCGATAATACCAAAGGAATCCCCCCACAAAGTGCTGGCATGTTTTTACTGGATAAAAACAGCATGGGGGAAAGATAGTAAAACAAAGGAATTGGAAAATGATGAACAATACATTGAAAGCTATTCTGCTTACATCAATGCTCCCATTTGCAGCCAATGCAGCACAAGAACTCACCCCTTGGTACGTCGGTGGCGGTTTAGGCGTAAACAACTACGAGCCTAACTGCGATCAGAAAACCATGAAGCAATGTGGTGAAGATGATCCTTATGCTTGGGATGTATTTGGTGGTTACCTCTTTAACGACTATTTTGGTGTCGAACTGGGTTATCGTGACCTGGGCCGCGCCGAATGGGTCGACTATGCCAACAAACTTAACGATGTCGGTGCTCGCGGTATGACACTCGGCCTGGTAGGTTTCTGGCCGTTTGCCGACCGTTGGAGCCTGTCAGCCGAAGCCGGTGCAATGAATTACCTACTGTCTAACAACAAACAGTGGGGTAGCGAGTACTACAGTGACAGCGGTGTTGCACCTTACTTTGGTGCAGGTATCGGCTACAACTTTACCGAAAACCTCAAGCTGCAAGCCAAGTATCGTCGTTATGAAAATCTCGACGAAGACAAGTGGAACACCCTTGAGATGGAAAGCAACTACTGGGGTCTTGAGCTAAGCTACCGCTTCGGTCGCGCAGCCGCTGCACCCGCACCCGTTGCAGCACCTGTGGTTGTTGAACCAAAGGATTCAGACAACGACGGCGTGACCGACGATAAAGACCAATGTGCCAACACGCCGAGCAATCATAAGGTTGATGCCAGCGGTTGTACCCTTTACCGCGAAGTCACCGAGAAACATGAACTGGGTTCAATTCGCTTTGCCAATAACTCTGCCGTGGTGAACTCTGCGTCTTATGGCCAAATCGAAAAGCTGGCCAACTACATGAACCAAAACCCACGCGCAACCGTGTTGATCGGTGGTCACGCCTCTAACGTAGGTAACCCTGACTACAACATGGATCTGTCTGAGCGTCGTGCCAATGCCGTTGCCGAGCTACTGGTCAGCAAGTACGGTATCAGCCAAGATCGCGTCAGCGCTAAGGGATATGGTATCACTCAGCCGCTGATCGAAGGCAGCAGCGCCGAAGCCAACAAGGCTAACCGTCGCATCGAAGCCCACGTTACGGGTGTTCGTAAAGAGGCGATTCTAAAGTAAGTCTTTACGATTAACTTAATGATCGAGCTCAATAAAAATCGCTGCTTAGGCAGCGATTTTTTTTCCTGTCATAATTTAATGGTTATACTCTAAGTCCGTTTAGCCCAAACATCAGCCCGGCTATACGGCAATGGCTAAAATGCCTTTTACTGATATTTAGCAACTTTTCTGTAATTTTTTTTCATTCATGGTTGGAAATATCGGCAAAATCGCGTCTAATAGCCGTTAGTAAACCACACACTTAAGCTGCTTCTTAAGAAGGATGTAATTTTCATGGCTAATACACTCGAGCAATTCAAATCAATCACCACCATAGTCGCCGATACCGGTGACATCGAAGCCATCAAGCGTTATCAACCACAAGACGCTACCACCAACCCCTCTCTTATTCTCAAAGCAGCCCAAATTCCTGAATACAAACACCTGATTGCCAATGCCATCGAATGGGCTAAGTCTCAGAGTGACGATCTGGCGCAGCAGGTTGAAGATGCCGGCGACAAACTGGCGGTCAACATCGGCCTCGAGATCCTAAAAATTGTTCCAGGCCGCATCTCTACCGAGGTGGACGCTCGTCTTTCATTCGACAAGGCCGGCTCTATCGAGAAGGCGCACAAGCTGATCAAGCTTTATGAAGAGGCCGGCATCGACAAGTCTCGCATCCTAATCAAACTGGCCTCGACCTGGGAAGGGATCTGCGCCGCCAAAGAGCTGGAAAAAGAAGGCATCAACTGTAATCTGACACTTTTATTCTGTTTCGCCCAGGCCAGAGCCTGTGCCGAAGCCGGTGTTTACCTGATCTCGCCTTTCGTCGGCCGTATTCTCGACTGGTACAAGAAGGATACCGGCCTGGACTACAGCGCCGAGGAAGATCCTGGCGTTGTCTCGGTCACTAACATCTACAACTACTACAAGCGCCATGGCTACAACACGGTTGTGATGGGCGCCAGCTTCCGCAACACGGGTGAGATCATCGAACTTGCTGGCTGCGATCGCCTGACAATTGGCCCTGCACTGCTTGAAGAGATGGCAAACAGTGACACGCCTGTCGTTCAAAAGCTGAAACCAGCAGGCGAAGTCGTTGCCCCGGGTGCCGCCCTCAGCGAAGCCGAGTTCCGTTGGGAGTTCAACCAAGATCCTATGGCCGTTGAGAAGCTTGCCGAAGGTATCCGCAACTTTGCCATCGACCAGGGCAAACTTGAAACCATGCTAAAAGCCGAACTCGAAGCCTAAGGGAATAGACGTCATGACTAAGCTTACTCAGCAAGATGCGTGGGCCCAGCTTGAAGCGCAAACCGCCAAGCTGCCCCATATGCGCGAGCTCTTTGAAGCCGATCCACAGCGCTTTGACAAGATGTCACTGTCGGCATGTGGACTGTTGCTGGACTACTCCAAGAACCGAGCCGATGAGCAGACACTGACACAACTGTTTGAATTGGCTAAATCTGCCAAGTTAAGTGATAAGATCCGCGCCATGTTCAATGGCGAGATCATCAACAACACAGAGAAGCGCGCCGTACTGCACACCGCCCTCAGAGCCGAGACTGACGAGGTGATCCTGGTGGACGGCCAAAATATCGTCCCCGAGGTAAAACAGACTCAGGCCAAGATGGCCAAGTTTGTCGAAGCTGTCACCTCGGGCGAGTGGAAAGGCTACACGGGCAAGGCGATCACAGATATCGTTAGCATAGGTATCGGCGGCTCATTCCTTGGACCTAAAATCGTCACTCAGGCGCTGCGCCCCTACTGGAATCCGGCGCTCAAGTGCCACTTCGTTGCCAACGTCGATGCCACCTCACTGTGTGAGAAGCTGCGTCTGGTGGATCCAGAAACCACTCTGTTCGTGATGTCGTCCAAGTCTTTCGGCACCCAAGAGACGCTGACCAATACCCTGAGTGCCAAGGCCTGGTTCCTGGAAAATGGCGGCACTCAAGCGGATATCGCCAAGCATTTCGTCGCCGTAACCTCAAATGTGGCCAAGGCAACCGAATTTGGCATGGATGCGGATAACATCTTCCCTATGTGGGATTGGGTCGGCGGCCGCTATTCACTCTGGTCGGCGATTGGCCTGCCTATCGCACTGCTCATTGGCATGGACAACTTCTACCAGCTGCTGGCCGGTGCCAAGTCGATGGACAAACATTTTGTCGAAGCGCCTCTCGAGCAGAATATGCCGGTGATCATGGGGCTATTTTCCCTGCTCTATGGCAACTTCTACCAGGCACAGTCCCATGTGGTACTGACCTATGATCATTACCTCAGAGGCCTGCCAGCCTACTTCCAGCAACTGGACATGGAGAGTAATGGTAAATCTGTCACCCTCAACGGCGACAGCGTCGACCATGCAACCGGCCCGGTGATCTGGGGCGGCGAAGGCACTAATGGTCAACACGCCTACCATCAGTTACTGCACCAAGGCACGGCACTGATCCCGGCAGACTTTATTCTGCCGCTGCAGAGCCACAACCCCCTCGGTGAACACCATGTTCAGCTGGCGTCAAACTGTTTTGGACAGACCCAGGCGCTGATGCAAGGCAGAACCTTCGATGAGGCTCTTGCCGAACTCGACGGCAGCTCGCTGAGCCAGGAAGAGAAGGCATTGATCGCTAAGCACAAGGTGATGGATGGCAATAAGCCAAGCAACACCCTACTGATGGACAAGCTGACCCCGGAAACTCTGGGTGCCCTGATTGCCCTGTACGAACATAGAACCTTCGTTCAGGGTGCACTATGGGACATCAACTCCTTCGACCAATGGGGCGTCGAACTGGGTAAGACCCTAGGTAACGATGTACTCGCTCGTCTTCAGAGCGATGAAGAGGCTAAGGCGCTGGATGCATCCAGCAACGCCCTCATCAATCTCTTTAGACGCGGCCACATTTAAGCTCGCGAAAGATTAGCCAATAAAAAAGCCAGTTTTCACTGGCTTTTTTATTATCTGCAGTAACATCCACCAGCAAGCTTAAGCTTTCGCCCATACAGCGGGCAAAAAACCACCTGCCGCGCCATAAATGATTCACTCAGACTTAACATTATTGAAACATTTTTCTTGCACTATAAATTGGAAGTGTGATATTTAATTGTTGAGAAAAAATACAACAACAGGAGGTTGCCATGAATCGCTTAGATTATGGTAGTGCGCTAGATGATACCGTCATTGAAAGACCCAACAGTCGTTCGCGAAGCTCCAACAAGAAGCGAAAATGGCGCGAAATAGAGGCTATCAAAGAGAAACAGCGTTTGATTAAAGAGCTTCAGGATATCGACAGCAGTTTCGAATACGACTTAGATAACCTTCTGATGTAAAAATGATAAGAAAATAGCGCCTAAGGCGCTATTTTTATGTCTGTCACTCTTCGGCCTTGGCCAGATATTCTTTTAACTCCTCGAAGAGCAGATTGTCATCGTCGCTGAATAAGGGGTCGCTAATTAACTTCTCCTGACATCTGTCGGCCACCTGCTGCCACTGCGCCTCGGTCATCCCCGCCTCCCAGATGGGGAACAACTTACTCTCTTCATACATCATGTGATTTCGCTGAGCCTCAACATACTCCTTCAGCGCCTGACTCAGGGTTTCGTTCTGTACCGGGACGTCACTCAAGATAAGGTTTAGGGTAGTCATCAGATTGGTCGAACTTTCGATGAGACCATGATGCTCTTCCCCCAGATTCTCTTCCAGGGCCTCTTCAGGGTGTGTCTGGATATAGAATTCGTTGATCAGATCCTCTACCGGGTGATGGCTGTGCTCGGCATAGCTCTGCATATATTCGACGATATCTCGGATCAGATTAAAGTTGACGGCCTCACCATTTTGCAGCCGCTGCTGCTTATTTTTGAGAATATTTAACAGTATCGCGATATGTTTATGGTCATTATGAAGTCTCGCTAACATCGTCACCTCCAACCTTCTAGACGCCTTTAGTTACTATAGTCAATTGTTGAACTTTTACTCACACTAATATGTAACCCGCCATGATGACGTGACTCAGATCAAGAAAAATGAACATAAAATAATCACTTAAGGTACGCTTGCCCCCAGTACATCCATCACCTTGCCCAGCGCAGACTGTAGGCGGGTAAAGGCCTGCGAGGCCGACTTCACCTCCTTCAAATTACGCTCGATGAGCGCGGTAAAATAATCTTCCTGCTCTATGGTCATGTCCAGCACATGAAAGCTGCCGCGGATCTCAGTGGTCATGTTAATGAGTGCGGCACTGAATCTTTCATCATGCTCAAGGGTCGCGGCGTTGATGTCACCGATAAGTGCTTCGATATCGACAAAAACCTGTTTCAGTGTCTGCTGACGACCGATATCCATGACGCGCGCCTCGAGGCCTTCGACCACCACGGCGATAATATCCCGTAACCTGCCATAGAGCACCTCGTCATTTATCGGCATATTTTTGATCAGGAAGGAGACATGTTTATCGTTGCATATGGTACGGCAGCCAAAGTCATACAGGCGGCCATGTTTGTCCAGCAGTTCGAGAATGTTCGACTCTATGGGGCTGATCGCGGCATGCCTAGGCGCAAAATACTCCACGCTATCACCACGTATCTCCAGGCAGGTGTTGAGATTAAGCTGCTGCATCAGGTCAAAGAAGGCATCGGCCAGAGTCTGGTGATCGTGACAGAGAAAACACTGGCGAAAGAACTGCAATACGCAGCCATACTGAGACGACTCGGTCATCGACTGAAAGGCCATGTTGCGGGAGACTGATTCCGCCTGAATCAGCTCTCTCTGCTTCATCACATAGTGGGCGACGCTATGGACCTTGGCCAGTAACTCTTTTAACTCAAAGGGTTTAGCGATAAAGTCCACCGCATTCACCTCATAGGCCTTGAGCCGCTCCTCTAGGGTATTCATCCCAGAGACAAACAGCACGGCCACCTCCTGGTTTGTTTCCTGCAGCTCTTTGCAGAGAGTGATGCCATCGGTATCGGGCAGATTGATATCCATCAACAACAGGTCGGGTTGGCTACTTTGCAGGGCAATACGAAAATCGGCCGCACCATAGAAGGGAGTCACCTTAAATTCATCTTGCAACATCTCGACGATCAGCTCGCAGTAATCCCTGTCATCGTCGACAACCCAAATCTCCATGTTGTTCATCGCAATTCTCCTTGTAAAAACTCAATCCCTATCTCTTCGAGCCCACGCACGAAGGCGCTAATATCAAAGGGCTTCTGTAGTACCTTAAAGGGCAGATCTTCCCGGCTACTGATCCCGACATCACCGACATAACCTGAGATCAAGAGCACAGGGATAGCTGTGTGCCGATTCAAATCTGTCACCAGCTCATAGCCGTTTATGCCACCTGGCATCAAGAGATCTGAGATGATGAGATCTATGTTTTCTATGCCGCCGCTAAACTGCTCCCTGACCAACAGAGGGTCTGTATAGGCCAGCACCTCCATCCCCATCATCTGACAGTGATCGCAGAGCACCTCCAGCAGGTCGGGTTCATCATCGACGATGAGCACCCTGATGGGCCGCGCGACCTTGGGGTACTCGAGCGGCCTGTGATGTCGCTCGCTCTGTCGCTCGACCGGCTTGATGGCCGGAAACCAGAGGCGTATCTCAGTGCCCTCTGCGCCTGTGTGCATGATACTCATGTAACCGTTAGAGCGTTTTACGAAGCCGTACACCATGGAGAGGCCGAGTCCGGTCCCCTTGCTCTTATCCTTGGTGGTAAAGAATGGCTCGAAAATCTTATCCAGCAGGTGATCGGCTATCCCCCCACCCTGATCGATCACAGAGACCCACACATAGTCGCGGTTATCTGTGCTGACCGTATTGCCCACTCCTGGCAGATAGCCCGACAGATACTGCTCACCTGTCGCTATGGTGATCTGCCCTTCCCCATGCATGGCATCCTTGGCGTTCAATACCAGGTTAATCAGGGCATCTTCCAGGTCGCCACGATCGACACAGATATCCCGCATCGACGCTTGAGGCAAAATATTGAGGCTCACCTGAGTGGTTAACGACTTCTCCAGCAGCTCCTCTAAGCCCAGCAGCACCTCATTGACCTGCACCGGTTGGGCACTGAATTGCTCCTGCCGGGAAAACTGCAGCAGGCGCCGGGTCAGGTCGGTGCCTCGCTGACAAGCTTTGAGCGCCGTGGCCAGGTAACGTGCTATGGTATCGTCCTTGCCCTTGAGCTCCATCAGTTCCAGATTGCCCTTGAGCACACCCAAGATGTTGTTGAAATCGTGGGCCACACCGCCCACCAGCTGGCCCATGGCCTGCATCTTTTGCGTACGGGCCATGGTATTTTGCATCAGCTTCTGCTCTGTGATATCCCTCCCCACCAGGGTAAACAGGCTGCCGTCTTCATACTGCTCGTTTAAGGCAATCAGATGGGTATGCAGGATCACTTTCTCCCCCGTAGCGGTCGAACAAACCAGCTCGCCGGTAAATTCCAGGCGCAGCTCTATCGCCTCCAGCAGTTCCTGCGCCTTGTCATCCTGATCTCCGAAGAAGAGCTCAATCGACTTGCCGATCAGCTGACTGCGGGGATATTGGCTGATGGCGGTTGCCGCCGCGTTGGCATACATGATCACGGGCGCCATCCCCTTCTGGCGCGAAGCAACCACTATCATATCCTCGCTGTTACTGACGATAGACTGATACATCTGGGTGTCGATCGACTTGATGATCTGGGCATTACGGCTCTGCTGCCAATCCAGGCTCTGCTGCTGCAACATGCCGCTGATACTATCGGCAATAAAGGTCTGATAGGAGGTGAGAAACGACAGCCAGCCCTTGACCGGGCGATAGAAGAAGATATTGACGTCTAGCCCCTCGATGGGCCACACCACAAATCGCTGCCACAGATGTGCACCGCGTTGACCATCCAACAGCGGCCAGTCCTTTACCTGGCGCCACAGGGTGATATATCGCATAGAATCCCGGCACCAGCAGGTGACATCGGCCGGCATCTCGTCACAGGCCAGCAGGCGACGAGACAAGATCATCACAGACTCGGCGCCGCTGCTATCGGCCAGAACACGACACAGGGGCAAGAGCACATCGTCACCACGAATAAACTGTCCCTGTAACTTACCCAGCTGGGCGATCAAGGCTGGGCCGAAGTCCATAAATTCAGATTGAGAGAGATCCTTAAACACGCTAGAGTCCATTCCACTATCGAAAAATAAACAATTAAGGCTAAATACCTTTCATTGAGCATAGTCCAGCCTAGAAAAATCGCTCAAAATACCGTGATAATTTATAAGCTTGTTGAAAGTTAGTGAGGAAGAATGTCAGACACTCATTGGGTTGGTGCCCATGTCAGCGCCGCCGGCGGTATCGCCAATGCGCCGCTAAACGCACAGAAGATTGGCGCCAACGCCTTTGCGCTATTTACCAAGAATCAGAGACGTTGGCAGGCGGCGCCGCTCTGTCCTAAGCAGATAGCCGACTTCAAGGCCAACTGCGAGCAGGCCAATATTCGCCCCGATGCCATTCTGCCCCACGACAGCTATCTGATTAATCTTGGCCATCCGGATACCGAGCAGCTCACGCGCTCGCGAGAAGCCTTTCTCGACGAGATGCAGCGCTGCGAACAGATGGGATTGACCCTGCTCAACTTTCATCCCGGTAGTCATCTCAACAAGATAGACATAGACGAGTGCCTGGCCCGCATCAGCGAATCGATCAATCTGGCACTGGACAAGACGCAAGGCGTCAGCGCCATCATAGAAAACACCGCGGGTCAGGGGTCAAACCTGGGCCATAGCTTCGAGCAGCTGGCGCAGATCATCGACAAGGTAGAAGATAAGAGCCGCGTAGGTGTCTGTATCGACACCTGCCACATGTTTGCCGCTGGCTATGATTTAACGACCCATGAGGCCTGCGAAGCGAGCTTCGGACAATTCGATGCCATAGTGGGCAACCGCTACCTTAAGGCGATGCACCTTAACGACAGCAAAACGCCCCTCAACAGCCGGGTCGACAGGCACCACTCCCTCGGCGCCGGTTATATCGGCATGGATGCGTTTAGCTATATCATGAAACACCCCGCGACTAAGCAGATCCCACTCATCCTGGAGACGATAGAACCTGAGATCTGGCCACAAGAGATCAACTGGCTAAGGAGTCAGGTTCGCTAAAACAAGCACTTATAGACCACGGCAATCACCCTGACCTGATTATCCCTGTCGAAGTGATCCTCCTGTAGCCAGACGATATGAGTGCCCTGCAGGGCCTCACCTTGCTGCTTGGCATTCTCCCGCGCCGCCCTTAGCGGCGCCTCCCCTCTGCCTATCCCAGTCACCATAGCGAAACTATCGCAATGGGTCACCTCGAAATCATAGGCCTCATTAATTCGCGAGTAGAGCTGTGGCTCATTTGAGGCGCAGGCTGTCAGTAAACAAAGGCCAGATAAAATCACTCTAAGATGCAACACGTCACGGCTCTATCAAATAATGGCTAAAGAAAAAGGCCCGTAAGATAAGTGATTTAGCAGAGCTTGGTTGTGATAACCATCACGCCGGTCTCAAGGTCATTGATACATTTGGCAACCTAGGTAATGGACGCGATTCGATGCAAACGCATTGCTGATAATGCTAATAAAATACGGCACGGAGGTTAGCTGCCGCCCCATCTAAACAACTGGATTGAAACAACTGGATAGAAACAGCCTAATTGAACTAAAAAACAGTCCTAAGAGATAAAACAGACAGAAGCGGGCATAAAAAAAGCCAAGGCACTATCGCCTTGGCTGTTAAGCATAAATAACCAGACAGTGGTTAAGCTAAGGTCTCAAACAGGTGAGCCTTGAAGCGGGCAAAATCGGCAGGCAGTTCGGCCGACAGGATAGGCTTATCCTTCACCGCTTGTAGCTCTGGTGGCAGCTCAAGCTCAATATTGAGCGCCTGCTCCACCACCTCTTTAAACTTGGCCGGATGGGCCGTACCGAGGAAGATCCCCTGCTCATCGGCCGACATGGTTAACGACAGCGCCTTGGCCGCAATCGCTGCGTGAGGCTCGGATAGATAACCGCCACGATAGAGCTCATCCAGCGCCTCCACCGTATCTTGCTCGGAGAGACCAACGCCCACCAGCTCGCTCAGCGGCCAGTTCATCACCTCCATGATGGTCTCAACCCTGGGCCAATTGCTCGGCTCGGCCACATCCATGGCATTAGAGAGGGTCGCGACGGTTGCCTTGGGCGACCACTGACCATCGGCCAGATAGCGAGGCACGGTATCGTTACTGTTGGTGGCCGCCACGAAACGCTTCACCGGTAGCCCCATCGCCTTGGCAAATAGGCCCGCCGTCAGGTTGCCGAAGTTACCGCTGGGCACGGCAATCACAGGATCGCCTTGATTAGCTCGCTTAAACTGGGCCACCGCCTCGAAGTAGTAACAGATCTGCGCCAGCAAACGACTGATGTTAATAGAGTTGGCCGAGTTAAGGTGCAGACCGTCACGCACGTCGCTGTCTTCGAAGGCGGCCTTGACCATCTCCTGACAGGCATCGAAATCGCTCTCCACCGCCACCGTATGTATGTTGTCACCCAGAGTAGTAAACATCTTCTCCTGTAGCAGGCTGATCTTGCCCTTAGGATAGAGCACCACCACCTGTACCTTATCCAGCCCATAGAAGGCATCGGCGACTGCGGCGCCGGTATCCCCCGAGGTGGCGGTCAATATGGTGAGTTTATCTTCCTGTGCCAGGCTATTGAGGCACTGCGCCATGAAGCGTGCGCCGAAGTCTTTAAAGGCCAGGGTTGGACCGTGGAACAGCTCGAGGCAATAACGCTTGTCATCGGCCTTGGTCAGCGGCAGCTCAAAATTGAAGGCGCGCTCAACCAGGCTATCCACCAGCTCCTGGCCAAGCTCGTCGGCCAACCAGGCGCCCAATATCGCCTTTGAGCGCTTGACGAAGTCCATCGCCAGCAGCGCATCCACATCGTCCAGCCTTGGGATAGTGACAGGGAAAAACAGGCCGCGATCCCGCCCCAGGCCCAATTTAACCGCCTGAGTGAAACTAACCTTCTGTGAGGGGTGTTTTAAGTTATAGAGTTCCATCTTACATCCGCCTATTAATCTAAAAGTGGTGCATCTACACGGCGCGTGCCGAGCATATCAATTTGACATATATGGGAAAAACCAGCGCCAGAGGTGACATAATTCGCATCTAACCAGGCCTTGGCCTGCTTAGCCGTCTCCAGGTTATCGGTCACGGTAAACAGTGTCGGGCCACTGCCCGAGATCCCCGTGGTGGCCATGCCGAGTTCGGCCAAGGCGGCGCGCGCCTGCTCATAACCGGGAATTTCTGCGGCGCGGTAAGGTTCCGCCAGCACATCTTTTAATACCTCTATGGCGAGCTTGGCATCTTGGCGATAACTGGCATGCACAAAGGCACTCAGGTAACGACCGAAATCTATGGTTACTGACTTATCGTATTGCGCTGGCAGCAAGGCGCGCATCTTGGCCGTTGAAAGAGAGATGCCTGGGTAGGCCACCACCCAATACCAGTCTTTAAACACCGGCAGGTCCTGACACACGGCGCTAGGGGTATCCAGCATCAACTGCATGCCACCTAGATAACAGGGCGCAACATTGTCATAGTGCACAGAGCCGCTGATCTTGCCTTCAAATTCACCCATCAACCTCAGCAGCGCATCGCTGTCATAGGGTCTGTCGAAATGCTCGTTCAGGGCATAAAGCGCGGCAACGACCGAGCTGGCACTGGAGCCAAGGCCGCTGCCCACCGGCAGGTTCTTCTCCAGTGTCATGGCAACGCCAGCCTCACTACCGAGCTGCTCGAGGAAGAAGTGGGCGCACTGGTAGACGATATTCTCCTCGCAGGCGGCAGGCAACTTGTCGGCCCAGTGACCGGCCAATTTAAGCGAGACGCCATGGGGAGCCGATTCAATGGCGACGCGATCACCGAGCAGGCTGCCATCTACCGGCGCCAAGGCGGCGCCCAGCAGATCGAATCCGACGCCGACATTGCCCATGGAGGCTGGCGCATAAACCGTTAAACTCATACGCCCATCTCCCGTGTCCAGTTAAGGGTTCTCAGCAAGTCGGCAAACACACCGGCCGCCGTCACCTCGGTACCCGCGCCATAGCCGCGAAGCACGAAGGGGATCGGCTGATAGTAGCGGCTGTAGAAGGCCAATGCGTTCTCACCGCCCTTGACGCTGTAGAGGGGATCCTTGGCTTCTACCTCGGCGATTTTCACCCGGCAGCCCTCTTCGTCGATCTGTCCCACATAACGCAGCACCTTACCCTCGGCCTTGGCGCTATTTACCCTTTGAGCAAGTTCGCTGTCGAGTGAACTCAGATTCGCCATAAAGGTCTCGACATCACCTGAGGCGTCGAAATGACTCGGCAACACAGACTCCACCTGGATATCGCTCAGCTCTATCTGCATACCCACCTCCCGGGCAAGGATAAGCACCTTCCTGGCCACGTCCATACCGCTGAGGTCGTCTCTTGGGTCTGGCTCGGTAAAGCATTTTTCACGGGCGATACGTGTCGCCTCCGACAGGCTCATCCCCTCATCGAGCATACCGAAGATGTAGGAGAGTGAACCCGAGAGTATGCCGTTGAATTTCTGTAGCTTGTCACCGGCGAAGAGGAGCTTCTTCAGGTTGTCGATAACCGGCAAGCCAGCGCCAACCGTGGTCTCATAGAGAAACTGACGACGCTGATGCAGCGCAGTCTGCCTCAGGGCACGGTAATAGTCATAATCACGTGTGTTGGCCTTCTTGTTAGGAGTCACCACATGCAGACCGGCGTTCATTACCGCAACATATTGATCGGACACGGCTTCGTTTGAGGTACAGTCCACCAGCACAGGGTTGAGTAGCTGCTGCTCTTTGGCCCAGGCAAGCATCTTCTCCAGATCGCAAGCCTGCTGGCTGTCGGCAAGCAGTCCCTGCCAATGATTAAGATCTATCCCCTTAGCATCGAGCACCATCTGGCGGGAGTTCGCCACTCCGCACACGCGCACAGTGATATGCTGAGCCTTCAACATCTCCGTCTGTTGCTTGATCTGTTCGAGCAAGCCGGCGCCCACATTGCCACAGCCCACTAGGAATACGTCCAGATAGTGCTGCACATCGAAGAAGCTCTGATGACAGGCGGCGATGGCATGCTTGGTCTTGCGCAGCTCGATAACCGCCGAGATGGAGCGCTCAGAGGAGCCCTGGGCGATAGCCACTATGTTGACGTTGGCCTGGGCCAAGGCCTGGAAGAACTTACCGGCAACCCCCTTATGGGTGCGCATACCGTCACCTATCAGGGATACTATGGCCAGGTTGTGGCGCATGCTAATCTGCTCGAGGATCTCGCTCTTAAGCTCAAGCTCAAACTCCTGCTCCAGCGCCAGGCGCACTCGCTCGGCATCGGCGGTGGCCACACAGAAGCTGATGCTGTACTCGGATGAGCTTTGCGTAATAAGGGAGACTGACACCCCGGAGCGGGAGATGGCCCCCAGAGTCCGGCTCGCCATGCCAACCATGCCCTTCATGCCGGGGCCAGCGATGTCGAACATGGTCTGCTCGTCGAGATTAGAGATAGCCTTAACGTTCAGCCCTGTCTCGTCCACTTGATTCGACACTAAGGTGCCGGGCGCCTGAGGGTTGAAGCTGTTACGTATATAGCAAGGGATATGGTACTGGGCGATAGGCGCAATCGTCTTAGGATGTAGCACCTTGGCGCCGAAATAAGACAGCTCCATCGCCTCCTGGTAACTGAGCTGAGTCAGCAGCTTGGCATCGGCGACGACACGCGGGTCGGTATTATAGACGCCATCCACATCTGTCCAGATCTCACAGCAACTGGCGTCGATACAGGCAGACAGCACCGCCGCCGAATAGTCTGAGCCGTTACGGCCCAGAGTGACCACTCGGCCATCCTTGTCTCCGGCGGTAAAGCCTGGCATCACCCACACCTGATGGGCATCGAGAGAAAGCTCGGCAAAACGCTGTTTGCTCACGGCGATATCGACAACCGATTCCAGCGCCGGCCCATGGGCCACAAACAACTGTTGCGGCACTAGCTGATTGGCCGACACACCTGCCGCCAACATCAACTGCTCCATCAACGCCGCCGAGAGGCGCTCGCCACCGACCACTATCTCGGCGCGAACAGCGTCGGGGCACTCACCCAGCAAGACTACGCCTTGTAGCTTGTCTTGCCAGTGCTTGAGCTGCGCCGCGAGGACACCTTCGAGGCCTGCTGACTGCTCGCTACCCAAGACCTCGCTGGCGGCCTTTGCATAAAGGGTCTTAAAGACCTCATGTACCTGACTCAAGACGGGAGAGAAATCATCCCCTGCGACAGCGAGATCCACCATCTCCAACAAGCCGTTGGTCACGGTTGCCGGCGCGCTTAACACCACTGCCGTCGGCTGTTCCTCGGCCGATGCCAAGACGATCTGCGCCGCACTACTAAACCTCTGCCAATTGGCCAGCGAGGTACCACCGAACTTCATTACCTTCATCTTCTCTCCTTAGTACCGCGCCCCAGAAACAAAAAAACCCGCTCCTTGATGGGGAGCGGGCTTAGTCATTTCAAATCATTTCTTTCGAGTATGCTTAGCCGGCCCCCACGCTGGTAATCGTGGTGGTTGTAATAATGGTGGTTACTACGAGATTAAGGCTAAACATTTAAATTCTATTCTGTCGTATCAAAACATATTCACTGAATGTCTCTACAGAATTGCCTTTTTTGCCCCAAGGTGTCAACCCCCAAAATAAAACTTTATAAAAATACACTTTCAGCGCCTGCCACGCTGCAAACGGTAAAATGAAATAGCAGGGCATAGATTTAAGTGAATAAAGGGAATGATAGGCTAAGTGACCTATCAGTATTCCGCTTATCCGAATCATCAAATAAATAGCTAATAAACATAACGATAATCATGAAAGGTGAACTTTCACAAGGTATGAAATCAGGCTTTACGAGTGCTAACAAGCTGACAGAGAAAAGAGACCAGAAATCGACGATTAACATGCAAGCTAAGGTGTCAACAATACAAAATACTTTTCCAAAAATTGTGAATAAATATACAAAGAGAAACAATTCCCCTTAGCCGACTTCTCACTACACCTAGCCTGATGAAAAAAAATTTACCGATTTTCCCTCAAGAAGCTGCGCTAGGTCATCGCCAAGGCCAACAAAGCGAGCTAAAATGCCGCCACATTCTGAATTGGAGGCGATATGATAATCACCCAACACAAAGCTGTTAGCATCCATTACCGCTTAACGAACCAGCAAGGCGAGTTGATCGAGAGTTCATTTGAAGGTGAGCCAATGCTATACCTTCACGGTGCAGAAAACATGATCCCAGGCCTTGAGCAGGCACTCGAAGGCAAAAGTGTTGGCGACAAGCTTGAAGTTACCGTAGAGGCCGAGCAGGCTTACGGTCCTTACCACGATGGTTTACGTCAAGATGTCCCATTAGCAGCCTTCGGCGATATCGAAGATATCGTGCCAGGCATGCGTTTCATCGCCGAAACAGAGATGGGCCAGCGTCCGGTACAAGTGACCGAAGTGAAAGACGATGTCGTCGTCGTTGACGGTAACCACCCACTAGCGGGTCAAACCCTTAACTTCACCGTCGAAGTGATTTCTGTTCGTGATGCCAGCGCCGAAGAGATCGCCCATGGCCATATCCATGCGGCTGGCGGCTGTGGCAGCCACGAGCATAGCCATGAAGGTGGTTGCTGTGGTGGCGAAGGTCATGCTCATCAAGGCGGATGCTGTAGCGAAGATCCTGAGAAGCCAGCCAAAGAAGGTTGTGACGGCAACGGCGGTTGCGGCTGTCAGCACTAGACTAAAGCTGCTCAACCTAAAGCCTTAATTTGACGCTTAGGCGTCAATCTCAGGTAGGATTCTGAATCGAGTCGGCCACCTTTTACTAGGTGATGCCGACTCTTTTATTTTATGCTCAAGACAACATCAGCTAGCTGCGTATAAACGATAAGGATATCGAAATGGTTGCTCAGCCCATCTATGAAAAACTTCCTGCCATCTACCTGCTCATCGCAGCAACGACCATACTGATGAGCCCGGCGCCCCTTCCAGTGCTCTTAGGCGTGATTATCTTCCTGCTCGGCGCGCGTATCTTCAACATGCGCTCACAGAATCGACGCAGCGATAAACCGAGTCGTCGTAAGCAAGGCATCTGGCCTGATGCGCTCTACAACCTGCTTCCCTACGCCTACCTTTTGGGCGCCCTGTTTGTCTTTCGCCACAGCGACTCCAGCTATCTTTCGTTTGCAGGCGCCGGGCTAGCCAGTTTCGCCTTATTTCGTCTGGCCCAGCGCCGCAACTATCGTAAGCCCCAACTGCCTATGCCAATACGGGTGATCTAACTAGAGAATGAGCGCCTTGATACGCTCGCGCTGAGCCGTGGGCATATGCTTGAGGTAGTTGGAACAACGTGTGATGGTGGCAATACTGATCTCGAATTCGGCGGCTATCTGTCGCTGACTCATCTCTCCCAAGAGCAGGGCTTGAAATACCTTCAGCCGCCCGGCAATGGCGCTACGCTCCTCCTCGGTGAGCAGTAGATCGAACAGATCCATCAAGGCATCGGTGTCTTGATGATTGACCACTTTTTCTAAAACCAGATCCCAGTTTGCGCGCACTTTAGCTCCTAAGCTGTCATAGCCTACCAGTACATCGAAGTGTACCAAGAAATCTGCCACGCTGGCTATCGAGCCAGTAGATGCGATGAGTCAGGCGTTCAAGAGTTAGACACATTCGGCAACATTTTGGCCAGCATTTTAAAGAAAAATCTATAGTATCTGATAGTTAATTACGATTAGAATGTTTGCGTTAGATCACATAAATCCACAAAGTAGTGAGAATGATTGCCATGAAAAAACAGTTTAAATTAAGCCTGCTCGCCCTAGCCGGCAGTGCCTTACTGGCCACAGCGGTACAAGCCAATAACTTCAAAGAGTCAGACGACGCCATTCATTATCGTCAATCTGCTTTTGGCCTGATCGCTCACAACTTTGGCGACATGGGCGCCATGCTTAAGGGCAAGAAGCCATTCGACGCCGAAGTCTTTGCCATGCGCGCGCAAAACGTTGCCGCATTGAGCAAGCTGCCAGCAGAAGGTTTCGTTGCCGGTTCTGACAAGGGCGACACTGGCGCACTGGCGAAGATCTGGAGCGACAAAGCCGATTTCGACGCTAAGATGAGCACTTTCCAAGACAACGCCGCCAAACTTGCCGTTGCCGCGCAATCAGACGATAAAAATGCGATTAAGCAAGCCTTCATGAATACAGGTAAGAGCTGTAAAGGTTGTCACGACATCTACAAGAAAGACTAATAACAAGACGAATATTGACGACCAATATCGAAAGCCAATAAAAAAGGGGAGCCAATTAAGCTCCCCTTTTCTTATCCTGTTTCTCTAGCCTAACTTTTACCGTTAGCCATCGCCCTACAGCATGGCCGCAATGGGCCAAATCAGATAGTTCACTACTAGGCCTGCTAGCACGCCCACCAGTGTAAGGGCCATCAAGCCCGAGCGAAACTTAAACTCGGTAACGCTCTCGCGGCTGACGCTCTTATAGCCGGTGATCATGGCACCAACCAGTTTGTCGCCTTTAATGCCGTGCCATACCACTGCAAGAATATGCAAAACCGCCAGTAGAAGGAGTAAATTGAAATTTTGCTTATGCAGCAAGGTCAAGGTTTCGGCTGTCTCGCTGCTCACATAAGCGTATAGCGGCCCTTCGGTAAAGACCTCATCTGTGGCAAATAGTCCTGTGGTGAGCTGCACCATCAGCACCAAGATCATCGCCACCACCATATAGCCCCCCAGAGGATTATGGCCAACGCTGCGGCGCTGGGGCTGCCTGACATAGGCAAGTACCTGAGTCGGCGATTTCACAAAATGGCTAAAGCGCGACGTCTCACTGCCAACGATTCCCCAAAGAATTCGAAAACCGAGCAAGATCATTAGTCCGTATGCAAATACTTGATGCCATTGCATCTCCCCCACCTCGGCGCTCCACCACAGACCACCGAGCAACGCTATCATGGACCAGTGAAACAGGCGCGTAGGCAGATCCCATACCTTAATTTTTACCTGGCCAGACTGAGGGTTTTCTACTGAGGACATCTTATAACTCATCGCTTTAGAAAATAATGAAATTGATGATATTTGAAGCGATGGGGAGAGGCAAATAGATTTATGTAAGCAGTGTTATCCAGTCAAATATGCAGCCTAAATTTGATAAAAACAAGCCATTCCTAATGTTTATTTTACAATTTTGTCTAAGGGCTCAAATAACCAACGAACGGAAAATAATGGCAGCCAAAAGTTGATCTAGATCACGTTTTCTGGGGGCTGAATTGGTAATCTGAAGTCAAGGAAACAACGAAAGGTTCGACATATGATAAAGATTACAAGTAAAGATTTCGAAGTCACCACTCCTATCCGTGAACGTATCGAGAGCCGTTTAGAAAAGCTAAGTAGACACGATGTACAGCTCATTAATCCACATGTAATCATAGGTCAAGAGAAGCAAGGATTTAAGATAGAAGCTTCAGTAGGTATACCAAGCAACACCTTATTTGCTCAGGCGAAAGACAAAGATCTCTATGCAGCAATCAATGCAATGGGTCAAAAATTGGAGAAACAGCTCAATCGCCTCAGCCACAAACCGGAAGGAGCTCGCTACACGGCTCCAGCGATGAGCCCAACGCCAGAAAGCGCCGATATCGACGACGAGTATGACGAAACATTAGATGAGGAATACGCGGCGTAACAGATTAACGGTAAGTGGCGAATCATCGCCTCAGGCATAGGCCGAGGAACGAACGCTAACGAACTGGCACAAAAGCCACTTACCCAAACTTGGTGGAAAGTTAAATCGCCACCTAAATCGAGGTACAGCGACAGGCAAGAGACGAGGACGGACAACCACATCAGCCACAGGCATTCAATGAGAAGCCGTGGAACTCAGCTAACGAACTAGCTATGTTGTCCGCCCTTGTTATACTTACTATTAAGCGCCGTCTCTGATGTCGAAAGCAAGCCAACGAAGGAGTAAGAGGTCACATTCGCCAAACGCAAGACGTTAACTTTCACGTTTGATTTATTAAAGGCGACTCACACAACCTAAGGCTTAAGATTAGCCCAAATAGGAAACAGGCATAGCGCCAAACAAGTCGTCCCCAGTAGGCCATAGGGTTGCCGCTAAGATAATCTCGAAGCCTAGCACCCTAACGAGTGAGAAAGGAGCGCAGTCCCATTTTAATATTGAGTGCTTTTTCCGTAACTGAGGCAGCCAGATAGCCAATTAAGGCAAACCAACGTAATAGACGTTAACAGGCCATTGGATCACCGCTAGTCGATTAGCCCGCTGCCTCTCCCTTATCACCTGCTGCAGTCTTTTCATCTGCAGGCGACAAGCAAAGGAGGATGCCCCATCTTAAATTCTGATCTTTTACTCTCCCGGCGCACCCAAAGAGGTGCGCTTTCTATTTGTGGCAAGTCAATTCGCTCACGGGGGGCGCTTATTACCACAGGTATAAATTCTCACTTTATCCCTTTTTTGATTGACAGGATTTAGAGCAAGGCTTAATTTGAAGGCTATGAAAACGAACACCAACGCTTTTTTTACTTTCTTTTTTATTCCACCCTTCTAGGGAGGCGGAATTTCGGTGTAAAAACGAAAGTAAGAATTCCAGAGCCTCCCATTTATGGGGGGCTTTTTTATTTGCATGAGTAATCGAGAAGCGTTCAACGACAGAGGACAGCATGACCAAACCACATCCCCTTAACCATACCCGGGAACAGATCACCGCGCTCGACAATGAACTGCTGGCACTGCTGGCCAAACGACGGGCACTGAGCTTAGATGTCGCCCGCAGCAAAGAGGTCGATATTCGCCCAATTCGCGATACCCAGAGAGAGAAAGAGCTGCTGGCCAGACTGGTTAAGCAGGGACGCGAGCAGGGGCTCGACGCTCACTATGTCCTCTCCCTCTATCAAAGCATCATCGAAGACTCGGTATTAAACCAACAAGCCTACCTCCAAGGCCGCGCCAACCCTGACCTGCAGAAACAGCAATACAACATCGCCTACTTAGGCGCGCGTGGATCCTACTCTTATCTTGCTGCCACTCGTTACTGCGAGCGCCGTCAGGTTGGCATGCAAGATCTGGGTTGTAAGAGTTTCGATGAGATAGTGCAGGCGGTGGAATCGGGCCACGCCGACTACGGCTTCCTGCCGATCGAAAACACCTCCTCAGGCTCGATCAACGAGGTCTATGATGTGCTGCAACACACCAGCCTTGCCATCGTAGGTGAAACCACCATAGAGGTGGGCCATTGCCTGCTCGCCAAGCCTGGCACTCAGGTTAAGCAGATCAAAACCATCTACGCCCATCCTCAGCCTATCAGCCAGTGCAGTCGCTATCTGAGTCAACACGGTGAGTTCAAACTGGAATATTGCTCCAGCAGCGCCGAGGCCATGGAGCGTGTGCTCAAGGCCGATGATAACAGCGTCGCCGCTATCGGCAGCGTCGAAGGCGGTGCCCTGTATCAACTCGAGGCCATCGATCGCGAGCTGGCCAACCAGAAGATCAACCAGAGCCGTTTTATCGTCGTCGCCAGAAAGGCCATTGCAGTGCCCGAACAGCTACCGGCCAAGACCACGCTTATCATGGCCACGGGGCAGAAACCCGGCGCCCTGGTAGAAGCCTTGCTGATCTTAAAGGCCCATGATCTCAACATGAGTAAGCTCGAATCCCGCCCTATCCCTGGTACCCCTTGGGAGGAGATGTTCTACCTGGACCTTGACGCCAACCTCGCCAGCGACCAGATGCAACAGGCGTTAAAGGAGCTGGAACGCATTACCCGCTTCATCAAGGTACTTGGCTGTTACCCCTGCGAAACCGTCAACCCGACCCAGCTGAGCAACAGTCAGCTGATGATTGAGCCCACCACCAGCCGCGAAGCCGACCAACAGGCAAGAGATAAACTGGATGCCAAACATCTGCGCCATAGCCTGGCCGAACATCCACAGATCACCAGCGTCGTCACAAGACAGCTACAGATAGGTGACGGTCAGTTTGGCGCCATGGCACAGCTGAGTCTGACTCAAGAGCCTGGCCACTACAGCCAGCTGGCCAAGCAGATAAAAGAGGCGGGTTTCCAGGCCGTGATCGTTAGCGAGTTAAATGCCAACCCCATGGCGAACCGCCAGCTGAGCGAGATGCGCAGAGCTCTGAGCCAGTTTGATCTGGCCTGTATCGTCGCCATCGAACATGAGAGCGAACTCCCGCTGGCCGTTGATCATGCCGACATGCTGCAGATCAGTGGCAAGCAAATGCACAATCGCGATCTGCTCGAACAGGTCGGTGCGCTGCACATGCCGGTTATCTTAGAGCGCAACACTATGGCCAGCCTGGATGAATGGCTGGGTGGTGCAGAGACCATATTGGCCGCAGGTAATCAGCAGGTGATCTTGAGCGAAGCCGGAATCAGAACCTTCAACGAGCAGCAGCGGCCGACCTTAGATCTGTCCGGGCTCATCAGCCTGAAAGAGAAGAGCCACCTGCCGGTGATCATCAATACCCGCTATGCCTGTCAGCAGGATGAACTCGCTAGCCAGGCCAGTGCCGCTAGGGCCCTCAAGGCTGACGGCCTGGTGCTGGGCTTGAGCGATCCCCAGCAGCTTAATGCCCATAGCGACATCTTGGCTCGTACCTACCGCGACTAACGGCTGGCTAATTAACAGGCTCCAGAGTGCATCTATAAACAAAAAAGAGGACCTTAGGTCCTCTTTTTATTTACCCATACATTTAAATCGCCAGGCCATCGACCAGATTCATCCAGCCTTTGATGGTACGATGACAAAACCACAGCAGAGCCAGCAGCGACAGGCTGACGGCCAACCAGGCTTGAGGTATTAAGTAGGCCAGCAGCAGAAGCGAAAACAGCGAGATAATCGACCAACGCTGCCAACGAATATGGGAATAGAGCAGACTACTCATCTTGTCTCCCTTCTGCCCAAGGCTAATAAGCAAGGCAAACAGAGGCGGCAGTAACAAAAGCGGAAAGGCCGACATCAGGGCATAAAGGAGATGGCCAAGGCTATGGTCGTCTATAACGACAGGCTGTGACGTAGTCGATACCATGAGGGCGCTCCACACAAAGGGTCTAAGAATTGGGCTAAGCCAGCGTGATGCCATTCGCCTAACCCTCACATTAACCATACTGTGTCATCGCCCATAGCGCAAATCTTACGACTGTATCCCCTTCTTAAAAAGCCCCCTTATCACTAAGCCAAACCTAACGCGCTTAGCCTTTCAACCTTAACCCAAGGCGAGCGTCACGTCGGATCTTATTCGCGTCGAGCAAGCGAGAATAAAGCCCTGCTCTACCTCGGCTGGCGTCAGTGTCATCTCACTGCTGGACTCTGTCTCGCCGCTTAACACCTGGCACTTACAGGCGCCGCAGACGCCCGAGCGACAGGCGGCGATAATGGGCAGGCCTTTGGCCTCTATCCCTTCGAGTACCGTCTGTGCTTCGTTTAGCGGCGTGGACAGATCGCCAATTTGCAGCATGAAGGCCGCGTCATCCCCTAGCCCTTCGACTTGCGATGTGGGCGACGAGGTGGGCGCGCCGAAGCTCTCCTGATGATAACGACTCATGTCGAAACCTGCGTCCTCCAGCATAACCTTAGCCGCCTGCATATAAGGCTCCGGGCCACAGACGAACACGGTTCGCTCGAGAAAATCGGGCACAGCCTCGGCGAGCATGGCTAAGCTTAGCCTTCCTGCGAAGCTTGAGCAGGCCTCAAGCGCCTCGGCCGATTCCAGACTATAGTGCAATGCCATATTTGGATGACGCTGCGCCATCTTAAGCAGGGCGTCGTGGAAGATCAGATCTTCCTTAGCCTTGGCACTGTGCACGAAGGCGATATCGCTGCCAACCTGGGTGTCGGTCAGCCAGCGCGACATGGAATACATGGGTGTAATACCACTGCCGGCACTCAAGAAAAGATACTTATCGGCGGCAATATCGATCAGGTTAAAGGCACCAGCTGGGCCGCTCACGTTGACACTATGCCCCACCTGTAAGTTATCGACCAGGTAGTTTGACACGCGCCCGCCAGGAATACGCTTAATGGTCACCACCAAGGAGTAAGGACGGGAAGGCGACGAGGAGATGGTATAGCTGCGGGCAAGGCGCTCGCCACCGATATCCAGCAGGAAGGTGATAAACTGCCCGGGCTTAAAATGAAATTTAACGGGCTGGGCGCCTTGAAAGCGAAAGCTGGTCACATCATGGGTTTCCTGCCAGCGCTCGACACAGACTAGCCTTATCTCGCCAGCCTGCCAGTTGGGTGATTGATAATCTTGTTGATTCATGGGCGACTCACCAAAAAATAAATAACGCCCACGACACTGCCGTGGGCGTTGGGGACATTTTAAGCGACGTTTAAAATGGCATTCAGATCTTGTTCTACCGTGGTGGTATTACGCAGACCAAACTTATCTTCCAGCACCTTAAGCAGGTTTGGGGTTAAGAATGCCGGCGCACTTGGGCCCGTACGTATATTCTTCACGCCCAGTGATAACAGGGTTAGCAGGATAACGATCGCCTTCTGTTCGAACCAGGAGAGCACCAGACTCAGCGGCAGCTCGTTGATCTCACACTCGAACACTTCTGACAGCGCGATGGCTAGCTGAATCGCCGAGTAGGCATCGTTACACTGACCAATATCCAGCAGGCGTGGAATACCATTGATATCACCGAAGCTGAGCTTGTTGAACTTATACTTACCACAACCTAAGGTCATGATAATAGAGTCCTTAGGTGCCGCCTTGGCGATATCGGTAAAGTAGCTACGCTCGGCCTTATCACCGTCACAACCACCCACCAGGAAGAAGTGCTTGATCGCACCATTCTTAACGTTCTCCACCACGGCAGGCGCGGCGGCCATTAACGCGTTGCGGGCAAAACCTATGGTGATATGATGGGGGATCTCATCATAGGCAAAGCCCTCAAGCGCCAAGGCCTTATCGATCACCGCAGAGAAGTCATCCCCCACGATATGGGTCACGCCCGGCCAACCCACTATGCTGCGGGTAAAGATACGGTCGGCATAGTCGCCCACGTTAGGATCGATAATACAGTTAGAGGTCATCACCACCGCACCAGGGAAGTTAGCGAACTCTTTCTGTTGGTTTTGCCACGCACTGCCGTAGTTACCGACTAGGTGGGGATACTTCTTCAACTCGGGATAGGCCAGCGCCGGTAGCATCTCACCATGGGTAAAGACGTTGATCCCCTTACCTTGGGTCTGCTGCAGGATAAGCTCGAGATCTTTCATGTCGTGGCCCGACACCAGAATCGCCTTACCCTTCACTGCAACCATGTTGACCTGAGTCGGCTCAGGGTGACCGAAGGCCTCGGTTTCCCCTTTATCCAACATGGCCATCACGCTGTAGTTTAGCTGGCCAATCTCCATGGCGGTGGCAAACAACTTGTCGGCATCGACAGAGTCTGAGCCCAAGAAGGCCATGATCTGATGAAACTTAGCTGCCACCTCAGCGTCAGTTTGATCCAACACGCGCGCGTGCTCCATGTAAGCCGCCGCGCCCTTCAGGCCGTACAGACACAATAGACGCAGACCCATGATGTCCTCATCGACCGCTTCTTTTCCGCGGTTCGGGATCGCCTGAGCGGCCTGGGTCAACATCTCTTCTTTCACGCTGGCAAGCACTAGGCTGGCGGCAGGGATCAGTGTCTCAACTGGTTGCCCCTGCTCCTTACATGCCGCCTCGTAGGCCGCCTGTAGCTGAGTACGGTAGGCGTAGGCCTGCTTGGTATATTCTATGATGCGCTCATCGTCGAAGTTCACATTGGTCAGGGTAGCGAAGAACGCCTTAGGCACGAAGGTGTCGATGGCCGGATCTATGATGCCAAACGCGCGTGCCTTCTCGGCGTAGGCCGACACGCCTTGTAAGATGTAGATCAATAGATCTTGTAGATCTGAGGTCGCAGCTAACTTGCCGCACATACCTTGAGAATAGCTACAGCCGTTACCGGCCGGGGTACGAATGGTTTGCTCACACTGAATACAAAACACAACACTGCTCCTTTATTTAATCATGCTTTTTCTTTGCATGTTTTGGCGCAGTCTACTGTGCTAATGACACTCACAGAAGATAAAATTGACAGCAATGTGAGAAATTATGAAGCGGATCAAATTAGCAATTGCGAAACTAACTTGTTAAAAATTATGGTAAAGATATTTTAAAACAAGCTATTAGCCGGTTTAGGCTGCCAAATAAAAAGCGGCGCCCTGAGTGTCAGACACTCGGGCGCCGCCAGGGAGCTTTAATCAGTAATATCGATTAGCTGGTCTTCATATCATTGACCGATTGCAACATGGCGCGGCTCTCACGCTGGAACTGAGGCGCGAAATCTCCAAACCAGGCCGCCACGGCCTCGAACTCACGAATGAAGCCTTGCCTGTCGCCGCGTTTGAGCAACTCGAGTGCCTGGGCATAGTTATCCAGATAATCCCCTATTGCCGTCAGGCTCTCCTGCTGGGCGAAGATGATGTCGGCATAAAGTTCGGGACTCTGGGCAAACAGACGCCCGACCATAGCCAGTTCGAGCCGGTAGATGGGCGAGCTGAACTGCAGTAGATTGTCGATATCGGCCGCCTCACGATAGAGATTCAGTCCATAGACGAACGATGAGAAGTGGCGCATCGCCTGCACCAGCTGCATCGCCTTGTCGTGTTGCTGAGCATCGGCATCGACCAGGCGAGCGCCCCATATGCCAATCTGCTCGAGCAGCCATTCATATTGCTCACGGCCTCGACCATGACACACCACCACAACCTGCTTGGCCAGGCTGCCGACATCCGGGCCGAACATGGGGTGCAGCCCCACCACTGGGCCTTGATGACTGCTTAACATCGCATCGAGTGGCTTCTCCTTAATAGAGGTGAGATCCGCCAGGATGCAATTTGCTGGCAGGCTGGTAAGCTTGTCGCGAATAAGCTCACAGGTAACGCTAATAGGCACAGTGACGATCACCAGCCCTGCCCCATCGAATATCGCCTCGGCTTGCTGCCAGTCATCTTTATCCAGAGACTTCACCTGATAGCCGGACAAGCTCAGCATCTGGGCAAACAGGCCGCCCAACTTGCCCTGACCACCGACAATCACCACATGGCCCAGATCTGTCTTCACCTGCTTGAAGCCGACATCCTTCTCGTTGAGATAAGACTCGCGCATCAGGCGACGCAGAATATCTTCGATCAGCTGAGGCGAAACATTCATCTTAGCCGCCTCCTCCCGGCGCTTGGCCAGCATGGAGGCCTCACGCTGAGGCGCGTAGATGGGCACCCCGGCCGCATGCTTGACGCCACCCACCTGGGCCACCAGATCCAGGCGCTTACGCAGCAGATGCAACAGCTGTTGATCGACGCTGTCGATATGTTCTCTTAATTTTTCAAGCTCTTTGGTGGTTTTCTCACTCATTTGCGCACTTTCCATCAGGCATTAACCGCCTTGAGCATAGCAAATCTGCTGGGTAAAACCGATGCCAATTGTGCTGCCCCCTGACGCAGGAGATCCTCTGTGGTCTGCCAGTCGATGCAGGCATCGGTAACCGACACCCCGTAGGCCAGCTCACTCATCGGCTTATCGCTGCTCTGGTTGCCCTCATTGAGGTGGCTCTCCAGCATGACACCTATGATCGACTTGTTGCCATTGGCGATCTGCTCGAACACATCCTGACAGACACTCGGCTGCCGAGTATGATCTTTACTCGAGTTACCATGACTGCAATCCACTATCAGTCTGGCGTTGAGCTTGGCCGCATGCAGCTGCTGCTCACACTCGGCGACGCTCGCCGCATCATAGTTAGGCTTCTTACCGCCACGCAGGATCAAGTGGCCATCTGGGTTACCGGCGGTCTGTAGCAGCGCTACCTGACCCGCCTGGTTGATCCCCATGAATCTGTGGCTGCTGGCCGCCGATTGCAGCGCGTTGATCGCCACCCCCAGCTTGCCGTCGGTACCATTCTTGAAGCCCACAGGCATGGAGAGACCGGACGCCATCTCTCTGTGGGTCTGAGATTCTGTGGTGCGCGCGCCGATGGCCGACCAGGTGACCAGCTCAGAGATGTATTGCGGGCTGATAGGATCCAGCGCCTCGGTAGCCACCGGCAAACCAAGCTCCGCCAACCAGATCATCAACTCTCTCGCCTGTAGCAGCCCCTTCTCGACATCGAAGGACTCATCCATGTCGGGATCGTTAATCATTCCCTTCCAGCCCACCGTGGTTCGAGGCTTCTCGAAATAGACGCGCATCAGGATGTAAAACTCATCTTTAAGTTCATCGTGCAGCGTCTTGAGGCGCAGCGCATACTCCTTGGCCGAGGCGATATCGTGGATAGAGCAAGGCCCGCTGACCACGAGTACACGATTATCTCGCTTGTGTACTATGTCCGCCACAGTGCGGCGTGCATTGAGTACGTAGTGATAGGCGGCAGTCGACAGGGGCAGTTGTTGTTTTAACTCTTCCGGGGTCACCAGCACCTTCTCCGAGCTGATGTGAACATTATTAATCGTATCTTGCTGCATACCTGTCACCAACCTAATCTGTTTTCTCATACCTAAACGCAATATTGTAATGGTACACCATTACGCCAATGAGCTAACTATGCCTGCTGCATAAATTTAGATCAAGCAGAAATTTGCTTTTCAAGAATAATTCACGATCGAAGCGGTAAAAGCCCCAATCAGCCCTGGCTGAAGTGACTGGTTTAGCCAAAGAGATATAGCCTAGAGGGGCCTGCCGTGTGGGAGAGGATAAGAAAGGAAAATGGAAAGAAACAGCGCAAAGCTATGCTAAGGATAACAGCGCAATGCATTCGCGCATGCCTAAAAACAAAAACCCGCCATAGGGCGGGTCATTGTGCGAACACTGCATCTTTTTTTACGTTTTAGCGAGTGCTTACTTAGCAAGCTTCTCGCGGATACGTGCAGACTTACCTGAACGCTCACGTAGGTAGTAAAGCTTAGCACGACGAACACGGCCGCGACGCTTAACTTCGATGCTAGAGATGAGCGGGCTGTGAGTTTGGAACGCACGCTCAACACCTTCGCCATTAGAGATCTTACGAACTGTGAATGCAGAGTGTAAACCACGGTTACGCTTAGCGATAACAACGCCTTCAAACGCCTGTAGACGCTCTTTACCGCCTTCTACAACACGTACTTTAACAACTACTGTGTCACCTGCACCAAATTCTGGTACGTCTTGCTTCATTTGCTCATCGTTGAGCATTTTAATGATGTTATTCATGAATAAACTCCATACTAGTAATAACTGACCACTTTTACTCGCCAGCTTGGGCGGCATTAACAAACTCGGCTAGTAGCTTGGTTTGTTCGTCAGTCAGAGCTAGATTTTCAAATAATTCTGGTCGCCGCAGTAAAGTTCTTCCGAGACTCTGCTGCAATCGCCAGCGTCTAATATTTTCGTGGTTGCCACTAAGCAATACCGCCGGTACATCGATACCATCTAGGCTTTCGGGGCGAGTATAGTGGGGACAATCCAGTAATCCGTCAGAGAAGGAATCCTGCTCTGCCGACGCCTGCTTTCCAAGAACACCTGGAACCAAACGTGAAACCGAATCGATCAGCGCCATCGCTGGGAGTTCACCGCCCGAGAGCACGTAATCTCCAATCGACCACTCTTCATCCACTTCCGTCTGAATAATGCGCTCATCGATACCTTCGTAGCGACCACACACTAAAATCAAACGCTCCGATTTAGCTAACTCTTCGACGCCCTGCTGAGTCAGCTTGCGTCCCTGAGGAGAAAGATAAATCACCTTAGCCTCATCACCCGCAGCGGCTTTCGCTGCGTGGATGGCATCACGTAGAGGCTGCACCATCATCAACATGCCAGGTCCGCCGCCATAAGGCCTGTCGTCCACTGTTCTATGTCGATCATGGGTGAAATCGCGAGGATTCCACGTTTGCAACTCTAACAAACCGTTACTTACGGCCCGACCCGTTACACCAAAGTCTGTTACGGCACGAAACATCTCTGGAAACAGGGTTACTACCCCTAACCACATCTGTTGCCCCTCGACTTAGAAGTCCGGATCCCAATCCACTAAAATTTGTTTTTCCGCCAGATTCACCTCGAGGATGAACTGCTCGGTAACAAAAGGAATCATACGTTCCGTTTTGCCAAAGCCATCTTTCGCGTTGGCCTTCACAAGTAGCACGTCGTTCGATCCTGTTTCCACGATCTGGTCGACCTTGCCCATGTTATAGCCTTTAGTATTCACCACCTCACAGCCGATAAGATCACGCCAGTAGAATTCATCTTCCGGCAGCTCCTTCATCGCCTCGGCGGGAATGGCAATCTCACAGTTAGTGAGCATTTGCGCTTGGTCTCGAGTGGTTACGCCTTCCAGGGCGGCGATAATCGCCTTACCTTGGTAACGCCACTGTGCAACCTTGACTTCGCGCCATTCGCCTTGCTCTTTAATCAACCAAGGTGAATAGTCAAAAATATCTTCGACAGAATCGGTATAGCTAGTGATCTTCAACCAACCTTTAATGCCGTGACTAGCGCCTAATTTGCCTAGTACGACAGGTTCTTGGTGACTACTCATCAATCTATACCTAAACGCTATTAAGCAGCAGCTTTACGAGCGTCTTTGATCAGTTTCGCTACACGATCAGTAGTAGCAGCACCGTTAGCAACCCAGTGATCTACACGATCAAGATCTAAGCGAAGAGCTTCTTCTTGACCACGAGCAACAGGGTTGAAGAAGCCAACACGTTCGATGAAACGACCGTCACGAGCGTTACGGCTGTCAGCAACAACGATGTTATAGAATGGACGCTTTTTTGCGCCGCCTCGAGCTAAACGAATGGTAACCATGCGTCTTTTATCCTCTAATGATTTGCTTCGTTCTGAAGCAAAAATAAAAACTGGAACCCCGTGTTCGCGAAGAGTCCCAGATAGAAAGCCGCACGATTCTACCTGAACCGGCGACAAATGCAACGTTTTTCACGCAAAAATAGCAAGCCCACCAAGGGTCGAAAACCCTTAATGGACTTAGCTAAATCTATACAAAGTCAGACGATTAACGTCCGGGCATTTTCATCCCGGGAGGCAGCATACCACTCATGCCGCGCATCATCTTCTTCATGCCACCTTTACCCGACATCTTCTTCATCATCTTCTGCATCTGAGTAAACTGCTTGAGCAGACGATTGACGTCCTGGATCTGGGTGCCTGAACCCATGGCGATACGACGCTTACGAGATCCCTTGATGATCTCTGGACGCTTACGCTCGCCTGGCGTCATGGAGTTAATAATAGCCTCCATTTGCCCGGTTAGCTTGCCGTCCTGCACCTGAGCCAGGGCCTCTGGAGGGAGTTGACCTACACCGGGCAGCTTCTCGAGCATGTTCATCATGCCGCCCATGTTCTTCATCTGTTGCAGCTGCTCACGGAAGTCTTCCAAATCGAAGCTGCCGCCTTGCTTGACCTTAGAGGCCAGCTTCATCGCCTTCTCTTTGTCGACGCCGCGCTCGACTTCTTCGATCAAGGAGAGCACGTCTCCCATGCCCAGAATACGCGAGGCGACGCGATCGGGATGGAAAGGCTCGAGCGCATCTGTCTTCTCGCCCACACCGAGGAACTTAATCGGCTTACCTGTAATGTGACGAATCGACAGCGCCGCACCACCGCGGGCATCACCGTCGACCTTGGTCAGTACCACACCGGTTAGCGGCAGGGCTTCGTTAAAGGCCTTGGCGGTATTGGCCGCATCCTGACCCGTCATGGCATCGACCACAAACAGGGTTTCTACCGGATTGACCGCCGCATGCAGCGCCTTGATCTCCTCCATCATGCTCTCATCGACATGCAGGCGACCCGCGGTATCGACGATCACCACATCGATAAATTTGAGCTTGGCGTGAGCCATGGCCGCATCGACGATATCGATAGGCTTTTGTGATACATCCGATGGGAAGAACTCTACCTCGACCTCATTGGCCAAGGTTTCCAGCTGCTTGATCGCCGCCGGACGATAGACGTCGGCACTGACCACCAGCACAGATTTTTTCTGTCTCTCGCGCAGGAACTTAGACAGCTTGGCGACACTGGTCGTCTTACCCGCACCTTGCAGGCCGGCCATCATGATCACCGCAGGTGGCTGCGCCGAGAGGTTCAACGCCTCGTTGGCTTCGCCCATGGCGCTTTCGAGCTCACTCTGGACGATCTTGATGAAGGCCTGGCCCGGGCTCAGGCTCTTGGTGACCTCTTGGCCTACGGCACGCTCTTTAACGCTGTTAACGAAGGCGCGTACAACGGGCAAGGCGACGTCGGCTTCCAGCAGCGCCATGCGCACTTCGCGTAACGTTTCTTTAATATTGTCTTCTGTTAAGCGACCACGACCGCTAATATTTTTCAGGGTGCGTGATAATCTGTCGGTGAGGTTCTCAAACATTATCGCGTTCTTTACCGTTTAGAATTTACATGATTGGGCCAGTATTATAGCGATGCACAGATATTATGCTACCGCACAGCGTAAGTTATGGCTTTGGCAAGTTAACTGCCATAGGATAAAAATGTCAAAACTTAGGAGTAACGCTCAGAAAGTGCTAATTTTTGTGTGTAAAGCCTCTGCCCAAAATAGCATCCATCGTGTTATTCTAACGATCAACTAAGGATAAAAACTCGACCGCCTCACGCGCGTCGATAACCACAAGAAAGCTCACATAACGATAGGTTAATTTTCGATGGTGATTTTTTCGGCTTCAGCCATTTTCTTCTACAGTATCGCGCTCGTCTTGGTCATCAGTCGACTGTTTCATGCCGATGGCCCTAACCGTAAAGCCGTTGCCGCCTTCGCCGCCGTGGCAGTGGTGCTCCATGCCGCCGCCCTGTCTCAGGCCATCTTCACCGGCGACGGTCAAAACTTTAGCCTGACCAATGTGATCTCCATGGTGAACTGGATCATCGCCTTCACCTTTACCATCTTGATGTTCCGCCTCAAGGTGATAGTGGTTGTGCCTGTGGTCTACGCCTGCTCGGTCATCTCGGTGGCTCTGCTGTGGTTATTACCACCTAAATATATCATCCATTTCGAGCTTTACCCCGAGGTGTTGGCGCACGTGGTACTGTCGCTAATGGCCTACAGCGCCCTGATGATAGCGGCCCTCTATGCCATCCAACTGGCCATGATTCAGAATAAGCTGAAGAAGAAGCAGCTGATGCTGAGCCCGGCGATTCCACCACTGATGACAGTAGAGAAACAGCTCTATCATCTGGTGATCATCGGCGTGGTGCTCTTGAGCCTTTCGCTGGCAACCGGCTTCATCTTCCTCGACGATATGTTTGCCGACGGCCAGGGCCACAAGGCAATACTCTCTATCATGGCCTGGTTTACCTATATTGCCATGCTGGCACAGCAGTATTGGGTGGGTTGTAAGATCCGCACCGCCGTGGCCTATACCCTGACAGGCGCCACCCTGCTATCGCTAGCCTACTTCGGCGCCCGCATCGTCAAAGAGTTGATCCTGCAATAGGCCAAACACGCTAATCACAGCTTGCTTCACCTAGGTCAAGATGGACTAAAGTGCGACCTAGGTGAACTTGACTCACAGCCCAAATCGCTGTATTTACTAAATCTTAACGCTTTTCTTACTCATCAACGCCAAAGTGGGGCCACTGATTGGAAGCTATATCCACCAGCGTACTTGTCATCATCCTGTTCGTACTCATTGTCATCTCCGCCTATTTCTCCGGCTCTGAAACCGCCATGATGTCGCTCAACCGCTATCGCTTGCGTCATCTTGCCAACAATGGCCACAAGGGCGCCAAACGTGCCATCAGATTGCTAGAGCGCCCGGACAGGCTGATCGGCCTGATCCTGATCGGCAACAACCTGGTGAATATCCTTGCCTCGGCGATTGCTACCATCTTGGGGATTCGCCTATTTGGTGACGTGGGGGTCGCCATCGCCACGGGTGTGCTCACCCTGGTGGTGCTAGTGTTTGCCGAGGTGACCCCAAAAACCGTGGCCGCCCTACATCCTGAACGCATCGCCTTCCCCTCGAGCATATTACTCAAGGCCTTATTGGTGGTACTTTCTCCCCTGGTGAAGATAGTTAACTTTATCACCTCCACCTTCCTGCGACTGCTGGGGATCCGCTCGGTGAAGGCCGATGATGCCCTGAGTCAGGAAGAGCTGCGCACCGTTGTACATGAGGCTGGCGCCCTGATCCCTCAACGCCACCAGGAGATGCTGCTCTCTATCATGGATCTTGAAAAGGTCACTGTGGAAGACATCATGATCCCCCGCTCGGACCTCTATGCCATCAACGTCAACGATGACTTTAGCCGTATCAACAAGCAGGTGATTCAGAGCCCACACACTAGGGTGCTGCTCTACCGAGACAATATCGACGATGCCGTCGGCTTCGTTCACCTAAGAGACGCCCTGCGCCTGCAATCCAAGCAGCAGTTTAGTAAGTCATCGCTACTACGCGCAGTAAAGGAGATCTACTTCATCCCAGAGGGCACGCCCCTTAATGTGCAGCTGGCCAACTTCCAGCAGAATAAGGAGCGCATCGGCCTAGTGGTGGACGAGTATGGGGATATTCAGGGACTGGTGACCCTAGAAGATATTCTCGAGGAGATCGTCGGCGACTTTACCACCTCGATGATCACCACGCCCAGCGAGGATATCAACAAGCAGCAAGATGGCAGTTTCCTCATCGATGCCACCATCAACATCCGCGATCTCAACAAGGAGATGGACTGGCACTTCCCTATCGACGGCCCTAAGACACTTAACGGCCTGATATTGGAATATCTTGAGGAGATCCCCGAGCCTAACACCTCAATGCGCCTGTGTGGCTATCCGCTCGAGGTGGTCGAAGTGGCCGACAACATGGTGAAGACGGTGCGGGTGATGCCCCAGCACTACAAGGCGCCAAAGGGCAGTCGCAACTAGTCATCACCATGGCTCAAAAAAGGCGCTCTAAGGCGCCTTTTTGTTATCCCATAGCGACCAAATTTTTAATTGTCATGCTTACTGGCGTGGGTCAGGGCGCGGCGCTTATCTCTTGCCAATGGGGTGATCGCCTCGTCTAAGTCGCGCTCTAATCCAAGCATGAAGTAAAGCTCGGCCATCAGGAAGAAGGGGCCGATCAACAGCTGGTTGAGATCGTCGATAAAGGCCGGCTTAGCCTTCTCATACTTGTGGCCAATCAGCTGAAAAACCCAACCAATGACGAAGACACTGATGGCGATAGGCCAGGCCTGCTCCATTCGAGATACAAAAAAAGAGGTGTAGAGCACGGGCAGGATAAATAGCACCAGCCCCAGCGCCAGTTTGGCATGCAGCGCAAAGTAATAGAGTAGGACGCCGCAGGCAAACAGCACGGCCACATTGAGTTCAAACCCTGTGGAGCCGAAGCTATACAGGCTAAAGGGGATGGTGTTTAACATCACGAAGGCCGACCAGATGATCAGCGGGATACCGACAAAGTGCGTCTTTATGTTGGTGGGGTTGAGGTGAACACTCTTATAGGTGGATAGCTGCTCGATCGCAGATTTCATGACTCGGCTCCATCGTCTTTTTATATTGCGAGACGAAAGCCAGCCCGATTGCGCTAACCGCTATGATTGGCCGGCAGGTTAAATGCGACGTTCGTCTCAGTTAGCCTAACCTAAAACATTTTATTAACACTTGCCAGCGCAAAACCGGAGAGAAATCGATGACAAGGAGACTCGCCTAGAACCTTAAAACGGCAGGCTCTGGCGAGACTCAATCACAATGGGAAACACAGACGGGGAGTTAAACGGCGATGCGCTCAACATCAATTAGACAGTTTCTATAATAACCGTGGCCGTCGCATAGTGCTTCTCGTCGGCGATAGAGATGTGGGCGCGGCTTGCCCCGAGCAGGGCTAATCGCTCAGCCGCACCATCGCGAAAGCTGATAAGCGGCGCACCATTGGCATCGTTGCTTACCTCGATGTGCTGAAAGGAGACGCCGCGGCCAATTCCCGTGCCCAGCGCCTTAGCTGCCGCCTCTTTGGCGGCAAACCGCTTTGCCAAATAGCGACCGGGCTGAGAGGAAGCGAGAAATATCGCCATCTCATCCTGGGTCAGGACACGCTTAGCCAGCGGACACTTAGCCAATGCCGCCTCATCACCGGCCTCTGGCACCTTGTTGGCGATGCGCGCGATCTCGACAATATCTGTCCCTAAGCCAACAATCATATGCCCTTCCCTACCAGCCACAACATGAAGGTTAATTCTAACAATCTGACGACTACTGACCGCTGCGACCTTCGATCATCAGCTGCTTCATGTCGCGCACCGCCTTATCTAGACCGTCAATCGCGGCGCGGGCAATGATGGCATGACCGATATTGAGCTCATACAGCTCAGGAATCGCCGCGATGGGCTTCACATTGTGATAGTGAAGACCATGGCCCGCATTGACCACCAGCCCCTTACCGTGGGCATAGGTTGCCATCTCGGTGATACGTGTCAGCTCCTTGGCCTGTTCGGCGTCTGTCTCCGCGTCGGCGTAACAGCCTGTGTGCAACTCGATAACAGGTGCACCCACGGCAACGGTGGCGTCGATCTGCGTCTGATCGGCATCGATAAACAGCGACACCTTGATACCTAGCGCAGTTAAACGCTCGACCGCGGCGCGAATCTTCTCCTGCTGCCCCGCCACATCCAAGCCACCTTCTGTGGTCAGCTCTTCGCGCTTCTCCGGTACCAGGCAGACATAGGCAGGCTTCACCTCACAGGCGATATCCAGCATCTCATCTGTCACCGCCATCTCGAAGTTCATGCGCGTCTTAATGGTCTTGGCCAGCAGATAGATGTCTCTGTCGCAGATGTGGCGTCTATCTTCACGCAGGTGCACGGTAATGCCTTCGGCGCCGGCATGCTCGGCGACCGCCGCGGCGTGCACAGGATCCGGGTAGCTGGTCCCACGGGCCTGACGTAAGGTGGCAATGTGATCGATATTAACGCCTAGATGAATACGGCTCATGGAAAGTCCTTAAGTGTAGAGTGTCGCGATTGGAATTTTCGTCTATTTTACTCAAGGTTAAGGGAAGGCCACAAGGAAAACACCCGATGAATATGCTCAACTGCCCGCCTCAATCGAGTCTGTGGTGTTACTTGCTGTAACTAGATGGCCTGTTGCCCTTTAAAAACAACGCCCGCGACTTGAGCGGCTTGTCACCCAGCAAGGGGGACAGCAGCTGCCTCATCAGCAACTTAGCCTGTTTAAAGTCGGCCTCATCCAGCTTATCTTCCTCTAAGGCCCGCAGCATCTCGCCGCTAAAATGGTTAGGCTTGGGCCCAAGGGCCGTGCTAAAGCCCTCTTCCGATAAGAGGCGATAGTAGAAGTCGTCTTCGATAGGACTGCCATCAATATCGAGATTCAACGAGGGCATCACACCAAGCTCCTTGAGCAGTGCCAGCTCAAACTGCCTGAGCTGCGCCTCGCTAAAGGCCGCTGCCATGGCCATCAGGGTCTTGTGATAGGTAAAAAAGAACTGCTCAGCACCATGCTCGACCGAGAGGCAGCGCACTAACAGTTCGTTGAGATAGAGTCCGGCAAAACTGTCGCTGCCGCAGAGGGGGACCGCAGGGCTTGCCGCCTCTACCTGATACAGGCTCTTTAGGCTGCTTCGGCCCGACAACTGAAACAGCAGCGGCTGAAAGGGTTGCAATATGCTCTTGATAGAAGTTTTGCCACTGCCCAGGCGCGCGACGGCATCGACCCTGCCCAGGCCGTCCACCAACAGATTGACCAGCACGCTCGACTCCCGATAGGGACGGGTGTGCAGTACATATCCCCTGTGCATTGCCCGCTTCCTTAATCCCTGTTTACCAAAAACAATGCTGACAAAAAAGCCGAGACAACCACAACGTTAGCGTGACTACCTCGGCTTACCTTTATTCTTGCTGGCTTAACTCTCGCCATAGCCTAATGAACGCAGGGCGCGCTCATCATCGGCCCAGCCAGACTTGACTTTAACCCAGACCTCGAGGAAGACCTTGTTATCGAACAGGACCTCCATATCTTGGCGGGCCTGGGTGGCAATAGTGCGAATACGCTCGCCCTTGTTGCCAATAACCATACGCTTTTGCGTCTCGCGCTCCACCAAGATTAAGGCATTAATCTGATAGACGCCGTTTTCCATCATCTTAAACTGCTCTATCTCTACCGTGGCATCGTAGGGTAGCTCGTCGCCGAGGAAACGCATCAGCTTCTCGCGCACTATCTCAGAGGCCATAAACTTCTGAGAACGGTCGGTGACATAATCCTCCGGAAAGTAGTGCGGCGACTCAGGCACAGACTCCAGCGCCAGCTCCATGATGCGCTGCACATTGGTGCCATGGGTTGCCGAGATCGGCAATATCTCATCAAATTCAAACTTGGCCGACAACTCCTGCAGATGCGGGAATAGCGCCTCTTTGTCCTTGATATTATCTACCTTGTTGATCGCCAGAATCGTCTTGCGGCCATCGTCGCGGCTATGGAGCTTCTTCAGCACCATCTCATCGTCGGCGGTCCAGTTGAGACCATCGACGACAAACACCACCAGGCTCACCTCGGCCAGCGAACTAGAGGCCGCACGATTCATCAGACGGTTGATAGCGCGCTTCTCTTCGATATGCAGACCCGGGGTGTCGATAAACACCACCTGACGAGGACCCTCAGTGTGAATGCCCATGATGCGGTGACGCGTGGTCTGCGGCTTCTTGGAGGTGATAGAGATCTTCTGACCTAGTAGCTTGTTGAGCAGGGTGGACTTTCCCACGTTAGGGCGACCGACAATTGCCACCATGCCGCAGTAGGTCACCTCGTACTGGCTACCACTGCGACCACTGTTCATCCGCGCCAGCAGCTCGTCTAGACTCGGCTCTTGTGCACCTTCTGGCTGCTCGGGTTTATTACTCATTTCTTAATACGCTCCAACACTTCTGCTGCGGCAATCTGCTCCGCCTTTCTGCGGGAATTCGCCACGCCGACAACGGCCTCTTTTAGCTGCTCCACCTTGCACTCTACCGTGAAGGTTTGCGCATGGGCCTCACCACTGATGTTCACCACGGTATAGACAGGGAGCGGCTGTTTAAATCCCTGCAGGTGCTCCTGCAGCAGGGTCTTGGGATCTTTCTGATTCACCGGCTCGATCACCGCAAGGCGGCTCTTATACCAGTTTAGTACTAAAGCACGGCAAGTCTCGATATCGGCATCCAGATAGATGGCACCGATAATCGCCTCCATAGCATCGGCCAGAATAGACTCGCGGCGAAACCCACCACTCTTGAGCTCACCAGGACCCAACTTGAGGTAATCGCCGAGCTTGAACTCTTTGGCGACCTCCGCCAGCATCTTGCCGCATACGAGCGTCGCGCGCATCCGACTCAGATCGCCCTCGGTTGCCTTGGGAAACTGATGATACAAGGCGTCTGAGATGACGATTGAGAGGATCGAGTCGCCTAAGAACTCCAGTCTCTCGTTATGTTTGCTGGCCGCACTACGGTGCGTTAACGCCTGCTCTAGCAGCTCAATCTGCTGAAATTGATAGCCTAATATTCTACCCAAACGCGGTAGATTCTTAATGGGTTCCATCTACACTATTCCGCCTACACGGTTAAAGCGTACGCCGGTCGGCACCCAAGTGGGTAAAAAGTCCGACGGCTTGCGCTCAAATTCAAAACTAATCCAGATCGCCACGGCCTTACCCACCAGGTTGGCCTCGGGCACGAAGCCCCAGAAGCGTGAGTCGGTGCTGTTGTCGCGATTGTCGCCCATCATGAAATACTGGCCCTCGGGCACGATAAACTCGCCCACCGCCAGATTGCCTTCACGGAAATAATAGGAGGTCGGCTCGCCGCGCCCTGGGTTGATCAGGATGTCGTGAGTCACCTCGCCCAGCTGCTCCTTGTAACGCAGCAGCGGGATATTATCCTGGGTAAATTCACCTTGGTTCACACCGACGCGTGCTATCTTCTCGAGCTTAGGACACTCGCTCTGCCCCTCGGGACAGGCTTTCTGAATATAGAGATCCTTGTTGCGATAGACGATGCGATCGCCCGGCAGGCCGATGACACGCTTGATGTAGTCGATCTGGGGGTTTTCTGGGTATTTAAATACCGCCACGTCACCACGCTGCGGCTTACCCGTCTCGATAAGCTCGCTACGCCACACGGGGTCTTTCAGCCCATAGCTAAACTTCTCCACCAGGATGAAGTCGCCCACCAACAGGGTTGGCATCATAGAGCCCGAAGGGATCTGGAAAGGCTCGTAAATAAAAGAGCGGAGGATCAACACGAAAGCGATGACCGGAAAAATAGAACGCGAGGTCTCCACAATCGTCGACTCACGCACGATTTTTTCGGCGCTCTCTTCGCTAATCTCCTGGTTGGCCGCCTGTGCCAGGGCCAGCTTCTGCTGACGCTTAGGCGCTAAGACTAAGGCATCGAACATCCAGATCAGGCCGCTGCCTAGGGTCACCAAGACCAGGATAAGGGAAAAATAAGCTGCCATACGCTAACTAACTCCTGAAAAATGCTCCAGTAAAATAAGGTGTTCATCGCCTGGCTGGCAGGCCATTAGCCCATTTATACTGTAACAAACAAAGCGCCGCAAACCGCGGCGCTCATTATCAATCACTATTAACAATTCTTAACTAAAAAGTGATTACTCATTGATCTTCAACACGGCGAGGAAGGCCTCTTGCGGTACTTCGACGTTACCCACCTGCTTCATGCGCTTCTTACCCTCTTTCTGCTTCTGCAGCAGCTTCTTCTTACGAGAGACGTCGCCGCCATAACACTTAGCGGTCACGTCTTTACGCAGGGCTTTGACCGATGAACGCGCGATGATCTGGCTGCCGACGGCCGCCTGAATCGCGATATCGAACATCTGTCTTGGGATCAGTTCCTTCATCTTGTTCACCAAGGCCAGGCCTTGATAACGCACGTTTGCCTTGTGAAGGATCATCGCCAGGGCATCGACGCGGTCGCCGTTGATCAACACGTCCAGACGCACCATGTCCGCCGGCTCGAAACGCTTGAAGTTATATTCGAGCGAGGCATAACCACGGCTGGTCGACTTCAAACGGTCGAAGAAGTCCATCACCACCTCGGCCATCGGCATATCATAGGTGATCGCCACCTGATTGCCGTGGTAAACCATGTTGGTCTGTACGCCACGCTTCTCGACACACAGGGTGATCACGTTACCCAGGTACTCTTTAGGCACCAGGATATTGGTCTCAACGATAGGCTCGCGCATCTCTTCGATGTTGTTCATCGGCGGAAGATCCGATGGGTTATCGACGTAGATGGTCTCGCCCTTAGTGGTCACTACCTCATAGACTACCGTCGGCGCAGTGGTGATCAGATCCAGGTTATATTCGCGCTCGAGACGCTCCTGAATGATCTCCATATGCAGCAGACCTAGGTAACCGATGCGGAAACCAAAGCCCAGGGCAGATGAGGTTTCAGGCTCGAAGAAGAGCGACGCATCGTTCAGGCTCAGCTTGTTAAGCGCATCACGGAAGTTCTCGTAGTCGTCGGTCGAGATAGGGAATACACCGGCATAAACCTGAGGCTTCACCTTCTTAAAGCCGGGTAGCGGCTTCTCGGCGCCATTCTTGGCCAGGGTCAGGGTATCGCCCACAGGCGCGCCGTGGATCTCCTTGATACCGGCGATCACGAAACCTACTTCGCCAGTCTTCAGCTCGGCAGTATCTGTCTGCTTAGGGGTAAAGATACCGACGCGATCGGCGTTATGGGTCTGACCCGTCGACATCACCTTGAACTTGTCACCCTTCTTGAGCACACCATTCTTGATACGCACCAAGGAAACAACCCCCAGGTAACTGTCGAACCAGGAGTCGATGATCAGCGCCTGCAGCGGCGCATCCGGATCGCCCTCTGGCGGCGGAATTTGCGCCACGATAGTTTCCAGCACGTCGCCGATACCAAGACCCGTCTTGGCCGAGCAGCGCACCGCATCGGCGGCCTCGATACCTACGATATCCTCGATCTCGTCGGCAACACGCTCAGGATCAGCCTGGGGAAGGTCAATCTTGTTCAGTACAGGAACCACGTCCAGATCCATATCCAGGGCGGTATAACAGTTTGCCAGGGTCTGCGCCTCAACGCCTTGACCGGCATCGACCACCAAGAGCGCGCCTTCACAGGCCGCCAGTGAACGTGACACCTCATAGGAGAAATCTACGTGACCAGGGGTATCGATGAAGTTCAGCTGGTAAGTTTCACCATCTTTGGCTTTGTAATCGAGAGTCACACTCTGGGCTTTAATGGTAATGCCGCGCTCACGCTCGAGATCCATTGAGTCCAATACCTGCGCCGCCATCTCACGATCAGACAGGCCGCCGCACTCTTGAATAAGACGGTCAGAAAGGGTTGATTTGCCATGGTCGATATGGGCAATAATCGAAAAGTTTCTAATATGCTTCATTGTGCGAAATGACTAAACTCGAAATTGAAATTCATCTAAAAGTGCCGAATTGTACCCGATCGCAAAATGAATACCAATTGGAATCCATCGGACAAGGAAAATAATAGGCTAGCTGGCGGGGGAAATGCCGTCTATGGCCCGGCCAAGGCGTGACAGAATGACAGGCTGACTGTTAGTCTCCAGGGCTTTAGCCCATCTCCGTCCCAGCCACCAGGCGCTCACTGCCCCACCGGCGCCTAGGGCGATAGCCAGCAGATCGCTGCTCGAAAGCCCCGACAAGTCGGCAAGGAAATGTCCCAGTGCGGCGCCGATAAACAGCCCCGCCAGCGGCATGAGGTAGACGATGGCGGCCGCCTTTAAGATCACGCTCTCGGGCAGGCCAAGCTTTAACAGTTCACCCGGCTCATACTGTTCGTCGCTGGGCAGCGAGAATCGCTGCACCTTAGGTGAGAAGGCCTTAGAGACGGCCGAGGTGCCACAGGTGTCATTGTTGTCGCAATGATTACAGGCATTTTTCACTTTGACTTCGACCGTGACCCAGCCATCTCCTGGGCACCTGATCACTGTGGCTGTTTCTTCCATCATAGCCTGATTACTCTATGGTGATGCTCTTGGCGATACGGCTCAGGGTCTCCGCCGGCACCTTGCCCACGGCAACCACCTCGGCATTGCCCACCCGCTCGGTCGCCAAAGAGAGTCCGTTGCGGGTCATCAGCTCGTCGGGCAGCGCCGTCTCGCCGGCTCTGGCCACATATACTGAGATATTCACCAGACCATCGCTCAGGGCGATATACTCGACCGCCTCGTGACTGCCGATAAGTCTGTGATTATCCTTGACTAAGATCTTAAAACCTTGAGGTAACCATTTGAATTGCCAGTTATCGGCCTGCTCTCGCTGGGGCTGAGGCATGATCTCAGGCCACTCCTGCTTGTAGGCTTCACGTAGAATCGCCGGTGCATCGTCCAGGACGATCAACTCCACCACCAGCACTTGCTCCAGCAGCTGCTTCTCAAGATTGAGCATGTCGTAGCGCAGCGGCAGATAGGTATCCATATCCAGCCATACCTGATAGCTATAGCGGTTATCATCGTTAGGGATGATGCGCACTAGCTGACCGGGGCGCCCCGCAAGGCGTGAGCGCCCGCCCAGGACAAACTGGTAACCCGACTCGAGATCTGAGATAGAACCGGCAAACGCAGGTGGCAATACCCCTTGAATACGTTCGGCCCTAACACTGTAGGCAGGCTGATCGTGCTCGATAAAGGTGACGGTATTGCCCACGCGCACGGCATTTTTCGGCGGGCCATTGAGGTGCTCGAGAAAAGCGACTTCATGGTCGTCGACCTTGCCGTGAAGATAAACCAGGGGGCGTATATGATCCGCTTGCAGATGGATCAGGGACATCTTGAATTCTTGTCCTTTTAAGGCGAGGCTCATATTTTCGAGCCAAGCCTTAGCGGACAACTCTTCCTGCGCACTGGCAGGGAAGACGAGGACTAACAAGGCCAACCAAATAAGACGCAAGCTAACTCCTTAATAATACCAATCGACACAAAGAGTATAGTCAGTGTGACCAGTATAAATAGCTTTTAGTGATTAACCGGGATCGGCGTAAGCTCACCATTGTCGTCTATATTGGCACTGTTATTCAATCTTTGCTGCAGCATATGATCTTGAATATAGGTGTTGATGCGATGACGCTGCTCCATCACACGCTCGTTGGTATAACTTTGATTCTGTTGCACAGGACCTGTCTGCAGGCTCACCGGCGACGCGCTGCCAATCAGCGGACGGGTATTGAGCACTGGCATAGGGGCAGCATCTTCGACGCCACCTTGATTATAATTCTGTACACCGATCACGGCGACTAAGGCGACGCTGGCCGCGATGGCATATTGGCCAAACTGCTTAAACAGTGGCACCACACTCGCAAGTCTGTGTTGAGTGGCTTGTTGAGGCGTCACCTCAGGCGTTTCGACACGCTTAGGCACAAGGATACTAGGCTCAAGCTCAATCGCCGCGGCAATGTTGGCACTGAGATCCAGATTGATCGCAGCCGGCAACTCACCACGCATAGCATCACCTATCATGTGATAATCACGCCACTTTTCATGTGAATCCGTATCGGCTGCGAGTTGCGCCAATTCCTGCTCGTCGACTTCACCATCAACGGCAGCGGAAACCCATTCCTGACCTAACTTATCCATTTATCACCCATATAAATTTAGTGTATCGAATAAAATGCTTCATCGTTCCAGCAAAGGCTGTAACTTCTTATCGATGGCTTCACGTGCCCTAAAGATACGTGAACGCACAGTGCCCACAGGACACTCCATCACATTGGCAATCTCTTCATAACTCATCCCATCGAGCTCACGCAGAGAGATAGCCATCTTCAATTCTTCCGGCAAGGTATCGAGCGTATCGAAGACCACTTTCTGAATCTCATCCGACAACATGAGACGCTCTGGGGAGGCAAACTCCTTTAGCGCATCACTGCCGTCATAATATTCGGCTTCTTCCGCATCGACATCATTGGCAGGCGCTCGCCTACCCTGTGCCACTAAATGATTTTTCGCGGTATTAACCGCGATGCGATACAACCAAGTATAAAACGCACTCTCACCCCTAAAGTTAGGCAGCGCACGATAAGCTTTAATAAAGGCTTCCTGTGCCACATCTGCCACGTCGGCCTGATTACGCACATAGCGTGCAATCAGGTTAATCACTTTGCTCTGGTATTTATGTACCAGCAGGTTAAAAGCGTTTTTATCTCCTTGTTGCACTCGCTCAACGAGTTGTTGATCACTTATCTGTCCACTCATCCGAGCCGACTACTCCTAAATCTAAAATGCTGATTTCTCAGTCGCTCGAATCATATTCACATATGTAGACTAGCCCACATCGAAAAAGTTCTAAAAAAAATTGCGATATCCACATTTATTTTCTACGGCGAGATCAGTATCCATAAATGGCGTCTTGGTTTACCATAGACAATACTCGCATAACTTACCATGATACCTGATGAAACAAGTAGTTGAACATCAATCTGACGTTTTGGTTATCGGCAGCGGGGCTGCTGGTCTGACTTTAGCGCTACATCTGGCTGAAAAATCAAACGTAATCTTACTCTCCAAGGGCCCACTCAGCGAAGGCTCAACCTACTATGCCCAGGGCGGTATCGCGTCAGTATTCGATGAAGAGGATACCATCGAATCTCATGTTGCCGATACCTTGATCGCCGGCGCCGGGTTATGCGATGAAGAAGTTGTGACCTTTACCGCCGAAAACGCCAAGAGCGCCATGGAGTGGTTGATTCACTGCGGCGTCGCCTTCGACAAAGAAGAAACCGCCGATGGTGACGAGAGCAATGCCCCCTACCACCTGACCCGCGAAGGTGGCCACAGCCACAGACGCATCTTGCACGCGGCCGATGCCACGGGCAAAGAGGTGCAGGTGACCCTTCAGGAGCGCGCCCAGAACCACCCCAATATTAAGGTGCTTGAGCGATATAACGCCATCGACCTTATTACCACACGCAAACTTAAGCGCCCCGGCAACCGCGTCCTCGGCGCCTATGTATGGAACCGTGACGAAGAGCATGTCGAAACCGTTAAGGCTCGCTTCGTTGCCCTGGCCACAGGTGGCAGCTCTAAGGTGTACCAATATACCTCCAATCCGGATATCGCCTCGGGCGATGGCATCGCCATGGCCTGGCGCTCGGGTTGCCGGGTGGCCAACATGGAGTTCAACCAGTTCCACCCCACCTGTCTCTATCACGCCGATGCACGCAACTTCCTGTTGACCGAGGCCCTGCGTGGCGAAGGCGCCTATCTCAAGCGCCCGGATGGCAGCCGCTTCATGCCTGACTTCGACGAGCGTGGCGAACTGGCACCTCGTGATATCGTGGCTCGCGCCATCGACTATGAGATGAAGCGCCTCGGGGTCGACTGTGTCTATCTGGATATCACACATAAACCCGCAGACTTTGTGATTAAGCATTTCCCGACTATCTATAAACGTTGTCTGGAGCTGGGGATAGACATCACCAAGGATGCCATTCCTGTGGTGCCCGCGGCTCACTACACCTGCGGCGGGGTGATGACAGACCTTCATGGTCAGACAGACCTCAACGGCCTCTATGCCATAGGTGAAGTCGCCTATACTGGCCTGCATGGCGCAAACCGCCTGGCCAGCAATTCGCTGCTGGAGTGCCTGGTATTTGCCCGCGCGGCAGCCGAGGATATTGAGAGTCAACTCGCCAAGATCCCTATGCCGGGTATGCTGCCCGCCTGGGATGAGAGTAAGGTGTCTAACTCGGATGAAGAGGTTGTGATCGCTCACAACTGGCATGAGCTACGTCTGTTCATGTGGGACTATGTGGGCATAGTTCGCTCAGACAAGCGCCTCGAGCGCGCCCTGCGTCGCTGCGCCATGCTGCAGCAGGAGATCCAGGAGTACTATAGTAACTTCCGGGTAAGTAACAACTTACTCGAGCTGCGTAACCTGGTACAGGTTGCCGAGCTGATCATCCGCTGCGCCATGGAGCGCAAGGAAAGCCGAGGTCTGCATTACAATATCGACCATCCCAACAAGACCAATAACCCACTGCCAACCATATTGCATCCTGAGCAATAGAGGCACCGCGAGTCAGCCAAACCTCAGCAGTAGACGACACAGGTGTCGATAACCTGTGTCGTCAAACATATCCCGCCACAGGATAACCAGGCGTTTCTGCTCTCCCTCGTATAACCAGAACAGCACCATGAAGGGACTGACCCAGACACGGCGATAGCTCAGCCTTGCCTCACCAGGTTCTTCAACTTTTGACTCTTCAAGCTGACTAACCAACCTGTCATGGATAAGGCCTATCCTGCCCGATTCATCCAGCCAGAAGGCAAGAGACCAACTTCTTAGCGCAATAAACTGATAGAGAAAGAAAACGATAGTGGCCAGCAAGAGGCCATACTTGAGGGTGAGAAACCAGAAAGAGGAGATTGGCGGCCAGGCCAGAAAAGCACTCAGGCACAGGGCCGCGAAACAGACCAGCGAGAGTCGCTGGTCAAAGGAGGCTGTCAGATGAAAGTTATGGCGCCGCCCGGCCACGAACCTTGATCACCATCTCGGCGAGCTGCGGATCTGGGCAGGCCTCATGGCCCATAAACCAGGCAAACAACTCAGGATCTTCACACTCTAGCAGACGAACAAAAACCGTCTTGTCGTCTGAAGACAGCTGTTCATATTGAGTCTCAACAAAGGGTTGAAACAATACATCAAGCTCTAACATGCCCCGTCGGCACGCCCATCTTACTCTGGCTATGTTCATTGGCTCTGACACACAACTACTCCCTTATTTTCGATTGGCGATAGTGTACCAGTTAGGCCGACGGCTTCACACCGTTTTATAGCCGCTCCACCTCGAGATCCTTACCGGCGAAGAGATCGCTAAAATCGGTTTCCAAAAGGGACTTTACCGCAGGATGCTGAATCATCCGCTCGGCAAACATCACATGATAAACCTCTTTGATATCATCCGTCTCACCGAGCAGCTGCATGTCATGGGCGAGAATATCCTGCTTATAGATAGAGGGCGCCACGAAGATCCCCTGCTTGAAGAAGCCAAATGCCTTCATCATGGCGGCATCGTCAAACTCACCGAGTATGGTGACATCCAGGCCATTCTCATCGAACCAGTGATGCAGCTGCTGACCCAGCGAGGTGCGTTTGCCTGGGATCAAGAGTTTGCCCTCCTCCAGACAGGCGGGGAACGGCTTCTCATAGGTAGTGGATGAGAAAAACGCCACGCCGCATTCACCGAGCTTCTTCGATAAGATCTCCGGATACTTGAGGGATTCACCGGCGCAGTCGGACAAGATCATATCCAGCTTGTGCTCCCTGAGGCGCTCCATCAGGCTCTCGTGAGTTGCCTCGTAGCAGGCAAGATGCATAGAACCGTCACTGGGCACCACAGAGAGCAGCACCCGGCTGGCCAAGGCCTTGGAGAGCGCATCGGCGATCCCCACCTCGAACAAGATATTATTATCCTTTTGATAATTCAGGATATCTAACATCTCGTAGCTCAGGCTAAACATCTTATCGGCGTAGCGAAACACCAGTTCGCCCAACTCTGTGGGCTCCAGGTTACGCCCCACCCGCTTAAACAGAGTACCGTTGAGACGCTGCTCCAACACGCGGATCTGCCCAGTCACCGTCTGCGGCGTCAAACATAAGGTTTCGGCGGCCTTGGCCACCGACCCCTTCTTGTGCACCATCCAGAAATAATAGAGATGGTTGTAATTCAGATGCGACATCAAGACTCGCGACTCTCCTGATTATTTAAGGCGTTGGCAATCCATCATGCTGTACATGATGTCACTCAGCGCCTCTATCGAGTCCACTTTACCGGCCTCGAAGGCCTCGGAGAGTCCCTGCACCAGGCTGTCACGATCCGGCAGGCGCCCCTCGCAGTAGGTGCGGTTAGCCTCCTCAAAGCGCTTACCGCTACGATACTTGAGTGCCCTGGACTCATAACCATTACTCTCCAGGCGCTTGCCCATCGCCTTAGGTTTAAACATCAGGGCACCGTCTACCACCCCTTCGAGATAATGCTGACAGGTGACGCTATTGATATCTTTATCGCAGGCCTCAAGCTGGCTGGCATAGGCGCCCCCGGTTAAACCGAATGAGAGCATGAGTGTCACGACGAGTTTTTTCATGAATTTTCTCCTTTCTCTGGAAGCACCTTAGATAACCAAAAATAACCTATCACAGCCGACATGATCGACCCGGTCAGAATACCAAGCCTCGCCAAATCGCCGTATACCTCGCCATCGCCGATAAAGGCCAGGGATGAGATAAACATCGACATGGTAAAGCCAATACCACACATCACGGCCACTGGCGCGATATGACGCCAGCCCATGCCCTCAGGTAATGCAGCCAGCTTCAGCTTGACCGCCACGAAGCTAAATAACAGCACGCCGAGCGGCTTACCCAGCAACAGGCCTAGGGCAATACCAACAGGCACGGGCGATAACAGCTCCCCCAGGCTCATGCCCGACAGGTCGACCCCGGCATTGGCAAAGGCAAAGATTGGCAGGATGACGAAGGTGCTCCATGGGTGCAGACTATGCTCTAAATGCTCAGAGGGCGAGCTACCATCTTTGGCCCTAAGCGGGATACAGAAGGCGATGATCACCCCCGCCAGGGTAGCGTGCACCCCAGACTTAAGCACGGCGATCCACAGGATAAGACCCACGACACCATAAGGTGCGAGTGCGGTAACCCCTTTACGATTCAGGCCCACTAAGACCACAATCGCCAGCGCCGCAACCACCAGGCTAATGGCCGAGAGATCTGTGCTATAGAACATGGCAATTATCACCACCACACCCAAGTCATCTATGATGGCCAGCGCCAGCAAGAAGACCTTAAGCGCCACCGGAACCCGGCTGCCAAGCAAGGCCATGATACCGAGTGCGAAGGCAATATCGGTCGCTGCCGGGATCGCCCAGCCCACCTGAGTCAAGGGGTCAGAATAGTTAAAGATCAAGTAAATCGCCGCGGGGAAGATCATGCCACCGATGGCGGCAAAGGTCGGCAGTGACGCCTGTTCGCGGCTCGACAGCGCCCCTTCGAGCAGTTCACGCTTCACTTCCAGACCGATCAACATGAAGAACAGGGCCATCAGGCCGTCGTTAATCCAGTGGATCAGCGTCTTATCAATGTCCAGACTGCCCACTCGCACCTGCATCTCAGTGTGCAGGAAGCCTTGATACAGGCCTGATAACGGGGAGTTCGCCATAATCATCGCCAAGATGACGGCGGCCATCAATAAGATGCCACCGGCCGATTCCTGGCTCAGAAAATTTCTAATCGCCTTTTCCATAAATAAACTCCAAAAACACTTAATGTATCGAGTCTAGCGGAATGCAACCTAGCTGAATAATCGTTTGCATCGGCATTATACATCGGTAATTCCGAGGTATTAAGTGTAGTCAGTCAATCGGAAGTAATCAATAGCATGCAGTGCTAACTGGAGGAAGAGGCGGCTAAATCCTTCTGTGATGGGGATCACAGGCAGATTCAGTTTAAAATGGAGATTTTTTATGCAGAATAGATTAATAAAACGCGGCGACTCAACTAGACCCCGCCGCGCTTTACCTCAGAAATTCCTCAGTCTTAAGATTGACCCTTAGACAGAGAAGGGATACTGAATCGCCTCATGATGCTGATAGCCTGTGACCTCGAAATCATCCATGGTCACCCAGGTTTCGAGATCTTCCAGCGACTTGATATCAGGGTTGATATGCAGTTGAGGCGACGGGAACGGCTCACGCTTAAGCTGTACCTCCTGCATCAGCGGGAGCTGGTCTTCATAGATGTGAGCATTGACTATCTTATGATAGGCCTTACCGGGTTTGTGGCCGGTGATCTGCGCCACAATCGCCAATAGGGCAAACACCTGCACCTGATTAAAATTCAGCCCTAGTGGGACATCACAGGAGCGCTGGAAACTGTTGAGGTACAGGGTATCCCCCAGCAGAGAGAAATTATGGGTATGCATGCAGGGACGTAGGCAGCCCATGTGGAACTCACCAGGATTATAGAAGCTTAAGATCTCGCCGCGGTCATCGACCCCCCTAGAGAGGTTATCGATGATCTTTCTCAGCTGATCCACAGTGCCACCATCCGGCTTGGCCCAAGCCCTGCCCTGCACCCCATACACTCGGCCCATATCGTCATGGCCCTTACGGTGTGGGTTATTCAGCCAGGCGTTGTTCTCGTTGGCATTGGCATCCCAGGTCTTGGCACCCAATTTTCGAAAATCGGCGGCATTGTCATAGCCTCTGAGATACCCCAGCAGCTCGGCAATCGCCCCCTTCCAAAAACTCTTACGCGTGGTGATCAGGGGAAACTGGTTTGCGGCCACGTCGTATTCCAGATCGGCATTGATCACGGTTAAACAGCGCTTTCCCGTGCGCTCATTTTCAACCCAGACGCCCTCATTGATGATTCGTTCACATAATGCCAAATACTGTTTCATCTTATCCTACTTATCATTTTTGCTTAGATGCGCCCCGTGGCGCCTGCCTTATTCGAATCCTAGCCGCGCATTAGCCGCCCATCGCTAGGGCCTGTTGATCTTTGCCGTTTGTTTTTGCAGCAGTTTGAAGGTGATTTATACAAGGCAGAGCCTGTGTCGTGTAGTCTTCTACACAAACTGGCGATAACGCCGTAGAAATGGCCTACAAACGCTGCCCAACGGGTTCATCTAAACGCGCGCTGCACTTTATGAAAGGCTTCCTGCCTTTCACCGCAAGCGGTCAGCAATGCTGTTAGAAATCGTTCCAGACGATTTCTTTGTTGTTCGCCATTCACATAGAGTAACTATGCTTCATGGCTCTCGCCTCACGCAAAACGCGTTTAGATTGAACAAAAATTAAACTTGAAAGATCAACAGGCCCTAGGTGAGGGCTAACTTGATCCCGGTAAAGAATAACATGACGGCGAAGATTTTCTTTAATCTCGCCGTGGGCCAGACACTGGCCGCCTTCGCCCCCAGTGGCGCCGTCAACATAGAGGTACAGACGATGCCAAACAGGGCAGGAAGATAGATATAGCCCAGGGTATATTCGGGCAGCCCTTGTGTTCCCCAGCCCGCAAAGACATAACTCAGACTCCCAAACAGGGCTATCATCAACCCGGTCACAGAGGAGAAACCTATGGCGTGACGCATCTGCACGCCACACCAACTTAAAAACGGAATCAGCAAGATGCCGCCACCTATACCCATTAATGCGGCGATGATGGCGATAAGTCCGGCGGCGATAAACAGATAGGGCGCCGCAGGCAGGCTACGCTCCCCCTCGGCTGCCTTAAAAGGAAACACCATCTGCAGCGCCATCAGCACCACGAAACCGGCAAACACCTGCTTGAGCAGCTGGGCAGAAAACAGCGACGAGATAAATCCAGCCGACAGCGCGCCGACGATTAAACCGGGCAGCATAATGGTCAGTAGGTGCCAGGGCACATTGCCGCGGGCGTGATGCGCCCGGGCCGACGAGAGCGAGGTTAAGATGATCGCCGCCAGCGAGGTGGCAATGGCCACATGGGTAAGATGTTCAGGCACTACGCCCGCCATGGGCAGAAGAAACAGCAAGACAGGAACGGCTATCACGCCACCACCTATGCCCAACAGACCCGCCATAAAGCCGATGAAGGCCCCGAGGGCAATACAACTGACAACTATGGTGAACATGAAACCTCTAAGGCAGTGGCGAAAGGAGGCATTAGCTTAAAGGAATTACCGACAGATTGAAATTGCCTAACGCTCACAGAGAGAAACTCACTTAGATGAACTCATCGAGGCCCTTCTCTTTAAGATAAAGGGAGAGCAGCTCCCTCACCTCGAAGCCGTTGCTGAGGGACAGCGCCTGAGCAAGCAGCTCGCTCAGATCCTGATAAGACACCCGGCGGATCAGATAATTGATTCTGGCCAGGCTCCCCTGGTTCATGCTCAGCTGGGTATAGCCCATGGCCACCAGCAGCAAGACTCCCAAGGGTTCACCGGCCAGCTCGCCGCAGACGCTAATGGGCAGTCGGTATTCCCTGCAGGCCAGCCTCGCCTGGGTCAGCGCCCGTAAAATGCCCGGATGATAGGAGTCGTACAGGGTACTGACCCTGGGATTGTTGCGATCCACCGCCAACAGATATTGGGTCAGATCGTTCGAGCCCACAGAGATAAAGTCGACCCGCTTGGCCACCTCTTCGAGCTGGAACAGCAGCGCCGGCACCTCCAGCATGATGCCTATCTTCGGCCGCTGCAGATCCGGATGCACGTCTTGTTTCACCTCGAGATAGGCCTGCTCCAGGTAGGCGATCGCCTGATCTATCTCATCGAGACAACAGACCATGGGCAGCAGGATATGCAGCTGCTCACCGCCACCTGAGGCATTGAGCATGGCTCTGAGCTGCACCAGAAACAGCTCGGGATGATCCAGTGTCAGGCGGATCCCGCGCCAACCAAGGAAGGGATTCTCCTCTATGATAGGCAGATAGGAGAGTGGCTTGTCGCCTCCCACATCCAGGGTGCGCATCACCACGGGGCGACCGAGCGCCGCGTCCAGCACCTGACGATAGACCTCTACCTGCTCGGCCTCACTGGGGAAGCGAGTCTGCAACATGAAGGGGATCTCGGTGCGATACAGGCCGACACCGTCTGCGCCTTCTGCGATCTCAGAGGCCAGGCTGCTTAACAGCCCAGCATTCAGGTAGAGATGAATACGCCGATCATCCAGGGTAGTCGCAGGCTTAGAAAGCTCTTCGGCATAGCGTTTCTGCAGCGCCTTCTCCGCCGAGATCAGGCTGCGGTACTCGCCTATCAGGGTCGGTGTGGGCGAGATCAGCACCTGCCCACGGTTGGCATTCAAAATAAGCTGCTTACCGTCTATCCCCGCGTTGAGGATCCCCTCGACGCCGATTACCGCGGGCACACCGAAGGCCCGGGCCAGAATGGCCGCGTGCGAGTTCACCCCGCCCAGCTCTGTGACTATGCCGACTAATTTGTGCTGGGGAAACTCCGCCAACATGGTCGCCGTGGCTTCCTTGGTCACCAGGATCACGGGCACATCCAGCTCCAGCTGCATCTTCTGCGGCTCGATCAGTTCGCGCAGCACCCTCTGCCCCAGATCACGAATATCCGTGGCCCGCTCCTGCATATAGGGGTCTTGCATCTGCTGGAAATGATCTATGTAACGCAGAGACACCCGGCTCACCGCCGAGATAGCCGTCCAGCCCGCCTGGATCTCCCGCACATATTCACCGCCCAGGCTGGTGTCGTCCAGCAGCAGCTGCAAGGCGGAGAAGATAGATTGCACCTCTTTCTCATTCTCGCCATCGAAGCGCTGAGACAGGGCACTCAGGGTATTGCGACAGGCCTCCAAGGCCTGACTCAGGGCGAGCAGCTCGTCATCTACCTCTTGAGTGCGACGTCCCTGTTGCTCCAGGGGGATCTCGCCACCCAGCACCATGGCATGGGCGATCACCACGCCGCTGGCCGCCGAGGTCCCCGTGTAGACACACTTATTGGGCGTCGATTTGACCTCGGCCTTCTTACGCTGCTCACGCACCGCAACCGCCAGCTGGGCGGCTAGGGTCATCAAGAAAGCCTCTTCGGCCTCACTAAACTGGCGCGCGTCGGCCTGCTGCACCACCAGCACACCTAGGATTAATTTCTGATAGATGATGGGCACGGCGAGAAAGGCACGGAAATCTTCCTCGTCGACTTCGGTAAATAGCTTAAATCTGGGGTGTTGTTGGGCATCGGCCAGGTTGACCGGCTCTTCGCGTTCGGCCACCAGGCCAACCAGGCCCTGGCTCATAGGCATCTTGACCTTGCCCACGGCTCTGGGATCGAGGCCGTCGGTGGCCGACAGCACCAGCTCCTGCTCTTCTAAGATATAGATGGAGCAACACTGGGTTTCCATTGCCGACTTGGTCTGGCTAACAAGCAAAGATAGGGCAGATTGAAGATCGTCGGCTGCGGCTACGGCCTGAGTAATGTCTCTGAGCGTCTTTAACACAGCCTATCTCTCCTCTGATACTTATCGCCTTATCCTATCGGCGGCGACCTCTTCTTCTACCACTGTGGCCGCTTTCCTGGGCCTGAAACGGCAATGCCGTCGGCGCAAACTCTTTCATCACCTTGCGGTACACGTCTCTTTTAAAGGATACCACCTGTCTGACCGGATACCAGTAACTGACCCAACGCCAGTCATCAAACTCCGGGTGGCCGCTCGCCGCCAGATTGATGGCAGACTCCTGACTCTTCAATTGTAATAAAAACCACTTCTGTTTCTGTCCGATACATAAGGGTTTACTGTCTTGCCTAATTAACCGTTTTGGTAATCTATAACGCAACCAGGAACGAGTTGAGGTTAAAATTTGCACATGCTCAGGCCTTAACCCAACTTCTTCATACAACTCCCGATACATGGCTTGCTCGGCGCTTTCGCCTTCATCCACACCACCTTGCGGAAATTGCCAGGAATGTTGACCAAATCGTCTGGCCCACATCACCTGCCCAAAGCGATTACAGATAATGATGCCTACATTTGCACGAAAGCCGTCACTATCAATCACATGGACTCCAAAATGAAATATTCTAATGAATCGATTGTTTCACAAAGCGGCGTCGGCGGCAATTCCCCATTAACAGATATTGCTTGGATAAAAAACTAAAATTTTTATTTTTATCAACAGAAGCCGGCACATAAAACTGAGGATATCCACAAAATCTGTGGATATCTCTGTTTGAAACTCAGTTAAAATTGTCAATTGGGCCAAATCATGGATCGAATGCCTGGTAAATGCCAGCCTGCATTTAACATGCAAGCACATGTATTTTAATGAAAATTAATTATTCACACGGTAAGACCATTTGTTAACACCGAGAGATCGCACAAAAAACGATCAAAGAGGATGTCAACAGAAAACCCAGATAAACTCCCCAAAGGTTATTCACAGATAAATAGTTTTATCGACCCCTGCCGCGGAAAAATGTCATCAAAATCCCCTTGACAAGGGTTTTTCTATTCTGTCCCGTAACAGACTTATCCAGTTATCCAATAAATCTGTGGATAAGTGTGTTGGAAAGGGTGGGGAAATCACAGAGTAACTTAAATAACTGGCGAATCGAATAGATGAATATGAGAGTAAAAACACATTTTTTCATACACTTAATATAAAAATACTCGAGGATCTCTCTACCATAAAAAGATCGAACAATTTTTAACCTCGATTGATTAAGTGCATAACTCGGGTAAAATCCCCCCATGAAGAGTCAAATTCTCCCCCCCGAATCCATCGATGAGTTGATGCACCGTGCCCAAGAGATGGCAGGTCTCACTCTGGGCCAACTGGCCGAACTCCACGGTGTCACCGTGCCTAATAACCTCAAACGGGACAAGGGCTGGATAGGTCAGCTGATCGAACTCGAACTGGGCGCCACCGCTGGCTCTAAGCCGGAGCAGGACTTTCTTCATCTGGGCGTCGAGCTGAAGACCATTCCCGTGGATGAGTCGGGTAAGCCACTCGAGACCACCTATGTCACCGTCGCCCCCCTGATGAATATCAACGGACTCAGGTGGCAAGAGAGTCTGGTGTACCATAAGCTGCAGCGAGTGCTGTGGATCCCGGTGGAAGGTATTCGCCACAAGCCAATCGGCGAGCGGCGCATCGGCTTTCCTATTCTCTGGACGCCGAGCGAGAGTGAGATGGCGCAGATACGCCAGGATTGGGAAGAGATCATGGAGCTCATCGCCCTAGGCAAGGTCGAGCAAATCACCGCCCGTCACGGCGAGGTATTGCAGCTCAGACCCAAGGGCGCCAACAGCCGTGCGCTGACCCAGAGCATATCCCAAGATGGCCAGATCAAGCTCACCAATCCCAGAGGTTTCTATCTCAAGATCCCCTTCACTCAGCAGATCCTGAGCCGCTATCTCACTTCGAGGGCCTATTGACCTTTTGAGAACAATTTTCGTTCTAATTGAGCACGTTCAAATCGCGGCATGAGGCTTGAAGTATAGTTATTCTATATAAAAGCCGAGTAACAAAGAGTTGAACGTGCTCAAGACGAACCCTGCGGGCAGCGTCTGTATCATTTTTCTACTGCGTTATCGCTCATTGATGTAGCACACCACATTACAATCGCTCTGCCTTGTATAAAAGCGATACAGAATGCTGCAAAAATGAACGCGAAAGATCAACAGGTCCTAGTTAAAAGGAGTGAGAGCTAAGGATTATTTCTCACACTTTAGACTTTTAGATAATCGACAAACTAGAGTTTTTTCTGTCAGCATCCCACAAGAAAAAAACAATCACCACGGTCACTTAACAAGTGTTCAACATAAATTTGTCGCTTTTTTGGCACATCTAGACTTCATTTGACTTAGATCACAAATATCACTGGAAATAGTAGGGGTGTTTTCTATACACTAGCGCATCCTGAGATTTGTGCAGCATTTAGGAATTTTCTGTCACCGTGAGAGCACGCATTCAAGCAAAGAAGCTCATATTTGCCATTTTCGCTTGGGCTATTGCCATGGCGGCCTTTGTGTTTTTCCGCTATGCGCAAACACCAGAGCTGCCCCAATGGGCGGTAGGCACTGCCGATCTCGCGACCCTGGCGATCTATATGGGGTTCATCTTTGGTAGCCTGCACTGGATGTCGAACCTGATCGCCGACTTTAGCGCCATCAACCGCCTGCCCTATCTCTTTTCGGTGATCTTCAAGGGACTCTTCCTGCTGCTGGGCGCGACCACACTCGCCTACATGACCCAATTCCTCAACATGTGGGCCATAGAGAATCACATGTCGACACTCAGGCAGATGTTGACCGCCCATATTCTTTACAGTCCCTCATTCCAGGCCCTGATCATCTACCTGGTGGTGGTGCGTGTCGGCCTGGCCTTCATCGAACAGATGGCCCTGTTAGTCGGACCACGCATTCTGTTCAATATCGGCCTGGGCAAATATCACAGACCCAGATATGAGCAGCGCCTGTTTCTCTATCTGGACATGGTCGCCTCGACCACCCACGCAGAATCCCTCGGCGACTATCGCTTCAGCCGCCTGATCCAGGACTGCTTCAGCTTATTGTCGGATACCGTGGTCAACAACGACGCCGAGATCTACCGCTACATGGGCGACGCCGTGCTGATCCACTGGCCGCTGGAAAACGGCATCATCGAAGACCGCAGCTTCAATATTTATTATGAATTTAGCCAGCAGCTAAACTGGCAGCGTAAGTACTTCGAAGAGCAGTATGGCTTCGTGCCTAAGTTCAAGGCGGCGGCCCACTGTGGACAGGTGGTTGCGGCTGTGGTTGGGGTGCAGAAACAAGAGATCAGCTTCTTCAGCGACGTGCTCAATACCCTGGCGAGACTCCAGGATCAATGTAACCCGCTCGGACAGCGGATGTTGATCTCAGGCTCCTTGCAGTCGTTGATCGACACCAGCGACAGCAATTACGACTTTACCAATCTCGGTCCGATAAAACTCAAGGGGAAACAACACTCTATCGAGGTTTATGGCGTTTCCCCCAAGGGCAACAACAGCTAACTTTAGTTAGCCTTGCCCCTGCTCCAACAAGCTTTGAATCGCCTTGCCTAAGGTTCTGAAGGTCATGATACGGCTGGATGTCTGACGCCAGACCAGGCCGATATCCCGGTAAGGCGCCTCACCCGGCGGCGTTAAGGCCGTCAGCTCGGTATCGTTTAGAATCCCGGCATCGATCGCCATCTGCGGCAAGAAAGTCGTCCCCAACTTACTGTTCACCATCTGCACCAGGGTGTGCAGACTCGTCGCCGCGAACGGATTGATCTTGTCGCTGTCGGCCAGACGGCAGGCGCTGATGGCATGGCCGGTAATACAGTGCTCCGACTGCAACAGGAAGATGCTCTCATCGGGCAGGGCCTTGTAATCGATAGGCTGGCGCACCTCGCTGCTGAGCTCCTTGTGCATCACCAGCTTAAAGGGATCGATTCCCACCTTCATGCTGTGATAGCCACTGGTGTCGGCCGGCAGGGCCAGGAGCAAGAGATCCAGCTCGCCCTTACCCAGGGCGTCCAAAAGTCGCTCCGTGGTATCTTCCTTCAGAAACAACGTCAGTTCGGGGTATTCCTGCTGACAGAGTTTCACCACCCGGCTCAGCAGAAACGGCGCAATGGTGGGAATACAGCCCAGGCGAATATCCCCCGTCATAGGCTGGCCCTGATGCTTAACCAGCTCCACCAGATCGTCGACGTCGGTGAGCAACTTGCGCGAGCGCTGCACCACCTCCTCGCCGATGGCGGTGAAGATGAAGGACTTGTGATCACGCTCGATCAGCTGATGACCCAGCTGTTCCTCCAGGTTTTGAATCCCGCTCGACAGGGTCGACTGGCTCACGTGGCACAACTTGGCCGCGCGATTAAAGTTCTGTTCCTGATAGAGATTGACCAGATAGTAAAGGTTTTTGAGGCTCGGCAGATGTTTCATAAAATCGATTACCAACTTCCATTTACATTCAATTACTCAATCTAACTCTAGCACAAGCCACCCCAGGATTAACCCTCTCTTATGCCAGAAGTGTGAGACGCTGCCCAAAAGCGTGCAAATAGTGCGCATACAAAAACGCCCCCGATGATATTTCATCGAGGGCGCTATCAAATTTGGCTAGCTTTTATGTACAGGCTTTAGCGTACAGGCTTTGCCTTACTGGCTCTGACCTATTAGGCCTTAGATTCCAGATAAGCCTTCAGCTCGGCCAGATCTTTGCTGGCATTGTCCACGATCACCTGCAGCCAGTTGGCGTGCTCCGCAGGCCACTCGGTCGCCTCGCCATGTTGCAGCAACTGGGCATACTGCTGGATGCGTTTCAGTCCCACAGAACCGGCAGCGCCTTTGAATTTGTGCGCCTCAGAACATAAGGTATCTTTGTCTTGTGCTTCCTTAGCGTTAACCAGGTTGCCAACATACTCAGGCATCAACTGTTCAAACAAGACGACACTCTTTAGCAGAGTGCCTGCACCGATAGCGCTGCAGTACTGCTCAAGTGTGTTGAGATCCAATATTGATTCTAACTCGGCTGTTGCCATCTTAAGGCACCTCTCGAAAAAAGCTGACGGGACAAGAATAAAATTCACCCCATAATAGCGCCTAGAATGGCGGGCGCAACTAATTGAAGCATATGCAAGTTAAATACCTCCTTATTTAACCTTCCATTAACCATGCGTTAAATTAATTGCTCAATTCTTCACGTTTTTTGCCCCTAAATCGACATTTGATTACCTGCCGAATCGGTCAAATAATGACCCTGTCCGCCGAGGCGTTCCAGATTCTGAACTATGGCCACCAGCCCCTCCCAGCGAAAGGCACACCAGTCGGGGGCCAACAGCATAGGTTTCTTGGCATAGGCGGTAACACGATGAAATATCACCTCTTTAGGCGTTAGCCGAATCAGTTCGCCGACACTCTCGGCGTAGGCTTCCTGGGTCAATAAACTCATGCGTCCGGCCCGCCAAGCCTTGGCCATGGTACTGCCCTCGACGATATGCAGTGGATGAATTTTGAGCCCATCGACCCCGACATCGAGCACCGCCCTGTGGCTGGCCAAAAAGTCTTCATGTGTCTCACCGGGCAGCCCCAAAATAAGGTGGGTACACACCTTGAGTCCCGCTTGCCTCGCGCGAATGACAGTATCCTTATACTCCTCGAAACCATGTCCGCGGTTGATCCGCTTAAGCGTCTCAAGGTTGGCGCTTTGCAGGCCAAGTTCTAGCCAGACCTCCAGGCCACGGGCCTGATAACCCGCCAGCAATTCGATCACTTCATCACTGACACAATCGGGGCGGGTGCCGACACACAGGCCGACGATGTCACTGTCGGCCACCGCCTCATCATAGCGCTGCTTGAGCAGGCGGTACTCATCATAGGTGCTGGTGTAGGCCTGAAAATAGGCGATGAACTTAGTGGATTTTCCCTGAGCACGCTCCCGGCCATTGGCCAGCTGCACGGCGATGCTGTCTACCGTGCCGTGCTCGTGGCTGAACGAGGCCACATTACAGAAGGTGCAGCCGCCACGCCCCAGGCTGCCGTCACGGTTGGGGCAGGTAAACTTGGCGTCCAGGGTCAGCTTCTTGAGCCGCTGACCGTACTTATGCTTGCAATGCAGACCAAAGGTATTGACGTGACTATCCAGTCCCACGGGGTGCTCTCTCGCTCATTTAAAGGGCGTGGATTGTAACTGGCTTGATAGCGCCATTCTTGGTGCTACATCAATTTTTCGTCCCTTTCTCGACGTCCTAAGTCACAAAGCAAGCGCAAACTTAGCGATACAGCACAGTATTGGCTAATACATTGGTCTAAGATTTGTTAAATAATTCACTGTACATGCAATAAAAATCACTTTTTTAGATTAAAAGACAATAGTCCTTTTTGTTACATTTTAGTAAAAAAGATTCAGCCACATATTCAAAATTCTTTTTATTCATAATGTTATACATCAAATTTCACAGTTGACGTTAACGTAAGGTTAAAATATAAACCGTATTAAACGCCCTCCCCTAGTCATGCTTTATGCACAAATTTGAATTGACCTTTTACTAGGCAAAAGTTAATTTGGATGGTTCGGGTGCACATCAATCGCTTGAATTTCCCCGACGATGTATTGGTTAGTATTAGGGAGTTTTTATATGAGCTTGTATCACCCCAGTTTTGAACGGGATAACTGTGGTTTTGGCTTAATCGCCCAAATGGATGGCGAAGCCAGCCATAGAATTGTACGCACAGCCATTCATGGCCTAGATCGCATGAAACACCGTGGTGGTATTGCCGCCGATGGTCGTACCGGCGATGGTTGTGGCCTACTTATGCAACTCCCCATTAAATTCTTCGAAGCCGTGGCCAGTGAGAACGACTGGCACCTGAGCCGTAAATTTGCCGTGGGCATGCTGTTCTTAAGCCAAGATGAGGCCAAGGCAGACCACACCAAGCGCACCCTGGAGCGAGAGCTTGAAAAAGAGACCCTGAGTGTCGCCGGTTGGCGCGAAGTCCCGGTCAACCCTGAGGTACTCGGCCCCATAGGTCAGGCCAGCCAGCCTAAGATCTGGCAGGTGCTGATCAACTCGCCCATTGGCTGGCGTGAGAAAGATCTCGAGCGTCGCCTCTATATGGCCCGTCGCCGCCTCGAGCAGCAGATAACTGACTGCGAAGACTTCTATGTCGCCAGCCTCTCTGGTCAGGTGATCGTCTACAAGGGTCTGATGATGCCCGCCGATCTGCCGGCCTTCTATCCGGATCTGGCCGACATACGCCTGCAAAGCGCTATCTGTCTGTTCCACCAGCGCTTCTCAACCAACACTTCGCCCAAATGGCCGCTAGCACAGCCGTTCCGTTATCTCGCCCACAACGGTGAGATCAACACCATCACGGGTAACCGTCAGTGGGCCCGTGCCCGCGCCTACAAATTTAATGCGCCCCTGCTGCCAGACCTACAGCAGGCAGCCCCCTTCGTCAACGAGAGTGGCTCAGACTCCTCTTCGCTCGATAACATGCTGGAGATGCTGCTCGCCGGCGGCATGGACCTCTACCGCGCCATGCGTCTGCTCATTCCACCCGCGTGGCAGAGTAATCCAGAGATGGACGACGAGCTGAAGGCCTTCTACGACTTCAACTCCATGCATATGGAGCCCTGGGACGGCCCAGCCGGTATCGTAATGACCAACGGCCGTCACGTGGCCTGCGCGGTGGACCGTAACGGCCTGCGCCCATCACGCTATGTGATCACCAAAGACCGCATCCTGACCCTGGCCTCAGAGATCGGCATCTGGGACTATGCCCCGGACGAGGTGGTCGAGAAGGGGCGTGTCGGCCCCGGTGAGCTACTGGTGCTCGACACCCTCAACGGTCAGCTCTACTCCTCGTTTGAAATCGATAACGATCTTAAGCGTCGTCACCCCTACAAGGAGTGGATGGCCAAGAACAGTCATACCCTGATCCCCGCCGAGCAGATGCCGAGCGAGGCCCAGGGCGTATGCGAGTTCTCCGCCGACACTCTGCTGCAATACCAGAAGCAGTTTGGCTACTCCCGCGAGGAGCTGGAACAGGTGATCTGGGTGCTGGCCGAGAAAGGCGAGGAAGCCACGGGCTCCATGGGCGACGATACGCCTATGGCCGTGCTGTCGAAGAAATCCCGCACGCTTTACGACTATTTCAGGCAGAAATTTGCCCAGGTGACCAACCCACCTATCGATCCGCTGCGCGAGAAGCATGTAATGTCGCTGGCCACCTGCGTCGGCCGCGAGCAGAACCTCTTTAACGAGACCACGGGCCACGCCTACCGCGTAATGTTTAACTCGCCGATCCTGCTCTACAGCGACTTCAACCAGCTGCTGGCGCTGGATTCGACCTACTACCGCGCCAACACTGTGGATCTCAATTATGACCTTAGCGAAGGCTTAGAGGCAGCCATTCGCCGCGTGTGCGACGAGGCCGAGCGCCTGGCGCGCACCGGCACGACCCTGCTTATCCTCTCCGACAGGGCCACCGACAAGAGCAAGCAGGTGATCCCCGCCGCCATGGCCGTGGGCGCTGTGCAGCGCGTCCTGGTCGACAAGAGCCTGAGATGTGACACCAACATCATAGTCGAGACCGCCTCGGCCAGAGATCCGCACCACTTCGCCGTGCTGCTGGGCTTTGGCGCCACCGCCATCTACCCTTATCTGGCCTACGAGAGCATCTCGGCGCTGGCCAGCCGTCATGGCGTACGCGAGACCCAGCAGCTGATGCTCAACTTCCGTCAGGGCATCGACAAGGGGCTGCGTAAGATCATGTCTAAGATGGGGATCAGTACCGTGGCCTCCTACCGCTGTAGTCAGCAGTTCGAAGCCATCGGCCTGTCATCTGCGGTGGTCGAGCTCTGCTTCAAGGGGGTGGTCAGCCGCATCGAAGGCGCAAGCTTCGCCCTGCTGGAGAAAGATCAACAGACGCTGCAGAAACTTGCCTTCCAGGCCCATCAACCCCTGCCTCAGGGCGGCCTGCTGAAATATGTGGAAGGCGGTGAGTACCACTGCTTCAACCCGGATGTGGTTAACACGCTGCAGCAGAGCCTGCGCGATCAGGACTATGGCGTCTACAAGCGCTTCACCGAGTTGGTGGACGACAGACCCGTAGCGACCCTGAGGGATCTCTTCACCGTCAAGGGTGACAAACAGGCTGTCGAGCTCGACAAGGTCGAGGCCGCCGCCACTCTCTATCCAAGATTCGACAGCGCCGCCATGAGCATTGGTGCCCTCAGCCCAGAGGCCCACGAGGCGCTGGCCGTGGCCATGAACCGCCTGGGTGGTCGCTCCAACTCGGGCGAAGGCGGGGAAGATCCGCGCCGCTTCAACTCTGAGCGTAACTCGGCCATCAAGCAGATCGCCTCGGGCCGCTTCGGCGTCACGGCGCACTATCTGGTGAACGCCGAGGTGCTGCAGATCAAGGTCGCCCAGGGCGCCAAGCCCGGCGAAGGCGGTCAGCTGCCTGGCGACAAGGTGAGTGTAGAGATCGCCGCGCTGCGTAACGCGCGCCCAGGCGTCACCCTGATCTCGCCACCGCCACACCATGATATCTACTCCATCGAAGACTTGGCTCAGCTGATCTTCGACCTCAAGCAGATTAACCCCAAGGCGATGATCTCGGTCAAGCTGGTATCCGAGCCAGGCGTCGGCACCATCGCCACCGGCGTGGCCAAGGCCTATGCCGACATGATCACCATCTCTGGCTACGATGGTGGCACGGGCGCCAGCCCTATCACCTCGGTGAAATATGCCGGTAGCCCCTGGGAGCTGGGTCTGGCTGAGGTGCATCAGTCGCTGGTCGCCAACGGCCTGCGCCACAAGATCCGCCTGCAGGTGGACGGTGGCCTCAAGACGGGTACAGACGTGATAAAGGCGGCTCTGTTGGGCGCCGAGAGCTTCGGCTTCGGTACCGTGCCTATGATCGCCCTGGGTTGTAAATACCTACGTATCTGCCACCTGAACAACTGCGCCACAGGCGTGGCGACCCAGAACAAGCAGCTGAGGGACAATCACTACCACGGCCTGCCCGAGCGCGTGATGACCTACTTCGAGTTTATGGCCCGCGAGATCCGCGAGTGGATGGCCGCCCTGGGCGTGACCGAGTTCGAACAGCTAGTGGGTCGCAGCGACTGGCTCGCTGCGCTGGAAGGCGCCACAGACAAGCAGCAGCAGCTGGATCTGTCCGCCATCCTCTACAAACCAGAGGTACCAGAGGGCTGCGCGCTGACCTGGCGCGAGACCAACCCGACCGACGACAAGGGCGAGCTTAACCAGAAAATTTTGAGCCACTGCCACGCGGCCGTCGATCAGGGCGAGTCACTGACTGCACGCTTTGAGATCAACAACACCGACCGCTCGGTAGGCGCCGCGCTGTCTGGCTACATTGCCACCAAAGTCGGTCGTCAGGGAGCCAAGGCGCCGATTCAGCTTAACTTCAGCGGCAGCGCGGGTCAGAGCTTCGGCGTGTGGAACGCCCCAGGCCTGTCACTGGATCTGTGCGGCGATGCCAACGACTATGTGGGTAAAGGCATGTCGGGCGGCAAGATCACCCTCTATCCGCCTGTGGGCAGCATGTTCCAGAGCGAGAAGAGCGTCATCCTGGGCAACACCTGCCTCTATGGTGCCAGCAGCGGTAAGCTGTTTGCGGCGGGTCAGGCGGGCGAGCGTTTCGCCGTGCGTAACTCGGGCGCCATCGCCGTGGTCGAAGGCCTGGGCGATAACGGCTGCGAATACATGACAGGCGGCATAGTGGTGGTGCTGGGTAAGACGGGCGTTAATTTCGGCGCCGGCATGACGGGCGGCTTCGCCTATGTGTTCGACCGCTTCGGCCACTTCAACCGTCGCCTCAATACCGAGATGGTGGATATGCAGAAGGTGACGGCGCCGATACAGCAACAGCACCTCAAGGGGCTGATCGAAGAGCACGTGGCCGAGACCGGCAGCGAGCACGCCAAGATGTTGTTAAACGATTTTGAAAACTGGATCGATTGTTTCGTCCTGGTCAAGCCTAAGAATGTGGCGCTCGATGATCTCCTGCGTCTGGAACAAACTGAACCTGCATTAGCAGTGGTAGCGGGGTAATGGCCATGAGTAACGATTTTCAATTTATCGAAGTAGGCCGTAAGGATCCGACCAAGCATGACGCCAAGCATCGCGCCACGCAGTTTATCGAGATCTATCAGCCCTTTGCACAGCCCCAGGTCAACGAGCAGGCAGACCGCTGCCTAGACTGTGGTAACCCCTACTGTGAGTGGAAATGTCCGCTGCACAACTATATCCCCAACTGGCTGAAGCTGGCCAAACAGGGACGCATACTCGAGGCGGCCGAGCTGGTCCATGAGACCAACACACTGCCTGAGATCTGTGGCCGCGTCTGTCCCCAGGACAGGCTATGTGAAGGCGCCTGTACCCTCAACGACGACTTTGGCGCCGTCACCATAGGCAACGTGGAGAAATACATTACCGACACCGCCATCGCCCAGGGCTGGCGCCCTGACATGAGCAAGGTGGTCAAGCGTCAGGAACGCGTCGCCATCATAGGCGCGGGCCCTGCTGGCCTTGGCTGCGCCGACATCCTCGCCCGCAATGGCGTCAAGGCGGTGGTGTTCGACAAGCATCCTCAGATTGGCGGCCTGCTCACCTATGGCATTCCCGCCTTCAAGCTGGATAAGTCTGTCATGGAGATCCGCCGCACCGTCATGGAAGGCATGGGCATAGAGTTCAAGCTGGGCGTGACCGTAGGCCAAGATATCAGCTTCGACACCCTGCTGGCCGACTATGACGCCGTCTTCCTCGGAATGGGCACCTACACCCCGATGAAGGCCGGACTGGAAAACGAAGATGCCAAGGGCGTCTATCAGGCCCTGCCCTACCTGATTGGTAACACCCATAACGTCATGGGCACCACAGACGAAGAGACCCCTTACCTGAGCCTCGCCGGTCAGAAGGTGGTGGTACTCGGGGGCGGCGATACCGCCATGGACTGTGTGCGCACCGCCGTCAGGCAGGGCGCCAGCGAGGTGACCTGTGTCTATCGCCGCGACGAGGCCAATATGCCGGGCTCGCGCCGCGAGGTGCAAAACGCCCGCGAAGAGGGAGTCAACTTCCTGTTCAACCGTCAGCCGACGGCCATCAAGACCAGTGACGGCGCGGTCAGCGGCATCGAATGTGTCGAGACCGCCCTGGGCGCACCGGACGACTCGGGTCGTCGCCGTCCAGAGCCTATCGAGGGCAGCGAACAGTTGATCGAGGCCGATGCCATCATCATCGCCTTCGGCTTCCAGCCGAGCCCCGCCAAGTGGTTTGGCGACTATGGCATAGAGTTAGACCAATGGGGCCGCGTGGTGGCGCCAAAGGTGGCCGATAACCCCTTCCAGACCAGCAACCCTAAAGTGTTCGCCGGTGGCGACATGGTGCGCGGCTCAGACCTTGTGGTCACCGCCATCGCCGAGGGCCGCGACGCGGCGCTCGGGATATTAAACAGCTTCGAGGCTTAAGTCTGAACCGGCTCATTCTCTGAGCCGTACAATTTGGCTTGTGATTGGCGCTTTAGCTTTGAGTGAGAGTTAAAGCGCTTTTTTTTGCCTGGGGAAAACCAGGCTGGTTTTTTGGTGGTTTAACGTTTGACCTCGTTGGTGATTGATTAAGTACGTTTGAAGGTCGTACCTTCATTGATGCTTATAGCCTGCGGCTCGCTGATGTGCAGATACATCTGCTACACGCCGTGAATCCATATATGGACACCTCGATAGATTCAATAGCTAATTTGTTAGTAACAAAAGATATTACTGCATCCGTATATCCGACCTGTTTATGAGCATCTTTGTGCTCTGGCCTTAATGAGAACCGCGCCTCTACGCCTTAACCGTCCGTCCGAACTCTTTGGTTCATGGATTCTCTCAGGGGTTGTAGAGGCCGGTATTATCTGTTGTTACATTACTTTTTAGCAGTACATGGTTTGCTTTACTCTAAACTTTAAATTTAAACAGCTCTGAACTCTGTTTTCTTAAATAGAATGGCCCAAACCGTTCTTGCTAACTTGTTGGCCAGTGCGACTGCTGACTTGTGACTGCCTCGCCGTTCGATGAGCGTTTTAACCCAAACAGACAACCTATCTTGCGCTGTTTTACAGTGCCTG